>NZ_SRUX01000149.1:0-352 GCF_004791545.1 Mesorhizobium sp. M4B.F.Ca.ET.214.01.1.1
AGCACAGCAATACCTAAAAACACAATTAACCCAATAATATTAATTAGTAAAAACATCATACACCCACCATTTCCTATTAAATAAATAATTAATTGAATATTTAAAAGCAACACTCGATTATGTATAAGAATTATTAAGATGAGTACATTGTCTCTCGCTCATTAAATAAGTTGTAAAGATTAATTACATAGCGGCAAATATACTCATCTTAAATTTTGTTACCCATTTATTTAATTTCATTCTTGATAAAAATCTATCATTCCCCAAATGATTGTTACTTATGAATTCACAATAATTATACCATGTATGTACATTATATAAAATAAAAATTTTATGGTTCGTTTATGGTCAA
>NZ_SRUX01000150.1:0-352 GCF_004791545.1 Mesorhizobium sp. M4B.F.Ca.ET.214.01.1.1
ATGCGATCATGGCCGCGCTTGCAGCCGTGCCGCCGGCTCACTTCGTGTTGACCACCGAAGCGGGCCGATAAGTGTCCATGGTCGCGCCGTTGCGGTCCTCGTCGAAGAGGGAGTCGCTGCCGAAGCTGGCGCGCAGGCCGATGGCGACCTTGTTTGCCCTGAGGGCGTGGGTGGACGTTTCGAACTTCCTCCGTTCGAATTCATAGCGTCCGAACACCGCCCAGGGCGTCTCGTCGAACCGGTACATGGCCTGGACGGCCGCACCGACCACGTCCTCGTTGGTGCCGTCGTAGTCGGTTCGGTTGAAGTCGAGTTCCGCATCGAGGCGAAAGTTCTTGCGGACGAAATAACG
>NZ_SRUX01000151.1:0-352 GCF_004791545.1 Mesorhizobium sp. M4B.F.Ca.ET.214.01.1.1
GTTGCGCCCGGCCAGAACGCGCGCCACGATGTCGGGCACGCCAAAGCCCTGCGCGATGGCAAGCGCCGTCATGTCCTGCCGCTCAGTCAGCCGATGTTCCCAGCAAACACCGTTGGCCGACTGCCTGACATCGAGGAAGAAACGCCTTTCGCCGCTCAACTACGCTTTCCGCTTATCAGCCTGGCGTCGGAGCCATTCGTCCGCCGCATCGCCCATGGTCTTTTCCGTACCATCCTTGAGCCAGGTCATGAAAGGGCGGTCGAACCTGAATGCACTGCCGCATTCGCGTGTCAGAAAGCGGCGCACATTCTGGGTGTTGCGATAGGATTTCGTAATCACCGTAGCACGCGAA
>NZ_SRUX01000152.1:0-351 GCF_004791545.1 Mesorhizobium sp. M4B.F.Ca.ET.214.01.1.1
TCAGCGATTCCTTGCGCAGGATGGTTCGGTCGCCGATCGAAATCAGGTCGGTGCATACTGGCACGGCACGGGATTCGATGACCACGTTCTTGCCGATCCTGGTTCCCAGAAGCTGCAGGTAAAGGCTGTAGAGCGGGCTGCCGCGGAACAGCACGACGGGTGCCGTGCGGAGCAAGGTTTTCACCACCCAGAAACGATAGTAGCGCAGGCCCCAGATCGGGAACGCTTCCGCCTTCCAGCGGCCGACGAGCACCCATTTGGCGACAACGGCAAAGCCCGACATGCCGAAGAACACACCGGCCGAGAGCACCACGCACCTGATGTAAAGCTGCAGCGGCCCGTCGAGCGCGT
>NZ_SRUX01000153.1:0-349 GCF_004791545.1 Mesorhizobium sp. M4B.F.Ca.ET.214.01.1.1
GCCGGGATCACCATCGCTGGCGCCGAGGGGCACTATAGTCGCGCACCTACTCAAGGGCGAACAGCTTTTTTGAAGCTCAGGCCTTACGGCGTGGGAACTGCCACACCGCATTGTGCAAGACCCTGACGCCGCGAGCGGGCCAATTCATCCTTCAGACCATGCAGCGTCAGTTGCGGCGTCTCACGCGGACGGGCCACGATGAAAGCACGGTGCGCTCCGGAACCCTCTTGCGATGTCCACGCATCTTGCCAGGCGCTCCCGAGCCAGTCGCCCGATGACGCTGCAACAACTTCACCGCCGCCGAAACCGAAATGCCGAACCGCTTGGCGGCCGGCCGGCGGCTCTCAAC
>NZ_SRUX01000154.1:0-347 GCF_004791545.1 Mesorhizobium sp. M4B.F.Ca.ET.214.01.1.1
GGTTGCCGACCGCGCGACGAAGAAACCCGCCGACAAGAAGACCATGGCTGTCGTTTCGGAGGCGGCCTACGAGGCCGGCGTCATGCTGCGCGTCTCCGGCAACAACATCATCCTGTCGCCGCCGCTCATCATCAGCGCCGCCGATGTCGCGAAGATCGGTGAGGCGATCGACGCAGGCCTGTCGAAGGTCTGACGCATGCAACGGAGGTTTGGTACACCGATGGCCCAATCGCGGCAAGAACTGGCTGGGGAAACACTGGTTAGCCGGCGTGGCCGGCTGCTCGGCGCGAAATCGCAACTGTTCTACGACGAGCCCGTGCATCTGGTGCGCGGCGAGGGTGTCTGGC
>NZ_SRUX01000155.1:0-346 GCF_004791545.1 Mesorhizobium sp. M4B.F.Ca.ET.214.01.1.1
ATTGCTTTCCCTTCTTCTAACATTTCGACAACTCGATGATAGATAACACGTTTCTGAGGATCTTTTGCGTTCGGTGAATAAAGTAAAGGGCGCCCTTTATATACCCCTTTGTATTTCGCAACTTGGATACCTTGAGCTTGTCGACGTTTACTTTCATTTCTCTCTTGTTCTGAAACCATTGCTAAAATTTGAACGATTAAATCTTTCATAAACTTATCTAGTAATGGATTACCAATAACTTCATTCATCATAGGTAAACTTGTAATCATTAACTGAACGTCTTTTTCTTTTAAGTAATTCACAGTTTCAATAATTTCATCATAATTACGTCCTAAACGATCAATAG
>NZ_SRUX01000156.1:0-346 GCF_004791545.1 Mesorhizobium sp. M4B.F.Ca.ET.214.01.1.1
CGTGGATGCTGCGCGTGCGCGGCCTCGGCGTCATCACCAATGACAGCGGGAGCGTCGACGGTGTGCCAGGGGCTGGCCTGTCCTATTCGGATACCGTAATCCCGGAACTCGACATCAGCTATTTCTTCACCGATAACTTCGCCGCCGAACTCATTCTCGGCACCACCTATGCCAAAATCAATGGCGAGGGCGTGCTGGCCGGCACGCCGGTCGGCAAGACCTGGCTGCTGCCGCCGACACTGACGCTGCAATATCACTTCACCGACTTCGGCGCTTTCAAGCCCTATATCGGCGCGGGCGTGAACTATTCGCTGTTCTACAACCAGACCGAAAAGCCCGGTTTCAG
>NZ_SRUX01000157.1:0-346 GCF_004791545.1 Mesorhizobium sp. M4B.F.Ca.ET.214.01.1.1
CTTTTTCTACCTCAAGCCCGTCGACGCCGAGACCGGTCCGCATGTCTATGTCAGGGGAAGCCACAGGCGCCGCGCCATAAGGCATCAGCTCACCCTTCTCGTCGGCCATCCCGCCCAGGATGTGCTGGACGTGTATGGCGAGCAGAGCCCGGTGACCCTGACCGGAGAGGCTGGCCTCGGCTTCGTCGAAGACCCCTTCGGTTTCCACATGGGCACGGTGCCGGCACGCACGCCACGTCTGATGATGGAAGTTGGCTTCGGCGTCTCCAAGCCGTCGCGCCGTCGTTTCCCTGGCGAGCCGGTGATCCGCTGAAGGCAGGTCAGGCGAGGGTCATCTCGACCAGCA
>NZ_SRUX01000158.1:0-345 GCF_004791545.1 Mesorhizobium sp. M4B.F.Ca.ET.214.01.1.1
GCTCGACACTGGGCTGGTCGTCTTCTTCCCCGGTCCGGCCAGTTTCACGGGTGAGGATGTCGCCGAGTTTCATGTTCATGGCGGCCGCGCCGTGGTGGCCAGGATGCTGGAGACGATCGCTGGCTTTGACGGCGTCAGGCATGCCGAACCTGGAGAATTCACGCGCCGCGCGTTCCTCAATGGCAAGGTCGACCTGGTCGAGACCGAGGCGCTGGCCGACCTCGTCAACGCCGAGACGGAAGCGCAGCGGCGTTTTGCTATCCAGAATGCCGAAGGCGCGCAGCGCGAGCTCTGCCTCAATTGGCGTCGGCGCCTGATCCATGCGCGGGCGATGATCGAGGCGGA
>NZ_SRUX01000015.1:0-184152 GCF_004791545.1 Mesorhizobium sp. M4B.F.Ca.ET.214.01.1.1
AGGCCGCCAGGGATCGACACGGCGACGCCGACATCGGCGTGCTTGTGCTTGACCATGGCGCTGTCGGTCCACGAGGCATTGGCATCCGGCACCGCCATCAGCGCCATCGCCATCGCCTTGATCACCAGGTCGTTGACCGAGAGCTTGTAGGCTGGAACCTCGCCCTTCTCGGTCTTCTTCACCGGCGCGGCGGCATTGAGCTGCGTGCGCAGCGCCAACAGCGCGTCGAGCTCGCAGTCGAGCGTCAGATAGAAATGCGGGATGGTTGACTTGGCCTCGACCAGGCGGCGCGCGATGGTCTTGCGCATACTGTCGTGCGAGACGAGCTCGTAGGAGCCTTCGGCAAACAGCTTCAGCACCTGGTCGTCCGACATCGCCTTCGGCGCCGCGGCGGATGCAACTGCGGGAGCCTCCGCAGCGACCCTTGGGGTGGCGTTGCCGATCGCCGCGTCGATATCCGCCTTCACCACACGGCCGTATGGGCCGGTTCCAGCAATATTGGAAAGCACGATGCCCGCCTCACGAGCGAGACGACGGGCCAGCGGCGTTGCACGTGCGCCCACCGGCGATTGGCTGATCTCCCCCCTAGTGGGGGAGATGGCCGGCAGGCCAGAGGGGGGCGCGACAGAATGAGATGCTGGCGAGACAGCGCCCCCCTCTGTCGGCATCGCCGACATCTCCCCCACGAGGGGGGAGATTGGAGCCTCACCCTGCTTCGCCACAGCATCAGTCCCATAAGCCTCGCCATCAGCATAAATCCAGGCAACAGGCGCGCCGACCGGAATGTCGACGCCCTCCTTGCCGGTGACATCAAGCAGAATGCCGCTCGCCGGCGCATCGATTTCCATCGCCGCCTTGTCGGTCTCGATCTCGAACAGCACGTCGCCCTGCTTGACGACGGAACCCTCGCTGACAAACCAGCGCGAGATCTGGCCGGTCGTCATATCCATGTCGACCTTGGGAAGGATGACTTCGACGGGCATCGGCTAGCGCGCTCCCCTGACCAGATCGCGCGCCGCCGCGACAATGTCGGGCACTTGCGGAACGGTCGCCCTTTCCAGGTCGGGATTGTAGGGGATCGGTATCTCGGCGCCGCCCAGCCGCACGATCGGCGCATCGAGGAAGTCGAAGGCCTCGCTCTCGGCGATCATGGCGCTGACCTCGGCGCCGACGCCCAGCGTCTTCACCGCCTCGTAAACGCAAAGCAGCCGCGAGGTCTTCTTGACGCTTTCGATGATGGTGCGCTTGTCCATCGGCCGCACGGTCCTGAGGTCGATCACCTCGATGTCGATGCCTTCGGCTTGCAGCGCTTGCGCCGCCTCCAGTGACTTGTGCACCATGATCGAGGTCGCGACGACGGTCAGGTCGCTTCCCTCGCGCCGGACATCCGCCTTGCCGATCGGCACCGTGTAGTGGCCCTCGGGCACCGGCCCCTTCATCTTGTAGAGCAGCTTGTGCTCGAAGATCATCACCGGATCGGGATCGGCTATGGCGGCCAACAACATGCCCTTGGCATCGTAGGGCGTCGCCGGCTGGATCACCTTCAACCCCGGCACATGGCCGAGCCAGGCTTCCAGGCTCTGGCTGTGCTGCGCGGCCGCGCCGGTGCCCGAGCCGGCCGGGAACCGCATCACCACCGGCACCGAGACCTCGCCGCCCAGCATGAAGCGCATCTTGGCCGCCTGGTTGACGATCTGCTCCAGGGCAAGCGTGGCAAAATCGGAAAACTGGAATTCGAAGATCGGCCGCAAGCCGGTCATCGCCGCGCCGACGGCGACACCGGCGCCGCCGAGTTCGGAGATCGGCGTGTCCATCACCCGGTCGACACCGAAACGCTCGACCAGATCGCCCGTCACCTGGAAGGCGCCGCCATAGACGCCGATGTCCTCGCCCATCAGCAGGACGCGCTCGTCGGCCTCCATGGCGATCGCCATCGCCTCCTGGATCGCCTGCGCATAGCTCAGTTCGCGCATCTCGGCATCCATCACGCCAGCTCCGTATAGACGTAGTTCTGAAGATCGCCGATGTCCGGAGCGGGGCTCGCCTTGGCGAATTCGATGGCCTCGGTGATCTCCTGTCTGACAGCTTCGCGCACCGCTTCGATGCCGCTGTCGTCGATGATGCCGAATTCCTTCAGTTCAGCCTCGAACAGCGTGATCGGATCGCGGTTCGACATCCAGTCCTCGATCTCCTCCTTGCTGCGGTAGCGGTTGCGGTCGCTCTTGGAGTGGCCGCGATAGCGGTAGGTCTTGGATTCGATCAGCGTCGGTCCCTCGCCTGTCCGGGCGCGCTCGATGGCGGCATGCGCGGCCTCCGCGACTTCGGTGAAGCTGTTGCCGTTGACGATGACGCCGGGCATCGAATAGGCCGCCGCCCTGTCGGCGATGTTCCTGACGGCGGTCGAGCGGGCGGTCGATGTCGACATGCCGTAGCCATTGTTCTCGCAGACGAACACCACCGGCAGCTTCCAGATCGACGCCATGTTCAGCGCCTCGTGGAAGGCGCCCTCATTGTTGGCGCCGTCGCCGAAGAACGAGACCACCACCTTGCCGGTCTTCAGCCGTTTGGCGGAAAGCGCCGCGCCGACCGCGATCGGGATGCCGCCGGCGACGATGCCGTTGGCGCCGAGATTGCCCTTGGCGACATCGGCGATGTGCATCGAGCCGCCGCGCCCTTTGCAGTAGCCGGTGGTCTTGCCGAAGAACTCCGCGAACATCTTTCTGACCTCGGCGCCCTTGGCGATGCAGTGGCCGTGGCCGCGATGGGTCGAGGTGATCTGGTCGTCCTCGGCAAGCGGCATGCAGATGCCCATCGCGCTTGCTTCCTGCCCGATCGACAGGTGCATGGTGCCGTGGATCAGGCCGCGCATGTAACAGTCCTCAGCGCCCTCCTCGAAGCGGCGGATGAGGTACATCTTGCGCAGCACTTCCCTGAGCTGGCCGGCGTCGTAGTGCCGGTAGGCAAAGGGCAGATTGGTGGGCGCGGCCTTTTCCAGCACGGCTTTCCTGGCCATCGTCATGCCCTCCCGTAGACCAGCTGGTCCTGTCGCGCCCTGAGCTCCGCGATCCTTGAACCCGGCGCGGGCGCCGCATTGGCATAGGTGATGAGATCGCCCTTCCTGATCGGCGATGTCACCGAGGCGCCTTGCAGCAGGCCGCAGGGAACGGCTCCGGCCGCCTTCGCCTCCGGCGCGGTCATGATCCAGGCGCGGTAGCAATACTCGCCGATCGCATCGAGCCGTTCGCCCGGCTGCATGTCCTTCTTGGCGACCGCGCAGACCTCCGCCACCGGCTTTGCCAGCGGCACCATGTCGGCCTTGCCGTAGAGGACGACGCGCGCGCAGGTCAGCGGCACTTCGAGCGAGGTCAGGTGATACGGTCGATGAAAGGTGAAATATGGGCCCTTGCCCATCTTCAGGTCCTCCATGCGCTCCGAGATGCGCGGATGCGACATGTCGGCGACGACGAAGACACCCGGCGCGACGCCCTTGCCGATCGAATAGTCGACGACGCCGACCTTCGACAGCACGCCGCCATCCTTCTGCGGCACCAGCACCTTCGACAATTCGCCAAGCGTCGCAGCGGGCCCGTGCATGCCGGGCCTGTCGGGCACCAGTCCGGTGGCATTGGCGATCGCCGCCATCTCGACCATCGTCTTGGAGCCGTCGACGAATTCCACCAGCATGCGCACATTCATGTGGCGGCGCGCGGCCTCCTCGGCATAGTCATGCGGGACGGCGTCGATGTTGAGCGGGTTGTTCTTGCCCTTGCCGGCGGCGACGATCGGATGGCCCATCGCCGAAACGAACTCGATCAGTTCCATGCAGGAGGACGGCTCGTCGCCGGCGCCGAGCGAATAGGTGACGCCCAGCCTGTCGGCCTCGCTCTTCAGATAGGCGCCGATGGTCACGTCCGCCTCGACATTCATCATCACCAGATGCTTGCCGTGCTCCATCGCCCGCAGGCCGTATTCGGCGCCGACCGCCGGAACGCCGGTGGCGTCGATCACCACATCGATCAGCTCGTTGTTGATGACGAGGTCGGCATCGCCGGTGACCGCGACCTTGCCGGCCTCGATCGCCGTGCTCATCGCCGCGACGCTTGAGACCTCGCGCGAATGGCCGCTCTCCTGAAAGGCGATATCGACCGCCTTGGCCGCCGCCGGAAGGTTGAGTTCCGAGATCGCGCCGATCTCGATGCCGGTCATGTGGGCGACCCTGGTCACGATGTCGGTGCCCATCTCGCCTGAACCGATCAGCCCGATGCGGATCGGCTTGCCGGACTTCGCCCGCTCGGAAAGATCGCGCGCAAGGCCGGTCGGCGCGACGTTGATGGTCATTGCTATATCCTCCCAGGGGCGTCTTGCCTCCGGCTGACAAATACTGAACATCTGTCTCCATATCAAGACGAATGTACAAATCTTTGCGGCAAAATCCGCAGCAGGAATTGCCTGCCGGATGAGAGGTCACGCACTTCGCGAGGGCTTTGCTGCTTTCCGGCCCGAGGACCGGTTGCCCTCGCCTGAAAATCAGATCGAATCGCTCGGGCGTGATTGCCCGAACGCATCGCCGGGCCGTAGGGCGACAAGCCCGGCCCGTAGGCCGATTGGGCTGAACCTGCTCCCTGGACCGGAGCGCCGACAGACCGCCGCAGCGGAAAACGCAAGAACGGACTCGGCGCGCCGTAGCCTATCTCGTCGCTGCCGGAGGCAGGCGGTCGAGCGCCGTTTCGCGGGGAGCGGCCAGAGCCTTCTTGATCGCTGCCCTCTCCTGCGCCATCGCCGGGAACAGCCAGTTCGGTTCCAGGCCGACGAACTGGTCGAGGAAGGCGATCGACATGTTCGGATCCTCCTCGGCGTTTTCCCGATAGGACCACCAGACGCGCAGATCGGAGGCGGCCTTTTCGAGATCGCGGGATTGCCCGAACTCCTGTTCCTGGACCGCGGCAATGCCGCAGACGCAGAAATTCGTATAGAGAAAGCCTTCCGGCCAGAACCGCGCAATCTCGAGCGTGGCCTTGTCATCCGCCTCGCTCGTCCCGGCATCCGAAACCATCACCGCTGGCTTGGTCCGGATCAGCTCGCGCAGGGCTAGCCCCGCCACGAAGACGATGTAGTCGGCCCGGTCGATCGCTGCCGAATCGTCCTGCTCGTCGATCGCCGCCAGCCAGTCGAAGAAGACCTGGTTCAACAGCTTGTCGTCGATCCGGTAAGAGAACCCAAAGTGCTCCTTCACCAGTTCCGCATTGTTCCGGAAGGCCTTGGAAAACCACCGCAATTGGCGGAGCCGGTGCCGCAGGTCCGGTATCGAGGACAATTTGTCCTTGGGTGTCAGATCCATTGTCCAGTTCCAACTGAGGCGCCCGCGATACCCAACCGCGACAGGGCATCAACATGTACATCTGTTGCACAAAAAATGCAAAGGTTCATCCCCGCCGATTTCGCGACAACCTCTCGCGAACGACCCGCTACGGAAGATGCGGGATCAGATCGGCAAAGACTCGCGCCAGGTCTCCAGGCCGATCCTGGCTTGCCAGCGCCTTGCTGAACAGCACGTAGCGCGCGTCGACCGCAGCGCAGACGCCCACATAGATATCGTCATCCGCCGTGACGTCGGCGCTATAGCTGGCGACAGCGGTGGCCAAGGCGAGTGCCGCCGCGACATATATGCCAGTGTCCAGCATCCGGCCGTTGGCCGCGTCATCGATGTATCGCGGCGACTCGACCGGACGGGCGCGAAGAATGGCATGGGCCATGGCGGCCGCCTGTAGGGCAATGTCGTCGAGCGAGGCATCGTCGGCGCCTTTCGATCGGCCAGCCGGGGCCGGCTGCTCGGTTCTGGCCGCGAGGCGATGGGCTTCGCCGAACAGTTCCTCGCTCAGCCGCGGATTGGCGACCCCTTTCGCCAACAGGATCTGCTTGGCGGCGAAATAGCAGTCGCGCGCGAACAGCGCCTGGGAGGTCGCATTCTCGGTGTCGAAGTAACGGCCGAGCGGATAGGCGGACGCGCTGCCGAAATGCGCCTTGGGGTCGGAAGAGAGCAGCCCAATGGCGACAGATTCCAATGCCGAAAGCGCGCTGTCGGAGAAGTCGGCGATCGCCGTCACCAGCCCGGCCGGGCCGGCGGCGCGGTCGCTCCGTTCCGGCGACTGGTCGTCCTGCCCCTTGCGGGTGGTCGCACGCATTTCGCGCGCCACGAACCGGGCGTCGCGCAAGCGCTCCTTCACTTTGGTCCGCAGTTCCTCCGGCAAAAACGGCGCCATCACCTGGGTCCCTTTGACTGCCAATCGTTACTCCTTGCAAAGATAGACAATTATGGGCTGCAAAGCTATGACATCGTCATCCGCGCATCCTGTGTTCCGGCTGTGACAGGTGGGCTGGAATGACGGGAGCCAAGGGGACCATGCGCCAGAGGAAACGGGGCTCGAAAGATCCCGAGATGCCGTTTGGCGAGAATGTCCGCGGCTCGAGTCAGGCCGACCGCGTCCGCATCCGGACCGCATGGATGTACTATGTCGAGCAGCTCACCCAGAGCGAAATCGCGGCCATCCTCAATGTCGGCCGGGTGACCGTCGTCAGGCTTCTGGCCGATGCCCGCGCCCGCAACGAAATCAAGATCACGATCAACGCCAAGGTCGCCGACACGACCGAGCTGGAGCGCGGCCTCGAGGAACTGTTCGACATCCAGAAGGCGATCGTGGCGCCGCTGTCCGGCCCGCAAGCCGATCCGGTGCCCGTCATCAGCGCCGCGGCGGGCGACTATATCTCGCAGATCGCAACATCGAACATGCGCGTCGGCGTCGGCTGGGGACGGACCCTCTACAACACCTTGCCCTTCATCAAGGGCCAGTCGCTCACCGGCTTCCGCGTCTACTCGCTGCTCGGCGGCATCATCCAGGCGCGCCGCTTCAATCCGGCCGAGTTCGCCTGGCAGCTGGCCGAGCTCTTCCAGGGTGAGGGCTTCCTGGTGCCGGCGCCGGCGATCGTCGACAGCGTCGAGACGAAGCGCACCCTGATCGAGCGCTGCGGCCTCAACACCATCTTCGAAATGGCCGAGGATCTTGACGCCGTGCTTCTCAGCGTCGGCGGAACCACGTCGACCGCCACCTCGTACCAGGTCGGCTACCTGACCGATGCCCAGCACGACTCGCTGGTTGCGGCCGGCGCGATAGGCGACCTTTTGTTCCACTTCTTCGACGAGCGCGGCAACCTCATCGATCACGAGATCAACGACCGCGTCATGTCGGTCGGCCTCGACCGGCTGCGCCGGGCGCCGATCCGGCTGCTCGCATCCGGCGGGCCGGAGAAAGTGGGCGCCCTGATCGGGGCGATGAAACTGGTCAACCCGACGGTTTTCATCACCGACGAGGTCACCGCGGCGAGCATGATCGAAAAGACGCGGCTGAACGGATCGCGGAAGAAGGCATAGAGCGCCGGACGGCACGGCCGGCGCCCGAGCCGCGCCTCAGGCGGCGAGCGTATTGGTCTTCTTCCTCGTGCGCCGCGCGAAGTCCATCGTGTGCTCGAACGACACCACTCCGGCCTGGCTGCCGAGCCCGGTTGCGTTCAGCGCCGAGGTCGCCTGCGCCAGCGTGACCGCGCTTTCCGCGTCGAGCCCGCGGTGCAGGCCCGCCGCGAAGCCGGCGTTGAAAGCATCGCCGCAGCCGCAGGTGCAGACCACATCGACCTCGAAGGCCGGGATATGGAAGCGCGTGCCGTCGGCATGGTGATAGTAGGCGCCGTGTTCGCCAAGCGTCAGGATGCAGCAGCCCACGCCGCGATCGAGCATGAAGCGCGCCACGTCCTGCGTGTCGGTGAGACCGGACAGTAGCCGCGCCTCCTCGACCGAGGGCAGGAAATAGTCGACATGCGGCAACAGCCTTGCGATCATCGACATGTCCTCATGCCTCGCGGAAGCGACGTCGAGCGTGGTCACGCAGCCGCGCTTCTTGGCGCGCGCCAGGAGGTCGACGGTCGGCTCGCCATCCATGCGATCCATCAGGCCCGCGCCGCCGACATGCACGAACGACGCATCGAGCACCCGGTCGAACTGGTCCGGCGTGACTTCGAAGAAGCCGGTCGCGCCCTTCATGTGCATGGCCGGCCGCTGGCCGTTGTCCTGGACCGCGACGATGCTCGACGAGGTGCCGACACCGTCGATGCGCTGCATCATGCTGGTGTCGACGCCGTAGCGGTTGAGCCGGCCAAGCACCCAGTCGCCCATGTCGTCGGCGCCGACGCCGCCGACGCCGAGCACCTTCATTCCGTATTTCGCCGCCACGATCGCCGCCGCCCCGGCGGCGCCGGAAACGGCGATGGTGATCTCCTCGAGGAAATCGAATTCGGTCGGACCCGGAATGCGGCGCACCGGCCGCCCGAGGCAATCGAAGGTGAAGAAGCCGATTGAGGCGTAGTCGTAGAGCACGGTGGTTCCCGTCAGTTGAGGCGGATGCGCTGGCCCGATTCCGCGTCGAAGAAATAAAGCCGCTCGGGGTCGAGCTCAATGGCGATCGAGGTGTCGAGCGGCTGCCGGAAATCCCGGTCCGCCTTCACCTCGACGACCATCGCATCGGTGCGAACCGAAAGGAAGGTCTGGTCGCCGGTCGGCTCGAGCCCGTAGAGCTGCCCCTTGAGATGAGCGGCCGTGCCGGTCGCCACTTTCGCGTCCTCGGGCCGCACGCCGAGAATGACGGCCCGGCTGTCCGGCAGGTTGATGCCGGCGACCTCGACCCCCGGAGCGGAAAACCGCTTGCCGCGCACCTCGCCCTTGATCAGGTTCATGGGCGGCGAGCCGATGAAGCCGGCGACGAAGGTGTTGTTGGGATTGCTGTAGATCTCGTCGGGCGTTCCAAGCTGCTGGATGCGCCCCTTGTCCATGATGACGATCCTGTCGGCGAGCGTCATCGCCTCCACCTGGTCGTGGGTGACGTAGATGGTGGTGATCTTCAGCTGGCGCTGGACATGTTTCAGTTGCACCCGCATCGCGTTGCGCAGCTTGGCGTCGAGGTTGGACAGCGGCTCGTCCATCAGGAACACGCGCGGCTGCCTGACAATGGCGCGGGCAAGGGCCGCGCGCTGCCGCTGTCCGCCCGACAGCGCGCCCGGCTTGCGGTCGAGGTAGGCTCCGAGTTCGACCATGTCGGCGGCCCGGCGCACCCGCGCGTCATGCTCGGCCTTCGGGATGCCGCGCATCCTGAGCGGAAAGCGGATGTTTTCGTAGACGGTCATGTTCGGATAGAGCGCGTAGCTCTGGAACACCATCGCCACGTCGCGGTCGCGTGGATCGAACTCGTTGACCAGTTCGCCGTCGATCCAGATTTCGCCCGAGCTCAAATCGTTGAGGCCGGCGATCATACGCATCGTCGTGGTCTTGCCGCACCCCGACGGCCCGAGGAAGACCATGAACTCCTCGTCGCGTATATCGAGGTCGACATTGTCCACGCCGACGACCGATCCCCACCCCTTGGTTACCTTCTTGAGCTGAATCTGAGCCATGTTCGTCTTTCCGGTTCTTTCTTTGGCCGCGCCGGAGCCCTTTGGGCCGGCGCGAAATCTCAGCCCTTGACCGCGCCCATGGTCAGGCCTCGCGACAGGTGCTTCTGGATCAGCACGACCAGAAGCATGATCGGCACGAAGGCGAGGAAGGCGACAAGCGCGATCGCGTTGTAGATGATGCCGTCGGACCCGCCGGTGAAATTGGCCAGCGCCACGGACAGCGTGTAGGCGTTCTTGGTCGACGCGATCAGCAGGGTGAAGAGGAACTCGTTGACCGCGAAGATGACGGCGATCACCGCAGCGGTGATGATGCCCGGCAGGCACATCGGCACGATGATCGACACCAGGATGCGCAGGTCGGACGCGCCATCGGTGCGGGCCGCATCCTCGATCTCATGCGGAATGTCGAGCATGTAGGAGCGGATGATCCAGGTCACCAGCGACAGGTTGATCGCCGCATAGACCAGCATCAGCGCCCAGACCGAGTCGAGCAGGCCAAGCTGGCGGAACAGGAAGAAGATCGGGATGGCGACGATGGCCGGCGCCATCATACGGGTCGACAGGATGTAGAAGCCGATGTCCTCGCGGAACCGGTAGTTATAGCGGGCGAGCGAATAGGCGGCCGGGATCGCGAGCAGAAGATCGATAACGACGCTGCCGCCGACCGCCACGACCGAATTGCGCAGATAGTTGCCCATCGGCCAGTCGGTCCAGATCATATCCCAGGCATCGAGCGAGAAGCTCGGCCAATAGATCGGCTGGGCGGCGATGATTTCGGTCCTCGGCCGCAGTCCGATCGACAGGAACCACAGGATCGGCGCCAGGCAGAACACCGCCCAAGCGCCAAGCACCAGGTAGCGCAGCAGCAGGCTTTCGGAGGATTTCGCTTTGGCGGCCATGGGCTATTCCCGTCCCGAGCGGAAGAAGCGTTTCACGAACAGCTGCGCGACGATGACGGTCATTGCCAGCATCACCACCGAGACGGCCGAGGCGTAGCCGAAGTTGAAGGTCTTGAAGCCGATGCGATAGATGAAATAGCTGATCGTCTCGGTGGCGCCGCCGGGCGTCCCGCCGGTGATGATGAAGACCGAGGCGAACATCGTGATGATGTCGATGGCGCGCAGGATCAGCGCGACGACGACGATCGGCATCATCAGCGGCAGCGAGATGTTCCAGAAGATCTGCCGCCATTTGGCTCCGTCCAGCCGCGCCGCCTCCTCCATCTCGGCGTCCTGGCCCTGCAGCGCGGCGACGAAGATGATGAACAGGAAGGGCGTCCACTGCCAGACGTCGGCGACGATCAGCGTCAGCCGGGCAAGCCAGACCGAACCCAGGAAATCCAGGTTGCCGTCGATCAGCCCCAGCCGCATCAGCAGGTCGCTGACGACGCGGCCGTCGTTGAAGGCAAGCTTCCAGATGAAGGCGACGGCCGAGGGCATGAACAGCATCGGCATCAGGAAGATGATGCGCCACGACCGCACCCACGGATCGCGATAGGCGAAGGCCGCGATGCTGATGGCGATCGTGCATTCGAGCGCGAGCGCGATCGCGCCCATGACGAAGGTGTTCCACAGCGCCTGCCAGAATTCGGGATCCGACAGCAGCTTGCTGTAGTTGTCGAAGCCCGCGAAGGTCCAGTTGTTGAAGCGGACGTGGAAGAAGCCCTGATAGATCGCATAGATGCCGGGATAGAGCGTGATCCCCAGCAGGAAGATCACCGAGGGCGCCACCAGAAGATAGGGAAAGGCCTTGCGGCGCCACCGGCTCCGGGGTCGGAGCCTGACGCCGGGATGGGCGGCCTTGGCCGCCCATCCTGTACTGTTCTGGACCGCGGAGTCCTGCATTACGTGAAGTCTCCCTGGACCAGTCGGCAAGCCAGCATCGTTCAATCGTCAGACCGGCGGGGTCTTGCCCTTGCCGGCCCAGGTCGCCGGAGCCACGGCGGCGTATTTGAAGGGTTCCTTGTCCGAGAAGAAGCCATTCTTGGTCATGATCTCCTTCCAGGCCTTGGCGCCGGCATCCAGCGCCTCCTTCGGCTTCGCCTGGCCGACGATCGCCTTGTTGATCTCGTTTCCGAGCGCCTGTTCCATCTCGAACATGCCGGGAATGCGTGGCGCGCACCAGGCATAGTCCAGCGAGTCCGCCCAGACCGCGGCGGGCTGGGAAACCGACCGCAGCTTATCGTTCTTCAGCACCGACTTGTAGCCCGGCGCGACGCCGTTGGCGTTGGCCTCGTTCATCGCCATGATCGATGCCGTGGTCAGGAAGGCGAGCATCAGGAAGGCGCCCTCCGGGTTCTGCGACGTGGCCGTCACGCAGGAGGTCGATCCGGCAATGTTCGGCGGCGCGAAGCGGGCGCCTTCGATCTGCACGCGCGGCTCATAGATGGTGAGCACGTCGCCGACGATGCGGCTCTGGTCCGGGCGTGTCGCCTGGGTGCCGGAATCCTGCCAGGAGATGTTCATGGCGAGCTGGCCGCCGAGCCAGGCGGCGCGGTTCTCGCCCCAGCCCCATCCGGCCACGCCTTCCGCCGAAGACGCCTGCAGCGCCAGGATGGTTTCCAGCGCCTTGACGCCGGCATCGCTGTTGAAGACCGGCTCCCAGGAATCGTTGAACAAATCGACGCCGTGCTGTGCGGCGATGTGCTCCCAGGTGTAGGTGGACCAGAAGCCGCGGGCGCCCATCAGGCCGACGCCGGCAACGCCCTTCTCAACCTTGTTGAGCTCCGCCGAAAGCCTGATCATCTCGTCATAGGTCGGCACGGTCAGCTTGGTGTCGGCATCCTTGCCCGTCACCTTCTTCAGGAGCGACGGACGCACATGCACCATCTGGATATCGCAGTCGAACGGGATGCCGTACAGGCCCTGGTCGCCGAAATAGCCGTAGTTCAGGCGATAGGTGTCGTAGAAGTCGTCGAGCGGCAGCTTCCACTTCGCGGCATAGTCGTCGAGCTTGGCAAGGAAGCCCGGGCCGGCGAAGTCGCCGAGCCACGGCGAGAAGAACTGCAGCGCGTCGAAGCTGGCGTTGCCGGAGATGAACTCGGCCAGCACCTTGTCGTACATCGAATCGTCCGGGATCGGCACCAGCTCGACCTTCATTCCCGAAAGCTGCTCGAAGGGCTTCAGCCCGTCCGCGGCCGATTCCATGTCGGCGGCGCCGATGGCGAACTTGACCGTCTTGCCGGAGAATTCGCTGCGCACCTTCTCCCAGTCGACGGTGCGGATCCAGTCCTTCGCGGGATCCCAGAGCTCATCGCCATCGGCGAGCTTGTAGAGATCGCGGTATTCCTTCTTGACGTAGCCGCCGACATTGATCTTGGCGAGAATGTCGGCGGGGTTCGCGGCTTCCTGCGCGAAGCTGCGCCGCACATTGAACAGCGACACGCCGCCGGCCGCCACAGCTGAGGCGCCAACCGCCGCCGTCGACATCAGAAACGACCGACGCGATACATCCTTCCTACTTCCAATAGGCATTGCAGATCCTCCCAAACGCCCGCCAGAAAAATCATGCACCGTTGCGGGCCGACGACGATGCTAGCTTCGCGGACAGGGCCGTTGCGGACCCTGCATTGATTCAACCAATCACGCCATATCTTGCCCGGGCCGCGCGGAAATCGGTCCACGCCGGTGCAATCCCGAAACAACACGAACAGACATGTGACTGGGCCTCCCAACTCCCCCGATTTCAGCCGAGGTCGCTTGCCTCTGCATGAACATCGTTATTCTCACAAAGTCAAATGTTCATATCAGCGGGGCGTTGTCAATACGCTCTCGACGGACTTCCGCGCATCTTGGCAAGGCGAGCGCCGGCTAGGGATTGCGTGCAGGAAGTGGCGGAATTCGACGTGCTGTCATCCGCCTTCGCCTTCACCGATGGCCGCGCCAATGCAACGCCTCCCGATCCGTCCAGACCGCGCCGGTGAGCAGGGCCTTGCCGGTCACGTCCAGACCGGGGGCGATGGCCGCCCCGCAGGCGCGTTGGTGTGACTATTCGAACGAGTAGGTGAACCCGTCCGCGGAAGCGCCGACGGTCACTTTCGTCATCTTGGCGCCTTCCAGCGAACGGTTCAGGACGCCACGGCTCAGTTCCGGCAGCAGCGTGTTGGTCAGGATGGCGTCGATCATCCGTCCGCCGGACTCGATCTCGGTGCAGCGCGCCTTGACCAGATCCATGACGCCCTCGCCGATCACCAGCTCGGCATCGTTGGTCGCCCGCAGCCGGCGCGCGATCTTGCCGAACTGGTGCCGGGCGATCGCCTCGATCATCGAGTCCGAGAGCGGGTAGTAGGGGATGGTGACGACACGACCGAGGAAGGCCGCCGGAAAGACTTTGAGCAGCGGGCCGCGCAACGCGGTATCGAGATCATCGATCCCGGTCCGCACGGTGCCGTTCTTCGTACGGTCCATGATGACCTCGGAGCCGACATTCGAGGTGAGCAGGATCAGCGAGTTCTTGAAATCAATCCGCCGGCCCTCGCTGTCGTCCATCATCCCCTTGTCGAAGACCTGGAAGAAGATCTCGTGCACGTCCGGATGCGCCTTCTCGACTTCGTCGAGCAGGATCACCGAATAGGGTTTCCGGCGCACCGCCTCGGTCAGGATGCCGCCCTTGCCGTAACCGACATAGCCGGGAGGAGCGCCCTTCAGGGTGGAGACCGTATGCGCTTCCTGGAATTCGGACATGTTGATGGAAATGAGGTTCTGTTCGCCGCCATAGAGCGTCTCGGCGAGCGCCAGCGCGGTTTCGGTCTTCCCGACGCCCGAGGGACCGCAAAGCAGGAACACGCCCACCGGCTTTTCCGGCGCGCCGAGCCCGGCGCGGCTGGTCTGCACGCGTCTGGCGATCATCTCCATCGCGTGATCCTGGCCGACCACGCGTTCGGCAAGCGTGGCGGCGAGCTTGAGCGCCTTCTCGGTCTGGCTGGACAGCATCCGTCCCGTCGGGATGCCGGTCCAGTCCTGCACCACGGCGGCGACCGCGTTGCGGTCTACGGATGGCAGGATCAGCGGCGTCTCGCCCTGCGCCGCGGCAAGTTCCGCCATCAATTCGCGCAGTCGTGCCAGGTCGGCGGCGGAATCCGGTGGCGAGGCGACGACCTCGGCAACGGGCGCCTCGACCTTGGCTGCCTTCGTTTTCGCGGCCTTCGTCTTCGAGGTCTTGGTTTCCGCGGCTTTCGCCTCCGACGCCGTGGCCTCGGTTGCCTTCTTCTCGGGCGCCTCTGCTCCCGTCGCGGCAGCCGTTTCGTCGCCGGCAGCGCCCTCGGCGTCCACCGGATCGAGCGGCACGCCCTCGCCGCGCAGCCGTGCTCGCAGCTCTAGGATCTCGGCCACCAGCGCCTTTTCCCGGTCCCAGCGTGCCTTGGCGGCGGACAAAGCGGCTTCGGTTTCGGCCAGGCCGGCCTCGACCCTGGCCTGCCGGTCGGCCACCTCGATGCCGATAGCCGCCTCGCGGCCGATGATGCCGCGCTCGACTTCGAGCGCCTGGCGGCGACGCAATATGTCCTCGACCTCGGCCGGCGTGGCATGCTGCGAAACGGCGACGCGGGCGCAGGCGGTGTCGAGAAGGCTGACCGCCTTGTCGGGCAGCTGCCGCGCCGGAATGTAGCGATGCGACAAGGCAACCGCCGCCTCGATCGCCTCGTCCAGGATCTGCACCTTGTGGTGCTGTTCCAGGACGCCGGCGACGCCGCGCAGCATCAGCACGGCCACGACTTCAGACGGCTCATCGATCTTGACCACCTGGAAGCGACGGGTCAGCGCCGGATCTTTCTCGATATGCTGCTTGTATTCGGCCCAGGTCGTGGCCGCGATGGTGCGAAGCTCGCCGCGTGCCAGGGCAGGCTTCAAGAGGTTTGCGGCATCGCCGGTTCCGGCGGCACCGCCGGCGCCGATCAGCGTGTGCGCCTCGTCGATGAACAGGATGATCGGCGTCTCGGAGGCCTGGACCTCGTCGATCACCGCTTTCAGCCGCTTCTCGAACTCGCCCTTGACGCTGGCGCCGGCCTGCATCAAGCCGACGTCGAGCATGCGCACGCTGACATTCTGCAGCGTTGGCGGCACGTCACCCTGGGCAATGCGGAGCGCAAAACCCTCGACCACCGCGGTCTTGCCGACCCCGGCCTCGCCGGTCAGGATCGGGTTGTTCTGCCGGCGTCGCATCAGGATGTCGACGATCTGCCGGATCTCGGGATCGCGGCCGACGACCGGATCGATCTTGCCGTCATGGGCGCGCTGGGTCAGGTCGGTGGCATATTTCGCCAGCGCCGAATCCCCGCCGGGGCCGCGTTTTACCGGCGTCTCCGTGGCTGGGGTGGCCGGGGCAGCGCCGGCCTCCAGCGAACCTTCCATGACATCGGCGAAGCGGGAAATGACGCCGTCCGCATCGATCCGGTCGAATTCGGCGCTGATCTTCGAAACCAGCCCCTCCAGCACCGGCGTCTTCAGGCAGGCAAGCAGGATATGGGAGCTGCGCACCTCTTCCACGCCGAACTCCAGCGTCGCCAGGTTCCAGCCTTCCTGGATGGCGTGGAAGATGTGGTCGGAGAATTCCTCCACCGAGGTGGCGCCGTAGGGCAGCTTGTCGATGGCGCGGGTCATGTCCGCCGTCAGCCGGCTGGCGTCCAGCCCGGCATCGGCCACAATCATCTGTACGTCCGAGCGCTCCGACAGCACCAGTTGCTGAATGAAATGGACGAGTTCGACATAGGGATTGCCGCGCAGCTTGGCCGTGTCGGCCGCGGCCTTGAAGGCACGCACCCCCGTGGCATTGAGCTTGGCGACCAGTTCCTTGCGCTTGAAGCCCTGCGATGACCGGCGCTGTTCCATCGAACGTGCTCCCGAAATCAGCCAGCCGATACCCTGCCATAGAAGCGGCAGGTTGACAAAGCATGTGATGGATAACGCGCCTCGATCCCCGATTCGGCCGGCATCTTCCGTTTTAAGGAAAGCCCCGCATCCCCAAGCAAACAAACACGAAATTGCCCCCGCCTATGCGACGCATTTCACATACGGCGCCGGACAATCACGCCATGGGTTTCGACGACAGAACGGCCGCGTTTAGCTTCCGTTAGTTTTTGAGCAGTCCTTGAATTGTGATAAAGTGACGCAGTGTGATAACCTCACGTCACGCAAGGTCTCAAGGCCGCTCCTGGGGGTTGGTGTGATTGATCTCGCACTCTGGCTGAATCCTCTCGACGGTGAGAATCCGTCAGGTGAGGATTTGCGCAACGAGCCGGCTTTTCATGAACTGGAGCGCCTGACCGAACAGCAGACCAAAGTCGAGTATGACGAGCGCAACAAGCCGTCCGCGGAAGCGATCATCCCGATCGACTGGCCCGCCGTGCTTGCCAAGACCGAGGAATTGCGTCCGCGCGGCCGGGATCTGCGCCTTCTCGTCATCGTCACGCGTGCCCTGGCCAATGAATACCGGCTGGCCGGACTGGCCGAGGGCCTGAGCCTGATTGCGCAGACGTTCGACGCCCACTGGGAAACCCTGCACCCGGCGCTGCGATCCGCTGCAACGCCGCGCGACGCTGCCTTGCGTCGTATAAATGCCCTGCTCGACCTCCAGAACGGCCAGGACGGCCTGCTGGCTAACCTGCGGCAGATGATCTTTTTCGCGCCGCGCCCGATCGGGCCGATCAGCGGCCGCGACCTTGAACAAGGCGCTCTCGACGAGCGCGTCATGCTCCAGGAGGCGGCATCCGGGTTGAATGCGACCGAAAAGGCAGCGCTTGCAAGTGCCCACAGCCAGTTGCTGAACCGGGTGCGCAGCGGATGCGCGGCGCAGATCGATCAGGCCGGCGCCGAGATGACCTCGCTTCTGGCCGACGCCCGCGCAGCCATCGCCGCTCTCGATGCGGTCGAGACCGCGCTCAACGCCCGCATCGAAGGCAACGGCCCTGCCGTCCCGGACTTGAAACGGTTCCTGCAGCGTTTGCTGACCACGCTGGAAAGGAATTCGGCCGGCGCCACGGTGGCGAATGGCGCGGCCAAAGCATCTCCCTCAACTGCGGAACCGGCAGTGCCTGCTCGAAACGGTCATGGAGCCGATACGATGGCAAGTGTGGCAAGCTACGCGGAACAGAGCACCGGGCTGCCCGACCGGATTTCCTCGCGCGACGACGTCGTCAAATGCCTCGACCTAGTCGTCGCTTTCTATGACCGCACCGAGCCGTCCAGCCCGATCCCGCATATCGCCCGCCGTGTGCGCCGCATGGTGCACATGGATTTTGTTGAACTGATGGAAGATCTCGCCCCGTCGGGACTGAAGGAATTCCGGCTTCTGGCCGGCGTTCCCGATGCCAAGAAGACGGCCCAGAAGGATGAAAGGTAGCAACACATGCCAGCCGAAAGCAAAGCGAAGGTCATCGAACGAAATCGCGCGCCGCGGGTGCAGATCGCCTACGACGTCGAAACCTACGGCAGCCCGACTACGATAGAACTTCCGTTCGTCATGGGCGTGATGGCCGACCTTTCCGGCGCTTCGCAGACCAGGGAGGCTTCAAAGTCGCTGCTGGACCGCGCCTTCGTCGAGACCGACGCCAACCGCTTCCCCAAGTTCATGGAGGCGATGGGGCCACGCGTGAAGGCGCGGGTGAAGAACACGCTGCCGCAAGCAGAAGGCGCCGAGAAGGACGAGGAACTGGCGCTTGATCTCACCTTCACCAAGATGGGTGATTTCGCGCCGGACAAGATCGCCGAGCAGGTCCCGCAACTGGCCGAGATCCTCAAGATGCGTCGCCAGCTCGAGGAGCTGCTCGGCTTCATGGATGGCCGTGTCGACGCGGAGAAGCGCATCGCCCAGCTTCTGAACAACGAGCCGCTTCTGAGCAAGATCGCCAGCCAGGCAATGTCTGACGACGACAAGGTTGGGGAATAAGTCATGGCCGAACAGCAAAAGACCGCAGCCGTCACCGCCGAGGCGGAAGCCATCGACCTCGGAGAGTTCAGCGGGCTCCTCGAGAAGGATTTCAAGGTCAAGAAGGACGACAGCGAGAAGCTGCAGCAGTTGGTCCGCAATCTCGCTCTGGCGGCACAGTCTCGCTCCGAGACCACCACCATCTCGTCCAATGCGATCAAGTCGATCAAGTCGCTGATCGCCGGCATCGACAAGATGCTGACCACGCAGGTCAACGAGATCCTGCACGCGCCGGAAGTGCGCGAGATGGAAGGCACATGGCGCGGCCTCTGGTATCTCATCAACAACACCGAGACCGATGCCAAGCACCTCAAGATCCGGGTGATGAACATCTCCAAGGAGCAGCTGGCCGACACGCTCGAGGATTTTGAGGGCCAGATGTGGGATCAGAGCCCGATCTTCAAGAAGGTCTACACGGACGAGTATTCGATGCTGGGCGGCGAGCCGATCGGTTGCATCGTCGGCGCTTACGAATTCTCCAACCATCCGCGCGACGTCGGCCTGTTGCGCAACATCTCGGGCATCTGCGCCTCCGCACATACGCCGTTCATCGCGGCCGCCTCGCCGCGGCTGTTCCGTATGGACAGCTGGCAGGAACTGCCCAACCCGCAAGACCTGCAGATGATCGTCAACAACCCTGCCTACGCCTCGTGGCAGTCGCTGCGCGAGAGCGAGGATGCGCGCTACATCGGCCTCACCATGCCGCGCGTGCTGGCCCGGCTGCCTTATGGCACCGAGACCGTCCCGGTGAAGGGCTTCACCTTCGAGGAGGAGGTTGAGGGCGACCACAACAAATATGTCTGGATGAACGCCGCCTTCCCGATGGGCGTCAACATCAACCGCAGCCACAAGCTCTATGGCTGGGGCACGCAGATCCGCGGCGTCGAGAATGGCGGCACCGTGCTCAACCTGCCGGTGCATGCCTTCCCGACCGACGACGGTTCGATCGCGATGAAGTGCCCTACGGAAGTCGCCATCGACGACCGCCGCGAGGCTGAACTGGCCAAGCTCGGCCTGATGCCCATCCTGCACCGGAAGAACACCGACCTCGCGGCCTTCATCGGCGCCCATTCGCTGCAGGACGACGAGACGCGTGCCGGGCGACTGGTCGATCCCGACGCGCAGTCGAACGAACGCCTGAGCGCCAATCTGCCTTACCTGTTCCCGGTGTCGCGCTTCGCGCATTACCTCAAGGCCATCGCGCGCGACAAGATCGGGTCGTTCAAGGAACGCTCGGACATGCAGATCTGGCTGACCGAGTGGATCAACCGCTACGTGCTGGCCAACCCGGCCTTCGCCGACGACAAGGCGCGCGCAAAGCGTCCGCTTGCCGCGGCCGAGGTCCAGGTGGACAGCGTGGAGGGCCGGCCGGGCTACTACAACGCCCGCTTCTATCTGCGCCCGCATTACCAGCTGGAGGGCATCAACGCTTCGCTCCGGCTGGTGTCAGAACTCCCGTCAGTGAAGGGTTGAACTGCAGCAATGTGATCTTGTTTCGTTTTGAGAGCGGTGGAGAAAGACAATGCCTGTGAAGATCGATGGATTCCTGAAAGTTCCGGATATCAAGGGTCCGAGCGTGCGAGACGGCCACGAGGACGAGATCGAAATCCATGGCGTCGACTACAAGATGGTCGCGCCATACGATCCGAATTCGCTCTCGCGCCGCGGTCGTGTGGCCTTGGGGATGATCAAGTTCACCAAGCACTACGACAAGTCCTCGCCCTATCTGAAGAAGGCGCTGTTCGAGAACAAGGCTCTCGACGAGGTGGTGTTTTCCGCGCGCCGGACCATCGACGGCGAGACCAGCGACTATCTGGTCGTCACGCTCACCGACGCCTCCATTATGGAATACGACATGCAGCAGGCCGAGGACGAAGCCGACCTGATCGAGGAGGAAGTCAGCTTCGCCTATAAGAAGATCAAATTCGTCTACGACAAGGACGACGAAATCGAAATGGATGTCTATGTCGGCAAGTGAGGTCCGGCGGCCCGGCGCGAACAAGCCGCGGCTTGCCGGCAGTTCGCGAGCGACGCGCGAGGCGGTCCAGCCCTCTCTCTGGGACCGCCTCGTCAACGACCTGCCCGGGCTGACCTCCGAGATAGACGGGCTGCGCCAGCTCCTGCAGGACGAGCTTGGCGCGGACCGCCTGGAGACATTTCTTGCCGGTAGCGCGCGGGCCATCGACGCCGATGCGGAGCTGACACCTGACCAGAAGCGGCGCCTGCAGCGTTTGACCTTCCAGACCCAGCATCGCGCCGAGATCGAGAGCCGCGGCGTGGTGGTGTCGGCGCGCGTGCTGAGGGAGGCCGTGCGGCGCGACATCGAGGCCCTGTTCAACACCGAGCGCTTCGAATCCGTTCCGCTGTTTTCCGATCTCGAGCGCGAGCAGGCGTTGGACGATCCGCCGTCGCTGGCGGATTTTCCGGAAGTCCGCCGAAGTGTGGTCAACTACGGCGTGCCTTCCTTCTCCGGACGTTCATCGCGCGACTTCGACCGCGACGTGCTGGCGCGCGAGATCCGCGCGGTGCTCGCCACGTTCGAGCCGCGCCTGAAGGAAAGCGCCACCACGGTCACCGTCACTCTTGGCGACAAAAGCGTGGGTCTGAAGATCGAGATAGACGCGGTGCTGATCATGACGCCGACGCCGGAGCGGCTGCGCCTTCGCACCACGATCAATCTCGACAACGGCCTGGCGCGGACCGAATTCGGGGAAAGCTGAGATGGATCGGGTCTTCGTAGAATATTACGAGGAGGAACTGACCCATATCCGCGGGCTGGCAGCGGAATTCGCCGACATGCATCCGGCGATCGCCCGCAACCTTTCGCTCGATACGGTGCCGTGCCCGGACCCCTATGTCGAGCGCCTGCTCGACGGTGTGGCCTTCCTCGCCGCGCGCACCCGGCTGAAAGTCGATGCCGAGCGCTCCCGCTTCACCCGCGCCGTGCTCGACGTCCTCTATCCCGATCTGGTCACACCGGCGCCGGCGACCGCGATGGCGGTGCTGAAACCCGGCCAGCAAGTCCAGTCGATGATTGCGGGGCATGTCGTCAAGCGCAACACCAGGCTGGTTTCCAGCCTGCAGCCCGGCCTGTCGACACGCTGCACCTACACCACCGCGCAAGAGATCACGCTGTGGCCGATCGCGGTCAGTTCCGTCAGCTATTTCCAGGATCGCAGCGGACTGGCGGCGGCCGGTATCCCGCCGATCGGCGGCGTGGCCGGCGAAGCTGCGCTGCGCGTGGCATTCACCCGGACCGGCAAAGGCAAATTGAACGAACTCGCGCTCGATCGGCTTGATCTCTATTTGGCCGGCCGCGCCAAGGCGCCGCTGATTTTCGACGCCATTTTCGGCGCCTGCTCGGCGGTTGGCGCACGGGCCGAAGGCAAGACCAATCCGATATCGCCGCTGCCGGAGCCCGAAATGGTCGGTATCGGCGACGACGAAGCCTTGATGCCCCGTACCCGCCCGACATTCGAAGGCTACCGCCTGCTGCGCGAATATTTCATGATGCCCGAACGCTTCCACTATGTGCGGGTGTCCGGCCTGCAGCCCGTCATGCGCAAATGCGACGGCGGGCTCGAGATCATTTTCATGTTCCGGCGCCCGGTGCCCGAGCTTGCCGACCTCACGCCCGCCGATTTCGAACTCTTCGTCACCCCGATCATCAATCTCTTCGAGCGCGAGTGCAACGTCGTCGAGCTCGACCCCCGCAGGACGCGGCAAGTGCTGCATGCCGACCGCACGCGCGCGCGCGACTTCGAGATCTACCGGGTCACGCGCGTCGAGGACGCCGAGAGCGAAGGCAGCGACGCCGAAATACCCGAGCTCTTTAGCCTCGGGCAAAACCGCGGCAGCGGCTGGGTCTATTCCACCGAGCGCCGCCCGCGCCGGGCGACCGAGGATGAGCGGCGCGATGGCCTGACCCGCACCTCCTACACCGGGGACGATGTCTTCCTGGCGATCTCCCGTCCGGTCACAAGCCCGGCGAACCGGGCCATAAGGCGGCTCGACGTGATGGCGCTTTGCACCAATCGCGACCTGCCGATCCTCGACGACACCCCAACGCTGACGCTGGAGACGGCCGATCCGGTCGAGGCCGTCAGGCTCATCGGCGCGCTGCGGCCGCCGCAGCCGGCGATCCCCGCCGCGTTGCCCGCGGGCGCCGAAGGTGAATCGAGGGCCGACAATCTCGCCTGGCGGCTCGTCGCCCAGCTCGGGCTCAACTTTCTCAGCCTCGCCAAGGAGGGTCGCGGCATCGATCCGCTCCATGCCTTGCTCGACCTCTATGCCGACCGGGGCGATCCAGGCCTTGCCCGCAACGTGCATTCGATCGTTCGCATCGACTCGCGCCCGGTCATCGAACGGCTGCAGATCGACGGACCGATGTGCTTCGGCAGAGGCACGGAAGTGACCTTGCATGTGGACCAGTCCGTGCTTGCGGGGCAAAGCACGCTGCTGCTTTCGGCCTTGCTTGCGCGGCTGTTTGCCCGCCACGCCGGGATAAACGGCTTTGTGCGGACCCGTACACGGCTGCTGCAGAAGCAGGAGGATGTGCCATGGCCGATGACGCCCGGCAATCGCTACCTGATCTAGACAAGGTCGGACCGGACCGGACCGAAGATTTGTCTCAGTCGTTCGACTTCTTCGAGCTGCTGCGCCGGCTTGAACGCAGAGGTGGCCTGTTCGGCTATTCCGGCCGCTTGGAACGCGAGCCGGCAAGGCTCGGTCAGCATGTGCGCCTGAGCTTTTCGGCCAGGGACGTAGTGGACTTCCAGGAAGCAGCCGACAACGCGCCGGCGCGGGTCACGGTTGCCAATCTTGGCCTGATGGGACCCGAAGGCCCGCTGCCGCTGCATCTGACCCGCTGGGTGCTCGATCGCCTGTCGCAGCGCTGGTTCACCGGCGCCGATGCCAGGCAGACCAGCGACACCACCTTTGTCGACTTCGCCAACATTCTGCAGCATCGCATGATTGCGCTCTACTACCGGGCCTGGGCGGATGCCCACCCGGCGGTGCAGGTCGAAAGGGCCGTCGGCGGCCGGGTTCGTGCAATGCTGGAAGCGATGGCCGGCATTGGCCTTCCCGGCACCCAGAACCCCGAGCTCGACACCGTCAGGCTGCGCCAGGCCGCTTCGCTGGCCAGCCAAGTCGACGGCCCCGAGCGGCTCACCCTGTTCCTGGCCGAAGCCTTCAAGGTGCCGGTGCAGGTCAAGGAGTTCATTGCTGCCTGGATACCGCTGCCGGCCGCGCTGCAGAGCAGGCTTGCCAAGGCCTACGCGGTCCTCGGCCGCGGGGCGACGATCGGCCCGCGCGTTTTCAGCCGCCAGAGCCGGATCGAGCTGCGCGTCGGTCCGCTCGGCCTGGAGGATTTCAAATCTTTCCTGCCGGGCGGCCGGCGCCTGGCGCTGTTCAAGCAGGCGGTTCGCGAGATGCTCGGCGAAGCGCTCGACGTCGACCTGCGCATCGTGCTCGCGCGCGAGGCCGTGCCGCCGCCGCGCATCGGAACCGTCCAGCTTGCCCGCACCGCCTGGCTTGCGCGGCCCGCCGAAAGGGGGGATGCTGACGATCTGCGGCTGCGCACGATCGTCGGATGGCGGCCGGAGATAGCGGGGGTCGCGGCATGAGTCTGCTGCTTACGCTGGAGCAAGGGCCACGCACCCAGGCGGTAAGGCAGACCCGGCTGGACGAGGGTGAGCTGGTGATCGGCCGCAGCGCCGACGCCGGCTGGCAGATCGACGATCCGGACATGTTCGTCTCGCGCGCCCATTGCAAGATCACCGGCGGGCAGGACGGCTATTTCGTCACCGACACGTCGAGCAGCGGGCTGTTCATAAACGATTCCGACAGCCCGCTCGGCGCCGGACGGTCGGCGCGTCTGCAAAGCGGCATGCGGCTGAGGCTCGGCGACTACATACTGTATGTCGACCTGCAGACGCCAGCCATGCAATCGCCAGCAACCACCACCCAGCCGGTCGCCGAACGGTCGCCGCCCGCGTCCCGCGCGCCGTTGAGCATCGGCAACGACGATTTCTTTTCGGCCAGGGCGGAAGAAGAGCCGCGGCGGCCGCGTCCGGCCGATCTGCCCAACCCGTTCGAGCAGCCGCTGCCGGGAGCATTCGAACGCGCCAACGCCAACCAGGGCAGTTCGCAGGCCTTCGACGACCCGTTCAGCCTCGACCCGGTGCCATCCCTCAACGGTGCGGCCGAAGCCGCCCCGGCAAAGCCGTCGGCCGTCGAAGACGATTTCGGTTTCGGGCCGGCCGCTCCGGCGCATGGCGAATGGCCGGCGGGCCAGCGCGAGCGCGTCGCCGAAAGACCGCAACCGGCGAACCCATGGGATTTGCCGGCGCAGGCGCCCGAGCCCCCTCCCGCGCCGCGTGTGGCCGCCAGTCCGCGACCGGTCCGTCAGCCGCCGGCGGCCCCGTCGCAGTCGCACTCGGACATGGCGCTTCGCGCCGCCTTCCTGCGCGGCATGGGCGTCGAGGAAGCCGATCTCGCCGGCCGCGACGCGATCGCCGAGATGGAGAAGTTCGGGCGCGAGTATCGGCTGATGCTGGAAGGCCTGATGCAGCTTCTGCGCAAGCGCTCGGAGGAAAAGGGAAACGCGCGTGTCGCCCAGACGATGGTCGGCGCCTCCGAGGTCAATCCGCTCAAGTTCCTGCCGACGGTCGACGACGCGATCGTGACCATTCTTGGCGAACGCAGTCCCGGCTTCCTTGCCGGCGAAGCGGCGATCTCGGATGCGGTCCGCGATCTCGCGCAACATCACGTGCGCGCCTGGCGCGGCGTGCAGGCCGCGCTTCGCCAGATGGTCGACCGCTTCGACCCGGCGGCGATCGAGGAAGAGCTGAAATCGAATTCCGCGATCGGCACGCTGCTTTCGGGCGGGCGTGGCGCCAAGCTGTGGGAGCTTTACCAGAAACGCCATCGTGAAATCGCCGAGAGCGCTGAAAAGAGTTTTCTCGGCGAGGTCGGCGCTGATTTTAGGGATGCATATGAGGAGGAGTGAGACATGATCGATCGACGCGAATTCATCATTGCCCTTGGCGCCACCGGGCTGGTTTCGGCCTGCCAGAGCGGTCCGCCGAAACCATCCGTAATCACGGTCAATGTGAGCGGCGGCGCCGGCATGAATCCGGGGCCGGGCGGCGGTGACCGGCCGGTGACTGTCCTCGTGATGCGGCTGAGCAGCACCGGCAAGTTCAATTCGGCCGACTATTTCGCGCTGCAGGGCGATGCTGGGTCCGCGCTCGGGGCCGACCTCATCGGGTCCGACACGGTCTCGGTCGCGCCGGGAAAGACCGCGGCCAAGACCATCACGGTCGAACCGAACGCGACGGCGCTCGGCTTCGTCGCGCTGATCCGCGAGCCTGGCGGGAGGAACTGGCGCACGACCAAGTCGGTCTCGCCGGGCTCGAAATTCACCATCAACGTGACGCTCGGCAGCGGTGGCATCTCCGCCTAGCGGCCGGACAGGAAGTGGCTCCGTGCGGAGAGTAACGGCATGAGCGATGCAAACAGGGTGCTGTGGTCCGAGGGCCTGTTTCTCAGGACCCAGCATTTCCAGCAGCAGGACCGGTTCTTCGAGGCGACCGTGCGCGGCGCCTTGCAGGCCGGGCAGCTCCACACGTTCGGCTTCCAGCAGCTGACGCTCGACCAGTCCCTGCTCGACGCCGGCCAGATCTCCATCGTGTCGGCGCGCGGCATCTTCCCGGATGGCACGCCCTTTTCCATTCCCGAGATGATGGACGCGCCACGACCCTTGCCGGTCACCGCCGACACCGGCGCTGGAGCGGTGCTGGTCGCGCTGCCGCTCGAACCGCCCGGCGGCGTCGGCTTCGATCCGGCGCATGCCGCATCCACGGGCGCGCGCTATCATGGGCGGATCGTCTCGGTCCGCGACGCGGTGCACGGAGGATCGGACCCGGAGGAGATCGAGATTGCCCGGCCGCAGGCAGTGCTCTTGGCGCCGGGCAAATCGGTCGGCGGCTACACCGCCCTGCCCGTCGCCGATGTCAAAGGCGTGCGCGCCGATGGCGGCGTCTCGCTGGATGAGGCGTTCCTGCCGCCGACCCTGATCACAGGCGCGGTGGCCTGGTACCGGCAATTGCTTCTGGAAGTCGTCACCGGCCTCGACCAGATCGCCGAGGCGCATGGCAAGATGGTGATGGGCGGGCCCGGGCGCAGCGTGGAGGACCTGTTGATGCTCCACCTTGCCAATGCGGCACGGCCGCGGCTGGCGCACATGCTGGCGCAGGACGTCTTCCACCCGGCCGAGCTCTACCTGGAGCTTGCCGGCCTCGCCGGCGAGATGGCGACCTACGGTTCCAGCTCGCGACGGCTGGGCGAATTGCCGGCCTATGATCACATGGCCCCCGGCCCCGCCTATTCGGCGCTGGCCGACGCCTTGCGCTCGCTTATCCTGAGCCTGCGCTACATCGAGCCCAAATCGCGCGCCCTGCCCGTCATGCGGCATTCGACCAATGTCTGGAAGATCCGCATCGACAATCCGAAGCTGCTGGTGGCGAGCCGCATCGTTATCCGCGTCGGGTCCGAACTGTCGGAAGATGCGCTGCGCAAGATCTTCGTCAATCAGGCGACGGTCGGCGCGGCCGACCAGTTCGAGGGCCTGTGGAAATCGCGCCTGCCCGGCATCCCGCTGAAGCCGCTCCATTCGCAGCCGCGCGAAATCCCCTACGACGGCGACCGGCTGTGTCTCGAGCTCGATCAGAAGAGCGAGCATTGGGCCTCGCTGCTCGACGCCCCCGGCTTCGTCATCGGCGTCTCGGGTGTCTTGCCGAGCGAGCCGCAGGTGGACTGCTATTCGGTGAACAGGTGAGATCATGAGCCGGGATGATCCCTTCGGACTGTCGGAGGATCGCGAACGCACGCGCATCAGGCTGACCGGCGCCCAGATGCCGCGGCCGACGGCGCCGATGCTGACGGGTGTGCCTATCAAGCGCTCACGCACCCATCCCAATGCGCTCATCAACGCCTTTGCGCCGCTGCTCGAATTCGCGCCCGAGCTCGAAAGCGCGCTGGCGCCGGAGAACCCTGAAACGTTGCGCACGCGTCTGCTAGAAGAGCTGGTTCGGGCGCGCGATGCCGCCATGACGTCGGGATCGTCTCTGGAGCGCGCCGATCAGGCGGCCTGGGTGGTGGCGGCGCTTCTCGACGACCTCGCGCTCAACACGCCCTGGGGCGGCGCCAGTGCGTGGCCGCGCCAGCCGCTGGTGGTCATGCTGCGCGGCGATGTCGATGCCGGCACCCAGTTCTTCACGCGCCTCGACGAGCTGGAGCGCCACCCGAACCGGGACCGCGAGCTATTGGAACTGCAGTACCAGTGCCTGGCGCTTGGCTTCCGCGGCAAATACCGGGTGCCCGGCCGCTCCGGCGACCGCTCGCTCAATGCCGTTCGCGTGGCGGCGGCGCGCTTCCTGCGCGATGCCGACGCCGAGGGCGCGCCGCTGTCGCCACATTGGAAAGGCGTGATCGCCTCGGACGAGCCGCAGCGCTTCATCGTGCCGATCTGGGTGATGGCGCTCGCCGCCGCAGTGATCGCCACTGTGGTCCATATCGGGCTCTCGATGGGGCTGAGCAGCCAGGCCGTAGAGCTCTCGGCGCTGGTCCGGGCGCTGCCGCCGCCTGCGCGCGCCGACATCACCCGCGCCGCGCCGAAGGTTGACGCGCCTGCGCCGCCCGAGCCGGAGCCAGTCGATTTCGCGCTGCTGCCGGAATTCAAGGCCGAAGCGCCGGACGACCTCAGGGGGGCGCTCAGCGGCACCGAGAGCGTGTCGCTGGCCAAGCTGGTCATCCAGGCCTCCAACCCCGAATTGTTCCAGTCGTCGCGACCGACACTGACGCCAGGCTTCGAGCCACTGGTCGAATCCATCGCCAAGGTTATCCTCGCCAACCAGGAGCTGATCGGAAACATCACCGTCGTCGGCCACACCGACAACGTGCGTCTGCAAAGATCCAACCCGCTTTCGACCAACCAGCGGCTCTCGGAAGCGCGGGCCGAGACCATAGCCGACCTCCTGGTGCGGGCCGGCGTGCCGCAGGAGCGCATCCATTCCGAAGGGCGCGCTGAGACCGACCCGGTGGCCGACAACTCGACACGCGAGGGCCGCGCGCTCAACCGGCGCGTCGAGGTCCTGGTCGAGAAGAGGCTCTGAGATGTTCATCCTGCGCTTCCTCTGGGCTGTGCTCACATCGCGCTTCCTTTGGACGCTGATCGGCATCGCACTGCTTTCGCTGGTCATCTGGATCTTCGGCCCGATCGTCCAGGTCGGCCCCTATTCGCCCTTCGATTCCGACAATGTGCGCATCGGCATGATAGCCGGGCTGATCATCCTGTGGCTGATCTGGCTGATCATCGCCCAGCGCCGCGCGATCCGCGCCAACCGCATGTTCGTCGCCGAGATCGCGGCGCCGGTGGCGGAGAAGCAGCTCACCCCCGGCGAGGAAAGCGTCGCCGCCGTCGGCGCCAAGTTCGCCGATGTGATGGCCGAGCTGAGGCGCCGCAAGCTCGGCGGCCGCAAATTCCTGCGCGAAATGCCCTGGTATGTGATCGTCGGGCCGCCGGCGACCGGCAAGACCACGGCGCTGCGCCAGTCCGGCCTGAACTTTCCGATCGACCTCACCGACGACCTGCAAGGCGTTGGCGGCACACGAAACTGCGACTGGTTCTTTTCCGAAAACGCGGTGCTGATCGACACCGCCGGCCGCTACGTTCAGCAGGAAAGCCAGCCGGATGTCGACGCAACCGAGTGGCTGGGTTTTCTCGACCTGCTCAAGAAGCACCGCGGCCGCCGCGCGCTGAATGGCGTCATCGTCGCGCTCTCGATCGACGCGCTCTCGGAAGGCGACGAAGCCATCAAGGCGCACGGCCGCAAGATCCGCCGCCGGCTGGCCGAGCTCAACGACCGGCTCGAAATCCGCCTCCCTGTCTACCTGATGCTGACCAAGGCCGATCTGATCAAGGGCTTCGAGGCCTTCTTCGGCGGCCTGTCGACCACCGCGCGCGAGCAGGTGTGGGGGACGACCTTCGCGCTTGACGCCCGCGTCGACGCCAAGACCATCGAGAAGGAAATCGCCACGCTGGCGACCGAACTCGAGCGGCGCCTGGTGCCGCGTCTTGAAGACGAAGACAAGCTCGCCACGCGCGCCGAGATTTTCCGCTTCCCGGCCCAGCTCGCGAGCCTTTCCGAACCGATCCAGGTGCTGATCGAGGCGATGTTCGGCGAAAGCCGCTACGAGGAAGCCGCCTGGCTGCGCGGCCTTTACCTGACGTCGGCGACGCAGGAAGGCGCGCCCATCGACCGGCTGACCGCGGCGTTGTCTTCATCGTTCGGTCTTCCGCCGCGCCGCGCCATGCCCGCGCCAAGGGTCGAGAAGCGCAGCTTCTTCCTGCGGAATCTGCTGACCGAGGTGATCTTCAAGGAAGCCGGCCTGGGCACGTTCGACCCGCTGGCGCAGCGCCGCCGCGCCTGGATCTGGCGCGGCGCCGCCACCGCCTGCGCGGCAGCGGCCTTGCTGGCCGCCGGCCTGTTCTCCTGGTCCTACTACGATAACCGCACCGCGATCACCGCGCAGGCTGGCCAGTTCGAGGCGCTGCAGGAGCCGCTGACCGCCGTCACCGCCGCACCGGCATCGGTGGAGCAGCCGGCCATCGACGGCGCGCTGGCCGCAATGGACGAGGTCGCGAATGCCCGCACCGCGCCGCCGGACGCGCCGCACGACCTGCTCGGACCATCGGCCTCGGCGGAACTGGTGCGCGCGCAGGCCGACACCTACGATCATGCGCTGCGCAACGTCCTGGAACCCCACATGGTCGCGCTGCTCGAGGCGACCATGTGGCGGCAGATCCGCGATCCGGACTTCATGCTGGGCGCGCTGAAGACCTATCGCATGATGACCGGCCTGTCGCAGATGGACACCGACTTCGCGCAGGGCTGGTGGGTCAACAGCCTGCCCGAATTCGCGCCCTCGCCGCCTTTCCCGAGCCCGGACGCGGAAGAGCACCAGTTGGCCGCGATCCGTCGCATGGCGGTCGACGACAACTACATCGCGCCCGACAAGGAACTGGTCGCCGAGGCACTGAAGACGGTGTGCACGATCTCGCTGCCGGCGCGCGCCTACAAGCAGTTGCTGGCCGATCCGGAAGTGGCGGGGGTGAAGGAATGGATCCCGGCCAATTTCGCCGGGCCGAACGGCGCCAAGGTGTTCGCACGGCGCTCCGACAAGACGTTGCGCGTCGGCGTTCCGGGCGCCTTCACCTATGCCGGCTTCCACGATGCCGTTCTCGACCGGGTCGAGGACGTGGCCGCCCAGGCGGCACTCGATCGGGCAGTGTTCGCCGGCGGCTGCTCGGAGAATTCCGAAACCTCCGTCTCGGCGCTGTCCGAGGACATACTGAAGCTCTACTACGACGACTACATCGCGCAATGGGACAGCTTCCTGCGCGATATGCGGCTCGCGCCGTTGGCCGACCTCAATGTCGCCAGCGAGAATCTCAAAGACCTTTCAAGCGCCGATTCCGCGCTGAAGCGCCTTTTGACCGCAGTGGTTCAGGAGACCGACCTTACCCGGTCCGACGAAGCCCCGGCCGACGACAAGGCGGCCGCGAAGGGCGGCTCGAAACTGCTCGGCAAGCTCGGCAAGCTGGGCAAGGTCGTCAAGACCGGGGCAAAGCTGCTGCCGCGCGCCGGTTCGGCCGACAAGGTGGACTTGACCGGCAGCCTGGTGGCCGAACACTTCAAGCCGCTGAAGGGCGCGATCGCCGAGGTCGACGGCCAGCCACCTGCGCTCGACGCCGCGGTGGTGGCGCTGACGGCGCTTTCCAATGTGCTGCAGACGGTGACCGCCAATCCCGACCCGCAGGACGCCATCAAGAAGCAGGGCGGCCTGGCCGAACTCACCGGCGCCGTCGCCAGGCAGGCGCAGATCCTGCCCGACCCGATCGACGACTGGCTCGGCGGCATCGCTGGCGACACCAGCGGCCTGACGCAGAAGGCCGTCACCAACGAGCTCAACGCCATCTGGCGCGCCGACATCCTGCCGTTCTGCCAGGCGGCGCTCAACGACCGCTATCCGTTCAGCCCCGAGAGCGCGGTCGACGTCAATGTCCGCGACTTCGCCCGCCTGTTCGGACCGGCCGGCATGATCGACGCTTTCATCAACGACCATTTGATCAGCTATGTCGACACCGCCAGCCAGCCCTGGAAATGGCGTGCCGACTTCGGCCTCGACCCTGCGGCGCTGGCGGCGTTCGAACAGGCCAGGCACATACGCGACGATCTCTTTCCCGGCGGGACGGGACCGGTGATGAGCTTCACGCTGGAGCCGAAGGACCTGTCGCCCAATGTCACGCGCGTGACGCTCAATCTCGACGGCCAGAACCTCGTCTATTTCAACAACGCGACGCGGCCGCAACCGATGACGTGGCCCGGCAAGGACGGCACCGGCGTGATCTCGCTCGCCTTCCAGCCGGTCGACGGCTCGCCCGAGATCATGCTCAACGAGACCGGCAGCTGGGCGTGGCTGAGGATGCTGCGCGCCGGCCGCTTCACCGGCACCTCGCTGGCGGACGTCTACAGCCTGCGCCTCGGCACCAAGGGCATGTACGCCGATTTCGAGCTCAAGGCGGCAAGCGTCGAGAACCCCTACAACCTCGAAATGTTCAAGAAGTTCACATGTCCGCCGCAGATATGATCCTGCCGGGCTTCTACGGCAAAATCCCCGCCACCGGCGATTTCGTGTCGCGGCGGCTGACGGGAGATTTTGTGCGCGTCTGGGATCGCTGGCTGGCGCAGCATCTTGTTCCGCTGATTGGCCTGGAGTCTTGGCCGCGCGCCACCGCACTGCGCTTCCTGGCCGGCCCGTCCTCCTTCGGCGCGTCGGCAGGCATTGTCGTGCAAAGCGCCGACAGGGTCGGCAGGCAATTCCCCTTGAGCATCGTCGCGCAGCTTTCCAAGGCTTCCTTCCAGTTGGCGCATGCCGAAGCGTGGTTTGCCGGCATCGAGGAAACGGCCATTGCCGCGCAGCAGGGCGGGTTGACGCCCGACGATCTGGAGGCAGCCCTGACGGTGCTGCCGGTGCCGCCCGTCGAGGCCGGCGATGAGGTCGTTGGCGACCTGGTGATGTGGACGACCTATTCGGATTTCTTCGACATCGATCCGCAATCGCCGCAACCGACGCTGGAACAGATCCTCGCCGCCACCTGGGAGACCAGCTGATGCAGATCTGGAATCAGATGGGCTATCCGCACCAGTTCACCATGGGCATGGACAAGGCCGGCCATGAGTGGATCGTCGTGGTGGTCAAAGGTACGTTCGATTTTCCGGCGACGCCCGGCGCAGCGGTGCAGAAATCGGCGGAACAGGTTCCGCTGGTGATGGCCGACACGCAAACGGGTTTGCCAGGTTATTCGGCAACGCTGTGGGAGACCGATTTCGCCTTCCGCAAGCCGCGTTGCGACGTGATCGCCAATGGCTGTGCCTATGCGCCAGGCGGGCGACCGGCGGAGCGCGTGCCGGTCGGCATCAAGGTCGGCACCTGGTCGAAACTGTTCGAGGTTGTCGGTCATCGCGAATGGCGGGCCATCGGGCCGGTGTTTACCTCCACGTCGCCACAGCCCTTCCTGAAACTGCCGATTTCCTACGACGTCGCCTGGGGCGGTGTCGACAGATTGGACCCGGAGGACAAACTCCCCGCCAGCTACAAGTACAACCCGGTCGGCACCGGTTGGTCGCGCACCAGGAACCAGCGCCTCATCCCAGGTTTGCGGCTGCCCAATACGCAGGCGGTCGACGAGGAAATCCGCTCCCCCTTCGGCGACTACAAACCGATGAGCTTCGGGCCGATGGGTCGCGGTTGGCCCGGTCGTATCGAATATGGCGGCACCTATGACGACAACTGGACAAAGAACATCTTTCCTTTCCTGCCGCCGGATTTCGACGAACGCTATTTCCAGATGGCGCCGGCCGACCAGCAGATCGACCATCCCCGAGGGGGCGAAGAAGTGGTGCTGGTAAATTTGACGCCGGAGGGACGGGTTAGCTTCCGACTGCCCTCGACGGCACTGCCGATGACATTGTTCAAGGGCAAGCAGAAGGCCTATGAGGCCGACATCCTTCCAGACACGGTACTCCTCGACCCCGAGAATCGGCGTCTTTCGCTCGTCTGGCGTATCTCACAGCGCATCCAGCGGACCATTTTGGATTTCTCGGAGTGCTGGGTTGGGCCACCGACGCAAGCAATGCTGAGGGCGCGCGCGACGGGGCGCACGTATATCCGTGCCAATGGCACCGCGCCGCAGGAGGAAGAGGCATGACCTCTCCGATCGAGATTGTTTCGGTTGGTATGGTGACTGCGGTTGGCCTCGACGCGCCCTCCGCTTGCGCTGCGATGCGCGCTCGACTCGATGGTTTTCAGGAAACCCGTTTCGTCGGCTTGCCCGCAGGATGGCTTACGGGTGCGCCCGTGCCGCTACCACGCAACTGGATCGGGGAGAAGCGCATAGCCCATCTGGCAGCCGGGGCTATATCGGAGGCTTTTGAAAATCACCCGCAAGCGCGAGGACAGACGGCGCTCATCCTTTGCCTGCCGGAGGAAGATCGGCCTGGGCGACCGGTGAAAGATAATTCCTCCCTGCTCCGTCGCATCGGCGAGATCGTTGAAATCGAACCTCATGTACGCTCTCGTATCGTGGCTTATGGTCGTCCTTCCGGACATGTCGCGCTCGATCAGGCCCGCAGACTGATTGCAGCCGGCGAAGCTCCCTATGTGATGATCGCGGGCGTCGATAGCTATCTGACGGGGCCAACAATTTCCCATTACCTCAGCAGGGGCCGCTTGTTGACCGCGGAGAATTCCAACGGCTTCATTCCAGGCGAAGCTGCGGCTGCGGTTCTATGCTCACGACCGCGAAATAACGGTTTCAGGCTCTTCGGACTCGGTCTTTCGCGCGAGGAAGCTTCGATTTACAACGAGCAGGATTTGCCGCTGCGCGCCGATGGCATGACGGCGGCATACGATGTGGCATTCCAAGAGACCGGGATTGACATGAACCGGCTCGGCTATCGCATCGCGGACCTGATCGGCGAGCATTACTGGTTCAAGCAGACCGCGTTGGCCTCTATCCGCCTCCTGCGGGGACGCCACGAGTTTCAGGACTTATGGTCGCCCGCTGAATCTCTGGGCAATGTTGGGGCCGCAGCCGTTCCTGTCATGGTTGGCATGGCTTGGACAGCAGCCGGGAAAGGGTATGCCGCCGGCAATCCGGTTCTCATCGAGGCCTCGTCCGATGCAGGCGCGTGCGGCGCTGCGGTGTTCGCATACGGGAGATCGGCATGACCGTCTATGCCAATGGTCTTGAGGTTGCCTGCAAGGCGCAGGCAAACCAAGTTATAGCGGCCTTCCCCTATGTCTGCTTCACACCGCCGCAAACTCCGGCAACGCCGCCGGGAGTTCCGGTTCCCTATCCAACATTTGGAATGGACAGTGACACCGACAACGGAACCGGCACGGTCAAGATCGGCGGAAAGACGATAACTCAGAAGAACAAGTCCTATTACACCAAATGCACCGGCAACGAGGCCGGCTGTGCGCCCAAGAAGAACATCATCACCTCGGTAAACACGGGCAAGGAATACGCCCATGCCTGGTCCGGCGACGTCAAAATGGATGGCGAGCCGATCAGCCGTTTCACCGACATTTCATCGAACGATCACGCCTCGCCTACAGCCGGCGGGCCTCCGATGCCCAAGGTAGCTACGGCCACGCCCGCGACCTTCAAATGCTCCGATCTTGAGATAAAGCCCTACAAGGAACTGGAATGCCCCGAAGGCTACGAAAAGGAGCATACCGTCGAGGTCCAGTTCTTCACCGCCGAAGGCGTGCGAGACCTGACCTTGGACTGCTGCAAGGACTACGACGACAAGGAAGCGCCATGCATTTGCATGAAAGCGAAATGGCTCGCGGGCGAAGCCGCAAAGGCCAAGGCAGCAGGCGCGCCCGGCAAAAAGGTAGTCGGCAAGAAGCGCAAGACCCCGCACAACCTAAAGTCGGCGGATGCCCGCAACTGGCTGAGCAACAATTCTTCCGGCAAGCTCGGTGACTTTACCGACACCTGCGTAAACAGCACGGTCAAGAACCTGGACGATCCGAAAATTCCACCGGCCGTGCAGGCCGCGGCCACAGAGTGCCTGAAGACTGCGAACATGGAATACATGAAGAAGGCCATGAACAAGTCCGAGAAGGAGGTGAAAGACAAGAAGGCCTGCCATGCGACATGTCCCAAGGCGAAGGATCAGGCTCGCCTCGTGCAAGTGGCGAAGAAGCGCCTGAAGAAGGCAGCGGGAGGGGAGTCCGTCGTAGTGACGGCCGCAGATGTCGCTCCCTCGAAAGTTTCCTGTTAGCCAAACAAAAGACGAGGCGATGCCTCGATGGCCCGCAAGAATATCTCTCAAGGAGGATGAAGCGGATGAAGATGGATAAGGAAGACCTTGAGGGATTCGCAACCGATCCGGACACTGACATCGAGTGCCTGCAAATTGCGCCATTGAGCGGCAACAAAGTGGCGATCCTGTTCCTACTCAGCGATGCTGACTATGTCACCACAGTCTCAGTGATTTTTGTCGTCGAAAATTTCGACCCTAAGAAAGCTCGTGGCGCCCTGGTGACGTCCGAATGGCTGATGGCGCTCTCGGCCGCGCCTTCGGGCGAAATGTTTGCGCTCGAGGCCACCACCTGGATCTGGCGCTACGCCGGCACCAATTGGACGCGGGACAAGGTCAGCGAAAAGAGCCTCAGGCAGGTTTGGGCAGAGGATGCCGGTGGGGTGATCACTGTTGGCACTGAGGGCGTGGCCTATCGAATGGTTGGGCAGCAATGGCTGCCCATCAGTCCACTAGGCTCCAATGAATATCTGGATGTCCATGGACATCCCAAGCATGGCATCTACGCCTGCGGCGAGATGGGCACCATTCACCGGTTGGTGGGTACGGGCTGGCAGCCGCTGGAAACACATAGACACGACCGATTGCGTGGCATCGATATCGCGCCGGACGGCAAAATCAGGGTTGCCGGCGACGACGGCGTGTGCCTCCGAATTGCAAATGAAGAGATAACCGAGATGACCGCCGCCGGCGACATGACATATCTGTCTGTGCGCAGCTTCAATGGCAAGGCCTACTGGGGCGACGAGGCCGGCCTCAATGTCGAATCGGCTGACGCTCTTCAGCCATTCGAGGACACAGGAATTGCCTCAGATCTCCGCACTGATGGCGAATTCCTGTACGTCGCCGGTATCGACACGGCGTGGCGCTTCGACGGTAAGAGATGGAAGACACTCACGCTCGTCTATGATGACGGTTTGCGCCTAATCTAGCATAGGGGGGTGGTTCGGTTCACGGTCGTGTCTGTCCGGTGACGAAGTCGGGCGGACCGTCCGCCCCTCAATGGCCATTCTGCGAAAGGTAGGTCCGGACCTTAATGAGGTCCAGTTCGGCAATCCGTTTTGGAGCACCGTTTGCCAGCATGCGCAGCACGAACAATTCCCCGGCTTCCGGGTATTCGGCATAGAGCGCCTCTGCAATTTCCCGCCCCGCCTCGCCGGCTATCCTAAGGCCGTCGAGATGAGCATCCAGCCTTTCGACCAGGCGCTCAAGCCGCTCCTCGTCCATATCGGGATTCTCGTCGGGATGCAGCAGATGGCGGTCATAGACGGTCCAGAGAAACGCCGCCATTTCTGCGTGCTGCCGTACAATCTCGCGCAGAACAACCTTGGGCATCAGTTGAGGTTCACAGATGCCCCACGAACGCGGTTCGTAGCGCTGGCATGGCTCGTTACATAAGTGCCGCGGATGGTGATGCGACCGTCTTTTTCCATAATGATCATGGCCTTGCCGCAGCGAAGTTCGATGCGCTCGTTCGCATTGATCCGTACGTGTTCTCCGTCCCGAACGACATGCGCCGCGTTCGATTTATGAGCAGGGTCAACGATCCGGCCAACAATCAGCGGCCGGCCTGGATCGCCATCCTGAAACAGGAGCGCCACCTCTGCGCCGATCATGTCCGAGGTCAATTCCGCAAGACTTCGCGCTGAAACGGCAGTTTCCTTTGGATTGCCCGGGAAAACCACGAGGGGTGAATCCTCTCCGAAGCCCAAAAAGATGCCGATTACAACGCCTTCGATCCGTTCTTTTGTCGCCGACATGGCGCGTCCTCAGTTCTGCTTTATTTCCGAACCCTTCATCGTGATGTCGCTCGAGGCCTTCACATTGATCTTGCCGGAACCCTTGATGGAGATGTCCTTGCCTTCAATGGTGATGGTGCCGTCCTTCTTCATGGTGATCGACGCTGACCCGCATTTGAGGGCAATCGCATCGCCGGCCTCGACTAGAAGCGTCTTACCCACATTTACGGTCGAGTCCTCGCCGACCCGAACCATGCTTCCTTTTGCGACTTTGAGCTCATGCGCCGCGCCAACCTCAGTCACATCATTGTTGGCGATTTTGGTATTGCGGTCCTTTCCTATCTGGGAAGTCTGGCTCCCAGCGATCGCAAAGCTCTGGTCGGCGCCTATCTGAACGCTCTGGCTTGCGCCGATCTTCCAACTATCGCTTGCACCAATATCGTGGCTCTGCCCCGCACCCACCGTCACGCTCCGCGACGCCCCGATCGTGTTCGACTGCACCGCGCCGACGCTCCTCGTCTCCGAAGCCCCCACCGTATCGATGCGCGCCGCGCCGACGGTGACGGTCTGGACGATGCCCACCGTCTGCGAATGGTTGGCGTCGATATTCTCCGTCGAGTTTGAAACGACGTGGATCGTCTCATTCGCCATCACCGTGAGCGAGCGGTTCGCGCCCACCGTCTCGGTGTCGTTGTTGCCGATGTCCGTCGTCTGGTCGACGCCGATCTTGACCGTCTTGTTGTTGCCGACGTCCTCGTCGAGGTTGTGGCCGACGGAGTGCTTGGCGTCATGGTCGATGCGGTCGGACTGGTCATGCTGGACCAGCTTCGTGCGGTCGTGCTTGATCAGCAGGTTGTGATCCTTCTGCGCCTGGAAATTGACCAGTTCGGAACCGGCCTTGTCCTCGAACATCAGCTCGTTGTAGCCGCCGCCGCCCTTGGACGAGTTCGATTTCCAGCCCGATTGCGTCGCGTTGCCCGGCAGCCCGTAGGGCGGCATCTGCGAGGCGTTGTAGACCCTGCCGGTGATGATCGGCAGGTCCGGATCGCCCTCGATGAAGTCAATGATGACCTCCTGGCCGATGCGTGGGATCTGGATGAAGCCCCAGCCGCTGCCGGCCCAGGTTTGCGAGACGCGCACGAAGCACGAGCTGTTCTCGTCCTTCTTGCCCAGGCGATCCCAGTGGAATTGCACCTTCACCCTTGCATATTTGTCGGTGAAGATCTCTTCGCCGGAAGGGCCGACCACGGTCGCCGTCTGCGGCCCGCGCATGATCGGCCGCGGCGTGATGCGCGGCGGGCGATAAGGCAATTTGGTAGGCGCGAGGCCCAGCACTATCCTGAAATTCTCGCTATGCCCCTCGTTCTGGGTCCGGTAGCCCGGATCGAACAGCCGGTACTCGGCGCTGAGCACCATATAGTCCTGGTTCTGGTCGTCGCGCGGAAAACTCTCCAGCTTGAACTTGCAGCCGGCAAAGAGCCCGCGCACGGTGCCCACCGCGGTGCCGCGCTGATGCACCGCCTGAAGTTCCTCGCGCCTTATCCCCGCAATCTTGTCGCCGCGCCCGACATCCAGATGCGCTCCGGGCTGGCGGTAGTTTTCGCCGGCGGCTTCCTTGTGGCCGAAGGGCTGCGCCGATTTCGCCATCAAATCCGCGCCGGGCTTCTCGAAATCATAGTCGGTGTGGGCGTAGGCGCCGGGCCGCACCGAACTGCCTGGAATCCATTCGGTGATGTATTCGACATCGCGCCGCGAGGCCTGCCCCTCGAAATTGTAAAGCACCTTGTCGTAGCCCGGAGCCGGCTTCAGCTTGCTCATCGCATCGCACAGAATGAGCGTGTGCTTGCCCTCGTCATATTCGAAGAAATAGAAGATGCCTTCGTGCTCCATCAGCCGCTGCACGAAATCCAGGTCGCTCTCGTCGTACTGCACGCAGTATTCGCGCTGCGGATAGGACCCCTGCAGCCGCTTCTCGAATTTCGCGATGCCGTATTTCGAGAAGATCTTCTCGATGATCTCCACCGCGGTCATGTTCTGGAAGATACGGCAATCGGTGGTGTTGCCGAGGAACCAGAGCCACGGCCTGATGACCGCTTCATAGTAGGCCAGCCGGTCCTCGATGCGGGTGAGCCGGAACTCGGACACCAGGCCGCTGAACCAGCGCTTCGGATCGGACTCACCCTCGATCGAGACGGAGCCGCCCAGCATTTTCAGCGGATCGACATCGTGGTTGGTGCTGACGAACCCGATCGTATGGGCGAAGCAACGGCTGATCTCATCGCGTCCGACAAGATGGGTAAAGGTCAACAATTCGGCGCCTAACGGCGTCTGCACAACCGTGGCACGTTCGTTCGGCATAGGTCGTGCCCCTCCAGGACGCGGCCGCCAGTGTGATGGATTTGAAGTTCCCCCTATGTTAACCGCATCACGTTCGGGGACTTCCCGGATTGCCACACTAGGCTTCGTTCAGCCTACCATATGTTTTCCCACCGGCCAAAAGGAACGACGGGCGGGCAAAGCTTGCGCCGGAGGCAGTTGTGAAAGGCTGCTGTCGTGTTGTGCTCGCAAACTGCTAGAATGGCGAAATAGATCAGCGGTCCGCGGCCAATTCATATGTTCATCAGTCTGCAGATCAACAATGTCGAGGCCGTGCCCGCAGGTCTCCCCCTCGGCTACGGATCGCGGGACCGCAGCTTTGAAATCGGGCGCGAAAATTGCGACTGGACCTTGCCCGACCCGGACAAATTCATTTCCGGCCGGCATTGCGAGGTTCGGTATGAGGCGGGAGCGTTCTGGCTGCACGATGTCTCGCGCAACGGCACCTTCATCAACGGATCGAGCAAGCGCCTGGCCGCGCCGCATCGCCTCGGGCACGGCGACCGGCTGCTGATCGGCCGCTACGTCATCTTCGTGTCTCTCGACGACGAGCGCGGCGCGACGGGGCACCCTCATTCGCGATCCGGTTCGACGCAACGCGAAATGCCGGCCCCGACGGGCCGGCCGCAGGAATTCAGCAACGAGCCGTTCTTCAGCCCGCGCGACCAACGTCAGGCGCCGGCCCCGACGTCCTCATTGCGGCAGGCCGCCCCGCCGCCTTCGGCCGCGCAGCACCCCGGCGCGGACGAGATCCTCAGGGATATCGCCCGAGCTGCCGGTATCTCGCCGGACCTGCTTCAATCGCGCGACCCGCATGAGGTCGCCGCCGAAATCGGCGCGGTGCTGCGGACGACGGTCGAGCAACTGGCCTTGCTGCTGAAGGCCCGCGCGGCCGCCAAGATCCTGGCCAAGAGCACCCACCGCACGATGATCAGCGCGGCCGACAACAATCCGCTCAAATTCGTGCCCGGAACCGACGACATCATGGAAATCATGTTCGCGCGGCGCAGGGCCGGCTATCTTGACGCCAGGCACAGTGTCGAAGACGCCTTCCGCGATCTCAAGACGCACGAATTGGCCACCTATGCGGCCATGCAGGCGGCGCTCTCCCGGCTGCTTGACGACCTGTCGCCCGAGGCGATCGGCAAGAAGCTTCCGCCCACGTCGTTCAGCTCGAAGAAGAGCCAGGCCTGGGATGCTTTTGTGGCCACCTGGCGAACCATGGAGGAAGCCCACGAAAACGGCATGCTGGACATATTCCTGGCCTATTTCGCCGAAGCCTATGCCAAGGCCGACAAGCAAAAATAGCGTGTAAAATCCGGCTCTAGGGCCGGATCCCTACACCGCCGCCGTTAAGAATAATCCGGGCCATTCCGCGCATATGGTTCCAATCGGCGGCTTCTGAGATTACGATCACATACGACAGTTCGCCAGGCGGTTACGGCTGAATGACCCAGGGGTCTGCGGCAAATGTCATGTTACGGCGGGATCGCGTTCTGTAGCCTAGCTTCCACCGGACACTCCCCGCGCCAGCAGGGCACGCATTCTTTGCTTCTGCCCATGCATGGTCTTGCGCGCCGGCACGGCCGCCATGCGGGAACGGAAGGCCAGCAATGAGCTCGAAGGACGATCCCTTCGGCCCCGCCGGCAAGACCGTCATTCGCGCCAATCCGCGACGCAGGCAAAAGTCGGCGCCGTCGCCCCCGGCATCCGCCGATGGCGGGCAGCCCCTGCCTGTGCGGGATTCGACGGTTTTCGATCCCCAGGGCGGACAGCACATGCCGCCGGGCTGGGCATCCGGAACCGTGATCTATCAAGGAGCGGCGTCCAATGCCGGCCCCTTGGAGACCGCGCATTCGGCGGCGCCGCACCAGGACGTCCTCCTCGACGCCGCCGGCAGCATCACCTACCCCACGGCAAACCCGATCCTGGCCGCCGCCGCGCCTTTGCTGCTGCTGTTCGGCCAGCTCAGGCTCATCCCCGTCGAAAGACATGCCGAGCCGCTCGCCGGGCATATCGCCGAGGCGATCGAAAAGTTCGATCGGACGCTGCAGAAGTCAGGCATCGCCGAAGAGGACGCACGGATCGCGAAGTTCGCGCTTTGCGAAACCGCCGACGATCTTGTCGGCAACCTGCCCTGGCCCGAGGGAGACGGCTGGGCAGGACATGCCATGCTGTCGCGGTTCTTTCACATCAAGTCCGCTGGCGCGGGTTTCTATGAAGCGCTGAACAAGCTGCTCGCCGCGCCGGAAGCGCATTACGACCTGCTCGAACTGATGCATGCCTGCCTGTCGCTGGGGTTTGAAGGACAATACCGCGGCCTGGCGCGCCAGGGCGACAATCTCGAGCGTATCCGGCGCGACGTCTTCGACACGCTCCGCTACTTCCAGCCGCCTGCCTCGCAAGACATCTCGCCCCGCTGGCAAGGCATGGCGGCCGTCATGGCGCAGCCGTCGGCCCGACTGCCATTGTGGGCCGTGGCGGCCGCCGCGGCGACACTGGTGACGGCAGCGTTTTTCGTCCTGCGAGTTCTCATCACCGATGAGGGTGATGCGACGGCCGGAGAGCTGCTGGCGCTCAATCCGTCGACGCCGGTCACCATCGAGCGCGCCGGCGTGGCGCCGCTGGCCGAACCGGCGAAAGTCGCTCCTCCTCCTCCAACGCCCGTCGCGCTCACCCAGATCAACCGGATCCGCGCAGCGCTGGCGAAGGATCTGGTGCGCGGCGGGCTGGCGGTGGGCACGCAAGGCAGCTTCATCGTCGTCGAGATAAACAACGTCCTGATGTTCGAACCCGGCAAGGCCGAGCTGAAACCGGAGTTCCAGTCCCTCGCCGCCGACATCGCCGGGGCGCTCGACGCCGAGCCGGGACCGATCAGGATCGTCGGTCACACGGACAACGCAAAGCCACGCAAATCGAGCACGTTCAAGTCCAATTTCGACCTCTCCGTCGCCCGCGCCAAGGCTGTCGAGGCGCTGATGGCGCCCGGGTTCAAAGACCCGTCGCGGATCACGGCCGACGGCAAGGGAGAGGACGAGCCGATCGCCGACAATGCGACGCCGCAAGGCCGCGCCACCAACCGCCGCGTCGATGTGATGATCCCCAAGGAGGAGACATTATGAGCGCGGCCCGCCGGAAGCGCCCATGACGCAATGGCTGCTGCGCATACTCAACGCCCTCGCCTTGGCCGGTTTCGCGGCGGCCGTCTGGTTTGCCGGGCCGTTGATCCGCTATGCCGATAGCCGTCCGCTGGGCCCGGTGTGGCTACGCGCCGCGATCATCGGCCTGGCTGTGGCCGCGGCCGTACTCTTCTACACGATCCGGTTCTGGCAAAGGCGAAAGGCGCAAAAGGCGCTTGAAGCCGCAATCGTGCGCAACGACGCCGGCAATGACGATTCGCAGGTGCTCGAGGCCCGCATGAGCGAGGCCATCGCGACGCTCAAACGCTCGAGCGGCAAGCACAATTTCCTCTACGACATCCCATGGTACATCGTCATCGGTCCACCTGGCGCCGGCAAGACCACGGCGCTGGTCAATTCGGGCCTGAAATTTCCGCTTGCCGGTTCCGGCACGGCGCAGCCGGTGGCCGGCATTGGCGGCACCCGGTCCTGCGACTGGTGGTTCACCGACGAGGCCGTGCTGATCGACACCGCCGGACGCTACACGACGCAGGATTCCGACAAGGCGCGCGACAACAAGAGCTGGCTCGCCTTCCTGTCGCTGCTCAAGAAATATCGCGCCAGGCAGCCGATCAACGGCGTCATCCTGGCTGTCAGCCTAGCCGATCTCATGAGCCTCGACGACCGGCAGCTTGATGCCCATGTCACCGAGATACGCAGCCGCCTGCGCGAAACCCATGAAACGCTCAGGATCCAGTTTCCGGTCTACCTGCTTTTCACCAAGGCCGACCTCGTCGCCGGTTTCATGGATTACTTCGGCGGCTTCGACGAGGCGCGCAGGCGCCAAGTGTGGGGCGCTACCTTCCAGACCACCGACCGCAACAAGAACATGACCGGCGAGGCGCCGGCCGAATTCGATGCGCTGCCGGCGCGCCTGGCGGACGAGGTGGCCGACCGGCTGCAGGAAGAGGCGGATCCGGTCGCGCGCATATCGATCTTCGGCTTTCCGGCGCAGTTCGGCGCCTTGCGCAACCGGGTTGCCGGCTTCATCGGCAGCCTGTTCGACCCCTCCCGCAGCGAGGTCAATGTCAGCCTGCGCGGCCTCTATTTTTCCTCGGGCACGCAGGAAGGAACGCCGATCGACCAGGTGCTCGGCGCCATCGGGCGCAGTTTCGGCAGCAGCGCCCAGGCCCATCTTTCCGGGACCGGCAAGAGCTTTTTCCTCCACGATCTTCTGGCCAGCGTCATTTTCGCCGAAGCCGGCTGGGTTTCGTATGACAGGTCGGCCGAAAGACGCGCGGCGATCGCCAGATATGGCGGCATCGGCGCAATTGCTTTGGCCGCCGCCGTCGCCCTCGGCGCGTTTGCGCTCAGCTTTACCGCCAACAGATCGCTGCTCGCCGCAACGACGCAGGCGATGAGCCAATACCGCCAGGCGGCGGAACCGCTGCTCAACAGCACCGAGGTCGCCGACGTCGACCTCGAGAACGTGATTGGCCCGCTCGACCAGCTACGCAACCTGCCAGCCGGATTCGAGACCGGCGACACGCCGACGGCTATCGAGGAGACGTTCGGCCTCGGCCAGCGGGAGCGGCTTCTTTCAGCGTCCAAAACGGCCTACCGGCAAGCACTGGAACGAAGCTTCCGCTCGCGCCTGCTGCTGCAGGCGGAGCGCACGATCCAGGCCAGGATGGCCGATCCGGCGGCACTCTATGAGCCGCTGAAGATCTATCTGATGCTCGGCGGCAAGGCGCCGAAGGTCGACGACGAGCTGGTCGTTTCCTGGATGAGGCAGGACTGGGAGCAGAACCGCTATCCCGGCGAAAACAACCGCGAAGGACGGGCCCAGCTCGAAAAGCACCTGCGCGCCATGCTTGCGCTGGACGATGCCTATGATCCGGTCTTCGAGCTCAACCAGCCGCTTGTCGAAGCCGCCCAGCGCTCGCTCGGACGCATGAGCCTCGCCGATCGCGCCACGGCCCTGATCAAGTCGGCGGTCTACGCCGCGGCCCTGACCGATTTTTCCGTCTCGGCCAAGGCAGGGCCGGAAGCGCCGCTGCTGTTCGAGCGCGCCGACGGCAGCGATCTCTCTGGACTTCGCATTCCCGGCCTCTATACCCATGCCGGCTTCAACGATTTCTATCTGCTGCAACTTTCGCGCATCGCGCAAATGCTTGTCGACGACCGATGGGTCCTGGGCGGAGGCGGCGAGCAGGGCGGCATCGATCAGGAATTGCTCAAGCTCGGCCCCGAGCTTCTCGATCGCTATGCCAAGGAATTCGCCGCAGCCTGGAACGGCGTTCTCGACCAGCTGCGCTTCAAGGCGATGCTGAAGGACAAGCCGCAATATATCGCGCTTTCCGCCGCGGCTTCGCAGAACTCGCCGATCGATCAGCTGTTCAGCGCGATTGCCGATGAAACCGCCCTGACCCGGCAAAGCCAGGTCGCAAACACCGACGCAGCCACGGCCGGGCAGCCAGACGCCGCGGCCATCGCCAGGGGCCTTGCCCGCATCGGCATCCAGATGGCGATCGGCAAGTCGCAAAGCCGTGCCGGCGCCGGCACGGCGAGCGCGCAGGGCCCCGGCGCCAATGTCGAGGCGCAGTTCAGGTCGTTCCAGGCCCTGGTGGGCGGTCCCGCTGGACGCCGCCCGATCGACGCGTTGACCCAGAACTTTCGCGACATCTATCAGAGCCTGAAGCTGGCGGCGGACGTTCCCTCCGAGACCGAGCGCGTCAGCACGAACCTGCAATTGCAGGTCTCGACGCTGCGCGCCAACGTCTCGCGCCTGCCCAAGCAGCTTGCCCGCATGGTCAACGCGGCGGCCGACGAGTTCGAGGGCAACGTCGCCGAAACCTCGGTGGCGAATCTGAACCAGTTGCTCGACCAGACGGTGACGCGCCCCTGCGAGGAGATGGTCAACGGCCGTTATCCTTTCGCCGCCGGCAGCACGCAGGAGATTGCGATGGCGGACTTCGCCAAGCTGTTCTCCCCCGGCGGATTGATGGACCGCTTCTTCGCGCGAAATCTCGCATCCATGATCGACATGACCGGCCAGGACTGGAGCTGGAAGCAGGACCAGCGTTTCGGGCGCGATCTCTCGAAAGCGACGTTGAAGACCTTCCAGTCGGCGGCGGAAATCCGCGCCGCCTTCTTTCCGTCCGGTGGTTCGGTGCCTTTGGTCAACATCACGTTCACGCCCTTTTCGCTGCATGGAGATGCCGACAGCGCGGTGCTCGATGTCGATGGCCAGACCGTTCAAAGCAGCCAGACGGGCAACGCGCCGAGCACGCTGAGCTGGCCGAGCGGCGCTGCCTCCGGGTCCGCCAGCCTGAGCCTTGCGCCGGAAATGCCGGGCCGGGAATCCGCCATCAAGTTCGACGGCCCGTGGGCGCTGAAACGGCTCATGGATAAGGCATCCGTCAGCGGCAGCGCAGGCAGTCTGGAAGCGCGCTTCGTGATCGGCGGACGCGACGCGGCTTATACGATCCAGAGCAATTCCGATCCCAACCCGCTGTTCCTTCCGGCGCTTGGCGCGTTCAGTTGCCCGAAGGGATTCTGAGATGTTTTTTCCGCTCCCCGCCCCATCGATGACAAAGCCGGCCGGCCGGCGTACCGGCCTTGATTTCGGTACTCTAATGCTCGCGCCTGTGGCAGAGTGGCGCGAGCGGCGGCCCGAGGGTGCGGCGCGAAGGACGCTTGAGAAGCGCTTGGTGGCAAATTGAACAATGTCGCCCTTCCCTTTGAAAGCTTCGGCGTCAGCCACAAAGGCTGCGTGCGCGACCTCAATGAAGACAGCTATCTGGTCGAGCCGCGAACAGGCCTCTGGGTTGTGGCCGACGGCATGGGCGGACATGATGCCGGAGAGGTGGCTTCGGCAAGCGTCGTCGATCATCTGGCGACGATCGGCATCGCCAGTTCCGCGCCGGATCTTCGCGCACGCTTCGAGGACAGGCTGAGCCGGGCCAATGCCGAAATCCGCGGCATATCCGAAGCCCGCGGCATAACCATCGGCTCGACCTTCGCCGCCCTCTTGGTGATGGACGGGCGGTTTGCCTGCCTTTGGGCCGGCGACAGCCGCGTGTATCTTGTCCGCAATGCCTCGATCTCGCAAATCTCGAAAGATCACACTGAAGTCCAGGAACTCCTCGACAGAGGCATGATCAGCGCCGCCGAAGCGCTCACCTGGCCGCGCCGCAACGTCATCACCCATGCGGTGGGCGTCAGCGACGACGTCGTGATCGACTACCAGCAGGGCGAGACCATGCCAGGCGACATCTTCGTGCTGAACACCGACGGGTTGACGGCGCATGTCAGCGATGCGGAGATCGAGGCGGCGGTGTTGTCGGCCGCGCCTCAGGCGGCGTGCGAGAACCTGCTGGAAACGGTGCTGGCGCGCGGCGGAACCGACAATGTGACCATAATACTCGTGAAGATCGGCGATCGTCGCAACGGCCAGGCGGCCGGTCCGCATCCCGCCACAGCCGGAAGTGGGGACCGATGAGCGCCGACGACAAGACGCGCGTCTCGCCGAGCTTTGCCAGCACAGGCGTCGGCACGCAGCTTAGCGGCATATACGAGCTCGACGAGCGGATCGCGTCCGGCGGAATGGGCGAGGTCTATCGCGGCCACAACATCCAGACCGGCGATCGCGTCGCGATCAAGATCGTGCTGCCGGAGTTCGCCCGCGATCAGACGATCCTGTCCCTGTTTCGTAAGGAAGCCTCGATCCTCAACCACCTGTCGCATGACGCCGTCGTGCGCTACCACGTCTTCACCATCGATCCCGGTATCGGGCGACCCTACCTGGCGATGGAATTCGTCGACGGCCAGTCGCTGTTCGATGTCATCAGGCGTGGCGCCATGCCTGTGGAGGACGTGCGCAAGCTCTGCCATCGGCTCGCCTCCGCCCTGAGCGCCGTGCACCAGGCGGGAGCGATCCATCGCGATCTCTCGCCGGACAACATCATCCTGCCGGGTGGCCGGGTCGACCGCGCCAAGATCATCGATTTCGGCATTGCGCGCTCGGCGGCCGTCGGCGGGGAGACGCTGATCGGCGGCAGGTTCGCCGGAAAATACAACTACGTTTCTCCCGAGCAGCTGGGGCTTTACGGAGGCGAGGTCAGCGAGCAGTCCGACATCTACAGCATGGGGCTGGTGCTGGCGGCCGCCTTGCGTGGCAACCCGCTCGACATGAGCGGCTCCCAGCTCGAAATCGTGGAAAAGCGCCGAACGGTTCCGGATCTTTCCGACATCGATGCCGATTTCCGCGAGATCATCGAGGCGATGCTGCAGCCGGACCCGAAGCACCGGCCGATCAGCATGGCCGAAATCGCCAGGATGACCCGCGACCCCGACGAGGAGACCAGGCCGCCGGTATCCGCCATGCCGCGCGAGCGGCCGGACCTGCATCGCACCTCGACCCCTGCCGCGCCGGAAAAGTCGCAAGGCCAGGCCTGGGTGCCCCCCGGCGACCAGCGTTTTGTCCCGCATCAGCGGCCCGCGCATCTTTCCGAACCGCGCCCGCGGGCGGCGGCACCCCCTCCCCGCGCGGTCGCGCCCGACGGTTCCAGGAAACCCGCAAGGACCCGAAACATCGCCATCGCCGCCGTGGCCGCGCTGGCTCTGGTGTCGGGAGCAGGCGTCTATCTCAACGGTCTCCTGACGCCCGCCGCGCCGCCGGCCGGCAAGACGACGCTTTCCCCTTCGAAAACGCCGAAGCCGGCGCCGGCCGACAGCGCCGCCACGACGCCTCCCGAGGAGCCGGCAGCGGGCTCGTCCCGAAAGCCACAGACAGAGGCAGGCCAGCCGCCGGCTGAGAAGCCGGCAGCGCCGACCCCGGCGCCGGTCGAAAAACCGGCGGATGTGGCGTCCGACCAGAAGCCGGCGCCAACGCAGCCTGCCGAGCCCCTGCCGTCAATGGAGGAGGAACCAAAGCCGCCGACTGCCCAGGCGCAAGCGCCCACCGAACAAGCTCCATCGGCAAATCAGCAGCAGGCCAGCGATGGCCGGAAGGCGACTGCGCCGCCCACCAGGATCGCGCCTGCTCCGCCAACGGAAGAGATTGCCCCGGCCTCGCCACCGGTCGAAAAGGCCCCGGCGCCCGTCCAGCCGGATATCGCGGAAGCTCCGAAGCCGAAGCTGCCGGCCAGCCAGCCGGCTGAGCCGAAGGTGGCTGACAAGGTTCCCGAAGGTGCGGCGACTGCACCGGAAGCGGCGAACACGACAAGCCCGCAGCCTGAACCGCCCGCCGCCAAGCAGCCGGGTGAGACCGTCGTCTTGAATGTGCCCAAACCGCAGGTTCCGCCGGCCGCTCCCCTCGACCAGACCGCGCTACGCGCTTCCTGGGTGCGCGATTTCAGCGGCGGCGACTGTTTCTACGCGACCATGACATCGGCAACCGCCAACGCCGCGGCGATCGAGGGCTTCGGCACTGCGGTCCAGCCGTTCGAGCGCCTGATGTCCGACTTCCAGTCGCGCTTTGGTGTCGAGCCGGATATCAGCGTGCGCCTCATTGAACCCGCCCAATGCGAGGTCACCAATTTCCTGCGTTCTCTCGGCCGCTCCGATGGCGACAAGCCGCAGCTCGTCCTCGATCGGACATTGGTGCCGAACGGCGCGCCGATCGGCGGCACGCTGGTGACGCGTGGCGGCCTCATCTCCAACGTGCTCCTGATCGACCACAAAGGCATGGCGTTCAACCTCGACGACCGCATGGTCGTGCAGGCGGGCAAGGCGAGCTTCAGCATCCCGATCGAGCTCGGCGCCGCCGACAAGACGGCCGGCAAGGTCGTGCCGCAGGTCATACTGGTGATCACGGGACCTCGCGACATCCCGGCCGCCGTGTTCACAAGGCCTACTCCGGCATCCGAGCTGCTGCCCAGGATCCTTGCCGAGATCGAGGCCCGCGGATCTGATTTCTCCGCCACCGCCAAATATTTCCGGCTCGGCGGATAGCATGGACGCCGATGGAAATCCGCCGCTCGCGTTCTTCCTTCCCACCCGTCCTCCCGCCACGCAAGCTGCGTGAACGGGCCCGAACCGTGCTTGGCCTGATCGGCCGCGCCAGGCCTGCCGCGATCCCGGTCGCGGCACTGCTGGCGGTCCTGTCGATCGGCCAGGCGCGCGCCGAGTTCACGGTCTGCAATCAGACGCTGGATGTCGTCAATCTCGCGGTCGGCCAGAAGGTCGACAATGCCGACCAAACGGACGGCTGGTGGACCATCGGCGCGAACCAATGCGTCAACGTCATTCGCGAGGAGCTGACCAACCGCTACATCTACATCTACGCGACGGACGTCTTCGGCCACGCGATCCTCAACGGCTCGACCGAAATGTGCATCGACCGGCGCCGCTTCTCGATACGCGGCATCGACGAATGCTGGCAGCGCGGCCATATCGCGGCGCGGTTTGTCGAGGTCGACACGCTCGAACAGGTGCGGTGGACATTCTTCCTGACCGGGAACAGCCCGTGACGCACAGTATCGACACGAGCTTCAAGCTGAAAAGGCAGGCGCGCCTAGCTTCGCGCAGGCGCAAGCTCTGGCGCCGGGTCCTTATCGGTCTTGCGGCGATGGTCCTGGTTTCGATCGGCACCGGTTTCTACCTCACCGCCGACTACTGGTCATTCGGCGATGAGGATGAGGAATTGCAGGCCGTCGACGGCACAGAGGACGTCCCGGCCGACGCCTCGGTCTATGTGCCCGCCATCATCGACCTTGCCGGGGACCCGATGTGGATCACGCTCGCCCCCGATGCCGACACTTCGACGAAAGCCCATGCGATGGCGCGGCCGGCCGAACTCGATCAGGCCGGGATCTCGCCGCAGATCGAGGTGCTGTCGGACGTGATGCTCAGCGCCAGCGAGAAATTCATGACGACGATCCCGTCGACGCAGGAGGATTTCGCCTTCTTCCAGGCGCAGCGGCAGACCGCGTCGCCGCCGTCCGACGACCTGCAGGACGATCTTCAGCCGCCGGCCGGCGACCTGCAGAACGACCTGCAACCGACGCCTGTCCCTGACGAGGCGCCGGCCGCTGCGGGACAGCCAGCGGACGCCGACGATCCGGAGGCCGGCTGGGGCGAAACGATCGATGCGGGCGAGGCTGCCCTGCCCGCATTCCAGAAGACCCAGATCGAAAACAACACCAGCGTCGCGACCGTCACCAAGGAATACCAGCGCTTCGAGGCGACCGAAGACAGCTTCGTGAAGATCCTCAACGACCGCAGCCTGGACAGCGTGGCGCTCGATGCGCATTTCTCGGCCGAGGACGCCAAGCTGGCCGGGGAAGCGCTGAAGGCGCTGTTCAACCGGGAAAGCCTGGAACCGGGCTATGTCGTGGCGATGCGCGGCTTCAGGCCGACGCGCGAGGCGACGACGATGTCGCTCATGCAGGTCTCGATCTACGCCAAGAACGTGTTTGTCGGCACGCTGACGCGCAACGCCGCCGGCGCCTTCGTATCGGGGGTCGATCCCTGGGTCCGCGAGGACCTGTTCAACTATTCGGGCGCGCCGGAGGAAGGAACGCACAAGCGGCAGTATCGCCTGCTCGACGCGATCTACTCGACGGCCGCGCGCAACAAGGTTCCGACCGGCGTGATCGGCGAAGCGATCATGTATCTGTCGCGGGGGCAGGATCTCGACGCCTTCGCCAGCGAGGACCAGCGCCTGGTGCTGATCTACTCGCAGACGCCGCGCGGCCAAAGCGAGATCTCCGGACGGGTCCTCTATGTCGGCGTCCAGGGCACGGAAAAGAGCCTCGACTGTTTCGTTTTCCAGCAGAGCGACGGCCAGTTCGCGTGCGTCACCGGCAATGACGAGGTTCGTTCGCTGGCGGTGACAAACGGCATGGTCACCCCGGTCAGCGGGGTCATGACCTCGACCTTCGGCCCGCGCAAGCACCCGATCCTCGGAACGGTGCGAATCCATAAGGGCGTCGACTGGGCCGCTCCGGTCGGCACACCGATCATGGCCGCCTTCGATGGCGAGATCACGTTTCAGGGCGATGGCGGCAGCTATGGCAATCTGGTGAAGATCTCGCATCCCAACGGGCGCGAAACGCGCTATGCGCATATGCAGAAATTCGCCATCGCCAGCGGCGTCGGCACCAAGGTGAAGGCCGGCGACGTCATCGGCTATATCGGCACCACGGGGCTTTCGACCGGCCCGCATCTCCATTTCGAGCTCTACCAGGCCGGCGCGGCTATCGATCCGCTGGGAACGGTCACCACGGTTGCCGCCTACGCTTCCGGCGGTTCTGGCGGCACCGGCGATGCTGCCGTCGAGACGCTGACCGACCGCATCGTCCATGTCGAAAGCGGCGGCAGCGCGCGGGCCAAGAACCCGCTTTCCTCGGCGACGGGCGCCGGCCAGTTCATCTCCAAGACCTGGATCCGGATGATGAACACCTACCGCCCCGATCTCGCCCGCTCGCTGTCGACCGCCGACCTGCTCGCGCTTCGCTATGATGCGACGCTGTCGCGCGAGATGGTGCGCAACCTGGCGCGCGAAGGCGAGGCCTATCTTCGCGCCCGCGGCCATCAGATCACCGCCGGCCGTCTCTATCTCTGCCATTTCCTTGGCATGGAAGGCGCGCATCAGGTGCTGGCGGCGCCGGGCGCGTCGCAACTGAGCGCCGTGCTCGGCTCGGCCGTCATCCAGGCCAACCCTTTCCTCACCGGCAAGACGGCCAGTTACGTAGTGGACTGGGCGGAGCGGAAAATGGGGCAGAAGGCCCCTCGCATCGCCACCGACGCGGCGCAGCAGACGACGACCACGACCGAGATCCGGCAGACGTCGCCGGAATTCGAGAAGTACAAGCAGGCCGTCACCGCCCTTATAGGCTCGCTTCAGAACACCCTTTAAGCCCGCCGTTGGTGTTCCTGCCGCCCGGTGATATTATCGGCGAACTTTTTTCGGGCCTGTCGTGAACCATGACTGTGGTTGAGATCACAGACGCCCAAGAGCCATTTTTGGCAGAAGCGACTGTGTCGCCGACGAAACTAGCATGCGCAGACATCACTAGCGCGCCCCTCTGGGGCGGAGGGCTGATCCATGAAAGCGTTCGCCGTCTTTCTGAGCGGATTCATACTGTTCGTCCTGGCCTCGCTTAGCGCCCAGGCTGCGGCCTCCGATAGTGGTGCGCCCGACGCCAAACGCGTCGCGCTGGTGATCGGCAACAGCAAATACGTCCATGCCGTCGCCCTGCCCAATCCCGCCAACGACGCGCACCTCATTGCATCGACGCTGCGCAACGCCGGCTTCGAGGTCATCGAAGGGGTGGACCAGGACAATGCGGGCATGCACAGCCTCATCAGCCGGTTCACCGAGCAATCCTACGATGCCGACCTCGCCGTCATCTACTATGCCGGCCACGGCATGCAGGTGGACGGCAAGAACTTCCTCATTCCGGTCGATGCCGAGTTGACCTCGCCGGCCTATCTCAAGACCCGCACCGTCCAGATCGACGAGTTCATGGCGGCGCTTCCGTCCGATCCGGCGGTCGGCGTCATCATCCTCGACGCCTGCCGCGACAATCCGCTGGCCAGGACGCTTGCTGCATCGCTTCCGAAGTCGCGCTCGCTGGGCGCCGGCCTGGCGCCCGTCGAAGCCAAATCGGAAGGCGTCGGCACCGGCGGCATCCTGATCGCCTATGCGACCGACCCCGGCGCCATCGCCTTCGACGGCAACGGCGTCAACAGTCCCTACTCGACCGCGCTCGCCAGGCATCTGACCGAGCCGGGCGTCGAGATCCAGAGCGCGCTGACGCGCGTGCGCGGCGAAGTGACCGAGACCACGCAAGGCCGGCAGCGGCCATGGCACAACGCGTCGCTGGGGCGTGAGGTCTTCATGGGAAAACCCGTGGTGGCGCCGCCTGCGGCAAAACCCGCCGCCGACGCGCCCAACGCCGCGGCGACATCGGCCCCCGGCCTGGTGGTTGGCGAAGCTCCGTCCTGGGAAGTCGAGCAGCGGCTGTGGGACGAAGCCTCGAAGAAGAATTCCATTCCGTTCTACGAGGCCTATCTCGACCAGTTCCCGAATGGCCGTTTCGCGACGGTGGCGCGGTTGAACATCGATGAGTTGCAGGACCCGAAAGCCGAAGACCGAAAGGTCGCGGCCCTCGATACGGATGAGGCGGATGCCAATTCCGGCTCCACGGTGCGCACCTCGGTTGGCATTTCGGACGAGATGAAACAGGCGCTGGGCAGCGAGCAGACGGAAAACGCCATCGGCCTCGATCGCGAGGGCCGCATCGACCTGCAGTTGCGCATCGAGGCGCTTGGCAACGAACTTGGCCGCGTCGACGGCAATATCGGGCCCAAGACCCGCCAGGCCATCGGCGACTGGCAAGAGAGGAACGGCCTGCCGCCGACCACCTTCCTGACACGCGAGCAACTGGCCTTCCTGGTGGTCCAGACCGATCCGATGATGGAGGCCGTGCGTGCCAAGCACGCAGCCGACCAGGCCCGTGCGGCGGCGCCGAAAAAGCAGGTCGTGCAGAAGGCCCGCACGCCGAAGGCGGTGGCGCAGAAACCCCGCAAGAAGCAACAGCAGGTCGTTCAGACGAGGCGCAACCGCGACACGCTGGTCGGCCGCGAGGAACCCCCGCCGCCCCAGGACAACAACAACGACTTCCTGACCAAGGCGCTGATATTCGGCACCGGTGTGGCCGTGGGCGGCGCGCTCAAGAACTGACGCGCCCGCGGCATCCCCGGATGGCGCGAGGGCAGGCTATGTCGGCCCAAGCTACTGAGTGCTGATCCGCATCTCCACCCGGCGGTTGACCGGATCATAGGGATCGGGGCTGCGCGGGTTCTTCTCGCCCATCCCGATGGCCTTGATGCGGGCAGCGTCGACGCCGCTGGACGTCAGGAAGGCGGTCACCGAGCGTGCCCTTCGCTGCGACAGTCCCTCATTGTAGTGGACCGTGCCGGACGCGTCGGTATAGCCTTCGACGACGAAGCTGAGGGAGCTCAGCCGGCTGTCCTTCAGCGCCTTGGCGAACTCGTCGAGTTCCGCGCGCGCCGTCGCGTCGAGCTCGGCCGAATCCAGTCCGAAATTGACCAGCATGTCGAGGCCTGCCTGTTTGGCCGGGGCTTCCTTCGTCTCGCTTTTGCTCTTGCACTCGTCTTCGCTGCCGACGCAAATTCCACGCGAAGCGCCGAGTTTGCCCTCACCGGCAAAGAACTTCACGATATCTTCCGATTTCTGAAGCGGATCGGCAAAAGCCTGGCCCGACACAAGCGCGATCGCCAACACTAAGGCTGCATTGCCCAATTGCATAACCGTTACTCCCGTCTGAGCATCCGATTTCGCCGGCCGGATCATATCAAATTCCGGAGCAATTGTCTGTCGGCGACATCGAAAATATACGGCATTGCCGACAGTGGCCGCTCCGCGGCCGAGCAAGGCTTGACCGTTGCCTCGCCGGAGGCTTGAGTGGTTGTTGTCCCTCAGGGAAGGCGTGGCAGCCATGGCCAATGAGCTCCGATTCAAAACGGCACGGGATCTTTTCATGGCTTGTCCCGCTGTTGCCGAGGACATGAGCGCCCCTCCAACCGAGCAAGCCTCGATCGAGTTCTGCCGCGCCCTGCTCGCCGGGCCGGTGCCCGAGGAGGCGATCACGTTCTGCGCCTATCTGCTTGCCGAACGGGCTGCCGTCTGGTGGGCGCATGAGTGTCTGAGCCACCTGACCGACCTGCTCGACGGGCAGGATCAGGAACTGCTCATGCTTGTCGGCGACTGGGTCAGCGAACCGGACAATCCCCGGCATCATGCCGGGCTGAGCAGGGCCGCGGCGATGCCGCCGACAACCCCCGCCGCCTGGATCGCCCTGGCGGCGGCATGGCGCGGCGACGGTTCGGCCGCGGAAACCACGGCGCGGCCTGTCGCGCGGCTGTTCCCCGCCGCCCATGCGGTGAATGCCGGGATTCTGTCGGGACTGGCGCGTGTCGCGCTCGCCGATCGCTTTTCCGTGCTTTCAGCCTTCGTCGAACTGGGCATCCAGACGGCGGAGATCGATGCGATGCGTCAATCGACGAACGCCTAGTTAGTGAAATTCCGGAAAAAGTGCTCGGCAGCGCCTTTGCTGGCCTATTTGGCCACGCTTATCCCCAACCACCCCCACCCCCGCCGTTACCGCCACCACCACCACCACCGCCCAAGGGCGGAACGACCACAGGCGTGGTTTCCTCAACCGGCTTTACCACTTTCTTGGCAGTCACCTTTTTCTGTTTGACGACCGTCGTCTGAGGGGTCGTCTGCACGACCTTTTGCTGCGGCTTCGCCGCCACCGGCGTCGGCTCTGCCTTGGGCATCATGGACGTGCAGCCCATGAGCGCCACCACGACGCCGGATAGCGTTGTTGCGGTGATTGCTTCCTTCAATGTCCTGCCCACCATTGCCTCCCGGTTGATCAGAAAAGGTCCCTGCGCGGATTGGCTTCTTCCCACACCCCTCTGGCCGCGTTGATCAGCTGGGCGTCCAGCGAACCGGTCGCGGGGATCTTCGACTTGAGCTCCTGCTGCAACTGCTGCAACGCGGCCGTTTTCGGCTTGGCTCCGAATTTTGCCAGCGTCTTTCTGGCCCCCGGAAGCTCCTTGCGAAGATCGAGCGCAGCCGCGAAGGCAAGGAAACGCGCAGCAACGGCCTGATCCGCCTTGTCGCCCTTTTGCATTTCGAGAGCCGCGCGATCGTAGGCGCCGGACTGATCGCCGCGCATGGTCGCCAGCTCGAACAGTCTTTGCGCTTCGGCGAGGTCCTGCTCCACGCCAACACCGTCCCGGTACATGCGTCCAAGGCTGGCCGGGGCATAGGGCTGGCCAAGATCGATGGCCTTCTGAAACAGCGTCAGCGCCATCTTTGGATCCTTCTCGATGCCCTGGCCGCTGAGATAGTTCCGGCCGAGAAGGTTCATCGAATACATGTCCTGCCGCTGCACGCCGGCCTGAAGGAAGGCGACGGCGCGGGCCGGGTCGGCGGTCACGCCGTTGCGGCCCTCGGTGAAGATCGCGGCGAGATCGTTCATGGCGTAGGTATGTCCCATCGCCGCCGCCTTGAGCAGCAGGTCCAGCCCCTTTGCGGTATCGGCCTTGACGCCGTAGCCGTTGAACAGGGCGCGGCCCCAGGATGTCATGCCGTAGGGGTCGCCCTTGTCGGCCGCGGCCTTGTAGAGGGAGTTGGCCTGCGTGCGGTCTTGCGGCGTCCCGGTCCCGGTCGCGTGCAGGTAGCCGAGCTCGAACACGGCGCGGACATGTCCCTTCTTCGCGGCCTCCTCGATGGCTGTCCTCGCCTCCTCGACCTTGCCGGCGGCAAGCAGCGCGCGCCCGAGTTCATAGCGGAAGCGGGGCACATCCGGGTAAGCCTTCACCGCGGCCTCGCAGACGTCCACGGCACTGGCGCCGATCTCGTTCGGCAGCAGGCCGGGGACCACGCCCTGCAGGTCGAGAGGCTCGCCGGCGGCCGTATCGCAAGGGTCGACGCTGGGCGAGAGTTTCATGGTGGCGGGCTTGGGCGAATTGTTGTCCGCCCGGATTTCGAAGCCGACCACAAGCGGTTTGACGGTGCCGATCTGGGGTTCGTACCGCAGGTGCTCGACTTCGCCGACCATCAGGCTTGAGTCGGGCGTCAGTGTTCGGTCAGGCAGGGATAGCGTTCCCGTCGCCGGATAGCTCGCGACTTTCAGGCTGACCGCTGGGTCCTTCGTCGGCAGGTCCAGCTTCAGCGCAACCGGGCCGACGCCGACGGGAACGGCAACGTCGCTATTCTCGATCGCCTCGGCCGCACCGGTGATGTGGATGCCCCGTTCCAGCGTCTGCTGCTTCTGCTCGGCCTCGAGCGAGGCCACAACCTGTTCGCCCTCGGCGCCCTCGCCGCTCTTGACCCGGAACACCATGATGCCGTGAGCTTCACCGCCCCAGTCGTCGTGGGTGGCGTAGGCCAGCATATCAACTTCTTCCTGGGCAACTGCTCCCTTGGGTACATCCATCTTCAGGCGCGGCAGGTCCTTGCCCTGGATCGGCTGGCCCACCTCGACAGGCTTGCCGTCCAGTGTCAGTTGTCCGAGCGCAGGCGGTCTTTCGATGCTGACCGTGACCGTTCCACCATCGACGTCGACGGGCGCCGGCAAATCGAGGGCAACCGGGCCGATCCCCGATGGCACGACCTTCTCCAGCACCGGCGGCAGCGAAGGCCGGGTGGCGCGGCGCATCAGCACGACCTCATCGATCAGCGAGGAATTTTCCCAGGGCACCTGCTTGCCTTCGGTCGCCTGGACCACATCGCGGCGCACAGCCGCCATCACGGTGCGTATCTCCTGGTTCGGCGCCAGCGCGCGCCGCGAAAATGCCGACGAGAAGGGACTGAGGTCGCCGGTTCCGTCATAGGCGACCGCCCCGGGTTCCGTCGCGAAGGCAATCAGCGTGTTCAGCGAGCTCTTGACCTGCGCGAGGCCTGCATTGCCGGCGGTGATGAGCTGATCCCTCAGCCAGTAATCCTTGCGCGGGAACGGGTTGTTGCGGCAGGCATCGAGGATGATCACCTGGATCTTCGATTTCGAACGCATCTGCTCCAGCACATCGTTGAGCTTGATGGCCTGGACCTCGATGTCGGCCGCTTTCTTCAGCGAGGCATCGACCGGGATCAGAAAATTCTCGCCGCCGATCTGGAAGCCGTGCCCGGAATAGTAGACGACCGCCAGTTCGGCGCCGTCGGCTGCGGCCAGATAGTTGCGAAATTGCTTCTCGAACTCGAGTTTGGTGAGGTCCTTGGCGACGAACACATCGAAGCCGGCCTGCCGAAACGTGTTCGACACATCCTCGGCATCCTTGTCGGGATTCTTGAGCGCCGGGATGTCCCGATATTCGGAATTGCCGATCACAAGGGCAACCCTCCGATCGGCGCGGGCATCCAACGTCGCGAGGCCCACGAGGATCAGGGCTGCAATGAACGCGCAGCATCGCAGCATGGCAAATCCTTAACTGCTATGACCTGTCGACCACAAGAACGCAGCTTGCGGTGCCGGGGTCTGTTAAAGAGTTCACAATCTGCCGAAACAGGGGCTGAGGCAGGCGCCATGGCGAATGCGGGCGTATTCCTCATCCAATCGGTTTCTAAATTACCCTAGCGGCGGAACTTCCGCAATGATTTGAGCCGGCTTGCCGCTGCGGCCTGCCCAGCGCCTTGGTCGGCCTTCAGCCAGTTCAAACGCCGCATTCCGGATACGGGGCGCGGCGGTGCGGGAACAGCGCCAGCGCATTGCCGCGCCGCGCCGCACTGCCGCCCCGGGCGGCGAGTTCAAATTCCTGATTTGGCTGAGGCTGGCCCCGAAAAAGGCGGACCTGGGGGACACCGGGTCCGCCTTGCCTGCCGACGGGGCTTCGGGGGGAAGACGAGGTTCGGCAAACAATCCGAGGGCAACTCCTGCGAGCGTTGGAGTTTTTGGTAAGCTCGGAAGACAGATAGTGAGCGAGTTTGGCGCTTAACTCAATTAGCTCGATAGGCCTTAGCTCGATCTGGTTAGTCGGCAGCAGCTTATGTTGTCTCCTTCACAGTCACCGACACGGCTTCGTTACATAACGGTGCGACCTTAAGCTGTGGGTAGGCAGAGGGAACCGTGGAGATGACATACAAGTCAGTTCAAGAGAGCCTGCGGGCAGCCGGAATTGTCATGAGCAAGAAGGGCGAGATCCATCGCATAAACTTCTTCGGCGGCCTCGAGGACACCGCGCACTACACCACAAGTCTCAAGGAGGCCCTGGAAAAGGGGCTGGCGATGGCAAGGCCGCAACGCTGGTGACAGGCGCCGCCCAGCAGGCGTCGGCAACGCGGATCCCCGCGGTTGCAAGCTTGCCTGTCAGGTCGCCCGTTCACGCCGGGCCACGAGGGATCCACGGCTATTGGGGTCAATTCAGCAGCGAGGCGCAACGTACGGACTCGACAAGGTCGAGCAGCTCGTCCCATTGGGGTGAAATATCGAGCCCGAGGCCGGTCCCATAAGAGAGCAGGGAAAACTGCGCCGTCAGTTCCTCCTGAAGACGCAGCGCTTCAGCAGGATCGGAAATCGAAGTCGTAGCCAAGGCAGCCAGGTCGCGGCACCTGGCCTCGGTCTCGAAGCCGAGGCCACCGACAATCACACCAAGTTCGACCATCATCGAAATGAGGCGCACAAACCCCCTCCGGCGATCTGCGCAACACGAGCGGCACGAAATCAACCATGGTTGATTGGAAATAGAAAGCCGCAATTCGGGGAATCCCCGTCTTCCCCGCATTTCACTGTCTTGTGACAGCATACCCCTCCTTCCGGGAATACTTGTATTGACAGGTTTTCCTGCAATAGGACGGCCAGCCGAGATGCCGGCGCGTGGAGCGCTCGGCCGCGCGGTGTGACGGGGTCGGCGGTAGGGCCAGCTTGCGATACGCGTGGTAGACTGGTGGCAGTCGAAAACGCGGGGCCGGTCCCAAGAAATCGTCTCGCACATCTCTTGGCGGCAGTCAGGCAAGCGGGTGGGCGCCTGACCCAGACGTCCACCCGCTTCTGCCAACTCGATACGACGAGTTGCTCTATCCGGATTTAGCCGCCACTGCCGCCGGAGCCACCCGAGCCGCCGCTGCCGCCGCCGCCCGAACCGCCACTGCCGCCGCTGCCGCCCGAACCGCCGCTGCCACCGGAGCCGCCCGAGCCGCCGTCACCGCCCCCGTTGCCGCCGCCATCGCCGCCGCCATCACCGCCGCCGTTGCCGCCGCCATCGCCGCCGCCGTTGCCGCCGCCATCACCGCCGCCATCGCCACCGCCGTCGCCGCCGCCATCGCCACCGCCGTCGCCGCCGCCATTGCCGCCGCCGCCCGAGCCGCCACCACCGCCGCCGCCAGAGCCGCCGCCTTCACCGTCACTGGCAACGGTGGCTGCGATAAGGGCGGTCGTGATCGGCGGGCACATTGCGATTTGTGCTCGCGTCAGGATGGTTCCGCGATTGCTCGCAATGCAGCAGAGCGCGTAGTTGGATTCCGTCAGCGGCTGGCATTGTGCGGCCGTCATACGCGGCCGAACGCTGTTTTGTGCCGATGCGGGTATTGTCAGATTCACCGCTGCAAGAGCGGATGACACAAGCAAAAGTGCGCGAGCCCTGCTCGCGCAGGTTGGGTACAGGTGCATTTCTTCCTCCAAGAAGGGAAAAAAGGCGCTCCCGTCCCCAAACTGGGCGCTATGTCAAAGTTTCCGACCATCGGAAACAATTTGTTAAGCATACATTGTTTTAGAATCTGTGCAAACACTATCCGGCAGGGTTGATTTACCTGGTTCCGCGAACATCATCATCGCCTTGATCATTCGAGCTAGTTCGAGGGGATGAACGTGATACGTTTCGTGGCGCTTGTCGCCGCGGCCATGGCTTTGGCCGGCTGCAGCGAAACCATGCGCACTTCCGACAGTTCGGCCATGATGGCCACGGCGGGCTATGCGTTCGCCCCGCCGGCCGCGCGCACCTTCTGTGCAAGGCAGCCGAGATACTGCAGTCCGACCGGACACGTCAGAGAGGTGAAGCTTAGCGATCGCCGCTTGGCCGAGCTGCAGGCGGTGAACAGTTCCGTCAATGCCAGGATCATGGCCCGCAACGACTCTGCTTCCGGCAGTGCCGACGACTGGCGTATCCCGACCCGGGAAGGCGATTGCGAGGATTTTGCAATCCTCAAGAAAAGCGAACTGATGAAACGCGGCTGGCCGGCTTCGGCCTTGCTGCTGACGGTGGCGACCCTCGGCGGCGCCGGCCATACGGTTCTCACCGTCCGCACGGACAAGGGTGACCTCATCCTCGACAATCGCAGCGGAGCCGTGAGGAACTGGTCGCAGACCTCCTATCGTTATTTCGCTCGCCAATCCCAGTCGCAAAGCGGCAAGTGGGTGCGGATCGAATCCTAGCCAGATCCCCGCCCCGCGCGGTCTGCCGATCTGCCTGGCGGGACAAATCAGGTCGCGTCCCGCGCCCACTCAATCCTTTGATTGTCTTGCAAGGCTGGTCCCCGCCATGGGATCATCACAGCTCGCTCCCTGGCCAGGCCCAGGGACTGGGGGAACAGCTGATACCAGGATCATTGCCCGTTTACCGACGCTCCTGAGCAAAGGTCGGCGCCATGCGCGTGGATGTTATCGACGGCTTCGACACGCTCGTCCAACTGAGAAGCAACTGGGATGCCGTCTACGCGGCGGATCCCGAAGCTCAGTACTTCATGTCGTGGCCGTGGATAGCAGGCTGGTTCAAGCGGCTTCGCTATCAATGGCTCGTTCTGGCTGCAAGGGAAGATGATTCATCCGACTATGTCGGGTTCTTTCCGCTTCAGCTTCGAACCGAAAGGGCCAGGGACGGCGCATTCCACAACGAACTGAGGACCGGGGGCGGCTATTTCGCCGGATACAGCGGCTTCCTCTGCAATCCCGATGTTCAGGACGACGTCATCGTCGCGTTCGCCGAAACGGTGAAGCAGCAGAACTGGGCCAAGCTGCATCTCGAGAACATCTTTATGTCGCCGCGGCGGCTGAACGGCTTTCTGAGCGAGTTTTCCGCCCCGGCATTCCTGACCGGCAAGGTCAGGCGACCGGACGACGGAGATGGCGTCGATCATGACATCTTTGTCTATGTGAACCTGCCCGGCGACTGGGAAGAATTCCTCAACGGCAGGCTCGGCGCGGCGACACGCAAGACCGCGCGGCGCACGCTGCGGGCGATCGACGATGCGGCCGAGTACCGTGTGACAGACGTTACCGCCGCGACATTGGAACGCGACCTGCGGATCCTGCTTCAGTTCTGGGAAAACCAGTGGGGCGCCAAGCTGGCGGCGCGATATCACCCTGGCCTGCCCAAGGCGATGATCAACAATTTCCGCAACATGCTGCGATGCGCCTTCGAGGACGATGCCCTTTACCTGCCCGTGCTTTGGCAGGGCGAGAACCCGATCGGCGTCCAGGCCACGCTGATCGATCGCAAGAACCGGTCCCTGATCGGCATGCTCAACGGACGCGACCTCAGCATCAGGAAGCCGGCGCCCGGGTTCGCGCTTCATCTCTACAGCATACGCTGGGCCATCGAGAACGGCTTTGCCGTCTATGACCTGCAGACCGGGGACTTCGCCTACAAGTATGATTTCGGCGGCCTCGAGCGAAAGGTCGAATGCCTGCTCGTGAACACCGCCACGCGCCGCAATCTGCGCGACAGCCTGGAGAGGCGAAGCCTGCCCGTCGTGCTTGCGCGGGCAAAAGCACTGCATCAGGCGGGCGACCTCGACGGGGCCGTTCGCGCCTGCAGACAGATCCTGAGCGCCGACCGATCCCATTCCGGAGCACGTCAGCTGCTCGAGCAGCTGGATGCCGCGCGACGAGCGCTGCTACCGCAGACGCTCAGTGTGGCCGCCCGTTTGCACCAGGCCGGAAGCCTGGCCGAGGCCGAAAAGATCTATCGCGAGATCCTGGACGTCGAGCCCAGGCACTTCGACGTCCGCTATTTGCTCGGTGTGATCTTCCTTCAGCAGCGCAGATACGGCGAGGCGGAACAGCAGATCAACCAGGCGATCGAGATCAGGCCCGACGTCCCTGGCGGGCACTACAATCGCGGCCTCGCGCTGGCAAAGCTCGACCGTATCGAGGACGCGCTCGCAAGCTTGGACAATTGCATTGAACTGGAGCCGAGCCACAGCCAGGCGCTGGCCCTTCGCGCCGCTTTGGTGAGAAGCCCTCAGCCCGCCGCGAGCCTCACCCGATAGCAGCCCTCATCTGGGGAACGAATTGTCCGCGACGATGGACCATATGTCCTTGTTTATGGCCCTGATGTCCTCGATGGAATCGTGGATCCTGCCCATCTCCTTGTCATCGAGCGCTTCAATCTTCCCGTATTTGACGTCGTCCTTGCCGTCGACGATGCGCATCAGTTGCGTGCTTCCGTGCGATCCGCTCTCGTCGAATGAATAGATGCAATGGCTGTATTTGTTGCGCAGCTTTGCCTGGCGCGTGAGCTTGCCGGTGACGGTCAGCACCGCCTGGCGGCAATCCGCCGCCGTCTTCGGCATCTTGGCAAGCCGTTCGACCAGCTCGATACGGGCACGCGTCGTGTTCAGCGTCAGAAAGATGATGATTGCCGTTTCCTTGTCCACCTTCGCCAGGCCGGCAATCAGATAGATCAGCAGGCTTTCGGTGTTGGTCCACGTATAGTTCAACTGGCCAACGAGGAGCAGTATCTCCTGAAAGCGGGGCATCGCCGCCTCATGCCGAGGACTGGCTGATGCCCGGCTGTCTCGACCGTTCCATGCCGCCGTAAAAGGTATCCTTGCGCGCATGAAAGACGGCGGCCGCTTCGGTCCTGTTGTGAGCTCCGAGCTTGGTGATGATGTTGTGCAGATGGATCTTGACCGTATGCTCGGACAGCCGGAGGGTCGCCGCGATGATCTTGTTCTGCAAACCGCGCGCTACCATTTCGAGAATCTGAAACTCGCGCTCGGTCAATTCACCCATCTCGTCGAAACCCGCGCGGTCCGTCGCCGATTGCTCGATCTGCAGCGAATGATCCGGAGCCCGGTCCGAAAGGCCCTTGGCGAAGGACTGGAACATCGCCAGCGGGAAGTATTCGCCGCCGCGAAGCATGAGCCTGATGACCGAAAGCCAGACGTCCAGCTTCAGATCCATGGGCAGGACGCTGCGCACGATCTTCAAATCGAGAACGTCCTGGATGGAAACAGGAACGCGGCTGTCGTGCTGCACCAGCACGATCGGCGCCGATGGATGGCACCGCATGAAAGCAGCCGCATGCGTATCGATATCCTGCAGGAATTCAGTGTCGATAAGGATCAGGCAAACAGGATGCTCGAATGTGTCGCAGGCCGCGTCCAGGCTTGTAGCCTGTTCCACGACGATGGAGGGAAACTCCCTCTCGATTGCGTAGACGAGACATTCCGGAAAGCTGTCTTCAGACGAAACAGTTAGAAGAATTCTGCGCGCCCAACTGTCTCCCGCACCGCTACCCACGGTGCTGCGCAAATTGACTCTGGACATGGTTGCCACCCCACCCTAGACCAAGACTGTCGATTTTTCGTTCTTTTCCCTTCTGCGATGTTGGGGGCCTCCACCCCACGAACAGCTAGCCTTAATGACTTATACACCAAATTAGGCGCCGCTGATATAGTTCGGACGAGCTATAGCTGATTTTACCGATCTCGCCGCCGATCAGCTGGCCCCGACAGGGCCGTTTTGACCTCGATTCGCGGCGAAATCCGGCCATTTTGCCCCTGTTGGCCACCTCCGCCACAGCCCGGCCGGACGGGCTAGGCCGAACTGTCAGCTTACAATCACATCCCCGTGGCCACAAACTTCCCGGGTTCCATGCGGGATTGGGGAACATCCAGGTCTCCCCTGTTTGAACGACCGGATCAGTGCTGATCCGGCGCTCGATGGGTGTTGCCTTGGCTGGGCCGCCTCTCCCGGAGTCAAAGGGAGGTATTCAAGCAAACAAATGACGAATGCCGGGTTTCGGACCTCAGTCCCCTCGGTCCGAGAATCCGTTCACCGCATTAGACGCAACGTCCGCGTACGGCCAATAACCGCGTAAGAGAAGAATGCGGTTCGGCGGTCGCGGCCTCAACAGAGGACACGATCATGTCTCTCGACCTCGACAAGAATAATATCAATGCATTCGGCTTGCAGATCGTCGACAGCGAATTCGATATCGGTGACGGCGGTGGCGAGAACGAAAACACGAACCACAACACGAACGACGCCAAGAACGAAAACGAGAACGAAAACAAGGCCTCGAACGAGAACGAAAACAAGAGCGAAAACGAGAACCAGAACGAGAGCAAGTCCTCGAACGAGAACGAGAACAAGGCCTCGAACGAGAATGAGAACAAGAACTCGAACGAGTCCAAGAACGAGAACTCGAACGAGAACAAGAACGTCAACGAGACCAAGGTCGACGTCGACGTCGACGTTGGCGTCAAGCTCGAGGGCGAGCTCGGGAACTCGGATGACGACTTCGCCGACATCTATGCCAACGGCGACATGAAAATCGACACCATGATCAACAACAAGGACGGCAACGTCACTTATGATCCTGGCGACGACGTCACCTTCAAGGACATCCTGAACAATTCGATGACCGGCGCCGGAACCAACACCGCGTCGATCATCAACCAGACCCTGAACATGTATGACAACGACAAGCTCGACAACGCGACCGTCAAGAACGACGCCGATTTCAAGCTTGATCTGAACGCCAAGGGCGGCAATTCCGAAGCCGGCGACGGCATCTCGGCCGGCGGCGGCGGCGGCAGCGGCGGCGATGACGCCAAGGCCAATGGCGGCGAAGGCGGCAATGGCGGCGACGCCAAGTCCGGCGACGTCGAAGCCGGCGACGGCAAGGGCGGCCTGGCGCTCAGCGCGGCCATCGGCGGCGACTCCAAGAGCGACAACAAGGCCGACGCCGGCGACGCCAAGGCAGGCGACGGCGACAGCGGCGACGCCAAGGGCGGCTACGGCGATGGCGGCGACGCCAAGGGCGGCTACGGCGATGGCGGCAACGCCAACGGCGGCGATGGCCTCGGCCTCGGTCTCGGGCTCGGCCTGGGCCTGGGTATCGGCGCAGCAGAAGCCGGCGATGCCCAGTCGGAAGACGGCGGCGATGCCAAGGCGGATGCCGGCGACGCCAAGTCTGATGGCGGCGATGCCAAGGCCGATGGCGGCGATGGCGGCGATGGCGGCAATGGCGGCGACGTGACCGGCGGCGACGCCAAGTCGGACGGCGGCGACGGCCTCGATGTCGATGGCAAGCTCTCGCTGCTGAACTACGGTGAAGGCGGTGACGCCAAGAGCACGGCCGGTGACGCCACCGGTGGCGGCGGCGGTGGCGGTGGCGGCGGCGGTGGCGGCGGTGCCGATGCTGACGGCGGCAATGCCAATTCGGACGGCGGCAACGCTCATTCCGACGGCGGCGACTCCGAGGCCTATGGCGGCGATGCCCTCGGTGCAGGCTTTGGCGCAGGCTACGGCGCAGGCTCAGGCACGGGCACCGGTGGTGCTGGCGGTACAGGCGGTTCTGGCACGGGCGGTGCCGGAGCTGGCGGAAGTGGAACCGGCGGTGAAGCCACCAGCGGCGCGGCGACCGGCGGCGACAGCCTCGGCGGCTTCGCGGCGGCCTTTGGCGGTGACGGCGGTCATGCGCTGAGCGGCGCCTGGGCCGATGGCTATGGCGGCGACGCCAAGGGTGGGTTCACCCACGCCGGCGACGGCGGTCTCGGCGGTGCTGGCGGCACGGCCTACACCGGCGACGGTGGTGCCGGCGGCGACGGTGGGACCTGGGGCTCGAACAATGGCGATGACGGCTTCGTGACCGGCACCAGCCATGCTTCGGCCGACGGCCTGATCGACGTCAGCGCTTTCAACCAGCAGATCGTGATGGGCGCCAACCTGCAGGAAAACCTGGTCGACCAGACCGTGGTTGGCGGCGACTACCACAACACGCTGACTGGCGAGGACGCCGGCGACCACACCGGTACGTGATCGATCCTACACGACTGATTTCTTAGGAAATCAGACAGCTTGGGACTGCGCGGAGTTTTCCGCGCGGTCCTTCCAATCCGGGAGACATGCCGCCCCGACCGAGCGCGAATGATCTCAAGATACGGAGGCTACCGTGTATTCGATGCAATTGGACAAGATCTCCGAGGCTATCTCGCATTTCATCGGAATGTTCGAAATCTCGGTCGAGGAGGCACGGCAGCTAAAGAGCTACGACGAATTCAAGATCGCCGAGGCCGTCAAGGAAGAGACCCCCGATCTTCCCAATACGAACATCAACATCAAGGCGCCGTACACGCTGGACGATTTCGATCCGCATGTTCCGTACATGGGACTTAAGGCTGAGCTAGTGCCGAACACGGTCGGCTCGAGCTTCTGGTACACGCCCCCCGAAATTCCGAACGCCGGCCCCCTGCACCATGGCCACCATCTGTTTCACATCCCGCATCTGCCGGGAGCGGGCGGCCATCTGGTTCTGCCTGACATCGAACCTCCAGGCGCGGTTGCGGCGTACATCAACCAGGAAATCCGCCTGTCGGATAACGACTATGTCAGCGCTGGCGGACACGGCCTGACGTTCACGCCGGCGATCGACGACGGCAGCCACCTGGCTTTCCTGATGAACAAGGCGGCTGAAGTATCGCCGCTCGACGATCTGGCAATGCCTGGTTCCGGCGAGGAGATGGCAAACACCGTCATCACCGCCGGCGAGCGGATAGCGGCCTATGCCGACAGTTTCGACGGAGACGCGACCGTCTTCGTGCTGCACCCGGACGCGGCCTCGGGGCCGATCGCGGGCATCTACGTCAACGGTCAGCTGGTCGACGAAGCCGACGCGCCGAAGGCGGAGGACCACCTCAACATCCTCAAGGAACAGCAGCAGGATAACGAAGCCGCGAGCGACGGTCCCGACAAGGACGATTACAACACGCCGCCGGACTCCTCGGACTTCATGTCGGGCTGGGGCAACGGTTTGCTGAACCCTTGCGTCGATTTGGACACCGGCGGCAACACGCTGGTCAACTCCGCGGTGCTGACCAACAACTGGACAACGACATCCGTCGTCGCCGCGGTCGGAGACAGCTATGAAATCAATGCCATCATTCAGATCAACGCCTATTGCGACAGCGACGCGACCGGCCCGAGCCTGAACGGCTGGACGTTGGACAATGCCGCCGACGCGTGCTTCAACATCGCGGCGTTCAAGCACATCGATCCCTCGGCCGGCAACGAAGCACCGACCCCCGCGGACGGATTCCCCGCGGCGTGGGTGGTGACGCAAGTCACCGGCGATCTGATCATCATGAGCTGGCTGCAGCAATACAGCTTCATGATGGACAACGACACCTCGATCCTGTCCTCGTCGGGCGTCAGGACCATGGTGAGCACGGGCGACAACACAGCGATAAACGATATGTCGATCAGTGAGTTGGGTCACTACTACGACCTGATCATCATCGGCGGCAACATCTATGACGCCAATATCATCCATCAGCTCAACCTGCTGATCGACAACGACCTTATCGGCGCCGTCGATGGGTTCGAGACGTCGGGAGGCGGCTCGTACTCGACCGCCGGCAACCTGCTCTGGAACGACGCGACGATCATCAACGTCGGCGGGCAGAACCACTTCGAGGCATTGCCCGCGTCTTACCTGAAGGCGGCCCACGACATGGCCGCCGGCAAGGATGACGATCCCGGCGACATCCTGAAGGACCCGGCGTTCCACGGTCTCGGTCACTTGCGGGTTCTCTACATCTCGGGCGACCTGATCAACATGCAATACGTCTCCCAGACCAACGTGCTGGGCGACAGCGACCAGGTGGCCCTGGCGATGAACCAGCTCGTCGCCCACCCCGAAGCGGAATGGACGATCACCACCGGCGGCAACCAGGTGGCCAACTTCGCAGGCATCATCGACGTCGACGGAACCGACAAGACCTATGTCGGCGGCGAGCACTATACGCACGAGATCTTGATCCAGGCAGACATCATCTCCTGCGATCCGGAACTCGGCGGACAGAATCCGGACGCGCTGGTGAACGAGGCGGTCGCCTTCCTGGCCGACGATCTCACCGACGATGCCGCGCAGGTAGACCATCCGATCGCCCCGACGCCCGACCATGTTCAGGCCGACGGCGTGCAAACGATTTTGGCTTGATCCGGGATCCGGGGGCAAATTATGACCGACGATCGCGACCTGTCCTGGGAGACGTTTGCCGAGGACCTTGAGGCAACCCTGCATGAGGACGAGCAGGCATCGCCGAAAACAGGTTCCGAGATGCCCCGCAAGACGCTTTCGAGCGCGTTGCTGCAGCATGAGCGGGCCATAGACCGCACCATCGAGGCCATCGACACGGTCGTCGGCGAACTGCACAACGTCGTGGCCCATGCGGGCACGAAGGATCGGGCCCCAGCCCAGCCCGGCAGCCAGACGGTCGAGACCGCCCGCCCAAGAGCCGTGCCGACAAGGGAACAGGCGACGGCCCCCGCCCCCGCCTCCCAGGTCAGGCCAGCGGCACCGGTATCCGCGCCTTCCGTCGTGCCTGTTCTGGCGGCGGGCGGCGGCCAGCCCGGGCAAGCGGGAATGGCGCCCCCGGCCTTGAGCCCGCAGGCTACTGCACCGAAGACTCCGGTGGCTGACCCCGTCAAATCCGTCCTGTCCATGCAGGAGAAGCGGCCTGAGCCAAGGCCAAATCCAGTTCAGCAGCCGGCAACCCGCTCAGACGGGTTGCCGCCAACCGCGCCGGCCGCAAAGGCGGCGCCGGCGGCCGACAGGTCGAACCCCGCACCCTCCGCTCAACCGGCCAGACCGGTTGAGGAGCGGCATTCGAGCCGGAACGCCGCTGCCGGCGCTCCAGCCGTTGCTTCCGCGCCGGCCCGCGCTCCCGAGCCGACACCGGCGGCGCAAAGACCCGGATCCGCACAGCCGGTGCAGGAGCCGAGGCCGGCATCGACGAGCGAGAGTAACGGCGCAACGGCCGCACCAGCGGCGGCAAGGCCGGAGCCCCCGCCCCAGCGTGGACCCGAGCCCAAGGCCGCGTCGCCGATCGAGAAGCAAGGCGCCACAGTGCCGCCGGCGGCTGCAAGGCCGCAACCCGCGCCGCAAGGCACGGCCGCCCCCCACGCCAAAGCGGTGCCGGAAACGCCCGAAAAACCATCGAAATCCGAAATGAAGGATGTGCCCAAGTCGCCAGGCATGATCACCATAGATGGCGACACTGGTCCGATCGTGGCAAGGGAGCGCACCTCCGATGGCGGCGATCCCCCGCGCGGCGACGACAATGGCCGGCGGGGCGGCGGTGGCGGCGGCAGCGGCGCCTTCCACAAACGCCTCGGACCGGTTGATTTCGGCGCCTCCCTCAAGGCCGGTTTGAGTGCGGTCAGGAAAAACCTGGCGATCGTGATGATGTTCACCGTTGCCTGCAACATGCTGGTCCTGGCGATCCCGATCTACCTGTTCCAGATTTCGGATCGCGTCCTGACCAGCCGCTCGGCCGACACGCTGGTCATGCTGACGGTGGTGATTGTCGGTGCCGTCGTGCTGCAGGCGATGTTCGACGCGCTTCGCCGCTTCATCCTGATGCGCACGGCGGTCGAGGTCGCGGCCCAACTGGGCGCGCCGATCCTCAGCGCCGCGGCCAGGGCCTCCCTCAACAGCAACGGCAAGGAATATCAGGTCCTGGGCGACCTGCAGCAGCTGAGAACCTTCCTGACATCCGGCACCCTGCTGTCGTTCCTCGATGCGCCCATGGCTCCCTTCATGATGCTGGCGGTGTTCCTGATCCATCCGCATCAGGGGTTCATCGTCGCGGCCTCGGCACTGATGCTGCTCATGATCACGATGCTCAACCAGCGCGCGACGGCCGCCGCTTTCGGCGAAGCCAACGCGCATCAGAGCAAGGCCAACATCCATCTCGATTCCATGTCGCGCAACTCTCAGATCATCAATGCGACGGCGATGATTCCGGAGGCAGTGAAGATCTGGGGCAAGGACACGGCCAACTCCCTTCGCGCCCAGGTGATCGCGCAGGACCGCAACATCGTCTTTGCCTCGCTGTCGAAGGCGGTGCGCCTCCTGACCCAGGTGACGATGCTCGGCTGGGGCGCTCATCTGTCGATCGAGGGCCATCTCACCGGCGGCATGGTCATCGCCGCCTCGATCATCGCCGGTCGTGCCCTGGGCCCGATCGAAGGCGCCATCGAGGGCTGGAACCAGGTCGTGCATGCGCGCGCCGCCTACGGCCGGATCGCATCGCTCCTGCAGTCGTCGCCGCTCAATTTCGAACGGCTGAACCTGCCACGTCCCGAAGGCCGTCTCGACGTCGAACGCCTTCTCTTCGTGCCGCAGGGAACCAAGCGGGTGGTACTGAACGGCATTTCCTTCGCGCTGTCGCCGGGCGACTCGCTTGCGATCATCGGAAATTCGGGCGCCGGCAAAACGACCCTGGGCAAGATGCTTGTCGGCTCCATCCTGCCGACATCGGGCAACGTCCGGCTGGACCTCATGGATCTGCGCAACTGGGATCCGCGCCAGTTCGGCGAGAACATCGGCTATCTGCCGCAGGATGTTCAGCTGTTTCCCGCTTCGATCAAGGCCAACATCGCCCGCATGCGCGACGACGCAACGGACGCCGAGATCTATCAGGCCGCCGCGCTTGCCGACGTCCATGAGATGATCTCCACCTTGCCGCACGGCTACGAGACCTTCGTCGCCGCCGACGGCGCGCCGCTTTCCGGCGGCCAGAAGCAGCGCGTCGCCCTTGCCAGAGCCTTCTTCGGCAATCCCCGCCTGGTCGTGCTCGACGAGCCGAACTCGAACCTGGACTCGGCGGGTGACGCGGCGCTGGAACGAGCTCTCCAGCACGCCAAGGAGCACAAGATCACGGTTATCACCATCACCCAGCGGCCATCCCTGCTGAAGAGCGTCGACAAGATACTCCTGCTCGTCAACGGCACCGTCGCCCTGTTCGGCATGCGCCAGGATGTCCTGCAGGCATTGGCGTCGCGCGGGCTCAGCATCGAAGGCGGGGCGTTTGGCCAGATCCAGTAGGCGGGCAATCATATGACGACCGACATCGCGAAAGTTCACGACATAGAATGGTACTCCGAGGTGCCGCGCTCGATCTGGAAGCAGACGGCGGTCGGCTTGCTGCTGATCACCGTGGCCTTCGGCGGCTTCGGCACCTGGGCGTCCACGGCGCCGCTGGCGTCCGCCATCATCGCCCAGGGCAGTTTCGTCGCCACCGGGCAAAACAAGATCGTCCAGCATCTCGAGGGCGGCATCATCAAGGAAATCCTGGTCAGCGAGGGCGACCATGTCAGCCTCGACCAGCCGCTGATCAAGCTTGATGAAACCGCCGCCCAGACCAACGAGCGGCAATTGTTCCTGCGCAAGGCCCGGCTCGAGGCAATCTCGGCGCGGTTGAACGCCGAGGTGCAGGGCAGCCCCAGCATCCAGTTCCCGGCGATCGTCCTCGACAACCGCTACGACCCGGAAATCACGCCGATCATGGAGAGCCAGCAACTCAACTTCGAGGCTGCGGAACGCAAGCGCGACAGCGAGATAGCGCTGTTCGACCAGAACAAGAAGGCGATGGAATTCCGCAACGAAGGCATCGACGAGCAGATCTCGTCGGTCCGGCGGCAATTGCAATTCCTCAAGGAGGAATACCTCGGCAAGCAAAAGCTACTCGACCAGGGCCTGATCCGCGGAACCGAGGTCAAGGCGATCCAGCGGGCGATGGCCGATGCCGACGGACAGATCGGCAAGATGGTGGCGGAAGTCTCCGAGAACCGCGAACAGATCGTCAGGTTCGAGCAGCAGATAACCCAGACGAAGGATGCCTATCGCCAGGCCGCGCTTCAGGAGTTGCAGAGCCTGGAGGCCGAACTGGACGCGGTGCGCGAGCAGTCGCGGGAGGCCGAGAATGTGCTTCGCCGCGTCACCATCAATGCCCCCGTGCCCGGCACGATCATTCGCATGTACTACCATACCGCCGGCGGTGTCATTGAGAGCGGCAAGGCCATCCTCGAGATCCTCCCCTCCGATGTGCCCCTGGTCATCGAGGCGCAGGTGCCGCGCACCGACATCGACAACGTCAAGGTCGGGCAGAAGGCTTCGATACGGCTGATCGCGCTCAACCGGCGCACCACGCCTGTCCTGGAGGGTGAGGTCTACTATGTCTCGGCCGACGCATTGCCGGAGATGAGCGGCCCCACGCCCAAGGAAGTCTATCTGGCGCGCGTGCGCTTGCCGGCAAGCGAACTGGCGAGGGTGCACGGCTTTCAGCCGACGCCCGGAATGCCGGCCGAGATCCTCGTGCAAACCCAGTCGAGGACGTTCTTCAGCTATCTGACGAAGCCGATCGCCGACAGCATGGCGAGAGCCTTCATGGAACAGTGAGCAACAAGGAAAGAGGAATTATTCGGGGGCACCATGCAGATCGATGTCATTACGACAAGGGAGGCCTTGAACGGGCTCAAGCAGAACTGGGACGACCTTTACGAAAAGGATCCCGAAGCCCAGTTCTTCCTCTCCTGTACATTCCTGTCTTCCTATGTCCGCCGCTATGAGGGCGGCTGGTCGGTGCTGGCGGCCCGGCCGGGACCAGGGACTCCGTATGTCGCGCTGCTGCCTTTGCGGCTACGCACCAGGCTGAACAAGAAGACCGGCTTCTGCCACAACGAAATCAATATGGCCGGCAACTACGCGGCCGACTATGCCGGCATCGTTTGCGCGCCGGGCTTTGCCGAACGCGCCATCCCGGCGCTTGCCGGCCATCTGCTGAAGATGAACTGGGCCAAGCTGCATCTCGAGAATCTGCGCATGTCCGACAAGAGGCGGCGCCTGCTGCTCGACAATCTCGTCGACAAGCGGCTCACCGCCCAAAGGATGCAGCGCGTCAACAAGACCGACAATGTCGACAATTGCATCTGCCCGGCCGTTGCCCTGCCGGGAAATTGGGACAGCTATCTCGAGCAGAACACGAGTTCGAACACCAGACAGAAGATCAGACGCTTCCTGCGCAAGCTGGACAGTTCCGACGAGTTTCGCATCACCCACGCCGACGCCTCGACGATCGACCGCGACATCGGCATCATCCTCGAAATGTGGCGCATCAAATGGGCGCCGCGCAAAGGCAACCTGATCCCGGGCCTGATGCGGTCCAATCGGATATTGTTCAAGGACGCCTTCGAGAGCGGCACGCTTTTCCTGCCGATCCTGTGGCAGGCAGACAAGCCGCTCGGCGGCCTGGCGTTCCTGGTCGATCCGGTCAAAAAGGCGATGCTCTTCCATCTCGCCGGGCGCGACGAGACCGCCAACGACATTCCGTCGGGGCTTGTGCTGCATGGCTATTGCATTCGCCGTGCTATCGAACAGGGCTTCCGCAGTTACGACTTCCTGCGCGGCAACGAGGCCTACAAATACTCCTACGGCGTCGAGGAAACCGCCATCCATTGTGTCCTGGTCAAGACCAGGACCGGTCGCAATCTCGGTGACCGGCTTGACCCGAGATCCGTCGGCAGCGTGCTCGAGCAGGCGACCAAGTTCCATGAGGCGGGCAATCTGACCAATGCCGAGAACGGCTATCGCCAGATTCTCGAGGTCAATCCCCGCCATTCCCGCACCCTGTACGGTTTGGGACAATTGCTGGCGGCCAAGGGCGACCACTGGTCGGCTGCCGATACCTTCGCCACGCTGGTCGAGATCGCCCCTCAGTCGCTCAAGGCGTGGTCGAGGCTCGCCATCGAGTACCAGGCGCTAAGTCGCCACGCGGAGGCCGCGGACGCCTTCCGCAAGGTGCTGGAGCTCAATCCGGACCTTCCCGGGGCGCAATACGGCCTCGGCCGCAGCCTGGCGCAATTGCGGCAGATGGACGAGGCCGCGAAGGTCCTGAGCGCGGTGCAGGACAAGGCCGACAAACCCGTCGACCCCGTGCTGCGCGCCAAGGCTCGTGTGCAGTTGCAGAAGCTGAAGGAGGAAGCAAACCCCTGCTACATCAGGCTCGAGCCAAGCAATGCCAGGTCGCCAATCCTTGAGCAGGCGGGCGCTTAGGGCAATTCCAGGAAATGTGTAACGCTTTTCCGTCCCGAGCTTCGCCCTGACGTTGGGCTCTACTGCTTCACGGAAGTCGAGGTGCCCCAGGTGTCGGACAGCACATAGCCTTGGGGGTATGGATCCGTCGGATCGAGATAATAGACATGCTCGCCGGTGATCCAGGCCCGGCCGGTGATCTCCGGAACGATCGCCTTGCGACCGCCGATTTCCGTCAGCTCCACGATCCTGCCGGTGAAGCGGGAGCCGATGATCGATTCATGGATCAGCACCTCGCCTACCTGCATCAGGCCCCTCGCTTGCAGGACCGCCATGCGGGCCGACGTGCCCGTCCCTGTTGGGCTGCGGTCGGAGCGTCCCGGCGAGACGATGCAGGTGTTGCGGGTGACGTTGCCCGGACCCTGGAACGGCATGGCGAACTGCACGATCGAGACACCGCGTACATGTTCGAACTCCGGATGCACGACATCGAGCTGCTCGCGCGCGGCGTGCCTGATCTTCTCGCCGGCCACCGCCAGTTCGCGGGCCTCGTCGGGAGCGACCGAGAAGCCGAGCGCCATGGCATCGACGATGGCGTAGAACATGCCGCCATAGGCGATGTCGACGGTGAGCGTGCCGAGCCCCTCGACCTCGATGCTGGCATCGAGACGTTCGGCGAAGGCGGGCGCGTTGCGCAAGGTGATCGAGACGCATTTGCCGTCGCGGCATTCGGCGCGCACTTCGATGACGCCACCCGGCATGTCGAGCTTGAAGCGCGTCTCAGGCTCCTGCATCGGCACCATGCCGGTCTCGAGCAGCACCGTGGCGACGCAGATCGTGTTGGAGCCAGACATCGGCGGGTATTCCGTCGGCTCCATGATGATGGCGCCGGCGGCGCAATCATCGCGCGTCGATGGAACCAGGAGGTTGACGTGGCGCGCGACGCTGCCGCGCGGCTCGCAGATCAGCATCCGGCGGATGTGGTCGTGATCGCGTTCCATCGTGACCATCTTTTCCATCATCGTGCGGCCCGCCGGCGGCAGCACGCCGCCGACGATGACGTCGCCGACTTCACCTTCGGCATGGCAGCCGACGACACGAATGCTTGTTTTGGTGCGCATTGTTTCTCCCTGGCCTCCGCCACTATTTGCTTGGCAAGCAGTGCCGCTCCGGGACAAACTGGTCAATCTGCCAGCCAGCCTCAAGGAGAATCCCAATGGGCGCCAATATCTTTTCCGGCTGCATGCCGGCCTTGATGACACCCTGCACGGAGGACCGCCAGCCCGACTTCGAGGCGCTGGTGCGCAAGGGGCGGGACTTGATCGCGGCCGGAATGTCTGCCGTGGTCTATTGCGGCTCGATGGGCGATTGGCCGCTCCTGACCGACGAGCAGCGCATGGAAGGCGTCGAGCGCCTGGTGAAGGCCGGCGTGCCGGTGATCGTTGGAACCGGCGCGGTCAACACCGCCAAGGCCGTGGCCCACGCCGCCCACGCCCAGAAGGTCGGAGCGAGGGGCTTGATGGTGATCCCGCGCGTCTTGTCGCGCGGACCGTCGGTGACGGCGCAGCGCCACCACTTCAAGGCGATCCTCGCCGGGGCGCCGGATCTGCCCGCGGTCATCTACAACAGCCCCTATTACGGCTTTGCCACGCGCGCCGACCTGTTCTTCGCGCTGCGCGCCGAGCATCCGAACCTTGTCGGCTTCAAGGAGTTCGGCGGCCCGCAGGATCTGCGCTATGCGGCCGAAAACATCACCAGCCGCGACGATGAGGTTGCGCTGATGATCGGCGTCGACACCGCCGTCTTCCACGGCTTCGTCAATTGCGGCGCGTCCGGCGCCATCACCGGCATCGGCAATGTCTTGCCGAAGGAGGTTCTGCATCTCGTCGGACTGAGCCAGGCGGCCGCCAAGGGTGACGTCGAGGCCCGCCAGCGCGCGCAGGAGCTCGAAGCCGCGCTCGCCGTTCTCTCCTCCTTCGACGAGGGTCCGGACCTGGTGCTTTATTTCAAGCACATGATGGTGCTGAAAGGGGATCCCGAGTACCGGCTGCACTTCAACGAGACGGATGCCCTGACCGACAGCCAGCGCGGCTATGTCGAAGCGCAGCTCAAGCTGTTCGACAGCTGGTATGCCCAGTGGTCGAGGCAGCCCGGCGTGATCGCGAGATATGCGGCCTGAGACCGGTCGAGATCATCTCCGCGCCATAAGCCGAAGGCAGGGGGCCTTTCATCTATGCTGGCGGCGGCGCGGTGTCCGCGGCTCGAATTGCCATTACCAATTCGAGCCGCAATCATGGCGAGCAGTGGCCGATCGTCAGGAAGCAATCGTTTTCCTGCGCGGCCAGGCTAGTAGACCTTGAATGCACCCGCACCCGCTCGTGCATCCACATCGGTGATCAGCATGTGTCCCGGCGATACCGTGATCGAGATCGCCAATTCGGCACGAGCAAGAGCATCCTGGGCGGTCAGGCTGCTGCCCCAAAATACAGGGACCTCCCCGTCCATGATCTCGACCGCATCGCCCCAGTCGGGAGCCATCAAGTCCTCTATCCCAATGATGGCGGGCTCTCCGACATGGATGGGAGAGCCATGGGCGTGCGGAAAACGTGCGGTAAGGGCGCGAACCTTGTCGACGTCGCACTGTCTTATCGGCCGCATGGAGACGACCATCTCGCCACCAAACGGTCCGACGCCGCGGGTCTCGATCCTGGTTCGGAATTTGGGCAAGGCGTTGCCGTAGCCGATGCTGCGGAGCTTGATGCCCTTGGCGACAAGGGCGGCTTCGACCGTCAGCGAACTGCCCAGCGCGAACACGGCGAAGTCTTCGCGCCACAGGTCGATGATGTCCGTGGTCTGATGGATCACTTCCCCGAAGCAATAGATGTTGTACTGGGGCGCGTCGGTGCGGATGTCGATATCACCCAGGGTCGGGAGCAATGGGCTGCCGACACGGCTGACGCCCACCAATGGACAGGGTTTTGGGTTGCGGACGCAGAACTGGTGGAAATCGCCGGCAAAGCTGCGAGGCACGATCACGACATTGGCCTGGAGCTTGCCGCGCGCAAGCCCGCCCGTGTGCCCTTCATAGGCACCCATCCTGACCAATCTGCGGAGCCCGTCCGCATCGACCAGTCGCAAATTGTCATAGAACAATGAAGTGGTCAGGCGAGCCATGGCTTCCGAAGTGAGATGCACGTTTCAGAGACACGTCGAGAGCGCGTAAGATCATCGGCGGGTTGGCCGCTTGTCAAATTGTCAGAATCTTTCCCCAACGATAAATTGTATTTATTGGTCGGCCAATGGTGACCGCTATTATCATTAGCGTTTGCGAATAAATCTTTTCGTTCACCGGCAGCCGCGGCAGCCGATCGCCTCTATCTGCCGGCCAGCTTCGTGCAGAAAGGCAAGGTCCCGGTTCATGTAGAACAGCAGGAAAGCCGCATAGAGGACAAAGACGAGGCTGAAGACCAGCGTCTTGACGACCAGCGAAAGCGCAAAGACGTTCAGGTGCGGCGAGGCGCGCGCCAGGAAGGCAAGCACGATGTCGGACAAGAGCATGCAGATGATGAGCGGGAAGACGAGTGTCAGCGCCATCATCAGGATGCGGTTCAGCAAACCGAGGAAGATGACGGCGGCATCCTTGCTGAACACGGGCATGAGCTGGTCGATCGGCCAAAGGCCATAACTGTCATAGAGGCTGGTCAGGGAAAGTTCGAAGCCGCCGGCGGCCAGATAGACCGTGACCATGATGACCGCGAGCAAGGTGCCGGTGGCACTCGTCTCGTGGGTCATCATCGGGTCGATCAGCGTTCCCATCGTCGAGCCGCGCTGCAGGTCGAGGATGTCGCCGGCAGCCTCCGCCGCCCAGAACGGTATGCCCATCGCCAGCCCGAGCGTTACCCCGACCACGACCTCCTTGAGCATGTAGAGCACAATCATCGTCGTCGTGATGTCGGTGCTCGTCAGCTTGTTCACGATCATCGGAAAGACCGGAACCGCCAGCGCCAGAGCCACGCCGTTGCGCAGCAGCCCGGATAGCGGCACCCGCGAAAAGAGCGGCATCAAGAGCATGAAACCGGTCATGCGCGCCAGCGCGAAAGCGCCGGCCAGCAGATAGAACTGAAGCTCCTTTATCGACGCGAAGAGTGGTTCGACCGGCATCCGCCTGCCTCAACGCGTGACGACGGGGAACTCGTCCAGCGCCGTCGAGGCCTGCTCCGCGATCTGCTGTCCAAGCAGCGGGCCGACGACGATGATGACCAAAAGGATCACGACGAGCTTGATCGTCTGCGGCAAGGACTGGTCCTGGATCTGCGTCAGCGCCTGGGCAAGTCCGACAAGGATGCCGACCGCCAGCGCCGCGATGATCGCCGGGCTGGACGCGAACAGCACCGTCCAAAGCGCGCCTTGGACCTTCGCCAGGATGAAGTCATTGCTCATGCAAAACCCCCGGCGGCGTCAGCCATAGCTCAGGATGAGGCCATGCATCAGCCGCGACCAGCCATCGATGGCGACGAAAAGGAACAGTTTCAGCGGTATCGAAATGAGGACCGGCGAGACCATGATCATGCCGAGCGTCATCAGGACGTTGGCGACGACGATGTCGATGATGAGGAAAGGGAGATAAAGCAGGAAGCCGATCTCGAAGGCACGGGTCAGCTCGGAGGCGACAAAGGCGGGAACAAGGATCGAGAGATCGTCGTCCTTCAGGTTCTGGCGCGCCTCTTCCGGCCACAGCCGGCTCGTTCCGTCGAGGAAGAACTTCCGCTCCTGCGGCTGGGTGAATTTCATCAGGTGTCGTTGCAACGGTTCCCTGACCAATTGTGCCGCCCTGGCCAGGTCATCCGTCGTCTGGAACTGGACCTGCCCCTCCTGAAGCCGCCCCGACATCTCGCTCAGCAACGGCGTCGTGACGTATACGGTGAGCACCAGCGCTATGCCGTAGAGCACCAGATTGGGCGGCATCTGCTGGACGCCGAGCGCATTGCGGATGAGAAACAGCACGACCGAGATTTTCAGGAAGCCCGTCATCGTGACGACCGCCAGCGGCAGCAAGCCGACGAAGCCGACGGCGATCAGAATGCCGAGCAGGTTGGGCGAATTCTCAAGCATTGTCGAACATGCGCACGATCCGCACGCCCAGGCTTTCGCCGATCCGCACGATCTCGCCACGACCGACACGCTTGCCGTTGGCGATGATGTCGACACTCGCCTCCGTGACATCGGCGAGCGCAACGACAGAACCGGGCGCAAGCTGCCTTATCTCGCCGACCGGCATGGCCGTGCGGCCGATCTCGAAGGCAAGCGCGACCGGCAGCTCATCCAAGGTCGACTCTTCCAAGGTCCGGCCGGCTGGCGGCGGCGTGTTCTCGTTCATGGTCCACTCCCAATTCGATCCGGCGATTGCGGTCGGCGCGGCAAGCAATTGCGGCCCATCGGCAGTCAAGGCCACCGGCGCATAGAGGCGCTCGGCAATCACCAGCGCCGCCATGCGTTCCTCCTCTGCATCCCTGAAAAGCACTACATCGTCAGGCTGCAGGCTCCGCAACTCGCCAAGGGTGATCGCAAGCGGGCCACGCCGAAGGTGGACCGGCAGCGGAAATCCGGCCGGGATCGGCGGCCTCGCCTTACCGAGCTCGTCGAGAAGGCGGCCGATCCGCGCCGCCAGGCCGGCGTCGTCAGCATGCAAGACGCAGTCGATCGCTTCATCCTTGCCGGTCAGGACAAGGGCGAATGAGGTTTCGCCCGAAACGGCATCTCCCGGTGCGATCGAGGTGATCGCGATCCTCTCGCCCAGCCTGCCCTCGATCCAAGCGAGATCGTCCTCGAACGTGGCCTCCAGCAGCAGCGCGGCGTGAGCAGGCGCCAATCGTCGCACGTCGAGGAGTTCGTCCGCCCTGGCCAAGCCCCGTTCGACAACAGAAAGCGGCAGGCGCAAGTTGACGACCGCGTCCCCGACGGTGAGCGCAATGGTACAAAGCCGCTCGTTGGCAAGATTCGGCGCCGGCCAGACCGTCGCGATCGCCATGGCCTTCCCCGCAATCGTGATCTCCGCGGGAGCGCGGCGGCGGTAGAAGGCGTTCAATGCACCGACGTCAACCGGCGCAACGGATTCCAACGTCAGCAGATCGCCGACGCTCGACCGTGCGGCCGCGCGCTTCGCCGGTTTTGACCGCGTTTTCCTTTTTGCCGACGCGAAGGCTTGAGGCATCAGATCCATATTCACGATCACGGATTGGGGCTATCGTTCTGTGGGCAAGCGCGATGGACCGCGCTCCTCCTCCTCGGAAAGCTCGGCAAGCGCCAGGCGACGACGTGCGGTGCGCCTGGTCAGGTGCTCCAGCAGCCCGTCCAGCTTCGTCACGGCCCTCATGCTCTCGCGATGATCCTTGCGGGCTGCCGACAGCTCCACTTTGCGTCGCTGCTCGGCTACGCCGGCCATCTTCTCGTTCTCTCGCAATTGCCCGGTTTTGCTGGCGGCGACTTCGAACCGACCCTGAAGCCGATACAGGCTGGCAGCCTTCACCGGCTGTCCGACAAGCGCACCGAACGCTGCATCTTCGGCGTCGACCGTGCGCTGAAGGTGTTCGGTGACGGCGGCCGCCGCTTCCTCGACCTCCCTCGCAGCCCGCTGCGCGGCGGCTTGCCTTCTGATGACCTCTTCCGTTGCGCGCTCTTCGCGGCGGCGTCTGAGGTCGCGCAGCCGGGCGATCGTGTCAGGCGCCTTCATTGGACGATCTCCCGCATGCGCTGGCGTGTCTTCTCGATGCCCTCGTGCGTGGCGGACGGCTGTCGCAGGAAGTCATTGATGGCGTCGATCTTCGCCACCGCCTCGTCCGCCACGGTATCGCTGCCCTTTTGATACTCCCCGACGCGCAGGAGAAGCTCGATGTCGGCGTAGCGGGCAAGCAGCTCGCGAAGGCGGCTGGCGTCAGCCCGGTGCGCCGGCGGCACGACGGCATCCATCAGACGGCTTCGGCTGCGCAGGACGTCGATGGCGGGGAAATGGTTGCGCTGCGCCAGCTCGTTCGACAGGAAGACGTGGCCATCGAGAAGCGCCTGGATCTCCTCGGCGACCGGATCCAGCGTGCCGTCGCCTTCCAGGAGAACGCTGTAGAGGCTGGTGATGGACCCAATGCGACCGGGCCCCGAGCGTTCGAGCAGACGCGGCAGGACCGCGAACAGCGAAGACGGAAAACCGCGCCGCGTCGGCGGCTCGCCCGAGGCCAGGCCGATCTCGCGCTGCGCGCGGGCAAACCTGGTTATGTTGTCCATCGCAAGCAGCACATGCTTGCCCTGGTCGCGAAAATATTCCGCAATGCTGGTCGCCACATAAGCGGCCTTGACGCGCTCGATGGCAGGCCGGTCGGATGTCGCGACGACGACGATCGCCCGCTCCCGCCCTTCCGCTCCAAGCTGATGCTCAACGAATTCGCGCACCTCGCGCCCGCGTTCGCCGACAAGGGCGACCACGGCGACATCGGCGTCGGTGCCGCTGACGATATCTGAAAGCAGGAGCGACTTGCCGACGCCAGGTTCGCCGAAGATACCGACGCGTTGCCCGCGCGCGCAGGTGAGCAGCCCATCGAGGGCGCGGATGCCGAGCTGGATCGGCTCGGAAATCAGACTGCGCTCAAGCGGAGATGGCGGATAGGCGTTGACCGGATAGCTGCCGGCAATGCCATCCGGCGCAAGCGGCTTGCCGTCCAATGGCTCGCCGAGCGCGCTGATCACCCGGCCAAGAAGGCCGGGACCGACGGGCACCTGCTGGTCCTTTCCGGTCGCAACGACCTCGGTCAGGCTCGAAAGGCCGGTCAGATCGCCAAGCGGAACGAGGATCGCCATCTCGTCCAGCAGGCCGACCACTTCCGCCCTGGTCGTCCTGCCTGTCCTGGGGTCGATCAGTTCGCATATCTCGCCGATCCGGGCCTCCTCCACGGTCGCGTGGATGACGGTGCCGGTGACCCTCCGCACGCGCCCTCGCCTCGGCCGGCTGGCATCGTCGCGCAGGCCGGAGCGCAGGCCGGGGATGATGGACGCCAGGCGATTTTCGATTTCGGCAGCGGGCGTCGTCATGCAACCTCCGCCTTCGACGCGATAGCGGCAGCTATGGCCTTGAGCTGCGCGTCGATGCTGGCATCGACGACGGCAAAGTCGGTCGAAACGATGCAGGCGCCGACCGCCAGCGCATCATCCGCGTCGATCTCGACGGTCATGCCCAGATCACTGTCGCGCAGGACGGCGTTCAGCTCGTCCCGGACCCTGTCGACGGAAGCGGGATGAACCCGGACCTTCAGATATTTGGCACGGCGAATTTCGGAAACCGCCTGTCTCGCGGCCTTGGCGACAAGCGTGCCGACGTCGAACTCGCCCAGCATTCGCCTGACGATTTCGATGGCCAGGCCGATGACTTCGGTCTCCAGCCCGGCGAGATAGCGATCCACCTTGACCGCTGTTTCGCCGATCAGCCGCGTGGCGTCCGCATCGCCCTGCGCCTTGCCGTCCTCATAGCCCTGCGCATATTCGGCCGCGTAGGCTCGCCGGGCGGCTTCGCGCAACTGCTGCGCATCGTGCCTCGCCTCGTCGAGAAAGGCGTGCCCATCCTGCCAGGCGCGCGCTTCCGCGGCGCGCAGGATGCGCGCAGAAGGGCGTCTCGGCATGGCGTCGATCGCTTTGCCCGGTTCGATCATCTCGTCTCGCTCATCGCTCGTCGAACAATCGCCGGACCGGCAGCGGCAAATGCTTCGGCCGCCGCTGCGTCGACAGACCCGTGCGGCATCAGCTTGAGGCGAACCCGCATGCTCGTCTCGCCGGGCATCGCCTGACACCACGCGCCAAGGCAGCTCAGCCCATCGGCATAGACGCGATCGTGAATATCTTCCAAGGGCTGCAAGGACTGGGTCGGACCGGCGAGATCGCGGTTGGCGACCAACAAGGCGCAGAGATCGGCGCCAAGGGCCGCCTGCAATCCGGCGGCTTCGCGTCCATCGATGACAGCGGCCAGACTGCCGGCCCAGTAGATCGCGCCCGAGCGGAGCGCAAGCTCCTCCAACTCCTCACCCGATGACAACGCGATCGCCCGATCCACCGCGTCGGCCGGCTCATCGGCCGCGGAATGGAGCCGGTAGCGCTCGAGCAGCAATTTGGACAGTCGTTCCTGCAGGCGCTGCGATCGCAGCATGCGCTCGCAGGCGGCCTCGCTTATCGTGCCGTCAAAGCATTCCGCAAGCCGGGCTGCATCCGCATAGGATGCGGGATTGGCCATGAATGCCTGCCATTCCGGGCTGGCGGTTTGCTGCGAGCCGGTCCCGGTCATGTCTTCTTCACCGGCAGAGCGGACGCGTCGAGCGCATAGACACCCGGCCGTCGATACCACTGGAGGTAGGCCAGCCGGGCAGCCAGCGCCAGTATGGCCGCAGCCATGCCGTAGAACAGCCACATCGCGGCGGCGACGCTGTCCGGATGCAGCCAGAGGCCAAGGAATGTCGTGAAGCCTGCTTCGGCGGTTTCGTGCTCGGGGGCCTTCGCGGCCACCGGGATGAGCGTGACCGAGACATTGTCATAGGTCAGTCCGGCGATACCCTTGGCCACCAGCATCTTGACCTGCGGGATCAGCTCATTCATCGGAACCGACGCGCGATGGCGGATGAAGACGGAGGCGGAAGACGGCACCAGCTGCTGTCTCAGCGGATCGTTCTCCGGCAAGACGAGATGGACGCGTGCGGAAAGCACGCCGTCGATGTCCGAGATCGTCTGCGAAAGCTCCTGGCTCAGGCCGTAGATCATCGTCGCCCGCTCTTCCACCGGCGAGGACACCAGCCCGTCTCTCTTGAACACCTCGCCGAGCGTCTGGAATTCCTGCTTGGGCAGTCCGCTTTCGTCGAGGATTGCCATGGCTTCGGCGAAACGGCCCTTCTGCACAGACACCGTCATCTTGCCGTCCTTGCCGGCCTCGCGCTGGGCCGGGATCCCGCGACGCATCAGCGTGGCGACGATCTCGTTGGCCTGCTGCTGGTTGAGGTTGGAATAGAGCTCCACCGAGCACGCCTGGAGCACAAGCATGCCCATGACAACCAGCGCGACGCGGCACCGGGCGCCGCACCGATTCAAAAGCGTTGATCGCCGCGGCAAGGATAGCGTGAGCACGAACACTCCGTAGCGCTTACTGTTGCTTGATCAGCGTGCTGGTGGACGACGTGACGGCGGTCACGCTGCTCGTCACCACCTCGAGATTGGCGGCTGCCCACATCACCGAAATCGATCGCTCGAGCAGTTGCTCGGCGTTCTTTGCCGGCGCGCTTTCGCCTTCCTTGCCCGACGGCGCCGCCTTGCCGGTGGCCTCCTGCAGCGAGGCTGCTTCAGCGTTCACCGGGGCGTTCGCCTGGCCGAGGGCTTTCTGGACCTGCTGCATGGTTCCTTCAAGCGACCGAACGGCGGAACCGAACAGTGCCGACGGATCGGTGAGCGCCCCACCCCCTGCCTTCTCCGCCTCGGCCAGATAGTCGAAGAGTTGGCGCTCCACGATCGGCTCGGTGCGTTCCGCTTTGGCGGATTGTCCGGCCATTGCCGGATTGGCGCCGGACGATGCCTGCGCCACCTGCCGACCTGCCGGCGTGGCGACATCGCCTCGGTCGGGCGTGCTGGCCTTTGCGACATCGTGCTTTTCCTGCTTGGCGCCCACCATCCGGTTGCCCGGCTGCGCTGCCGCGCCGGCGGTGATCTGCTGTTGCGAACTTATGCTGGTGGTCAAATTTGCCAGCGTTGCTTCCAGGGCTCCAATCGGCGCGATCTGCATGAACCTGGCCTCCTGTTTCAGTTCGGTGTGACGGGCACATTCTGTGTCTCCGCCAGCTTGCCGCCGCGGAAAACGCGGATCGAAACGACCTTGCCGGGCTCCCGCTTCGGGCTCGATGCGGCAGGAACTCCGAGCGTCTTCCTCACGAGTTCGACGTAGGACGGCGGCCCCGACACCGAGACGACATCGTCTTGCCTGGAAACCTTGATCGGAAACCTCGGATCGATGACGCCCAACCGCTGCAGCCGATCTTCCGCGCCGGCAGCCGTGTTGGCATCGAGCGGGATCATCTCGGTCTGGACTTCAGCCTCGGTCGCGACGTTCATGACGATGCCGTCGAAATGCCAGACCAGGCCGTACCGATTGCAGATCTCTTCCAGGAATTCGCGGGCAGTTCCAACCGGCATGCCGGCGCTCAGGCGCCCTTTCACAAGCTTGCCGACACGCATGGGCACCCCCATGTTGCGACCGAGCTCGATCAGCGCGTCCGTCACCGACTGATCGACCGTGATGTATTTGTAAGGACCGGCAGGCCAGCGTGGCTCGGCGGCGCTCGCCCGAGACGAAGCGAGGCCAAGCGCCAGGATCATCGCGAGGCCGCCGGCCGCGAAGACAGCCTTGGCTCCCGACAACCAGTGCGCATGGCAGGTACCGCGTCCCGTCAACATTTGATCCTGTCACAGGACGACGCGGAGCGATGACCCGCCTCGCCTGTCTCATTGGTTTACCCGCCAACTCCCTCTTATCGTGCACACCGCAAAATTGGAAGTCCAATTGGATTGCTCATGTGCATTTGGTTCCAAATGTTGCGAACGGCGAGCAAAGCGATATGGTGCGCGCTGGAATCAGGCATCACCGCTTCGTGATCGCCGGATTCAATGCCTGGATGGGAAGGATCGGCCTCGGTGGCGGCAAGCAAGAACCTGGTCGCGCGTCTGGACGCTCCCACCGGAAGTCCGGGGCGCTGGACGTCGATCGGGCTGAGCCTCGCCCAGAGCTTGGGTGAATCAGTTCTGATTGCTGCCACGTTGACTGTCGCCATGGCGCCGGCGCAGGCTCGATCGAACAGCGGCTATCCGCATGACCAATGAAGACGTCATCGACCTATATGACCGAGTGAAGATCGGCGCCCAGATTATTGTCCGGCATTGAATCGTGATCCCTTTCAACATCAAGCAGCTCGAAACATTTCTGCTGGTGGCGACTTTCGGAAGCTTTCGAAAGGCGGCCGAACGGCTGAACACAACGCAGCCGGCGGTATCCACCCGAATTGCCGGCCTGGAAGAAGCGCTGGGTGCCAAGCTGTTCGAGCGGCAAAGCAGCACCGTCAGGCTGACTGCCGAGGGACAGCGGCTGCTGCCGCCCGCGCAACGCGTCTTGCGCGTGGCGGAAAGGCTGCAGCTGACGGCCAACTCCCTTTCAGAAACGGCGGGAGTGCTCAGGCTCGGCGTTGCCGAAACCATCGTGCACACCTGGCTGCCGGATTTCCTGAAGGAGTTGCAGGCAAACTATCCGCTGATCGACACCGATATCGTCGTTGACGCGACGACCACCCTTCGCAACGAACTCATGTCGCATAGACTCGATCTTGCGGTGCTGATGGGCCCGGTTCTGGAGTACAGCATCGAGAATATCGGACTGCCGTCCTTTCCGCTCGTCTGGGTGTGCTCGCCGCAGCTGAAATTGCCGAACCGGCGCAAGCTGACGCTGAACGATCTGATGCAATTTCCCATCATCAGCTACGCGCGCACCACAACGCCCTACAGCGAGCTTTACCGCAAGCTGACCGGCGAGTTGGAAGAGACGCCGCGCATCTTTCCGGCCAATTCGCTGGCCGCGTCCATCAAGATGACGATCAACGGTATCGGCATAGCCTCTCTCCCCGAGGAAGTGGTCCGGGACTATGCCGCAGGCGGCCAACTGCGCATCATCGATTGCGAATGGCACCCGTCCGACCTGCGGTTTACCGCCTCCTACTCTTCCGAGCCCTCCAATCCGATCGCGGAGCGGGCGGCGAAGCTGGCCGCCTGTGTCGCACACGCCTATGCCGCAAGGATCGGCAAGGCTCCTGCTGACTAGACTGAGCCGGCCGCTCCTCAGCCAACCGATGTGACCGGCAGATAGATGCGGTCGCCCGAGAAAATCTGATCCGGGCTCAGGATGTGATCCATGTTGAGCACCACCGTCTCCGCCACATCCGCAGAATGCGTCCTGGCGATCAGGCGAATGCTGTCGCCGCTCTTGACCTCGACCCACTGATAGCCGCCCTTCTCCAGCGTCGGGTTCGTGCGGCCCTGGGCATTGCTGCTGCCGTCGAGATGAACCTCGACATGGTCGCTGGAAACCCAGCCGCTATGCATTTTGCCGTCCGGCCCGAAACCTTCGACAGGTATCCAGGCTTCTCCTGACGGGTCGCTCGAAGGCTTCGCGGTCTGTTCGACGAACGTGCCGGGCTGCAGGACCGTCGCCACGCTCGAATCCCCGTCGGGCTCTGTCCGCAAATTCAGACCGTCATCCGCCGACACGACGAGCTGCGGGAAGTCCTCGGGCGGGGTTTGCGGCGGAACATCCGAAGGATCATCGGGTTGCTGGGACGAGGCATCGCCGTCCGGTTTTTTCGGATCGGGTGGAGAGGCCGGCGCGCCCTCCCAAGGCTTCGCCAGCAGCGAGTCCAGCGAGAAGAGAAGCATGCCGACGCCGAAGGTTATGCCCAGCGTCCACCGATCCCACGCACCCCATCTCTTGTCGGACTTTTCCGCCGCCGCCATATCGGCATCGGTTCGCGGCACCGAACGGCGATTCATCCGGTCCGTCCGTATCGCCGATGCCCAGAATTCGGCGCAGCCGAACGTGAACAAGGAGCCGGCGACCGTGGCGATCGGCGCCGGCCAGGAGTGCAACGTATAGACGGCGCAGCCAAGCACATAACCGGGTCCAGCCAGATGTTCGGCCACGTTTCGGATCACCGGTCTGCCGGTGAACGACTGCAGCATCGACTTCGTGCCATAGACGACGTTGCCGAGCGAAAACGTGCTGTTGACGACAAGATCCTTGCCCTGGATCATCCCGGTCGCGGCACCTGGCGCCGCTGCAATGAACGTGGCCCCGCCGAGCGCGTTGAGAAATCTCCCGAACGGCTTGTTGTTAGCGGTTGCGTTGGGGAAGATCGCCTGCGTGCCGAACACGAAGCCTCGCACGCCGAATGCCACGGCTGCGGCAGTCGCGCTCCAGGTTGGCGGCAACGAACTCCACAACATGTAAGAAGTGGTCGACATGCCGCCAAAGGTGGCGAGCGCCTGAGCGTTCTCGCGCATCCTGGCATGGCTGAGGGCCAGATCGACGCTGGCGGCCTGATCCGGCGTCATCGCCTTCTTGTGGGTGGCGCGATAGGTCGTCAGTTGCAGTACGGAAAGGCCGTTCGTCTGATCCCCGCTCATCCACCCGAACTGCTCAGGCGTGAACTTGCGGAACTGGCCGGGACTCATTTCCTCGAACTGTTTCGGTGTCACCGCTTCGATCTGCGGCTGGATCAGGGTTTCGATGTGGTGGACCGTGAAAGCGCCCCATTGATCGCGCGTCAGCATCGGGATCTGCTTCTCGGTCAGCCACGGCACCTGCTTGGGATCGAGCTTCGCCACATCCAGCGAATCGATCATGCTTTCGGGGATCGCCGGAACCTGGCGCTCGGTGAGGTTCTTCAGCAATCCGGCCTCGCCCAGTTCCTTAAATTGCTGTGACGTGAACTTCGCGACCTGGCCGGGCTTGAACCACGGAACCTGGCGCGCTTCCAATGTCGGCACATCGACGAACGCGACCATGTCACCCTTGATCGCGCGCACCTGTGGTTTCGTCAGGTGAGGCGTCAAACCGGCTTTGCCGAATTCCCGGAACTGCTGGTCGCTCAGATTCCGGATGTGACCCTCGGTCAGCCAGGGAACCTGTTTCGCGTCGAGCCCCGCGATGTTGACATAGCCTATCTTGGCCTTCGGGATACCGCGCAGTTGGACCTTGGTCAGATAAGGCAGCAATCCGGCCTGATCCATGTCGCGGAACTGCTGTTGCGTCAGCTCGGCCACCTGCTCGCGTTTGAGCCATGGAACCTGGTTCGGCTGGAAATCGCCCATGACGAGACCCGGCACCTGGTCAAGCGGAGTAGCCCTGACGCCATCGCGGGTCAGCCCGTGGCCGCCGGAGGCACCGCGTATCCAGGGCAGGACGACGGCTTCGCCCGTGTCGGGGTCGTAGACCAGCATGTGCGTCTTGTCCTGCACCTCCGGAGCATCGGCCGGGGCGCGGGGCCCGTCGGAAGGCGGCACATAAACCTGTTCCGGGCTCCTCGGCTCCGTGCCCAGCATTGCCGCGACGATCACCTCGCCATTCCTGTCCTGGAGATGGATGGTGCGGCCCGCGGCGACCTGGCTCGACGCCGGTTGAGATTGCGGAGTTGCCGTAGCGGGCTTGCTGTGTCCGAAGATGTTGCCGACAATTCCCGCATCGTCGAGCGCCCGCTGCAATTCCGCGGAAGGCGGCGCATCGAGGAAAACCCAGCGCGGCTGATAGGCGGGGTTCTCGTTGCGCAGCGCCACATCCTTGTTGATCTGCTCCTGCAGTTTTGGCGTCAGCGGCACTTCGCGCATCTGGGCGACACCGTTGATGGTCGTCCAGCGATGGTAGGTCTTTACCTCGATGGCCTCGATCACGTCAGGGCTCTTGAAGACAGGCGAATCCACGTAGCGCCCGCCCTCGCCGAAGACCGGATGCGGGCCGTCCGGATTGGCCGCGACCGGGAAATGCGCCTCCCCAAGCGATCCGTTGAGTTCGCGTGTGTAGGTCTCGCCGGCCTTCCATTTTTCAGGCTGCCGCATGTTGCGCACCTGCTGCAGCGAATAGGTGGTCGGCGGCGCCGCCTCGATGGCCTTCCTCGCCGGCATTGCCTGCGGCGGCACGGCTTCTCCCTCCGGCCGTCCCTGGCTGCCCGGCACGTGGTCCTGCGAGCCGCCGCGCACCCATGGCAGGACATATGCTTCGCCCGTCTCCGGGTCCCGATAAAGAATGTGCGACTTGTCCATCAGCTCCGGTTCGTCGCCGCGCGCCTTTGGTCCGTCGGCCGGCGGCACATAAACCTGCTCCGGACTGTTCGGTCCGTTGCCCAGCATTGTGGCGGTGATCACATTGCCGCTCTCGTCCTGAAGCTGCAGGGTTCTTGGCGGGCGTTTACCGGCCGACGCAGCGTTGGCGGCGCCAGCGGCCGCGTCTTGCCCAGGCGCAGTGTTACCTGCCGGCGGTGCTGGCCGTCGAAACCAAAGCGGCCTGTCCGAGGGCGAAGGAGCAACCCCTTGCTCCTGATACCAGCGCGCAAGCGCCTGCTGCTGGTCGGATGGCGCCAGATAGACAAATTCCGGCGGCGGCATCTCAATTGGTTTTGCCTGTGTCTCGAGGAAGTCACGGATGGCGCTCATCGCGCCAGGTGGAATGAAGGCTTCATCCTTGAGTGACAGCAACGTGGATTGGCGGAACGCCTCGATATCGGCCTTCTGACCGGGTGTCGCGGTCGTTTCGAGTTCATCCAGCCATTTTCCGAAAGACGCCTTGCCGCCTCTCGGAAATGCCAGACCTCCGCCGCTGTCGGCACGCTGGTCGAGTTCATGCAGCCAGCGCGGAACCACTATTTCCACAGGCAGGTTGTCGGCGAAGGTAAATTCACGTCCAACGAAGTCGCCCTTCGCGACGATCGGGGCGACCTCAGGCAAATTCGTTCGGTAGAAGAACCTGATTTCGCCCGTGAACGCCAATGGCAGTTGGAGGAACGGCACGGAGGGCACGCGCAACTTGAGCGCCGGGCTCCGCACCGCAAGCGTGACGTCAAGTGTCGAGGCGACAGCCTCACGCTTGCCGAAAAGGTTGACATAGATCGGACCGCCCGAGCGAACATAATGATTGTAGGGCGCAGGCAGCTTGCGCAGGAGAATGCGATCTGGACTCGGCAGGAATTTGTGGAATGCCTCGTTGACGATGACCTCGAGCCGGCTTGCGCCGGCATCCCACACGCGCCGACTTTTTCCCGTGAGATCGACAATTGTCTCTCCCAGTGCCAAGCCGGGAACAGCAGATTGCCGCATCCCGCTTTCCGAGCCAGGAATGAACAAGATCGATTTCTGAGCATCGATTTCTCCCGACGCCACCAGTGCCCGGATCGTGCTCATGTCAGGATTGTCGGCAAGCGCCTGCGCCGTATGCTCGTCCTTCACGACGAACTGGGCCCTCAGTCGCAGGCGGTCAAGCACTCCCTTGTTCGCGTCGACGAAATCTGAATTGACGATCGTTCCCTTGGGAAATGTTGCGTCCATCGCCACTTCGTAGCGCTTCTCGACGCTTAGCAAGCTCGTCAGGTAATACTTGTCCTCCAAGTAAACTTTGCGATACGGAACGTCGCCGTGGAACTCCGAGAATTCCGTCTTGCCGTCCTCCGTTTGACGCAAGAAGTCGCTTTCACCGTCCTTCAAAATTGCCGACTTTGAGCGAAGGGCGAGGCTGAATGTCAGCTCCACGGCCCAACCCTGGTTCCCTGCCGGACCCTCAACGCTGGCAGAACGCGGCATGACCGTGAAGACGGAATCCGAGGCCTCGCCGAACAGCCTTTGACGTGCCGCGTCGAGAAAATCCTGACCTTTGAACTGGAAAGCCGTCTGGCGCTGAACCTTGAGGCCGAGCTGCGCGAGCGTGATGTTGCGATGCTCGTTCGGGCGAATGGAGATTCCCAGTTCCTTGCCGAGACTATAGCGTGCCGGTTCGAGCGACCGGTATTTGACGCTGTCGGCAAATGACTGCCAAAGGGCACGATAATCGGTGCGTGTCCCTAGGCCCACCATGTATGACCGCCAGGTCGGCGATCCCAACTGGAGGGCCTCAGGCATACCCGGGATCGAATGGACGGCCATGTTTGCCGGGTCGGAGTTGAACCGGACCCGCCCGAGCGCGGATATCCTGAAATCTCCCCAGTTCTTCTGTTTGGCCGGCTCGACGCCTGCCAGCGGGTTGGCGCCAGGCGCTGCGCTTTCGTCCACCGTCCCCCGCGCTGTTTCTGGAATGCCATCCGGGCCATAGCGTTCTGCCAGCTCATGGCTGGAATAGTAGCTTTTCTCCTGTTCGTAGCGGGTCACCAGCTGTTCGGTGGTCAAACCGTCGAGATAGGCCGAGGGCGTTTTGGGATCCTTGCCGCTTGTGTAGACATACCCGCCTGTGTCGCGTTCAGGCGTGCCAGTGAAGCTGCGCGTTTCCGGATCCCACACGAGATGCACCGGGACCTCTGTCACGGTCGGCTTGTTCGACACGATGATGGGATCGCCGTCAGTGGGGTTGGCTGGGCTTCGCACGGCCAAGCCATCCGGATCGCGGCCCGGCAGCATCGTCGGGTCACCGCTTCCAGCGCCTTCGAATGGCTCGTGCAGGACGATCGGCCGCGACGGCTGACTGTTGCCTGAGGGATCAGTCTTGTCACCAGTCGATGGCGGCTGGTTCTGGCCCTCTGACTTGCCGGCTGGCAGCGCGCGCTGACCAACTGGATTTCCGGCCCCCTCCCGAGCGCTGAAACCGGGCCCCGGCTGGCCGCTGGTTTCGCCGATCACCTCGCCCTGGATAACGATCTCATTCGGGTCCGGCATGACGTATTCGCCGGTGGGCCTGTAAACACCGTCCTGGCCCATCGCGTAGACCGCCCGCGGTCCCGGCCCCGAATCCGGTCCGCCCGGCGGTGGAAAGCCTGACGTGGGAGTCGCGTCGCCGCCCCGAGGACCGGACGCTCCAGGCATGTTGTACAGCAACGAGCGGCCGCCAAGGCCCGTGCCGACCGCGCCGGTGCCGATGCCCATGATGGCGTTCGCAAGTTCGGCAAATGACATTTCACCGCCGTGCCTGGCCAGATCCTCCGCCGACCTGGCAAGCACCGGAATACCGGTGACCACGCCCCCGGCATCGAGGCCCCAGGCTGTGTTGGTCAGCTTGCTGCCGCTTTGCAGATAGCTCGCTGCCTGTTCGGCATAAGAGGATTGCGTTACGTTTACGCGGAGTTTGCCAATGCCCCAGCTGGCGTCGCTCATGCGCGCCATGCCGAATCCGCCCGCAAACGCCTCGGACGTGGACAGGCCGGCCCTTGCCAGGCCGAACGTGCGCAGGGCGCCGGCCCCTACGGGCAGGAACGCGGTCACGCCGGTGGCGACATTCCAGGCCGACTGACTGTCGAAGTCGCCGCCCTGAAGCAGGTGCTCGCCTTCCCTGTAGAGCGTCTTGCCGCCAAGAGCCGCGCCGGAGGTGATCGCAATGGGAATGGCCCATTGACCGCCCGGAACGAACGAGACGATGGTGGCGGCGCCGGCGACGATGCCAAGACCGATGTCGGTGGCCTTGTCCCAGAAATCAACCTTGCGTGCGTCGGCGATCTCCACCTCGTCGAGCGAGAACCCATCGGCGCCGAGCTTCATGTCGCCGCCCTTGGCCAGGATCAGCTTGCCGTTCTGGCTGAAGATGCGGTTCTCATGCTGGAATTCGTCGAAGCTGCCGTAGTATTTGCCGGAGCTGTCGACATAGCCGATTTCTTTTCCATCGTTCTTGATCGCGAACAATGCCGTCGACGATTCCATCCCGCCATCCAGCGAGAAGATCGGCACGACCTTGACCTCCGCGTTTTCGCCGGCACGGTCGGTGATCTCTCCGGTAACCTTCGTGACCCCCTCGCTCGATTCGTCGAGGCCGAGAGTGCGGGCAACCGTGCCGCTGAGCTCGCCGGGCTTGTATTGCTTGTATTCGCCCGTGAACCCGTTGTCGTACAGCTGCTTGAGCCTGACCTGGTAGCCGGCGAGCGCCTGATCCTTGTGCTCCTCGAAATACGTGTTTTTGAGCCGCGCCTCATGCTCTTCGTTGCCATAGGTCAGAAGCTTGGGGTTGCTTGCGTAGAAGCCGTACCAATCGCGCGCCGCCACCATCGCGGGGCGGACATCCTTGTTCCATGTCTCCAGTTGAGTCTTTTCGGTTTCTGCTAAACCCCTGTCGATTTCCGCGGCCGCCACTTCGGGGTGCACCCACAGCCACTGGCCATCCATCTCGATCCGGACCGACTTGCCGCTGGCGCCGATTGCGCCCGGCCCACTCTTTTCGTAGGCAGCGGCAACCTCCGGTGCGACCCAAAGCTCGCGGCCGTTCACCGTGACCTTTACCGGCTTCTCGCCCGGCTGCAGTGTGCCGGCAGGCGCTTCGACGGTGCCCCCGCCATGCTCGGTGATTGCTTTGTCGCGAGCCGTCGTCGCGTCGACGAGCTTGGCTTTCGCATCTTTGAGCTTCGCGTCGAACTGCTCGACCTGCACGCCGACGATCTTGGATTTGGCCGCCGCCAGCGCCGATTGCGAACCTGTCCCATTGGGCGTGCAGACCGGCGCCGAAGCCGAGCTTTGTGTCGATGCCAGCAGCTCCTGCCACTGCTTGTTGAGCGGATTGTTGCGGAAATCGTCCCGGATATTCTTGTCGCCGAGATCGTATGTCAGAGCATATTTCAGGACTGGCGTGTCGTTGCCGTCTTTGTCGCTGAAAACATCATTCTCATAGGTGTTTACGAGATAGAGCTGTCCATTCTCCTCGATCACTTGCTGCGATTTCAGTTTGCCGGTGAAGTCACCCTCGCCGTTCGTGTAGCCGTCCCAATCGAAATGGTGCGGATTTCTCTGCTTCGCCTGGGCGACCAATGCCTGCTTGATCGGTTCGACATCCACGGCAAGGTCGGCCGCATCTTTTTGCGCGACGCCAAATTCCTCATACGCCTCAGCCAGCGTCACCTGGCTGGCTGCCGGCCCCTGCAGGCCTTTCAGTCCCTCAAGCCTGCCATTGATTTCTGTATACTCGGGGCTCCCGGATTTGACGCCGTAGAGCTCCAATTCCGTCGCGCTGACCATCTGGTCGATGGTGGCCTTGTTGCCTCGCGCGGTGTGCAGCGCCGCGTTGATGAAGAGTTGCGTCACCCCCGCGTGCTCGGCCTTGCCCTGCAGGTTGGTTACTTCGCGGCTGGGCCCGCCGACAGGACCGACGGACGGCTTGCTCGGATCGCTGAGCATCGGCAGGGTTGCCTGCTTGCCCAGGGCATCAAGGAGGCTCTTCTCGCCCTGTGCGTACTCGGCCCTGGCAGTGCTGGCACTTTGCAGCATGCTGTTGGCGGTGGTCAGCCGCTTTTGCGCATCCGCCAGCGTGCCTTTCGGCTCGGGGGCCTGCCATTGCAGCCCATACGGCGCCAGCACCTTATCGAGTGTCGTCTCGGCGCTCTTCACGGCTCCCTTAAGTTCGGGATCCAGCGCATAGACGTCGAGCTGGGCCCCGCTCTGCTCAGGTTTTGCCTGTGCTTCGCCGAGACGCGCTATCACAGCGTTTTCGGCGGCGATCGCCTTGGCAACTTCCGGATCAAACCACTGCCAGCTCCCGTCGACCATCAGCGGCACCCACTTGCCGCCTGACGGAGCCGTAGCCGATGGCGGCTCGCCGAACGGGCCAACCGATGTGGCGCTGCCGTCGAGATTCGGCGTCGCCGGCCTTCCGCCACCATATTGCTTGATCGCGTCCTTTACTGCTTGCTGCTTATCTGCGACCTCTTGCGCAAGCTCAGGACTTGCCCCGCCGAGCACTCCTTCCAGAATCGTCTTGAGAACCGTGTCGGTCTTGGCCTGCTCGGGATCCTTGCTCTGCGGGTTGATTTTCATCAACAGTTCGGCCAACGCCTGCTGCGCCGTGCCGACCTCGATCTTCAGGTCGTTGCCGGTCGTGTCGTTGTGCAACGTCATGCTGCCATCGGGCCTGGTGGTCAGCGTATAGCCGTTGAAGGTGACCTTCACGGTGGTTCGCGTGCCGTTTTCGATGGTGACCTTTTCTCCGGCGTTGATGACGTCCGGATCACGGGCCGAATCGAAAAGGCCGGGATTCGTCCGCCTGAGATCGTCGAGCGATACGCCATATTTCCGTGCGATCAGGGTCAGGTTGTCGCCCGGCTTGACCTCGTACTCGACGGGTTTGCCGCCATTGATCTTCTCGGTGATGGTCGTCGTCACCCGGCCATCCTCGTCGGTGACGGTCTTGGTTTCGGTTCCGTTGCCATCGATGGATTGCGACGTTTTTTTCCCGTCCGCCGTCGTCGTGACGGTGCGTACATCGTGCTGATAGTCGTAAGAGTAGACCGTCTTGTCGCCGGTGCGCGGATCGGCGAGCTCGACCGACTGCGCGTCGCTGCTGCTGGTGGCCGTCACCTTGTAGCCGGCGGCCTGCAATTCGGCGATCACCTGGTCGCTGGTGAGGCCGTTTTCCTGCGCAATCTGCTCGATGCTCTTCCCATCGGCAAGGTCTTGCTTGATGTTGTGCGTGCTGGCCCCGCCCGGATCCTGGGAGGCCGCCAATATGGTCTTGCGGCCGTCCGGACCGGTGACGGTGGTGACGGGAAGCGACGGGCCGGCGCCCGGCGTCACCGTTTCCACCGAGGTCCCGTTGGGCATCGACGTCCGCTCGGTGACGGTGCCTGTGCCGAGATCGTCTTCATACCGCGTCGTGATGGCGCCGGTATCGGGATTGTAGCTGCTGGTCTCCTTGCGTCCGAGCCCGTCGCGGACCGGCGTGGTGGTTGCCGCGCCATTGGGTTGTGCCTGGACGCTCGTATAGTAGCTGTCGTGCTGGTAGTCGTAATATTGGGTGACGGTGCGGCCGCTGCCATCCGTGATTTTCGTCGTCTGCACGTCGCCATTGCCGCTTGTCGGGTCGGTGGTCGACACGGTCATCCCGCCGGACCTGAGCGCGGCGATAACCTGTTCGCGCGTCATGCCGCGAGCGGACGCAATCTGGTCGATGCTCTTGCCGCCGGTGACGTCGTTGACAATGTTGCGGGCGGTCGTCGCGTCTTTGGGGTTCTCTTCGGCCGGGCCCCCATCGAGTTTCACCGTCGCGGCGGTTGCGGCAAGATCGGGTCGCACATAGAGAGCTGGCGCCACCGTCGCGCCATTGCCCGACGTGCCTGCGCTGGCGTTGACGACATTGACGCCCGGCATTGCCGGAACCGCGACCGGCGGCGGCTGAAGCGAACTCAATTCGCTATTCACCTGCGCCAGTTGCTGGCGCGCCTGCGCCGCCCAATCGCGCTCGCCCATTCTGTTGGCAAGCCGGATCTGCTCGCGCAGTTGCACTGCCTGCGCCTCCAGCCGCGCAACCTGCGCGGCGTTTGCCTTGGCGTCGACTTTTTGCGGTTGGACCGGCGGCTTGGTGAGCGTTATCGGGCGAACCATCTGGACGACCTCCGGGAATCACTGTTGCCGGCAGCCTGGCTGCCGTCACGCCCGCCCAGACAGCAACGTTCCAATGCTATCTGGGGGGCTTCCAATAAATGCCGAAAGCGGCAAGCTGCTCTTCCGACTGCTTAATTCGATCCGCGGCATCCACCTCGGACTGCGCAGCCGTCAGCGCCGCCAGGATTTCGACGGCGGCGAAGGCCGGCGCCAGGCTGCGGAAGAACGACTGCGAATTTGACGTGACGATGATTGTTTCCCGCGCGATCCGGGCCAGCGGCGACACGCTGCTGTCGGTGATTGCCACCACGCCGACGCCCTGCCGAGCCGACTGCCGCGCAACATCGATCGTCGTGCGCTCATACGGCGACATACCTAGGGCCAGCAGCACATCGCCGCGTCCCGCCTGCTGCAGAACATCGAGGCCAGGTCCGCCCATCTCGCCGACAAGCGTCACCTTGCGGTCGCCGCCAGCCAGAAACGACATGATGTGGGCGAAATGGCCCGCGACCGGATAGGCGGAGCGTGTGGCCAGGACGAACAGGTTGGACGATCGCGCCAGCAGGCCGGCGGCGGCGATGAATTGCACGGCACTGCCATATTCGCCAAGACTTGCAATCTGGGCCGCGAGCGTATCGGCAACGACCCCGACGGTCGAATATCCCGGATCGCCATGCTGCTTGATACCCTGTCGCGCGGGCTCACCGGCGATCGTCTCACGCAATGCACGCGCATAGAGGCTGCGCATGTCCTCGTAGCCATCAAGCCCGAGCCAGCGCGCCAGCCGCATCATCGTGCTGTGCGAAACGCCGGCCTGGTGCGCCTGCTCGCGCATCGACATCAGCGCGACGTCCTTGGGATGATCCAACACGAAACGCGCGGCGACCCGCAACTGCGGCGGCATATTCTCGAACCGTTCGACCAACAGCTCGGCCAAAGGACCTTTTTCCATATCCGAAATACCCCATTCACCCGCCTCGCAGGTTACTCCTAGAACGCGACCAACGCAACAGTTGGAACTTGTATGGCTCAAATATTCCAAATGGACTTTCATTTTCAGCCACGCTGTCTTAAGCTGCCTTGGCAATGTGCCGGAGCGCAGCGGTGTGAGTCCGGCGTTTGCGACTTGAATTTCTCGCAAGGAGACAATGATGGCTGCTACCCCTCCCATTACGTCCGGCTCTGCAGGGTCGCCGGAACAGAACCTGGACAAGATGATCAAGCACCAGGAGCGCATGTTTGGGCTGGAGATCACGAAAGAGATCGCGAAATCCCAGCATGACATGCTGATGAGCACCGCGAGGACGCTCGGCCAGTCGGCTGAGAAGGCCTAAGGCGGATCTCGAACCCGTACGCCGCCGAAGCAACCGGCGGCGTACTTGCACGGCAGGAACCTTTCAACGCCGTCGTCGCTGCATTTGAAATCGTCATCGGCGGGAGATGAAGTGGCATGACCGATAGTCCTATCGGCAGGTATCTGGATGCGGCGCCAGCGCGCCGGCTGCGGTCGATCATCGCCCCCTCCCCGGCATCCGGAGGTTTCGTTGTGCTCAGCGTCACCCACGGATTCCACGCCGGCGCCGAACTCAGCCTGGTGGAGACGCTGTACACGATCGGCTCCAGCACGGAGTCCGACATTGTGCTGAGGGATGCCGGCATCGCGCCGGTCCACGCAAGGCTGCGGCGCAAGGGCAGCCAGTTTGAAATCGAGGCCGTCGGCGGCGATGTCACGCTCGCCACAGGCGAAACCATCCATGAAGGCCACGGCAGCCGCTGCAGGCTGCCGCTCACCGTAAGTGTCGGCGACGCCCGTATCCGGCTGGTCAACCCGGAACGCCCCGCAAGTCGGTGGTCCTTTTCCAATCGCCCCGTGCTGGTGGCGGGCAGCGTTCTGTGCGCCGTATTCGTTCTTTCCCTCGCCGCGAACGGGCTCTCTCTCGCCAAGCCCGATGTTGGCGAGACGCGCCCCTCGAAAGATGGCGAACCGATCAGAATGGCCTTCGCCGGCGAGCCGGGCCAACAGGTCCTGGACGATTCGTCGCCGGCGCAAATGCAGACCGCCGCCGAAGCGGAAAGTCAGCTCAAGCTGCGTCTCGAGCAATCCGGCATAAGGACCTTGACCGTTCAGCGATCGCCGGGACGTCTCGTGGTCTCGGGCATGATCCCGAATGACCAGAGCGGCGTCTGGACGGAAACGCAATCGTGGTTCGACCAGGCCTACGGCGCACACATTCCGCTGGTCTCCAACGTCATGATCGGCAACGCCGAGCAAGCCCCGCGCCTGACGCTGCAGGCGATCTGGTATGGCGAGCGGCCTTACGTCATCGCAGCCGATGGCGCGCGCTACCACGAAGGTGCGTTCACCAATGACGGCTGGACCATCAAGCACATCGGCGAGACGGAACTTCTCCTGACGAAGGGCGGCGCCACGGTCGCGCTGAAATACCCGTGAACCGTCGGCTTGAAGGGCCGCGATTCGATTCGGCAAGGATGGACACGGCTGGCCGCGAGGTGCGCCAGGCGGAAGGCGTGCGCGGTCAGGCAATCAACCGGCGACGGATGAATGGCGTCGACAAGGCCGCGAGCCGTGCTCAGGGAACGAAATCCGCCGCTGGTGCTGAAAGGCCGCAAACCGCGGAGTTTCAGTCCTCCAGGGAAGCGGCAGGCGAATCGCTTGATGACATCCTCATCGACTTCGTCATGCCCCGTATACCCGAGCCAGCCATCCTGCGGCGCTCCGTGCCTATCCTCCAGCATTTTGTGACGCACCTGGTTCCCAACCTCGAGGGCGGCGAGCAGCTCAAGTCGCTTGCGAGAACGCTGATGGAGGATGAAATCGAGCGTCATCGCGACCTGCTTGGTCGCATGCAGGAAGGAATCGAAATCTGACCGGCCCGGATGACACCGTGCATCTGCTGCATGTCCTGGGCTTTCTCTACGGGTCTCACGGGCAGGCAAAGCGGGGCGCGGCCTATCTGCTTATCGCCGCGCAGCTGTCGCCGGGAAATGCCGGCGTGCTGAGGACATTGGCGCATCTGCTCATCCTCGATGGCGAGGCGGAAAAGGCGCTGGCCACGATTGCCAGGCTGGAGACCTTGGAAGGAATGGACCATCCGGCGCTTGCCTTGCTGAAGAGCCGAGCCTTGCTCGTGGCGGGGCGCAAGACCGAGGCGCACAGCGCCCTGCTGAGTTTCCTTTCGCAACGAGGCGTTCAATGAACATGACCGTGTCGGAGCGGGTGCTGCAATTCCTTGCCAGGCTGTCACGCCGCAGCGACCTGGTCATCGCCGTCCTGCTGCTCGTCGCGGTGGTGATGATGCTCATTCCGTTGCCGACATTCCTCGTCGACATTCTCATCACCGCCAACATCGCCATCAGCGTGCTCATCCTGCTGGCATCGTTTTACGTTTCCCATCCGCTCCAGTTCTCGTCGCTGCCGTCGGTCATCCTGATCGCCACCTTGTTCCGGCTGGCGATCACGATCACGACGACGCGACTGATCCTGCTGCAGGCCGATGCTGGCGAGATCATTACCGCCTTCGGCACCTTTGTCGTCGGCGGCAGCATTGCGGTCGGCCTGGTCATCTTCCTGATCATCACCGTCGCACAGTTCATCGTGGTCGCGCGGGGTGCCGAGCGCGTCGCCGAAGTGGCCGCACGCTTCACACTCGATGCACTGCCGGGCAAGCAGATGAGCATCGATGCGGAGCTGCGCAACGGCGACATAGACCAGGCGGAGGCGCGACGCCTGCGCCAGCAGTTGGAGCGCGAGAGCCAGCTGTTCGGCGCGATGGACGGCGCCATGAAATTCGTCAAGGGCGACGTCATCGCCGGTATCGTGATCATTCTGGTCAACCTGATCGGTGGTTTCGCGGTCGGAACGCTGCAGCACGACATGTCATTGGGGGATGCGGCCGCGACCTACTCGCTGCTCACCGTGGGTGACGGGCTGGTGGCGCAAATACCGGCACTGCTCGTCGCCGTGGCCGCAGGCACGATGGTGACGCGTGTCGGCAGCGCGGACGGAACGGGCGACCTTGGCCAGCAAATAACCAGCCAGCTCCTGCGCGACTCCCGAGCGCTCGCGCTCGCTGCGGTGATCATGGTCGGCCTGGCCATCGTGCCAGGCTTCCCGTCGATCGTGTTCCTGATCCTCGGCGCCTGCTTCGGCGCAGGCGCCTACGCAATCAGTCGCCGCACCGCCCGGGAATCCGAGCCTGACGACGCCGCCGGCCAGATCGCCATGCGCGAACAGCCGGGAAATTCCGCAGCGCTTTCAGCAATCTCCACCGGAACGCTGCCTCCTCCCTACCGCATCGTCGTGCGCTTCGGAGCCGAACTCGCACGCTCGATCCCGGAGCCCGAATTTGCCGCGCTGGCCGACGGCGTGCGCCGCGAGCTCTTCGGCGATCTCGGTGTCGACGTTCCGGCCATCGGCCTGCAGGTCGACGAGATGCTTTCGCCTCGCGGCATCCGCATCGATCTGGAGGGTGCGCCCATCCTCGACGCCGAGATTCCCGCCGACCGCGTTCTTGTCGAGGCGGATGCAACGCATCTCGACCTGCTCGAGGTGGCTTACGAAGGCGGTTCTTCGATTGCCGGCCAGCGCAGATTCGTGTGGGTCGACGACAGCCACCTGCCGGCATTGAGGGAAGCCGGCTTCGTCTTCTCCACGCCGGCGGAAACAGCGGCCAAGTGGACCGGAAATGCGCTGCGGCTCTATGCCGGCCATTTCGTCGGGATTCAGGAGACACGCAGGCTCCTGTCGGACATCGAGCCGGACTACGCGGATCTGGTCAGGCAGGCTCAGGAGATCGTGCCGCTGCAGAAGATCGCGGAAGTGCTTCGCCGGCTCGTCGGCGAGAACGTGCCGATCCGCAATCTGCGCCTCATCCTGGAAGCGCTGATCGAATGGGGCCAACGCGAGCAGGACGTCGTCCTGCTGACGGAATATGTCCGCACGTCGTTGAAGCGCCAGATCAGCTTCCGCTCCGCCGGCCGCAACAACATCATCGCGGCCTACGTGCTGCAGCGGTCGGCCGAGGATATCCTGCGCAACGCTGTGCAAGGCACCTCGACCGGCACATTCCTGAACCTTTCGGACGATGACGCGCAGGCCCTGGTGACGGAGATCGAGCGAGCCCTGTCGCAGAGCTCCATCGATGTCTCGCCCGTCGTCCTGGCCGCGATGGACGTGCGCCGGCACATGCGCACCTTGCTGATGCACAATGCCATCGAGCTTCCCGTCCTGTCGTTTCAGGAACTCGCGCAGGAATTCAACGTCCAGCCTTTGGCCACGATCACCGGCCGCACGGTCAGAACCGGCGCGCGCTCGCAGGCGCTGCCCTCGGCTCAGGCGAAAGCCGGGCAAGAGGCTGCCTCATGACGGCAGCCGGACGGACGGGGACATTAGGGGAATCAGGAGAGGAACGGGCTGACAATCCACGATACCGCAGCGCTCGCATCGCTGCCGCACATCGGCCCACTGGAACCACAACTGTGCGGTAAGATTGCAACATGGCCGAAGACGCTGAGGAAAAGAAGCTACCGGCATCGGACAAGAAACTCCGTGACGCCCGCCGCAAGGGCCAGGTTCCGCAGAGCCGCGACCTGGTCTCCGGCTTCACGCTTTTCGCGGCGCTGGCGTATCTCTATTTCGCCTGGCCGACGCTCTTCAAGCGCCTTTCGGACCTCGTGCAGACCGTGACGATGCCCGGCGAACCGTTCGGGGACGCCAGCCTGCGGGCCATCCGCCATTCGTTCTCGCTGCTGATGCTTGCTACATTGCCGCTGGTCGGGATCGTCGTCGTTCTCACCGTTGCCTTCGGCATGCTGGGGACGTTCGGACCGGTCTTCTCGTTTGAACCGCTCAAGCCGCAGTTCGATCACATAAATCCGGCGAAGGGCCTGCAGAAGATCCTGTCGCTCCGCAACGTCATCGAGTTCGCCAAGGGCCTGGCCAAGGTGGTGTTGCTGGCAAGCCTGTTCGTGTTCATCCTGATGGCGTGGCTGCAGCCGCTCTTCGATGCGCCGGGCTGCGGTCCGTCATGCCTGGAGCCAATCATCACGGCGGTGTTGACACCTCTTGGAATCGCCGCCGCCCTGGCCTTTGTCGTCATCGGCGTGATCGACGTTCCGATCCAGCGCTGGCTGTTCCTTCGCGACATGCGCATGACGACAACCGAATACAAGCGCGAACACAAGGATCTCGAAGGCGATCCCTTGATCCGCCACGAGCAGCAGCGGCAGCGGCGCCAGGCGGTGACGCAACCTGCGAAGCTTGGCGTGAGAAATGCGGTCATCGTCTTCGTGACCGGCGACTGCGCCGTGGCGTTGCGTTACGTCAAAGGCGAAACGCCGGTGCCGACCGTCGTCGGCAAGGGCCAGGGCCGCGCGGCCGACGAGATGGCTGCGCAAGCACGCCAGGCAGGTATTCCAGTAGTCGACGATGCGACAGTCGCGGAACCACTTTTCGAGCGCGCCAATACGGGAACATATATCGGCCAGGACATGTTCTCACCTGTCGTTCGCCACCTCGTCCGCCACGGGCTCACCTGAGGCAAAATCCTGCGGTTCTTTTGCAGTCGCGATGTGGAAACGAACCCGACAGTCAGGGTATGAGCGCGGCTGGGTATCTGATGGAGAACCGCTGGCCAAACGGCCGCGATCTCATACCGTCCACATCGTGGAGTGGAGCAGAGCTTGCATGTGCTCTGGCAAATCCAGTTCGCCGCGCGCCTCGATCTCGAGAAGATACGTTGCCTTGGCAAAGCGATCGCCTTGCGTGGCCACGGGAAAAGCGCAGATGGAGATCAGCGCCCTCTCCTCTTCCCGGCTGGCTCCATCGTAGTCGCGGCTGTTGGCACCCGTTTCGTGGACAGCTTTGAGGAACGCCGCATATGCCGTCTTGTGCCCGTCGATCAACGCTCGCAGTTCGTTCGACGGTTCTGCCTCTAGACGCGATGCCTCGGCGGCGAGTGACGTGGCTGATACGGTCAAGGCGACGGCGGCGGTGCCTGACCGAAAGAGCACAGTGCGACGGCTGATCCTGGACGTGGGAAACGCTCCTCTCATTTCAGAACAGCACGTAACAGCTGTCCTCGATCGTGGGACCCTAACATGGCGGTTAGCCCATTTATGTCAGGATGACGCTCGAAGCCGGCACGGTTATCGCACAAGGTCAGTTCCTGGCCTGCCCCGCCTTCGAAGAACGCGATGGCGACCTTGCCAGCAAGTCTCATATCTCTCCATTGCCGGAACCATCGGGGAAGACGCTTGCGTTGCACAGTCCGATTATCTGAACGCCCTTTTAGCTTCCTTGTTTGAGGTCGCCGGCGCTGGGAGTAATAGTCGGCCCGGAATTCGTGAGGAGGAGACGATGACGCTGAACTTCGACCCGAGGGCGAAGGCCACGGCGCTCTACCATGGCGAATTCCGGCCGATGTTCATCGGCGGCAAGTGGGTTGCGGCGCAATCCGCAGAGGTGATGCAGGCGCTGAACCCGGCGACGGGAGAGGTGCTGGCGACAGTGCCGCGCGGCTCGGCCGCCGATGTCGACGCGGCGGTGGCCGCGGCGCGCGCTGCCTTCGAAGGCCCCTGGTCCGAATTCTCGCCCTACGAGCGGCAATGCGTGCTGCTCAGGATCGCCGATCTGTTCGAGACGCATTGGGAAGAGCTCTGCGTCTCCGACACGCTCGACATGGGGCTGCCGATCACGCGCACGCTGGCCAACCGGCGCCGCGTCATCGGCATGCTGCGCTTCTATGCCGGCATGGCGACCGCGCTGCATGGCGAGGCAATCGACAACTCCATTCCGGGCGAAATCGTCACCTTCACCCGCCGCGAGCCGGTTGGCGTCGTCGGCGCCATCATTCCCTGGAATGCGCCGACCGCCGCCTCCATCTGGAAGATCGCGCCGGCGCTGGCGACCGGCTGTACCATCGTGCTGAAGCCGTCGGAGGATGCATCGCTGACGCCGCTCCTGATCGCGAAGCTGATGCAGGAAGCCGGCGTTCCAGACGGCGTCGTCAACATCGTCACCGGAACCGGCGCCGAGGCCGGCGCAAGGCTTGCCGAACATCCGGACGTCAACAAGATCGTCTTCACCGGCTCGACGCTGACCGGCCAGGCGATTGCCCGCGCCGGCGTCGCCAACCTCAAGCGCGTTTCGCTGGAGCTCGGCGGCAAGTCGCCGATCATCGTCTGCCGCGACGCCGATATCGACAAGGCGGTGCCGGTCGCGGCGATGGCGGTGTTCGTGCATTCGGGCCAGATCTGCATCGCCGGCTCGCGGCTGTTCGTGGCGCGCGAGATCCATGACGAGTTCGTGCGCCGGGTCGCCGAGTTTGCCGGCAAGCTGCGCATCGGCCACGGCATCGAGGCGGAGACCGAAATCGGGCCGCTCATCAACTCAAGGCAGGCCGGCAAGGTGGAAGGCTACATCAAGGCCGGCAGCGACGAGGGCGCCGAGCTGGTCGCCGGCGGCTCGCGGCTGACGGGCGAGCTCTATGACGGCGGCAACTTCATCGCCCCGACCGTCTTCGGCGCGGTGTCGGACAAGATGACCATCGCACGCGAAGAAATCTTCGGGCCGGTCATCTCGGCAATGCCCTTCGACACGCTGGATGAGGCCGTCGCGCGCGCCAACGCGACACCTTACGGCCTGGCGGCGGGTATCTTCACCACCAATCTCGGCACCGCGCACAGGCTGGCGCGTCGCGTCAAGGCCGGTTCGGTCTGGGTCAACATGTACCACGCCATCGACCCGGCGGTGCCGTTCGGCGGCATGAAGATGTCGGGCTACGGCCGCGAAGGCGGCGTCGAGCATCTGCACGAATATTTGGAGACGAAGTCGGTCTGGATCCAGACTGACTAGGCATACCCCTAAGTCAGTGAGCCAAGCTCCCGCAGATTGGTGCGGATCAGGTTCATCAGCTGCTCGGAGAACGAGTGGTGCACGTAACCCCGGGCGGTGATGATACCGACCGCGCGGTGGGCGTCGCGATAGTCGATCGGCACCACCCGCATGCGCTCGTCGTTGCGCGAGATAGCGATGCCAGGCAGAAGCGAAGGCGGCTAGCCACCCATCCAAGGCATATCGATCGCCCCGAGCGATAGGACGATCCCGAGGGCCACCAGCGCAACGCCCACGCTACCTTCGAAGCGCCGGCCACGGGGCAGCAGCTTCTCGACGAAGACAACCAGCGTCAAAAGCAGCATCCAGGCGAGGCTCATGACGCCGGTCGCGACCAACACGGCAAACAGCGCCCAGCAGCAGCCAAAGCAATATAGGCCGTGGCGCAGCCCCATCTTGAGCGCGCCAACACGTCCGTCGCGCCAGTGCTGCGCAACGAAAGCGAGCGGCGAGCGGCAGTGGCTGAGGCAAACATGCTTGAAGGTTGTGAATTGGTAGAGCCCGGCGACGCCAAGCGTGGCGCCAAGCGCGAGCGGTGCCCATTTCGAACGCTGCGGTGGATCGAGGCTCGTTGCAAAGCCGCTGCCGAGCTGGACCAGGACATATACGACAAGGCCCGCGGCCGCCCAGATGAGCAGATAGCCCGCGACAAAGGTCCACGTCGGGACGGCCACGCCTTGTTCGCGCCTCGCCTGCGCCGCCGCGAACATAAAGATCATAGGCGCCGCAGCTGGCAGCATCATGGCAGCCATCATCACGGTCCACACAGCGAGAAAAGCGGCAGCGCCGGCAACCGACCAGCCGTCGGCGGCAATTCCGGCCATCGCCATGCCGGCCATGCCTTCCATACCCGCCATGCCGCCGCGCACGGCAATGCCCATGGGCATATCCATGCTGAAGGTTTGGTAGAGGGTGAGCGCCCACGCCGCTGCCGTCAGCCCGACCAGCGATGCGAGCAGACCGAACGGGATGCCGCGCAGATTCCGGGTTAGCCGCCGCGATGTCCTGGGGAACGCGTCAGCCATCGCCGTACCCTAGTTCGGGCCGGTCCAGTCGAACGGAATGTGCTTGCTCGAGCGGGCCGTTCCGGTCCAGTCGAACCCGAAGCCTTTGGCGCTCACCTCGACAGAGCGCCCCCAGGTGGCAACCTGGCCCGGGCCGACCTCCGAACCAGGCGAGTTGATCGTCTGCACCCGCTTGCCGGGTGGGGTGGTGGGTCCGGAAAGCGCTTCCGCGTGACCGACGACGAGGCCAGGAATATCGACGCGCCAGGTGGCCAGGTCGCCCGCCACCTCGAAAGTGATCGGCACGAACTCCATGCCACGCATCTCGCCGACATTGGCGGCAAAGCCCGCCGGCCAGCCGCCGGCCTGGCCACCGAAGATCATCTGCAGGGCTTCGCGTTGCCGCTCGTTCGCCCTTTCGTCGAGATACATGCCCATCACGGCACTTGCCTCGCCAGCCCAGAGATTGCCTTCAAACTCGCCGAGCGCCACCAGTGTCAGGCCGTCGAGCTTGACGTCGCCATACTGACCCTCGCGCACATGCCAGGCGAGCACACCTTGGCAATGATTGCCGGTGGGCCGCTGTGCGAACTCGCAGGGGCAAGGGATATCGCAGCTGCAGATGTCGAACCAGTCGCCTGCGAGCCGCCATTGAGGTACTGCATTCATGGCCAGTCCTCCCGAAGATCGAGGGATCAGATAGTACGACGATGGCAAGCCGCACTCCAGCTATTCGTGCGCAGCTCTCCGATTTTGAGACTGGCCCTTCACGTTAGCGGTCGAGCGGTTCACGCCTGCAACTGGGCCACTTCGGTCGCGATCTCGGCAACGACCGTCCCCGAGACCGGATCGGTCACGCCGAGGTCGCCGCCAAGATCCTCAAGCATGTCGCGCATCGTATCCAGAAGCCCGATCATCTGCGGCCGCGCCGCTGCGAGACTATCCATGTCGTTCCATTCGCCGACGATGCAGAAGGTTCGGTCGCCAGTCCTGATGAGCGCACCTTTGCGGAAACCCTTGACGTCGAGCTTTGCCTTCATGTGCGCATCGATGAATGCCTGCTCCCTGCCGGGCTTGGTGCGGAACCGGACGACGTTGTAAGCGGTCATGTCTTCCTCCATTCAATCGCTTTCACGCAAAGAACCTTCGGGACGTGCCTCGATAGGCGTGTTGAACGGCGTCTCGTGGCGCGGCCTTGGCGACAGGCCAGTTCCCGTTGCGGGGTAAGGTTCTCGCTGTGACAGTCAGTTGTTCGATCCGTAGCGACTGGCCGTTACAGCTTCACAGTAACGTGACCGCTGATGGGAATTCTCAGCGAGAGGGGGGACTTCGAGTCCGCTGCCGCATGGGGCCAACAAGCTAGCTCAGAAACCCCGGCTGGCGTCGACGTCCTATCCTGGTGGACTGGACTACGCCGATTTCAAAACATGGCTGTGGTCGAAGTCTACGAGTTTTGGGTAAGCGATGGTTGGCGCATGCGCCAGACCAAGCAGCCGTTCACGGTAACGGCCGAGGAAAATCCGGCGTTCGGTGTCGCTGATGCGCGCAGGTGCGTGCACGAGGAAAGGCTCGATCACCTGAAGCCGACAAAGTAGAGCATACCGTGATTGATCGGAAATAGAATTGCACCGATTGGGCCGTTCAATCCTCGGTCGGAATAGATCGGCGGCGGCCCGCCGATCGTGACGGAACACATCGCGCGCTTTCCTGAGAAGACGCCGCGATCATACCATTTGCCGCCGCCATAAATACGGCCCCCAGACGCGAACACCCGGTCGACCCAGCCCTTGAGAATCGCCGGCAGCCCGAACCACCAGAGCGGAAACTGAAGGATCAAGGCGTCACACCAGAAGAGCTTGTCCATCTCCGCCTGGATGTCTGGAGCAAATCCGTCGTGGGCGGCCGCATTCGCCTCCTCAGTCTGCTGGTGGTAGTAGTTCGCGTCTCGTACGGTCGTGAAGTTGCGGCGATCCGACACTGGGTTGAACCCCATGGCGTAGAGATCGGAGACAACGACCTCGTGTCCAGCCGCGACAACGCCTCCCGAGCCGATCGGGTCAGGGCACCGTTGAAGCTGTTGGGCTCGGGGTGCGCGTGGACGATGAAGATGCGCATCGTGCTTTCGCCGCCCGGTCGGACTGTTCATTTTGCAGATGCCGAAAGGGTTCGCTCGGCGACATAGTCGAGAGAGAAGACGCCGGCGCCGCGTGTCAGCACGAGAAACAGCAGCGATGCCCACAGGAGGTGCTCGGCCCAGTTCTCCGGATAGACGAAGATCTGGATAACGGAGACGACGCCGAGCAGCATCAGGGCCGCAAGGCGCGAGAACAGTCCAAGGAAAATCAACACCGAGCCTGTGATTTCGGCCGTCGTTGCCAAGGGCGCGGCGATCGACGGATCGATGAGCGGCAGATTGTATTCGCTGGCGAACAGCTGCAGCGTCACGGGCCAGGATGCGAGCTTGCTCTGCGCCGATTGCCAGAAAACATGAGCCACCGCCACACGAGCAGCGAGCTGGATCAGTGAAAACGGAAGGTACTCGGGCAGCTTGATGATACGCTTGTAGAGGCCGACAACGCCGGCCGGTTTGGACGAGGATTGCTCCGATATTGCGGTCATGACCGTCTCCGTCAGTTTGAGGGGGAATTCGCGGCGATCCGCACGTCGGTGACGAGCCTGTCGCGGAACAGACGCACAAGGGCTGAAACCAGGTCGAAGGCCGGGTCGAGCGCCAGGGCACGGCCGGTGGCATGATCGAGACCGAAACCGTGCTTCAGCGAATGCCAGAAGGCGAAGCTCGCGCGGTCGAGCAGAAAAAGCCGCACGTAGTTCCCCGATCGCCACAGCGCCACGCGTTCGGGACGCCTTGTCCAGGTGATGTTTTCGTCGACCGCCGTCCCGTGTTGATGCGCCATCCATACCGACAGGATCGACCAGTGCGAGATGATCAGTCGCAGTGAGGGCTGGAGCAAGATATCCGGCGAGAACCCAAGGTCGGTGCTGTCGTATTCTGCGAGGCTGCGGGGCGGCAGCGAAGCCGTATCGAGGGCCTCAGCTATGGCCCATTCGAGCCGAGCCGTCTCGGCGACGATCGGCATGTCGGACAGCGTGTCGATCGTCTTCAGGAAGCGTGGGAATCCGGATCCATAGCGCGAAAGACGCGATTCAGCCGGCGGATACCGTCGAATGAACTCGCTCGCCACGTAGCGGAAAAAGCGTTCGTCTATCAGCCGGACGGTGACAGGAAACACCGACATCAGCGCCGCGGTGAGCGAGCTGCGCGTGTTGTTTTGGTAGATACGCAGGCGGGCCAACGGATCGGCCCTGCCGGCGGTCAGCACATTCGCGGCGACAACTGGCTCCATGGCCAGCACTGCCCGCGCGATGGTGGTCTGCAGGTGTTCAAGCGGCAACATGGTATTCCTCCTCGATTGAGACAAGCGCCGCGGGCATGCACGACCTGGCGCACCGGGCAGCTGCAAACGCCGCAAGGACGGGCATGCTGGTCGTCGTTTCGGCCTCGACAGAAAGGCGGATCGGCGGCGCTCGTGTTTCGGTCGTTTGCTCACGTCGCGCGGCTTGCTTGCGGCTGAACATGATCGACGCGGTGAGCATGTCGGCCCACATCGCTTCGCCAAGCAGCACGTCGAGGACGGGAACGTCGGTGTCCCACTCGATCAGGGTGGGACGCGGTCCGAACCGGTCTATGGCATGCTGGTAGAGCGCCCAGACGACCGGCGGCACGCGCGAGCCATGGTCGTCGATGAGCACGGTGTCGGTCCCGACGTGATTGGTTGCGTGACCGGCAAGATGAATCTCCTCGATCGCCGCCGCCGGCAGCGCATCGATGAAGGCTTTGGCGTCGTATTGCAGATTGTGCGCCGAAACCTGGACGTTGTTGACGTCGAGCAGCAGGCCGCAGCCGGCCCGCGCCACGAGCTCGGACAGGAATTCGGCCTCGCTCATCGCCGAATCGGCAAAGGCGACATAGGCCGACAGGTTCTCGATCAGCACACGCCGCTTCAGCGCGTCCTGGACGGTCTCGACGTTGCGCGCCACGATCGCCAGCGCGTCTTCGTCGTAGCGCAGCGGCAGCAGATCGTTGAGGTAGGCGCCGTCGGCGACGCTCCAGGCCAGATGTTCGGAGACGAGATCGGGCTGGAAGCGCTCGCAGACCTTGCGCAGTCGCTCCAAATGATCGCGGTCCAAGCCTCGCGCGCTGCCGAGCGACAGGCCGACGCCATGAACGGAAACGGGATAGATCTCGCGCAATCTTTCCAGCGCCTCGACGCCGGCGCCCTCCCCCATGTAGTTCTCGGCGTGGACCTCAAGCCAGCCGGCGGAGGGCCGCCTCGTCAGCATCTCTGTGATGTGAGGCGAGCGAAGACCGATGCCCGCCGATGCGGGGATCGCGAGGGACTGAAACGCACGGGACATCGGTCTGCTCCTTTCAAGGGTTGGCTCGAAGTCTGGATTGCTCAGGCTTTCGGCTTGTCGCTGCCGCCGGTGATCTTGGCGCAGCTGCCTGCGGGCACGTAGAGCCAGGAATCCGGCTGGTTGTCGGCGGTTGCGGTGCCGGCGCAGGAATGCGTCGCGGTCTGGCAGTCGTTCTGGCCGGCCTTGACGACGCCGTAGCACTTCTCGAAGGCGAAGCCGGGCTTGGCGGCCGGGCCGCTGTAGGCCGCTGTCGCGGCAAGCGAAGTAGCGGCCGCGAGGGCCGATCCGATGAGGGTCTTTGTGTTGATCACAGGCTTGTCTCCTGGTTGGCGTTTCAAGTGAAAGACCGGCCTCGAGGCCCGTCTGCAGATCAGTCTGTCCGATCGTGACGCCGAGCTGAAATGCTGTCTCGGCATGGATTTGATACGCACTCCCTATGTCCCGGAAGGCGGCGCGAAAAGGCCCTCCGGCGGGGGCACCGGAGGGCTTGGCACCTGCGTTCGGGAGTATGCGATGCAGGCGCGGCTAGGCGGGGAGCGAGGCGCCTAGATGTATCGTCGCTCGCTGGCTGCGACCGGGCTTTCATCAGCGCGCAGAGGATCAGCGGCAAGCCAGGCTGCTGCACGCTGCCGCCCCCTGTCGCGCATGTCGGTCAGTTCGCCCCAATCGGTCCAGGGCCGCAACAGCAGCGGAGCTCCGGCACGGTGTCGACTGTCGAATATGGTGTGAACCGGCGCGCATTTCGTCAGGCAATGACCGGCTGCGGTGCTGCGAGCCGGACACGGCGTGGTGAAGACGGAAGGCTTGCCGGCGATAATCAGGCGATGGCGACCTTCAGCTGATACGAGGCGCGGCGACTGGAAGACGTCGCCCTCACCCCAATAGGCATCGCCGTCGATCTCGACAGGCGGCGAAAGGAAGGGGATCGTGGCTGCCGCGACGATCGCATCGATCGACAACCGGTCGCTCGTGAATATCTTTACCGCATCCGTGCGCGCGTTGACGGCTAACACGCCCAGTTTCACCGGGCATTCCTCATCACGGATTTGCTTGAGATCAATTGACTGTTCCAGGATAGATCGAAGCAGGCTGGCTCTGTCATCGGAAAAGACCGAAGCGTGGCTGATGCGCCGCCAGAAATTGGCCAGTGCCGTCCGCGCGCCGCGCCTGCCGCCGACGCTCAGGCCGTAGGCAAAGACGGATGCCTCCATCGCTGCGAAACCCGACGCCGTGACGCCGTTGACGCGGCAGTTCGTTTCGTCCAGCAGGCGATCGAGCACGCCCCAGACGAACGCGCCATGGGCATCGTTTGCCAGCACGATGTCGATCGTCCGTTCCTCCAAGCCAAGATCCACCGCTGAAATGGCGGCCTGGTCCGGTCTAATCGGGGACTGGGCAAGCATGGTTTCGTCTCCATCCCAAGATCGTCAACAAGGCGACTGGAATGAGACTGCCGCATCTTCTTGATCAGCCGAAATGCCAAGGTGGCATGAAGTCCATAGGCAGATTGCATTGGCTGCCGGTCTTCGCGCGCCGCACTCTTCATCCCGATCAGACGAGGCGACGCGCGTTGCCAGCCCTGGCGCTGTTGCCAGAGCCGCCGCCTGGAAAGGAGATCAATGATGAGAAGACTACTTGCCTGTCTGGCAGCGTTTGCAATTGGCGTTGGTGCGTACCCTGCGTCCGCCAACCCGTTCAGTGACTTCGCTGCATTTCCGAGCTTCTATACGGACGCCACGATGAAGACGATGAAACCGATGGCTGGGTTCAAGAACGCCTGGTTCGCTCTGTCAAAGCATGATCGCGTCAAGATGACAAAGGCATGCAACGACCCGGCGATGAGTAAGCCCCACGCCCAGTTCTGCGCCAAAGTCCTCGCTTTGGGCGGAGCTGACTAGCAGTGCGATCGTAGGCATCTACGAGATGCACGCCCGGCATAACCTCGATACGCAGATGGCATTGGCAGCTTGCCGGCTGATTGTCGCGAGATCAAAGCCAGCAACGAGAAACCCAGAAATTCTCAATTGCTGTCAATCAATCAAGCGGTTGTCGACAGGACGACTACCCGACCAGAAAAGGACTTGAAAATGAATCCAAAAGCTATCTGCCTCGGCGTTTTTGCCCTTTCCGTTCTTGGCGGCGTTGCCTTCGCCGGCGCCCTCGACGAGCCTTCCAACATGCAGCCCTTCTTCACCGACGCCAGCATGAAGACGATGAAGTCGAGCGCCGATTTCGAGACGGCGTGGAAGGCCACGCCGAAATCGACGCAGAACGCAATGATGAAGGAATGCAACGACGCCGCCATGAGCAAGCCGCATGCGCAGTTCTGCGCGCAACTCTTTGCCCTCGGCCATCACAGCTGACGCTACACGACCAGATGGCGGGCCTTGGCCCGTCATCGTCGCATGACGAAACGCTATTGACTTTATAGCCCCCGCGCATTGGCGCGATCCCGTTCCTTGCGGCAGTCTTCGAGCTGGAAATGCACCTGCGCTGCTCGAGGGACGATACTTATGGACATCCATCACATCCGCTACTTCCTGGCCGTCTGCGAGACCCGAAATTTCACGCGCGCGGGCGAAAGGTGCAACGTCACCCAGCCTGCGCTGTCACGTGCGATCCAGCAGCTCGAGGAAGAGGTCGGCGGCCTGCTGTTTCGCCGCGAGCGAAACCTGACCCACCTCACCGATCTGGGTGCTTTGCTGCGGCCGCGGTTTCAGCAGATCCTCGATGAGCTGACCGGAGTGCGGCAGGAGGCCTCGAGATTCCTCTGCCTGGAGAACGCCAACCTCAAGGTTGGCGTCATGTGTACCATAGGCCCGCGCCGCTTCACCGGCCTGCTGGCCGATTTCAACAGGCGCCAGCAAGGCATTCAGCTGCAGCTTGTCGAAGGTGTGCCCGCGTCCCTGTCGCAACTGCTGGAGGCGGGTGAGATCGATGTCGCCATCATGGCGTCCAGCAACAGTTTTCCGGAGAGGTTCGATGTTACGCCGCTCTACCGCGAGCGTTTCGTCCTCGCTTTCCCCAATGGGCATCGGTTGGCCCGCAACGACAATGTCGCCATCTCCGAACTCGACGGCGAAAATTATCTGAGGCGGCTGAACTGCGAGTATCGCGATCATCTCGCCGGTCTGTGCAACGACCGTGGCGTCAAACTCAGGATCTCCTATGCGAGCGAGCGCGAGGACTGGATCCAGAACATGGTTTCCGGGGGGCTTGGCATCTGCTTCATCCCGGAGTTCAGCGCGGTGATCCCAGGCTTGCAGATCCGGCCGGTCATCGATCCCGAGGTCTGGCGGGAGGTCTCTCTGGTGGTCGTGGCGGGGCGCAGGTTCTCGCCGGCCGCCTCTGCCTTCGTCAACAGCGTCAAGGCGCATGGCTGGCCTGAGAGTGCCCTCGCTCAAGCAATCCGTAAGACCGCAGCCTGAAGAAAACTGAAGAAATGGTTGTGGCGCGCCTCAAGTCCTGTCGTGCGCCTTCTTCATGCATCCAGGACAGCCAACGATAGTTTTCAGGTATCGAATTAAGAGCCAGTCAGCATTTCTCTTTCATCGAGGCTCCCGTCACTCTCCTCTCATGCCCCGCTTCCGCGATTGGGCACCGACAAAGGAGAAATCGACATGGCTTCCAAGACTATTGCATTGCAGGTGCCGCTGAAGCTGGCGCTGACACTCGGACTTCTCACCGCCACCGCCGCGTTTTCGGTGGCCCCGGTTTTCGCCGGCGACTGTCCTGCCGGCCAGGCCGCGACGACCGACATCCAGGAACATCCCAGCAAGCCGGTGGGTGTGACCGACACGGTCCTTTCCGCAATCGATCTGAGCAGCAAGGGCGAGGCCTGGAAAGGCAACATGCTGCGCCTTCGCAAGCTCGTCGTTCAGCCCGGCGGCGTCGTGCCTTGGCACGAGCACAATGTCCGCCCGGCCAACATCCTGATCGTCGAGGGTTCGATCACCGAATATCGCAGCACCTGCAAGGTCGGCATCGAACATCCGGCCGGTGACGTGACCGCCGAGTTCGGTCAGCTTGCCCACTGGTGGAAGAACAATGGCAAGGTTCCGGCCGTCCTCTATTCCGCCGACGTCCTGCCGCCCGCGATGCACGAAGACCACATGATGTGAGCCGTTCGTCGCGGCCAAGCTATCCCGACATCAGAAACCAAAAGCCCGTCCTCTGGCGATCGCCCGGGGACGGGGCAACGGAGCCTGTCATGACGACGAGTGAACATACCGAACCAACGCGGCTTCGCTCAGTGGCCGCAGACGGCTGGCGCTTCGGCCTGATCGCCTTGATTGCGTTCCTGACGCTCGTTGATCTGTTTGCCACCCAGGCCATCCTGCCTTCGCTGGTGGTGAAATTCGGCGTCAGCCGCGCCACCATGGGCTTCGCCGTCAACGCCAGCACGTTCGGCATGGCGGTGGCGGGCATCGCCGTCGCGCTCTTCGGACGCGGCATTGATCGCCGCAACGGCATCTGGATCAGCCTGGTCATCCTGGCGATACCGACAACGCTGCTTTCGCAGACCGACAGCATCGTGGTTTTTGCTTTGCTGCGCATAGCGCAAGGCCTCTGCATGTCGACCGCCTTCACGTTGACGATGGCTTACCTGGCAGAGCATTTTTCCGCTCGGCAGACGACCAGCGCGCTCGCGGCCTATGTGACCGGCAATGTCGCCAGCAACTTCTTCGGCCGGCTCATGTCGGCTGCCGTGGCCGACACATTCGGCATCTCTTCAAACTTCCTGACTTTCGCCGCCCTCAATCTGTTCGGCGCCGCTCTTGTCTGGTTCACGCTGCAGAAGACCTCGGCCATGATGCGTGGGGACGGGACTGGCGGGACTGCCCGCGGGGCCTGGAAAGCACCATTGCAAAACGTCGAGCTGCGCGCCTGTTTCGCGATCGGCTTCCTGATCCTCTTCGTCTTTATCGGCACGTTCACCTACGTGAACTTCCAGCTCGTAGCAGTGCCCCTGTCTTTGACCCCGATGGCCCTCGGCGTGGTCTACTTCGTCTTCCTGCCCTCAATGTTGACTACTCCACTCGCCGGGCGCGTGGCCTCGCGTCTCGGGCCGAGGGTGGGGGTCGGACTGACGCTCGGGCTGGCGATCGCCGGTTTGCTTCTGCTGCTCGCTCCGAGCCTTCCCGTCGTCCTCGCCGGAATGGCGCTGGTTGCTATCGGCACCTTCCTTGCGCAGGCGATAGCGACCGGACATGTCAGCCGGACCGCCGCGCGCGATCGCGCCGCCGCGAGCGGCATCTATCTCGCGTCCTACTACGGCGGCGGCCTCGCCGGCAGCTTCGTCATCGGACAAGTCTACGACCGCATTGGGTGGACCGCCTGCGTGGCCGTGCTTGTCGCCGTTCTCGCCAGCGCGATTGCGATCGCGCGTGTGCTGCAAACACCGAAGGCCTGAGCATCAACCTGAAAAACTGTTATCCAACCAAGGAGACTGACATGATCAACCAACTGAAAACTCTGCTCGCAGGCGCCGCTCTGCTGATCGCCGTTGCCCTCCCGGCAGCCGCATCGGACGGCGTTGTCACCGTAAAGAGCGACTATTCCGTCGCCGAGACCGTCGCCCGCATCAAGAAGGACGTGCTCAAGAAAGGCATCAAGTTCTTCGGCGTCATCGACCAGGCACGGCTTGGCAACAATGCCGGCAACGATGTCAGGCCTTCGCGGCTCGTCATGTTCGGCAATCCGGCCCTCGGCACGACGTTCATCACCTCAAATCCCGAGGCCGGCCTGGACTGGCCGGTGCGCGTGCTGGTCTACCAGACGCCCGACGGGCAAGTTTACGCTGCCTACAGCGACTTCGACTGGATTGCCAAGCGCCACGGCATCACTGACCGGCAGGCGCAGTTCAAGATGGCCACCGAGGTGATCCAGTCCGTGACCTCGACCGTCAAAAAGAACTGAGCGCCGAGATCCAGTGGCCGGGCATGCGAAGCACGCTGGCCGGCGCCGGCGGCCCCTACTCGGCGGCGGACAGCGCTTTCACCCGCTCGCCGAACCACTTCTTCTGCGTGGCCTCGCGCACCAATGCGCCGACCGCGGGCGAATGCCTGCGGCCGCGCACCGTGACGAGATTGACCTCCCGCCAGAATTCCGGTTCGGTGATCGGCAGGGGCACCACGCCAGGATGCTTGGCGGTATGCTCCGGCATGAAGCCGAACCCAAGCCCGGCAGCGATCATCGCCAATGTCCAGTCGTCTCGATCGCTCCAGTAAACCGGACTGACGGTGACGCCCTGCTCCGCAAGGATGGCGTCCGCGTAGCCCGCGAACTCGCAATTGTTGCGGTGGATGTAGCTTTCGTTGCTCATGTCCTTCACCCGCACAACGCGCTGGTTGGCAAGGCGATGGGCCAGGTGAACGGCCATCACCATCTGCTCTTGGAACAGCGGCAGGGAGTGCACTTCCTCGTCGGGGACGTCTGAAGGCAACGCGTAGATGGCGGCCTCGAGTTCACCCTCGAGCAGCCTTCTCCTGAGGCTCACGGCGTCCGCATCGCAAAGATGCAACTCGACGCCGGGGTGGTGCGCGCGCACGCCCGCGATGAGCTCGATGATCTCGTCCGGAGCGATCGTGCTCATGATGCCAACCTTGAGCGGCATCTTCTTCAGGGTCACGTATTGTTCGGCAATCTGCTTTGCCTGGCGAGAGTTCTCGAAGACGCCCTCGAGATAGGTCTCGACCATGCGGCCGAGTTCGGTGAGGTGAGTGAAGCGGCGCTCACGGTGGAAGAGCGGCCCGCCGAATTCATCCTCGAGAAGTTTGATTGCGCGCGACAGCGCGGGCTGCGTGACATTGCACTGCTCGGCCGCCCTGGTGAAATTCAGCTCCTTGGCGACGGCCAAGAAGTATCGGACCTGGCTGATCTCCACTGCACGCTTCCCCTCGGGGCGGTTCCGGATGCCCCGGCGTTGCCGAGCAATATTACTAGCTGCCGTAACGTCAAACAACCCGGCCTGCGGACCTGCACCCCGAGGCGCGCCGGTCAGACTGTCGGCTATCGAATCCATGTCTCAACGGCATTTCCGCGGTTTCAGGCGGCTCGCCATACTGGTCCGCAGATCCAGAGCCGAGCGCTGCAGCTCGGCGCCAAGCAGCCGCCGGCCCATTTGCCTGCGGTTCCAGACACAGGGAAACAACGATGCTCAGTGGCAAGACAGCGCTCATCACCGGTTCGACCAGCGGCATCGGGCAAGGCATAGCCGAAGCCTTCGCCGCCAAGGGCTGCAACATCGTCCTGAATGGTTTTGGCGATGCCGTCGAAATCGAACGCCTGCGGGCGAAGCTCGCCGGCGATCACGGGGTCACCGTCCGCTACGACAATGCCGACATGAGCAAGGGCGTTGCGATCACGGCGATGATGGACAAGGCCATCGATGAATTCGGCTCAGTCGACATACTGGTCAACAACGCCGGCATTCAGCATGTCGCGCCGATCGATGACTTCCCGATCGAGAAATGGGAGGCGGTCGTCGCGATCGATCTTATGTCTTCGTTCTATACGATCCGGCGCGCGTTGCGGGCGATGAAGGCACGCAAATGGGGTCGCATCATCAACGTGGCTTCAGCACACGCACTCGTCGCATCGCCCTATAAGTCCGCCTATGTCGCAGCCAAGCACGGGGTCGCCGGCTTGACCAAGACCGTCGCGCTGGAAGTCGCCGAACAGGGCATCACCGTCAATGCCGTCTGCCCCGGCTACGTGCTCACGCCGCTGGTTGAGAAGCAGATCCCGGACACGGCGCGAGCCCGCGGCATCACCGAGCAGCAGGTGATCAAGGATGTGTTGCTCGCGGCGCAGCCGACCAAGCAGTTCGTCACCGTCGAGCAGGTTGCCGCGCTCTGCCTGTTCCTGGCGTCGGACGAGGCGGCGTCGATCACCGGTGCCGTGATGCCGATCGAAGGCGGTTGGACCGCTCACTAGACCTGCACGAGGACCGAAGGCCATGAACAAGATCACGCGAAACCTGTCTGTTCCGGAAGCAGAACCGGCGGTCAGCCACCAGGCCGAAGTCAGGCGTCAGACAGTCCTTGTCCTTCAAGGCGGTGGCGCTCTCGGTGCCTATCAGGCCGGTGTCTACCAGGCGCTGGTCGAGGGCGGCATCGAACCGGATTGGGTCATAGGAACCTCCATCGGCGCCATCAACGCCGCGCTGATTGCAGGAAACGAGCCCGGCGATCGTCTGCCCAGACTTCAGGAGTTCTGGGACGGCGTCAGCCGGAGCAGTCCGCTCGACGAGTTTTTCCGGATGATGATTCCAAGCAACATCTTCGCCAACATGGGCACGGTGATGCGCGGCATCCCTGGCTTTTTCGAACCGAACCCAAGCGCGATGTTTGGAGTGAACCGCGAGGTCGGTGTCGAGAACGCGTCCTACTACACGACAGATCCGCTCAAAAGGACGCTGAACAATCTGATCGACTTCGACTACCTCAACGGTCGCCACACGCGACTGACGGTCGGCGCGGTCAACGTCAACACCAGCGAGCTCAAATACTTCGACACGCGCGAGATGATCCTGTCGCCGGCGCATATCATGGCGTCGGGCGCTCTACCGCCAGCGTTTCCGGCGGTCTGCATCGACGGCGAGCCTTACTGGGACGGCGGCATCTATTCGAACACGCCGATCGAGGTCGTTCTGGACGAGCGTCCGCGGCGCGACGCGCTGATCTTTGCCGTCAATATGTGGCAGCCCCGCGCCACCGAGCCGAAATCGATCTGGCAGGTCATGGGGCGGCAGAAGGATCTTCAATACGCCAGCCGCGGCAAGAGCCATGTCGCCCGCCAGGAGCAACTGCATCGTTTGCGCCACGTCGTGCGCGAAATGGGAAAGCTCGTGCCCGAGGAGCGTCGCGAGGATCCGATGTTCAAGGAACTCGCGTCTTACGGCTGTCCGTCGGTCATGCATCTCGTCCGGCTGCTTTCGCCGCGCCTCGACGGCGAGGACCACACCAAGGACATCGACTTCACCCGCTCGGGCATCCGCACCCGCTGGCAGGCGGGATACGGACATGGGCAGCGCGTCCTAGCGGACAAGCCCTGGGAGTGCGAGGTCGACATGCTTCAGGGCATCGTGATCCACGAATCCCAAGAGTGATGCGCCGCGCCAAAGAAGGGATGGAGACCACCGATGCAGATCATCACTCCAGGTGTGCGGCTCATTCCTGAAGCCGTTCTGGCCAACAATGCCGCGCTGTTCCGCACCATCCCGGAGACTCCCTCGCACGCGGACAAGTCCCTGCACCGCGTGGTCATTGTCGGCGGCGGCGCCGGCGGCCTGGAACTGGCGACGCGCCTCGGCCGCAAGTTCGGCAACCGGCGGCTTTCGGTCACGCTTGTCGATCGAAACCGCACCCATATCTGGAAACCGCTATTGCACGAGGTGGCGTCCGGCGCCTTGAGCGCGTCGCACGACGCCGTCGAATACATCGCCCATGCCAGCCGACACGGCTACCGGTACCGCATCGGCGAGGTCGTCGGCATTGACCGTGCAAGGCGCCAGGTCTTTGTTGCGCCCAGCTTCGACGATGACGGCCGGCAAGTCATACCGCCACGCGTTCTTGGCTACGACACGCTGGTCATGGCAGTCGGCAGCGTCAGCAACGATTTCGGCACGCCGGGCGCCGCGCGCCACGCCATTTCGCTCGACACCGCGGAGCAGGCCGCCCGATTCAACAGGCGCATGATCGATGCATGCCTTCGTGCCAACGCGCAATACGAGCAGCTGTCGCCCGGTCAGCTCCATTGCGTCATCGTCGGCGCCGGCGCAACCGGCGTTGAATTGGCCGCGGAGCTGCACAAGTCGATGCGTGAAATTGCATCGCACAATCTCGACAACATCGACTTCGAAAGGCTGATCCGCATCACCATCGTCGAAGCCGGGTCGAGGATTCTCCCGGCGCTGCCTGAGCCTATGGCGCGCGCGACGGCACGCTTGCTGATCAAACTTGGCGTGCAGATACGTTGCGGCATCAAGGTCACCGAAGTGACCGAAGACGGTATCCGGCTAGGCGAAAAGCTGTTTGTGCCGGCCGAATTGGTGGTATGGGCGGCCGGCATCAAGGCGCCGGATTTCCTGAGGGATCTCGATGGCCTCGAAACCGACCGCATCAACCGGCTGGTCGTCGACGAAACCCTGCGGGCGGTTGGAGACGAGCATGTATTCGCGATCGGCGACTGTGCGAACTGCATGCTGCCGGGCGAAGACAACGCCTTGCCGCCGCGAGCCCAGACGGCCCATCAGCAGGCAGACCACATGGTGAAGGTGATCGCAACTCGTCTCGCAGGGCGTGCCGCGCCGGCGTATCGCTACCGCGACTATGGTTCCGTGGTCTCGCTGGCCGACTACGGCGCGTTTGGCAGCCTGATCGGAGGGCTGAAGATCGAAGGTCTCATTGCAAGGCTTGTCTATCGCTCGCTGTACAAGATGCATCTCAAGGCGGTGCACGGACTGGCGAAGACCATGCTGGCTGCGATAGGCGAGATCATCGTCAGGCGGGCAAGACCGCGGATCAAGCTTCACTGATGCATGTCGCCCAAAGTGTGCCGGCGGATCGGATCGTCGGGGGATATCTGGTTGGGAGGCGAATGGAACAGGAACCTGGCATGCGACGATGCACGGGGGGCATCGAAACCATGCAGGAAAAACATGGCAATGGCCGAGGGGCTCCGGTGGTAGGCTGTGCGGGACGCGTGAAAGTGCAGACATGACCGCCGACGACCAGGCAATGACATTCGAGCAGTCCGTCCAGGCAGCCATCGAACTTGATGCGCCTCTCAACGAACGGCTGGCGGTGGTTGCCGCGGCGGTTCGCCGTCTGAACTCGGAATTCGCGGACGCTGTAGAGCGACTGGTGGATCGCCTTGAGAAACAAGGGGCCGGGACCATGGCGCCGGCTCCGGGCGATGCCATGCCCGGTTTCCTGTTGCCTGATGACGATGGCAAGCTCGTCAGCCTGTCGGAAATCCTCGCCAAGGGCCCAGCCGTCATCACCTTTCAGCGTGGGCACTGGTGCCCCTACTGCCGCTTGAACGCCATCGGCATCGTCGAGGTGCAGCGCGAGATCGCTGAGCTTGGTGGACAGGTGGTCGTGATAATGCCCGAGCGGCGCAAATTTGCCAAAGCCATGAAGGCCGCGGTTGGCGCGCAGTTCCCGTTTCTGGTCGACATGGACAACGGCTACGCATTGTCCCTCAACCTTGCGATCTGGGTCGGTGCAGAGATGGAGCGGCTGATGGGCCTGGGGCTCGATCTGCCCAACTACCAGGGCAACAGCAGCTGGTTTCTGCCGATCCCAGCCACCTTCATCGTCGGAACGAACGGCATCATCGCGGATCGCTTCGTCGATCCGGACTACCGCCGGCGCATGGACATTGACGAGATGATCGCGGCGCTCAGGCGGGCTCGCTGACGCCGAATGTCGACCAATCTGCTGACCTCAGCAGGTTGAGCAGCGTTGTCGCGACAGGCGAGCGCTGCCTGCCGGCAACCGCATAAACGGAAACGATCCGCGAGACGTCCAGATCGCGAAGCTTGAGCCGCCGGGTGTTCGAGGATCGCGGCGCCGTAAGCGAGACAAAGCCGACCCCGGCATTGGCCTCGAGCAGCGCGAGTAGGTCCTGGTCGGTTTCTACTTCATGCGCGGTTCGAGGCGAGTAGCCTTTTGCGGAAAGGCAGCGCGACAGTTCCTCGCTCGTCTCCCAATCGATCCGGCTGAGCACAGGCTCTGCCGCAAGCTGGGCCAGCGAGACATCGGCCTCATTGCGCCGGGCAAGCGGATGATCGGAATTTACGGCGAGCTCAATCTCCTCCTGAAACAGCGGCCACACGTCCAGGCGATCCCAGACCTGTCCCAGCGGCCCGGCAATCGCCAGTTCGGCATCACCACTTTTCAGCGCGTCGATGACGGCAGCCGGCGAACCACGGTTGATCTTGAGGTGAACGCCGGGATAGGCCCGGAAAAGCTCCGTAAACGGCGACACCAGCAGCGCGATATTGACGCTGTTCGAGATCGTGACATTGAGCGGCGCGACGTCGCTGCTTTGCACTGCCTTGGCAAGCGATTTGGCGGAAGTGGCGGCATCATAACACTGCTGCAGCAGCGGCAGCATGCGGCGCCCAAGTTCGGTGAGGTGCGAATGCTGGCGCTCGCGCCGAAGCAACTCTCCGCCCAGTTCCTCTTCAAGCGTCTTGATGGCGCGCGTAAGCGCCGGCTGCGTGACGTTGCACTCTTCGGCCGCTCTGGTGAAATTCAACGTATTGGACAGGGCCAAAAAATAGCGGACCTGCTGCATCTCCATGAACTTTCGCCCCCTCAGCGAAATGGTTTATCAGCGATGGCGCATATTGCGAGACTAACCCAATTGATCTCATTGAGCAAAGTGGCTTGCGGCGAGGCCGAGGATCGGCGGCGATTGCGGACGTCGATGCAGAGGAGCCTAGCCCTTTTGCCTGGCGTCGTTCTCAGCAGAATCTAATTTCGGTCGTTCGCTTCCTTGCGTCTCAACATTGTAGACGCGAACGTGCCCTTCGAGGCCTTTGAACTGGCGCGTGCCGAGGTCAACGATCGGCATGTTACCAGGCAAATGGCGCGCCACGGAATAATCGATAAGGATTTGTCGATCTTCAGCGGACGAACACAGCCTCGACGCCAAGTTCACGACATTGCCAATTGCGGTGTAGTCAGCGCGGGCCTCATAGCCAATCCGACCCACCGTTGCCCACCCCATAGCGAGACCCATGCCGAAGCCAATCTCATAACCACGCTGCCGCCAATCAGATATGAGCTCTTGTGTGGAATCCTGCATGTCGACAGCCATTTTTACGGCATGAAGCGCCGGCTCTTCACATGGAACCGGGGCGTTGACGAGGATCATCAATCCATCCGCCGAAAAACTGGTCAGCGTTGCTTCATACTTGGTGATTATCGCGCCGAGCGCCTCATAGTACTCGCGCAGGACCTGCATGAGGTTCTCAGGCTCAGCGTGCGATGAAAATGCAGTAAAGCCACGCAAGTCGCTAAAAACAGCGACTACTTCTGCGCGCTGTCCAGCGAGCATTCGCTCGTCACCGGCCTTCTCTACGAGTTCCGCAACCTGTGGTGCAAGGAAGCGCTTCAACCGCGTCAGTCGTTCCGCGCGGTCCCGCGATGTGGCAAGTTCCTGCGCCATTTGGTTGAACCGAGCAGCCAACCGTTCAAGTTCGTCTCCAGTGGAGATGGTGAGCCGGTGATCGAACTGTCCAGCACCGATCTTGAGAGCGCCCTCCTCCAACAGGAGGATAGGCCCGCTCATCCGTCTGGCAAGCCAGTATGCGAGCACCGCCGCAAGGACTGTGGCGAGGAACAACAACCCGCCCGTCCGCCACAATGAAGCGTATAGAGGCGCAAAAGCCTCTGCCTGCGACTGCTCGACAATTACCGTCCAGCCTGCCGCGGTAACCGGCGCGCCAGCAATCACAACGCGTTCATTCTCGGCGTTGCGGCTTGCAATCGCAGTGCCGCCTGCGGCAGCGCTCGCATCCCGCAATTCGCGCAGGGCCAGCGCTGCTTTCTCGTCCGCGCCCTCCATCACTTTGCTGATCGCGGGGTGAGCGATGAGGTGGCCGGCCTGGTCGATGACAAATCCCTGGCCGCTGCGGCCCACGCGGATTTCGGAAACGATGAGCCAGATCGGCTTCAGACTGATTTCGGCGATGACCGAGTTGGCGACGGCTAAATTGTCGTAGCTGGCCATCGCCATGGTTAGGGAGGGTTCGGACCCCGGGCGATAAATGACTGGACCGTACCACACCTTCGCCGTCCTGAGGCCCACGACAGCGGGATCGCCTGAGCGATCCGCCCCGCTTTCTGTCCTGTTTTTGCCAATGCGAGAGATGTGCAGCCGCTCCGCGCCAGTACCGTCGACAATACTGATGCTGAGGATTCCCGGGACCTCGTGCATCGCTCGTACGGCAAGAAGCCGAAGCTGTTTCACGCTGGCCATATTCGATCCTTCCGGGGGGATCGTCGAGCCTAGCGGAAGCTGGATGCCGTCAAGAAAGCTCTCAATTTTGTCGGCCGCCGATGTTGCCTCGGACTGCAGCAGGGCACTGAGGATCGCATGCTGGTCGACATAGCTGAACCACGTGTTGCTGATGCCACCGGCAGCGATCGGAAAAATGGCCGCGGCAAACAAGACGAAGAAATACTTCTGAAATAGCGATCGACGCATGATGCGGCTTTGAGATTGGACGACGGTCTCCCAAGTGATGCGACCCGACCATAGGTCGCGATAGCTCAGCCCCGGAAAGGTAACCTAAATTATTGCGTCTTGGTATGGGCTGAGCCGTTCCCGCTCATGGTCGCGTCTCGTCCCTTCCATGGGTTTGGATACGGATCGGGGAGAGTCGCAATCACGACCCTCAGCTTGATGGAGTCCGCTTCAGGACAACGACGAACTTTGCCTGTTAGGCCGAAATTGGACGCGAAGCTGCCGGTCAAGTCAGGATCGCCCCATGTCGCGGTTTGCGTCCGTGGCGGCGCAGCCCCCGACGGGTTATCCATGCTGATGGTTTGCTACATTAATTTCCACCCGAAACCCACATCGTCTCTGGTCGCCGCTGGGTGCTGCCTGAAGGCGTAACAGTGCCCTATCCAGCCGTTGCAAGCGTTGATTGTGGAGGGAACGTCGTCTGGCCTATGCGCTGAGGCTGGTTCACTCTGGCGTCCGCCCGTTGAATGGAATCGCGCTACGAAGCTTACGGGCAGACCCGGGCCGCGCTTCAGCACCTTGATCATGGCCTCAAACCCATAGAATCGTTACAGGGCGCGGTGGTCGAGCGAATTTTTCGGCAGCCTATTGATGTGCGACTTGGGACGCTACCGATATCAGTTCCTCGGGTTTCGGCGCCCTGAACGTTTGGAGACCAACCTCCAGAATTTCAGTGAAGCTCCAGCGCACGATGCCCTCCCGGTCGATTAGGAACTGACCGACAAGCTGCGCCTGGCCGGAACCCATCATCTGCTGATCGGCTTCCGTAATCTCATATCCTTCCTTCTTGTTGAGAAATTCGTTCATTGCCATCACGTCCATAGGTTCTGGCAACTCGCCTGGAAGGTCAATCTGTATCGCCGCGACCGCGTCCATCCCGACCTCGCGCAAGCCGAAAGCACGATGCGAGGCCCGCTCCGGGTCGGACGCGGCGAGAAGGTGGGGCATCGGGTGGTAGCGGAAATAGAGCCGCGCCCGTTCGACCGGCGTATTGACCACTGCCAGGCACTCGACGCCTTTCTCACGCAGAGCCGGATTGAGTTGCGCCATGGCCGCGACGTGACGGCGGCAGAACGGACAGTGCAGACCGCGAAACAAACCGATCAACAACGGGCTACGGCCTCGAAAATCATTGAGCGCAATCTTGCCTTCTCGCGAGATAGCATCGAGCACTATATTGGGCGCTGGGTCGCCCGGCTGCAGTGGGCGGTTAACACTACACATGGACATGGACACAAACTCCTCGCCCAAGCTCAGTCAGCAAAAGGCAGCAACACTACATTTCGGGTTGCGCCCGCTGGGCGCAAACTCCCGCGCCAGAGCAAACAGCGTTCGGCCTCTGCCATATGCCGAGGTCAAGGTTGCAAGCCCATCATAGCACGAAAAAAGCATCTGCGGCTCACGCGTATCGCGAGCCGTCTCGGACGCCGCGGCAAACAGTGGTCGTCTCATCCGTGCGTAGGACGACCACAGCGGCGAGACCGACAGGATCTTTCAAACGGTGCTCAACGTCTTGAAACTTGGGCGGCTTCGATGTGACCGGAGCCGGCAACGGTGTGTTAGCCCAGATTCGCGACCTCTGCGTAGAACCCTTCAAGCTTTGATCAGAACCGGTCCGCGTTCCGGAAAACCGATGCCGACATTGTCGCCCGCCTGAAACGGCGCATCGACGTTGCGCGACAACACGAACACGTTGCCAAGTGCCGTGGCAACGACCAGTTCGAGATGGCTGCCAGCATAGGTGGCCTTTGCGAGCGTGCCTGCGATCGTCTGCGGCGCGCCAGCAGGACCGATCTCGATGCGGCTTGGACGGACGGCCAGCTTCGCCGGGCCGGCTTGGTGGCCAAGCGCCGGCAGTTTCAAGGCAAGCGTGTCTAGCCGCACGGTAGCTTCGTCCCCTTGCACCGCAACCACCTCGCAATCCAGGATGTTGGCTTCACCGATGAAGTCGGCAACGAATGCGTTGGCTGGCGCGTCGTATAGTTCGCGCGGCGTACCGTCTTGTGCGACCACCGCCTTGTTCATGACGATGATGCGGTCCGAAACCGCAAGCGCCTCTTCCTGGTCGTGCGTGACGTAGACCACAGTCAACCCGAGCTTAGTCTGGATCTCCCTGATTTCCTCACGCACATGCCGGCGCAGCTTGGCATCTAGGTTGGAGAGCGGCTCGTCGAACAGCAGCACTTGCGGTTCTAGCACCAGTGCGCGCGCCACCGCCACGCGCTGCTGCTGACCACCCGACAGTTCGCTGGGCAGGCGCGCCTCGAAACCGGTCAGGCCGACCAACTCCAGGCCGGCGCGGGCGCGGGACGCGGCCTCCTTCTTGTCATGGCCGGAGAAGCGCAGACCGTAGGAGACATTTTCCATCACCGTCATGTGAGGGAACAACGCATAGGACTGGAACACCATGGAAACGTCGCGGTCGGTGGCCGGCAAGCTCGTTACGTCGTTGCCGCCGATGAGGATACGGCCGCTGGACGGCATCTCCAGGCCGGCGATCATGCGCAGCGTCGTCGTCTTGCCGCAGCCGGAAGGTCCGAGAAGCGTCACCAGCTTGCCGGCCTCGATCGCAAGCGAAATGTCGTTGACCGCCGGCGTGCTGGCGCCGGGATAAGTCTTGGTGACGTGCTCGAAGGTCACCGAGGCAGCGTTGCCGCGAATTTCGGCCATCACCCGGCTCCTGCTATTGTCGTCTGGCCCCCTGGCGTTGCCGGCAGGCTGACATTGGTGCGCACGCTCCAGCCACCGTCGCCTTTCTGGATACCGCGCCGGCCGATATTGCGGCTGCCGACGACCAGTTGCATCAGGCCGATGACCACCAGCATGACGACGATCAGTACCGTCGAATAGGCGATGGCGATGCCGTATTCATTGTTCTCGACACGTCCGACGATATAGCTGGTCGAAAGATCGTAACGCGCACTGACCAGGAAGATGACGGCGCTGATCGCGGTCATGGCGCGCACGAAGGAATAGACAAGCGCCGCCAGCATCGCCGATCTCAGCAAGGGCAGGATGACGCGTCTGAAGGTCTGCCACGAATTGGCGCCAAGCGTCAGCGAGGATTCGTCCAGGCTGCGGTCGATCTGCGACATCGAGGCGACGCCGGCGCGTACGCCGACTGGCATGTTGCGGAAGATGAACGACAGCACGAGGATGATGCCGGTTCCAGTCAGTTCGATCGGCGGCACGTTGAAGGCTATGATGTAGCTGACGCCAATGACCGTTCCTGGAATCGCGAAAGACAGCATGGTCGCGAATTCGAAGGCATTCTTGCCACGGAAATTCTGGCGAACGAGAAGGTAGGCGGTCAGAAGTCCTACCCCTGCGGTCAGTGGCGCCGATATCAGCGCGATCTCCATCGTCGTCCAGAACGAACTCCACGCCGACCCCGACCAATGGATGCCGAATTCATTCCAGCTGACGGCGAACGCTTTCTTGTAGTGCTGCAGCGTCAGGCTCTGATCGACCCCCCACAGCCTGACAAAGCTGCCGTAGAAGATCACCGCGTAGACCAGCACGGTGAACGCCGTCCACAGGCCGGCGATAACATAGAGCGCGCGTGTCAGCCCGTCCGGCAGGCGCGGATGGACGCCGGCATCGCCCTTGCCGGTGACGGTGGTATAGGAACGCCTGCCGATCCAGAAGCGTTGCGCGTAAAAGGCGCCAAGCGTGAAGCCTAGCAGCACCAGTGCCAGGATCGCCGCAAGTGCTGCATCGTTCTGCGCGCCGACAATGGCGAAGAAGATTTCCGTCGACAGGACGTCATAGTTGCCGCTCAGCACCAGCGGATTGCCGAAATCGGCCATGCTTTCGATGAAGCCGAGCAGGAAGGCGTTGGCGAGGCCTGGCCGCATCAGCGGCAGGGATACGGTCCAGAAGGTCTGCCAGCGGCTGGCGCGGAGCGTCTGCGAGGCCTCTTCCATGGATGGGCTGACGCCTTCGACGACGCCGATCAGAACCAGGAAGGCGATCGGGGTGAAAGCGAGAACCTGGGCGATAAGCAGGCCGGGAAGGCCATAGACCCAGCGTGTCGGCTGGATGCCGAAGACGCCGGCGACGCTCTGGGTCACCGCGCCCGACAGCCCGAACAACAGGATGATGGCAAGGCCGATGACGAAGGCCGGGGTGATGATCGGCAACACAGTCAGCGCACGCAGCAGCTTGCCATAGCGGAAATCACTGCGTGTCACGACAAGCGCGAACACCAACCCCAGAAACATGGTCAGCAGGCCGACGAGCACGGCGAGCAGCAGCGAGTTCCAGGCAACGCCGCAGCGGCTGCCGCCGGCGAGACAGTCCAGGCTCCACAAGCGCGAACTGAACAGCTTGGCCAGGAACGTGACAAGCGAATAGCCACCGTCGTCGGTCTGCATGGCGTTGGCCAGCATCATCAGGATCGGCATGAAGATGAAGATGGAAACCACCGCGACGACGAAGCCGATCGAGCTGACGACGAAAACGTCGCCACCGACGGCACCGCGCGAGGCAATGCCAAGGGTGAGCAGAAACAGAAAGGCGCCACTGACCAGCAGGGCGCCGTAGCCCATGCCGAACTGGCGGTCGCCAAGATCGCCGAACAGGCTGGTCAGCCAGCTGAACTGCCAGCCGTGCAACCCGATGGCGAAGCCCTGGAACAAAAGCCAGCCAAAACCGGCAGCGCCGACAATGACCAGCAGCCGGCCGAAAGACGGATCGGATTTGTTGCGACCCCACAGCAGCAGCGGCGCCGGCAGGAGGAAGCCGAGCGGCGCCAGCCACAGTTTTTCGCCCTTGAGGGCCAGAACCAGCGCTGGAGCGAATTTGCTATCGAACGGGTAGCCGTCGAACAGCCAGGAAAAACCGAAGAACCCGTCTTCGATGCCGTACCAGGGCAGCAGGGCAAACCCCACCCAGCCGATCGCCATCCAGAGGACGACGATCGGTTCGAGCGGCCCGCGGGTTTGGCGAAAGCGCATCTGCTATTGCGGCAGCGACGCGACCTCTTCGTCCCATTTTTTCAACAGGCGCTTGCGCTCTTCACTCGATCCATACTTCTTGAAGTCGTAGTCGATCAGCTTGATGGCAGCGAGGTCAGGCGCCTTGTCCGAGGTTTTTGCCGCCTTGTTCGACGGAACCTGGAACGACCCCGCATCCTGCGCCGTGGACTGGACATCGGCCTCGAGCGCCCAGTCGTAGAATTTTTTCGCGGCCTCCATGTTGCGGGCACCCTTGATGATCGATTCTGAGCCAATCTCGTAGCCGGTTCCCTCGCAAGGGGTGACCGGAACGATCGGGAATCCGGCGACGACCTGCGACACGGCGTCGTGGATGAAGACGATGCCGATCGTGGTCTCGCCAAGCCCGGCGGCCTTGATCGGCGCCGAGCCCGACTTGGTGTATTGGTTGACGTTCTTGTGCAGGGCTTTCAGGTACTCGAAACCCTTGTCCTCGCCGAACAGCTGAACGATGGTCGCCAGCATGTTGTAAGCTGTACCTGAGGAATTCGGGTTGGCGACCTGGATATGCCCCTTGTACTCCGGCTTGGTCAGATCGGCCCAGCATTTCGGCTCGGGCAGATTGTTCTTGACGAGCAGGTCCTTGTTGTAGCCGAAGCCCAATGCGCCGGAGTAGATGCCGACCGTGCGGTGGCCGGATGTTTCAGCCTGCTTGATTGCCCAGGGCTGCAACTGGTCGAGCAGGGGTGATTTGTACTCCTCGGTCAGACCCTCCTCGGCCGCCTGTAGGTGCGGGTCACCGGTGCCGCCCCACCAGATGTCACCCTTGGGATTGGCGGCCTCGGCGCGCAGCTGGGCATAGATTTCGCCAGCGCTCTTGCGGGTCATGTCGACGGTGATACCGGTCTTTTCCTCGAAGGCCCGCGCCGTCTGCTGACACCAGACCTCGTCGACGCCGCAATACATGGTCAGGTTTTCAGCGGACGCCGATGACGACGCGCTCCACATGCCAGTGGCAAGGATTCCGGCGCCGAGAATTGCCCTTTTTATCATGTTGAATTCCTCCCTAAGCTATTTGCCGACTTTGAAACCCATAGGCGGAAAATACAAGTTGGAAGCTAGCATCTGCCTGACCGAGTTGCAGCGCTTTCCATAGATGGCGCCGCGCATACCTCGCAGTTTAGGGACGAAGGTCTGCTTTCGGGAAGTCGCAAACTGATCTCTTGCGACCGGCCTGAGGCGCGAAGCCGTCGTTCCTGAGCCCTGGCGAGTATACTGGATGGGTCAGGCCCGCCCTTTCGCACGCCGTTGCCGCCGATCACCGCACCCACCGTCGGAGAGCCTTTCGAAATTTATGGCCTTGCGCTACGTCGTAGTTGGTGGGCCAGCAGCGTCATCGTTTTCTGCATAAAATCAATATGTTAGCGGGTGGTTAGCCAACTCTTTTCCTTCGTATTCTCTCGTATGGCCTGGCGAACCCAAGTATCAAGTGGACACAACCCCACAAGTCTCTCGACCATCTCCTTAGGCAAAAATTGAAGTGGCCAAAATCAGACGGTCTGCCTGACCGGCAGAGGCACGCCCTTGCTGGAGCTGATGACTTCCGCCAGGTCCTCGACCGTCCGCAGATAGTGCTGTTCGAGCAGCACGGAGGCCTTGTCCGCATCCCTGTCGAGGGTCGCTTCCGCAAGCGCGCCATGCTCGGCCTGGACATCGCGACCGACCGGTCGGGCAGAGGCCAGCAGAACGGGAATGCGGTAGCGCTCGGTCGCTGCATAGAGCCGTTCGAAGAATTCCAGCGTCCATGGCGAATTGCAACCCGCCAGCAAGGCGCGGTGGAACGCGTGGTGCCGCTTTTCGAGGGTCCAGATATCGGCTTCGGGGCCCGTTCGCGCCGCCTGCACATTCAAGGCGTAGAGCGAGGACACGATGCCCGACGCCCAGGCGTCGTCGCCATTCTTGATTGATGCCTTGAGCGCTTCCGTCTCGATGACGATACGCAGTGACGTGGCGTCGTGGAGCTCGTCGAGCGACAGCGGCGCCACGCGGAAGCCGCGCAGCGATTCGGCCGTCACCAGCCGTTCGGCCTGCAGGCGGTTCAGTGCCTCGCGCAGCGGCGAGAAGCCCATGCCATAGCGCTCGCCCAGGTCGGCAAGACGCAACGGTCGGCCAGGCGGAAGTTCGCCGCGTATGATGTCGTGGCGCAGGGCATCGTAGGCTTTTTGGGCAAGCGTCATTCACATTTCCTCGCCCGTACAGCCTTACCTCATAGAGGAGCTCGTCGGCAATTTCATTTATTTTCGAAAATTTCTGTTGCAATCGAAAATTCTTGAGGTCATGCTAGACTTACGGGCTACCAGCAGGAGAATGCCATGGCACAGGAGCGCGAAAACCATCGCGAGGATGTCGTCGGCCGGGCGAACGTCGAGGACACGCCGGAATTGCTTGCCTATTACGACGAGCTGGCGCGCCATAAGGCAGGCGCGCTGTGGACCGTCGCCAACAAGATCGAGCCTTGGGAACCGAAGTCGCAGTCGGTGCCGGTGGTCTGGCGCTATCGCGACCTGCGTGCGCATGTCCTTCGCTCGGTTGAACTCGTCACACCGGAAAAGGCCGGACGGCGGGTGGTTTATCTGAACAATCCGGGGCGCTCCGACGTGGCGGCCGCGGTCGGCTGGATCTATGGCGGGCTCCAGGTGATGAACCCCGGCGAGGTTGCCTCGGCGCATCGCCACTCGGCCTCGGCGATCCGCTTCATTATCGAGGGCTCGGGCGCCTATACGGTGGTGGACGGGCACAAGATGACGCTCGGGGCGAACGATTTCGTGCTGACGCCGAACGACACCTGGCACGAGCATGGCGTGGAGGCGACCGGCTCGCCCTGCATCTGGCAGGACGGCCTGGACATCCCTTTCGTCAACGCCATGGAAGCCAATTTCTACGAGGTTCACCCGGATCTCAGCCAGGCGGTCGGCTACGCGGTCGACGACATGACCAAGACCTGGGGGAACGCGGGGCTCAGGCCGATGGGCGAGAACTGGACCAAGGGCTACAGCCCGATGTTCAAATACGAATGGGCACCAACCTACGACGCACTGACGAGATACGCGGGTTGCACCGATGGCTCGCCCTTCGACGGCGTGCTGATGGAGTATGTGAACCCGGTGACGAACGGCCCGGTCATGCAGACGCTCGGCGCATCGATGCAGATGCTGCGTCCCGGCGAGCACACAAAGGCGCACCGGCACACGGGCAGCGGCCTCTACCATGTGGCGAAGGGCAGCGGTCATTCGATCATCAACGGCCGCCGCTACGATTGGCAGGAGCAAGACATCTTCTGCGTGCCGTCCTGGGCGTGGCACGAGCATGCCAACGGCTCGGATCGCGAGGACGCCTGCCTGTTCTGCCTGTCCGACCTGCCGGTGATGCGGGCGCTCGGGCTCTACCGCGAGCAGGCATTCGGCGACAATGGCGGCTTGCAGCCGCTCCTCTGAAGGAAAGATCATGAAACTTGTGACCTATCGCGCCTCGGTCGAGGCGGCGGCAAGGCTCGGCGTCCTCGTCGACAATTTGGTGGTGGATGTGGAGGCGCTCGCCACGGCGCAAGGCACGACCCTGCCCGATACAATGCTCGGCCTGATCGATGCCGGGCGCGGCGGACTGGAGACGCTTCGCGACTGCCTCGGCAGGGCAGCCGGACGCTTCCCGGCCGGAACCGCTACGGCGGTGGACAATGTAAGGCTGCTGGCGCCCATTCCCCGACCGCGCAAGAACATCTTCGGCATCGGCCTGAACTATGTCGAGCATGTCGCGGAAAGTGCGAAGTCGCTAGACACGTCAAAAGACCTGCCGAAACAGCCTGTCGTCTTCTCGAAGCCGCCGACCACGGTGATCGGGCCTGGGGACGGCATCGAGCACAACAAGAAGATGACGCAGCAGCTCGATTGGGAGGTGGAACTTGCCGTTATCATCGGCACCACCGCCCGCCGCGTGCGCAAGGAGCACGCACTAGACCACGTCTTCGGCTATTCGGTGATGATCGACATTTCGGCGCGCGACAACCGGCGCGCCGGTCAATGGATCTTCTCCAAGGGTCAGGACACGTACGCGCCGTTCGGGCCGTGCATCGTGACGGCCGACGAGATTCCCGACCCGCAGGTGCTCGACCTGTCGCTGACGCTCAACGGGGTCGAGAAACAGCGGTCCAACACCCGCCACATGCTGTTCAAGGTCGACCACCTGATCGCCGACATTTCGTCGGCGATCACGCTGGAGCCCGGCGACATCATCGCCAGCGGCACGCCGGAAGGTGTCGGCGCCGGGCGCGATCCGCAGGAATGGATGTGGCCGGGCGACGTGGTCGTGGCATGCGTTGAAGGGATCGGCACGCTGCGGCATCCAGTCGTGAACGCGACGCCGGAGTAGACACGTGCCCACGCCGTTCAAGACAGCCGTCGTGCGGTTGGTCCCGGATCTAAGCGATCAGAAGGTCTCTGGCATCCAAGACAGCCTGCCTGGTGGCCGATGAGAGCAGGAGAGTTGCCATGCTGAAGCTTCCAAAGTTCGTTGCCGCGGCGGTGCAAGCCGCACCCGTTTTTCTCGATACGCCGGCGACGATCGAGAAGGCCGTCTCCCTGATCCGCGAGGCAAGGGCCAATGGCGCGGATCTCATCGCCTTCCCGGAGGTGTTCATCCCGGCCTATCCGTATTGGAGCTGGATCACCGATCCGGTGACCGGCGGAGCCTGGTTCGACAAACTGGCGCGCGCCGCCATTGTCGAGCCCGGTCCGGAAGTCGAAATCCTGCGCAGTGCGGCACGCGAAGCCGGCATCCACGTCGTGATCGGCATCAACGAGCGCAGCGCGAGTTCGATTGGAACTCTCTACAACACCCTGTTGACCATCGGCCCGGATGGAACGCTGCTTGGCAAGCACCGCAAATTGATGCCGACCTGGGCCGAAAAGTTGACCTGGGCGCCTGGCGATGGAGCCGGCCTGAAAGTCCACGATACTGCAATCGGGCCACTCGGCGCGCTTGCTTGCGGCGAGAACACGAACACCCTTGCGCGCTTCACCCTTCTCGCCCAAGGCGAACTGGTTCACGTCGCCAGCTACATTTCGCTGCCTGTTGCGCCGCCCGACTACGACATGGCGGAGGCCATAAAGCTGCGCGCCATGGCCCACTCGTTCGAAGGCAAGGTCTTTACGATCGTTTCCTGTTCGACCGTCTCGGAAGAAATCATAGCCGCAATGGAGGGTGTCGTTCCGGATGCAAGGGCGCGCCTGCAGCGCAAGTCCAGCGCCTTCTCTGGGGTGATCGGCCCGGACGGGCGCGTGGTTGGCGAGCCGCTGATCGACGAAGAAGGAATCGTCTACGCCGAGATTGATCTCGGACGCTGCATCCAGCCGAAGCAGATGCATGACATAGTCGGCCACTACAACCGGTTCGACGTTTTCGACCTGCGGGTAAACCGCCGCAGGCTAGAACCGATTTCCCTGACCGAAAGGGCGCAGACCTTCGACAGCGATGACGCCGGCTTGATCGAAACAGCACAGCCAGGTGCCCATTCGGCATAAGCCGAAGCCTACCAGTTACAGCAGTCAGACGGAGCGGATCCAGCATGGCGAGCACTTTTCGCATCGGGCAGATCGTGCCTTCCTCCAACACCACAATGGAGACGGAAATCCCGGCGATTTTCCGCACGAGGGAAATATTCCTGCCTGAACGTTTCACTTTCCATTCCAGCCGGATGCGGATGAAGAAGGTGGTCAAGGAAGAGCTCGAGGCCATGGATCGTGACAGCGACCGCTGCGCGATCGAGCTTTCCGACGCGCGCGTCGACGTCCTCGGCTATGCCTGTCTGGTCGCGATCATGAGCATGGGCAAGGGTTATCACCGCACCTCGGAAGCGCGGCTGCATATGCGCACAGCGGAGAACGGCGCTCCTGCTCCAGTTGTCACGAGTGCAGGTGCGCTCGTCGATGGCCTCAAGGTGCTCGGGGCGAAGAAGATCTCGATGATATGCCCTTACATGAAGCCGCTTACCCAGCTGGTGGTCGACTACATTGAGCATGAGGGAATAGCGGTGAAGGACTTCGTCGCCCTCGAAATTCCCGACAACCTCGAAGTCGGCAGGCACGATCCGAACAACCTGCTCGATATCTACAAGAGGGTCGACACAACCGGCATCGACGCGTTTGTCGCGTCCGCCTGCGTGCAGATGCCTTCCTTACCGGTGATCGACGAACTCCAGAAGGCGCTGGGCCTTCCCGTCGTCAGTGCCTCTGTCTGTACCAGCTATCAGATGATGTCACGGCTTGGACTGCTCGCCGCGTCACCCGGCGCCGGCGAACTGCTCTCCGGCAGGTATTGACGAGCGCAAGTTCAGTCACAGGCCCTGATCGAAGGCAGACCCGGTTACCAGTCGGCAATGCAGCCCGGATTCCCGCGATGCCCTTCCCACTGCCTGATCGCCGCGGTGGTCAGCCCTGAGGCCTGCGACACGTCATTATTCTCGAAAAAAGAAGAATCTTCGAAAATCTCATTGACAGGCTTATGCGAACGTGAAAACTTAACTGACAAGTAAAGAAATCCGAAACAAGCCGGATCGTCAATGGGAGTTTAGCGATGCTGCAAGAGCGCATCGAAGGACGGTGGCTGGACTGCTTCCGCCGCGTCTTCGTACTAAATGCTATCGGCAATGGGACAAGGGTGGCGATCCTGTCTGAGACGCAGTCGCGTCCGGTGCTGGTCCATCTGTCGGAACTCGCCCTGCACGATCTCGGTGCCGAATTCTGCATGATCCAGATGCCGACGCCGCGCCAGACGGCGCCGGTGCCGGTGAAGTCCACCGGCACGTCCTGGGCGATCCAGGGCAACCGCGCCGTGATCGAGGCGCTGAAGCTCTGCGAGGTGATCGTCGACTGCACGGTCGAGGGGCTGATCCATGCCCCGGAATGGCCCGAGATCGAGGCGGCAGGACGAACCCGCCTCCTGGTCGTCACGAACGAACATCCTGAAATCCTCGAGCGCACCGAGCCGACGGCCGAGCTCGGCCCGAAGGTGGCGCTCGGCGTGCAGATGCTGCGCGAGGCGCGCGAGATGCGCGTCACCTCGCCGGCCGGTACCGATCTCGTCATCGATTTGCGCAACGCACCCTGCGGCGGCACGCCGGGCTTCGGCACCACGCCCGGCGCGGTGGCACACTGGCCGGGCGGGCTCTGCCTCGCCTTTCCCGGAAAGAACTGCGTCAACGGCCGGATCGTCATGGACGTTGGCGACATGAACCTGACGTTCAAGACGACGCTCACCAGCCGCATCGACTTCACCGTCGAGGACGACTTCGTCACCGCCATCAAGGGCGACGGCGTCGATGCCATCCATTTCCGCGAATACATGGAAGCCTGGAACGACCGTAACGCCTACGGCATGAGCCATGTCGGCTGGGGCATGCATCCGCGTGCCCGCTGGGTCTCGGCCGCCATGTACGACAAGCGTGACATGCAGGCTGTGGAGTTCCGCGCGCTGGCGGGATCGTTCCTGTGGTCCACAGGCGCCAACCAATATGCCGGCCGCTACACGCTCGGTCATTTCGACCTGCCGATGCGCAACTGCACAATCACTCTGGACGGGAACGTCGTCGTCAAGGACGGCCTCCTGCAAGGCGAACTGGCGTCCTGACGCCCTCGGAGAAGACCATGAGCGACATTGCCGATTACTACGACCTCTCCCGCATCCGCCCGCAGGTGCAAGCCAAGCTGCGGCTGGTCAACGAGCTTGGCCGCGATAAATTCGCGTCGCGCGCCAAGGGGATCGACGATGACGCCTCCTTCCCGGTCGAGAACTACAAGGATTTGGCGGCTGAAGGCTTTCTCGGGCTCTGCATCCCGGAGGAATTCGGTGGCTGGGGCTTCTCGATGTTCGAGTATGCGATGGTCGGCGCCGAGATCGGCAAATACTGCGGCGCCACCGCACTGACCTTCAACATGCACAACTCGTCCATGGCTTGGTCGCGCTTCATGTTCGATATGCCGAACCTGACGCCCCAGGAGAAGGCGGCATTCGCGCCGCTGCGCGAGCGCCAGTTCCGCCGCGCCATCGCCGAAAAAGCGATCTATTCGCAGCCGATCTCCGAGGGTGGCCAGAACTGGACCTCGAAGCCGAACCAGACGCAGTGCCGCAAGGTCGACGGCGGCTGGAAGATCAACGGCTTCAAGAAATTCGCCTCGCTGGCCGGCTATTGCGACTACTACACCATCGTTTGCACCGAGGTGTTCGAGGGCCGCGAGCCGCGCCACGAGGACACCATGCTGTTCGTCGTCCACAAGGATGCGCCGGGCCTCAGCGTCAAGGGCGACTGGGATCCGCTCGGCATGCGCGGCACCAACAGCCGCGACCTCATCCTGAAGGACGTCTTCGTCACCGAATTGGACCTCTTGATGCCGCGGGGCATCTTCGGCAAGACGCTGCCCAACTGGCCTCACATGATGGTGACCCTTTCGCCCACCTATATGGGTGTCGCGCAGGGCGCCTTCGACTTCATGGTCGACTATCTCAAGGGCAAGGTGCCCGGCCAGCCACCAATAGATCGGCGCATGTATGCGACCAAGCGTATCGCGGTGGGCAAGATGTACGCCCGGCTGGCGAACATGCGCGCGCTGTGGTGGCAGGCTTTCGGCGAGTCGAAAGGCTTTCCGACCAAGGGCGAGGTGCTGCGCATGTACGCCGCGCAATACAACGTCATGGAAGGCGCGGCCGAGATGACGTCGATGGCCATCCGCACCTGCGGCGGCCAGTCGATGCTGAAATCGCTGCCGCTGGAGCGGATGTACCGAGACAGCCGCTGCGGTGCGCTGATGCTGCCCTTCACATCCGAGATCATGGAAGACTACCTCTCGGTGCTGGCGCTCTACGAGATGGACGAGATCGACTCCGCCCCTGGCGATGAAGGCGGCGCCCGCATGTCGCTGTGGCGCGGCGAGCACGGCGCCGCGCGATCGGCCCGGTAGACGCCAATGGCGCGCGAAACGGTCGAGGTCGTCGGCGTCTCAGCTGCCTCGCCGGAGGCGGTGTGGTCCGTCGTTTCGGACTTCTGCGGACAATGGCACCCGGCCATCGCCACCATCCACGCCGAGCGCGACGCGCGAGGCGCCCTGGTTCGCGCCTTTACCGCTCATGGGGAGGGTACCGTCTATCGCGAGCAACTCACCTGGCTGAGCGACAGCGACCGCACGCTTGCCTACACACATCTCGAAGGCATTGCCGGCGCGCAATCCTATGACGGCCGCATTGCCATAGGCGCCGGCGATCATGGCGGCAGCACCCTGCGCTGGAGCGCGCGGGTCGAGGCCGCCTCGCCGCGGTTGCAGGCGATTTGCGAGGGCACGAAGGCGATCTTCGAAGCGGGCATCGCCGCCCTGTCGGAGACAACGCTCGCTACCGACGCGACGGAGCAGCCAAGGCCCCTGCCCGCCTCTGCCGCCACGCGGGACATAGTCATCGATGGCGAGCCTCGCCTCGCGCTAACGACGACGGACAGCGACGGTCCGCTCTGCCTGTTCCTGCACGGCATCGGCGGCTCGCGCGGCAACTGGCTGCCGCAACTCGCGGCCGCAGGCGGCGTGATGCGCGCGGCGGCACTCGACTTGCGCGGCTACGGCGGCAGCGCGCTCGGGCGAATGCAGTCGACCGTAGAGGACTACTGCGACGACATCCTGCGCGTGAAGGAAGAACTTGGCGCCGATCGGCTGGTGCTGGTCGGCCTCTCCCTGGGCTCGTGGATCGCCACCTCCTTCGCCATGCGCCACCCGGAGATGCTGGCGGGGCTGGTCCTTTCGGGTGGCTGCACCGGCATGTCGGAGGCAAGCCTCGAGGAGCGCGAGACCTTCCGTGTCAGCCGCAAGGTGCCGCTGGATGCCGGCCAGACGCCGGCCGATTTCGCTCCCGCGGTGGTGAAAGTGCTGGCGGGGCCGAACGCCTCCGACGCGGTGAAGGAACAGCTTTTCCGGTCAATGGCGGCGATCCCGTCCGCCACCTATCTCGACGCGCTCGTCTGCTTCACGAATCCCTCCGAGGGTTTCGATTTCTCGCGCCTGACCATGCCGGTGTTGATGATGACGGGCGAGCACGACCGGCTGGCGTCGCCATCGGAGATCCGCAGCGTTGCCGGGCGAATGCTCGACCAGGCCTCCCGGCCAGACATCCGCTACGAGACCATCCTAGATGCCGGCCATGTCTGCAATGTCGAGCAGCCCGCAGCCTACAGCCGCATCCTGCTGGACTTCCTGAGGAAACTGCCGCGATGACCGCCTTGTCCCGCCGACAGCAAAACAAGATCGAGCGCGAGCGGCGCATCCTGGAAGCCGCGCTGAAGGTCTTTTCCGAAATGGGCTATTCCGGCGCCAACATGGATGCCGTCGCTCTCGAGGCGAACCTGTCGAAGCCAACGCTTTACCAGTACTTCCAGTCCAAGGAAGCGCTGTTCTCGGCCATGATGCTTGGCGAGCGCGACCAGATGCTGGCGGTCTTCGAACATCCTTCCGATCGCGGCATGGTGGCGGACCTGCTGGAATTTTCCTGGGACTACGCCGACACCGTGCTGCGTCCGGACCTCCTGTCGCTGGCAAGGCTCATCATTGGCGAGGTGCAACGCTTTCCGGAGATCGGCCGCGCCTATCAGGAGGTGGGGCCGGACCGCCTGCTGCGCGGCATCATGGATTATCTGCAAGGCCAGCGACGCGGCGGCCGGCTGGCTTTCGACGACGCCGAACTCGCCGCGCAGGATCTATGGGGCCTGATCCTGTCGGCGCCGCGCACGCAGGCCCTCTACATGCCGGACCACTCGCCCTCGCGCGCCGAGATCGCCCGCTATCTGAACAACGGCCTCAAGGTATTCCTCAAGGCCTATTCGACACAGCCCGAGACTGATCTCGCCGAACTCGCACGACTTATCGGCGCCCATTCCCTCAATCAGGTGCAACATGACGCTTGACGATTATATGGCCGACCCGGCCAGCCGCTTTGCCACGGTCGCGATGACCGACACCAACGGGCTGCTGCGCGGGCAGATGGTCTCGGCCAACAGCCTCAAGGGCATTGCCAAGAACGGCATGGGCATGGCCCCCGCGCAACTGGCGCTGGACCCGACCGATGCGATGCTCATCATTCCTGGCGTCAATGACGATAAGGGTGATTTCCACGATGACCCCTTGCAGCTCGATCCCGGTTCCGTCCGCCGCCTGCCGTGGTCGAAGGCCGGGCATGACCTGCTGGTGCTGTCGAACTACACCGGTGCTTCATCACAGATATGCCCCCGCGCGATCCTGAAATCCGTTCTTGCCCGTGCCGGCGAAGCGGGGCTGGTGCCGAAATACGGAATGGAGCTGGAATACACGCTGTTCGACGAGACGCCGGAGAGCGCGAAGGCGAAGGGCTATCGCAATCTCAAGACCGCGACGGCGCATGCAAGCCACGACCTGATCCTTTACCAGGTCGTCCAGACCGAGTGGTACGAGGCCGTGGCCGCCATGTGCGAGCCGCTGAAGATCGACCTCGCCAAGATGCACGAGGAAATCGGCGCGGGTTTCATGGAGGCGTGCATCGGCGCCGGCGAGGGCATGGGGCCGGCCGACCAGCTGGTTCTCCTGAAGAACTTCATCCGCGCGCTGGCGCTGCGGCAGGGCCGGTCGGTCACCTTCATGCCGCGCTGGAACGAAAAGGCGGATAGCCAGTCGATCCACCTGCACATCAGCCTGAAGGACAAGACAGGCAGGTCCCTGTTCTGGGACGCGCAGGAGAAGAACGGCGTCAGCCGCACTTTTCGCCACTTCCTTGGCGGGCTGCAGGCCTATGTCGGTGACGCGACGCTAGTTTTTCAGCCGACGGTGAACAGCTACCGGCGTTTCGCCCCCGGCACTTTCGCGCCGCCTGGCCTGACATGGGGTTTCGAAAACCGTACCACCTGCTTTCGCCTCGTCGGTCATGACGCGGGGTCCCTGCGGGTGGAAAATCGCCTGCCCGGCGCAGATTCCAATCCCTACCTCTCGGCCGCCGCAACCATCGCGGCCGGGGTCGCCGGCGTCATCGGTGAGATCGAGCCAGATCCCGAAACCATCGGCTCGGGTTATGCGCAGCAACCCGCTCGCGACTTCGCCCGCTCGATGCCGGATGCAATCGACCGGCTGCGCGGCTCCGCCTTCGCCAAGGACTGGCTGGGCGCACGCTTTGTCGAGGCGTTCACGGCCACTCGCGAAAGCCAGCACAACGAGTTCCGTCGCAAGGTTCCGGACGTCGAGCTGGAACGCTTCTTCGACCTGGGGTGAATGAACATGGATACCGATCTGCGCGCCCGTTTCATCGAAGGCATGAGCCGCGTGGCCGCCGCCGTCACCGTGGTGACCACGGACGGCGAGGCAGGTCGTTTCGGCGTGACCGTTTCATCGATGACGTCGGTGTCCGCCGACACCAGCCGGCCTTCATTGCTGATCAGCGTCCATCACCTCAGCCCCGCATGCGAGGCGATCAAGAAGAACAGGCGGTTCTGCGCCAACGTGCTCAGCGGCAACCAGAGTTTCGTCTCGGATCTCTTCTCCGGCCGCCTCAAGCATTTGAACCAGGACCGGTTCGGCGCGATCGCTTGGCATCCCGGCGCGACCGGCGCGCCGATCATCGATGGCGCTGTCGTTTCTCTCGACTGCGAACTCAAGACGGCGCTGATGTGGGGAACCCATTTCCTCTTTATCGGCGAGGCCGAGACCATCGACCTTTCGGCGCAGCGCTCGCCGCTGGTCTACGGCAATCGCGGCTACCGGCGCGCCATCCCGATCATGCCGGATGACCATCGACCGCCACACCCGGAGAACCATCTCAGCATCGGCTTCTTCATCACGCTTGGACCGCAATTCGTGCCGGACCTCGTCGCCGGCTTCGCCAGCCAGCAGCCGGATGTCGACATCCGCCTTCTGGAAGCCGACCATGACGATCTCATCGAGCAGATGCGGGCCGGCAGGATCGAGGCAGCGATCACTTTCGGGGCGGTGAACGAAGCTGACCTCGATGCCGAACTGGTCTGCCCTCCGGCTCCGCATGTGCTGTTGAACGCCAGCCACGCATTGGCCGGCAGATCCAGTCTGCGGCTAAGCGATTTGGCTGAACTGCCCATGATCCTGCTGGATTATCCCTCGGTGCACTCGGCCACGGACACCCTGTTCAAGCGCGGCGGGCTGCAACCGCACATCCGCTTCCAGTCGCCTTCCTTCGCCATGGTGCGCGGCCTGGTCGCGCAGGGTCTTGGATATTCGATCGTCCCGCAGGCGCCGCAGGCCAGGACCGCGCCCGACGGCAAGGAGATCCTCGCCATACCGCTGGACGAGGACTTCCCGGAAGGGGCGGTCGTGGCGATCACGCCACGCGGCAACGGCCGCAGCGAATGGGTCGGGCAGTTTCTGGCCAAATGCCGGCGGTCCTTCGGGCATGCCGCCAACGGAGAGGGATGACGGCCGGACGAAACGGCCGAGCGGTAACAGACATCAACAAACAATGGACCGGTCAATCGGCCATGGGGAACAGAGAGGGAGAACGACAGAAATGAGTACCGCAGGAAGCAATCAACTTCGCAGGAATTCGCTAGGACTGATCGCCGTGACCTTCATGGTGATCTCGGCAGCAGCTCCCCTGACCGGCGTGGCCGGCGCGATGCCGCTGGCGTTCATGCTTGGCAATGGCGCCGGTATTCCAGCGACCTTCATTTTCGTGACGCTGGTGATGCTCGCTTTTTCGGCCGGTTACGTGGCCATGTCGCGGCATGTCACCAATGCTGGCGCCTTCTACGCCTATGCCGCGCGCGGTCTCGGCGGGCGCTCCGCCGGCGCCGTGGCGCTCGTGGCCCTGGTCGCCTACAACGCCATGCAGTTCGGACTGATCGGTCTGCTGGGCGGAATCGCCTCCGGGGTCTTCAGCGAGCTCGGACTGGTCCTGCCTTGGTGGGGGTGGAGCCTGATCGCCGTCGTCCTGGTCGCCATTTTGGGCTACCGGCAGGTGGACCTGTCGGCAAAAGTTCTCGTCGTGGCCGTCGCGCTCGAATATCTGATTGTCCTGATCGTCGACTTTGCCATCCTCGGCAAGGGCGGCGACCACGGGCTGGCGCTGAACGTGTTCGATCCCGCCGCGATGTTTTCGGGTTCGCTGACCGCTGCGATCCTGTTTTGCCTGGGTTCCTTCATCGGCTTCGAGGCAACCACGATCTATGCCGAGGAAGCCCGAGACCCGGAAAGGACCATTCCGCGCGCCACTTATCTTTCGGTGCTGATGATCGGCATATTCTTCGTGTTCACCACCTGGCTGATGATCGTTGGCATAGGTGCCGACAAACTGGTCCCGACCATCCAGGGCTATGGCGATCCATCAGCGCTCTTCTTCGATCTGGCGGGGCGCTATGTCGGCGGGCCGATACCGACGATTGCCGGTATCTTGCTCGTATCGAGCCTCTTTGCCGCGTTGTCGGCCTTCCACAACTACATCGCCCGATACAGCTACGTGGCAGGACGCGAGGGCCTGTTGCCCGCCGCCTTCGGGCGCACCCATGCAGATCACCAGAGCCCCCACATCGGCTCGGTCGTGCAGACGATCGGCGCCCTGATTGTGCTGGCGATCTTTGCCGGCCTCGGGCTCGATCCGGTGCTCAACATGTTCACCTGGATCAGCCAGGTCGGCACGCTCGGCGTGCTCGGCATGATGACCGTCACCTCGCTCTCGGTGATCGTCTTCTTCCGCAACAAGCAGGCTGGCGCGCCGGCGCTGTCGACTGTGGTCCTGCCTGCCTTGTCGGGGCTGATCATGGCGGCCCTGTTCGTCTACATCTTTCTGCATTTTGGCGACCTCACCGGCACCACCGGCGGCGCGCTAGGGGTCATCTTGCCGGCATTGATCCCGGCCGCCGCCGTGGTCGGATATGGGCTGTCGCTGCGACTGGAGAGGGCAGATCCGGCCCGCTTCGCCCGCATGGGTGAAAATCAGGCCTGATATTGCCTATGCGGAAGCGTGCGTGGTCGCGCTTCCGCCAGCAAACGGAAGTGATATCAGCGCCAAACATTTTAAGCTTTAAACAACTGGACTCCTGTGCCACCGTCGGCTGGTCGTTTCCATTGCACATTTCACGACGGGTGGAGGTTTGCGAATGCTTGGTCGGTCTGCACATGTCGATACGTTCGCGCGTGACAATCTTCCGCCCGGCGATCAATGGCCTGACCTTCCGCTCGATGGGTTCGACTATCCGGAGCATCTCAATGCCGCGGTAGAGCTGACCGATCGGCAGGTCGAGCGCGGCTTCGGCGATCATGTAGCGCTGATCGGCAACGGTCGCCGCAGGACCTACAAGGAACTGTCCGACTGGACCAACCGCCTGGCGCACGCGCTCGTCGAGAACTACGGCCTGCGGCCGGGCAACCGCGTGCTGATCCGTTCAGCCAACAACCCGGCTATGGTGGCGTGCTGGCTGGCCGCTACCAAGGCAGGCGCGGTCGTGGTCAACACCATGCCGATGCTGCGATCAGGCGAACTGTCGCAGATCGTGGACAAGGCCAAGATCACGCTTGCGCTATGCGACACGCGGCTGATGGACGAGATGGTGGCTTGCGCCAAGGACAGCCGCTTCCTCAAGCAGGTCGTCGGCTTCGATGGCACGGCCAATCACGACGCAGAGCTCGACCGCGCGGCCCTCGACAAGCCGGTCGTATTCGATGCCGTGGAGACCGGTCGCGACGACGTGGCCCTGCTTGGGTTCACGTCGGGCACCACCGGCTCGCCAAAGGCGACGATGCATTTTCATCGGGACCTGCTGATCATCGCCGACGGTTATGCGCGCGACGTCCTGCAGGTCACGCCCGAGGACATTTTCGTCGGCTCGCCGCCGATCGCCTTCACCTTCGGCCTCGGCGGACTTGCCATCTTCCCGCTCCGCTTCGGCGCCACGGCGACGCTGCTGGAGCACGCCTCTCCGGCCAACATGATCGAGATCATCGAGAGATATGGCGCGACCATCGTGTTCACGGCTCCGACGGCCTACCGGGCGATGATCGCCGCGCTCGACGAAGGGGCCAATCTTTCGTCGCTTCGGATCGCGGTTTCTGCCGGTGAAACCCTTCCCGCGCCGGTGTTCGAGGCCTGGGTGCAGCGGACTGGCAAGCCGATTGTGGACGGCATCGGCGCAACCGAGATGCTGCACATCTTCATATCCAACCGGCTGGACGATCTCGCGCCGGGCAGGACCGGGCGTCCGGTTGCCGGCTACGAGGCCCGGATCGTGGATGCCGATATGAACGAGTTACCGCGTGGCGAGGCCGGCCGGCTAGCCGTCCGTGGCCCGACGGGCTGCCGCTACCTGAATGATCCCCGGCAGAAGGACTATGTGCGCGACGGCTGGAACCTGACAGGGGACTCGTTCTTCCGGGATGAGGAGGGCTATTTCCATTTCGCCGCCCGCTCTGACGACATGATAATTTCCTCAGGCTACAACATCGCTGGTCCCGAAGTTGAGGCGGCCTTGCTTTCCCACCCCCATGTCAAGGAATGCGCTGTCGTCGGCGTCCCGGACATCGGTCGTGGGCAGATCGTGGAGGCGCATGTCGTCCTGATCGACGGGATCGACCCGGGTGAGTTGGAGCAACGCCTCTTGCAGGATCATGTCAAAGCCACCATCGCGCCCTACAAATATCCGCGTTCGATCAAGTTCACCGATGCGCTTCCAAAGACGCAGACTGGCAAGATCCAGCGGTTCAAGCTGAAAGCGCATACCGGCACCTGAGCCCATCGTGCTCAGGTGCCAGCCTAGGCTGAAGGAAGTCGCTCGGTGTTTTTCTGGCGGCGGCCGAGGCCTCGACCAAGCAGCTGTTGGCCGGCTCTTTTTGTCGACGAAAACAACGAACTACCCGAGAGTTTGGCTCGCCAGAGCATAGGTCTTCGGCATAGCCGGGCCGCCGGCAGCATAATCGGCGAGGCGCTTGCCCAGCGACATGGTCAGCACCGTGTCGAAGACCGGCATTCCGCTGTGCGACAGGAGGGCGGCGAAGTCGCCATTGTCCACATGCGTGTCGATCCTGAGGAAGGACCCCGAGTGGTCGGCCACGTGCGGCCGGACGACCGCCACGGCGTCGGCGTCGCTTTCCGCCACGACCGGCCCAACGACATGGCCCCGCCCGAACGGGCGGCAGAGCGCGAAGGCTTTCAGCCTGTCGCCCTTGAAAAGGCCATAGCCGGCTGAGTGCGCGAAGAGCTTTTCGATGAGCGCCGCCCGCCTGACGCCAAATCCCGCCCCATCGAGCGTGATCGCCGCGGGAATGTCGCCTTCACCCAAAGTCCGGACATCGCCCCTGGTCTCTGCCAGCCTACCCGTCCCCTCCGCACGAACGATACCCTGGCATTGGTAGACGGTCTTCTCCGGCTGGAAGTCGAGCGAAAGATAGAGCCGTCTTGCCGCTCGGGTTGCATTGAGGCGCAGGTCGCGCCCGGCGACCTTCTCGAAGACCCGCTTCATCAGCCATTGCCCGGCTCCGAGCGTCTGCAGTCGCGGCGAGGTGATGACCATTCCCACGGTCGCGAAGTCGGCGCCATGCTCGAACCACATGGCCGAACCGAGAACGCGGCCAATTTCATCGAGCGCCACGAAGCCGCGTCCCGATTCGCGCAGGAACTGCCAGTCTTCGGCCCGGTGCGGCCATCCCACGGACAGGGAGTGCGCGTGCAACCGGTCGAGTTCGATGCCCTCGATGTCGCCGATGCGCATCGAGAAGGTATCGATTTTCAAGCTTCCGGACGGCTTCAAGTCCATGCCCCTGAAAGATTGCCGCACTAGAGGGTGACGCCCTCGCCCCGCCCACGCTAAACAAGCAGACCGGTAGGATTTGCTCGAAAGCCGCGCGCCAACGCTAGATTCAACTCAAACACTTCCGCTTTCGGCACGCAATCGCGAAAGAACGCCCACATCCTCTCCGGAAATCTAGCACCATATGGTCGTCGGCACCGATCCCGGCGACCCGAAATCTTTCAAGGGTTGGAATGGACGTCTCCGACATCCTCGACCGTCTCGTCGCCTTTCCATCGGTCGCCGGCAAACCGAACGGCGACATCGCCGGCTGGATCGCGGCCCATCTTGCGCAACACGGGGCGCAGGTCACCCTGCTTCCGGGGCCGGAAGGCGACCGTTCCAACCTGTTCGCGACGATCGGCCCCGCCGATGTCCCGGGCTACATGCTGTCCGGCCACATGGACGTCGTCCCGGCCGGCGAGCCGCAATGGAGCTCGGCCCCTTTCGCGCTGCGCCGGGAGGGCGAACATCTCTACGGGCGTGGCACCACGGACATGAAGGGGTTCCTTGCCGCCGCGCTGGCGGCTGTGCCTCACCTGACAGAACTGCGTCTGGCCAGACCGATCCACCTCGCCTTCTCCTACGACGAGGAGGTCGGATGCCGCGGCGTGCCGCATCTGATCGCCCGCCTTCCCGAACTTTGCGCGAAACCGCTCGGCGTCATCGTCGGCGAGCCGAGCGGCATGCGCGCCGTGCGCGGCCACAAGGGCAAGGCGGCGGCTCGGGTGACGGTCAACGGGCGGTCCGGCCATTCGTCGCGACCCGATCTCGGGCTCAACGCCATCCATGCCATGGCCGCTGCGCTGGGCGCGGCCGTCAGCGAAGCCGAGCGGCTGACGTGCGGTCCGTTCGACCCCGCCTTCGAGCCGCCCTATTCCTCGCTGCAGGCGGGCGTGGTGACGGGTGGGCAGTCGGTCAACATCATTCCAGACACCTGCACGCTGGACCTGGAGGCCCGCGCCATACCCGGCGTCGACCCGGCCAGCCTGCTCGCGCCGGTCAGGGCGCGAGCCGAAGCCCTTGCGGTCGACGGCTTTCGGATCGAGTGGACGCCGATGAGCGCCTATCCGGCGCTGTCGCTGCCGCAGGACGCTGCACTGGCGGCACTGTTGGCCGAGTTGACCGGCGAAGCGCCGCTCGCCGCCGTCAGCTACGGCACGGAGGCCGGACTCTACCAGGCCGCCGGCTTCGATGCGATCATCTGCGGCCCGGGCGACATAGGTCGCGCCCACAAGCCCGACGAATACATCCTCGCCAGCGAGCTCGCCGCCTGCCAGCGATTGATCGAGGCGCTGGGCGCCCGCTGCGCGGCTTGAAGGGGAACCGGGATGACCTTCCTGTTCAATTCCGATGCGCGCCGCGGCGCGGTCTTCGCAGAGGCCTTCGCCGAGGAACTGCCGGACATCCCCTTCACGACGAATGCAGCAACAGTCGATCCCGACGCGGTACGCTATCTCATCACCTGGACTGCGCCGGAAGACCTCGCGCGCTATAGGAACCTGGAGATCCTGTTTTCCATCGGCGCCGGCGTAGACCAGTTCCGCCTCGATAGGGTGCCGGAACAGGTGAAGATCGTGCGTACGATCGAGGAAGGCATCGTGCGCATGATGCAGGAATATGCGACGCTTGCCGTGCTTGCGCTCCACCGCAACCTCCCTGGATATCTGGCACAGCAACGCGCCGGCGAATGGCGCGACATATCGCAGCTTCAGGCCGCCTCGCGCCGGATCGGCGTGCTCGGCCTGGGGCAGCTCGGCCAGGCCGTCCTCGACCGGTTGAAGCCGTTCGGCTTTCCGCTTGCCGGTTGGAGCCGCTCGCCACGGCGGATCGAGGGCGTGACCTGTCACGATGGCCGGCACGGGCTGCAGGAGATGCTTGCGGCCAGCGACATTCTGGTCTGCCTGCTGCCGCTGACCGAGGAGACGCGCGGTTTCCTCGATGCCGAGCTGTTCGCGAAGCTGCCCAAGGGCGCGGCGCTCGTCCACGCCGGTCGGGGGCCGCAACTCGACCAGGAAGCGCTTGTCGCCGCGCTCGATAGCGGCCGCCTCTCGGCAGCGATGATCGATGTCACCGATCCCGAGCCTCTGCCCTCGGGCCATCCATTCTGGTCGCACCCGAAGATCATCCTGACACCGCATGTCGCCAGCGTCACCCAGCCGGCGACCGCTGCGCGGGCCGTCATCGACAACATCAAGCGCCACCGCGCCGGGCTCGATCCGATCGGGCTCGTCGACCGGTCGCGCGGCTATTGAAGCTCCAACCTGAAAGGTCATTCCTTGTCCCTGCTGAAGACCCTCGATACCGACCCGTCCTTCCCGCCACGCCAGTCCAAGGCGTTGCCCGAGCGGCTGATTGCCGGCGACCCGGCCTTCAAGACCTGGGCGCAGGACGCAGCCAAGGACGACCTCGTCCATACCGGCGTCTGGGAGGCGACGCCGGGGGAGACGCGCTCGATCAAGGGAAAGACTTTCGAGTTCTGCCACATCCTGTCTGGCGTGATCGAGATCACGCCAGACGGCGGCGAGCCGGTGACCTACGGCGCCGGCGACAGCTTCGTCATGAAGCCGGGCTTCACCGGGGTCTGGAAGACGATCGAAACGGTGCGCAAGATCTACGTGACGGTCGGGTGAACGGTCGGCGCGGTTTCAAGCGGCAGCGACAGATTTTGCCGTCCCGCGCGACACGCACGCAACAATCATCCGCGACGGTTCGACGAACGATGCAAGCTGCTTGCCCGCGCGCGCTAGGCTGCTGCCAACGCTGCTAAGTGGTTGCCCATGAGCCTGAGCTTCGATCCAAACACAATTCCCCTTCCCGTCGGCCATTTTGTCGGCGGGAAAATGATCGCGGCCGAGGGCGCGATCGAGATGCGCCGCCCGTCCGACGGCAAGGAATATGCCGCCTGCCCGGTGGCCGGCGCCGACATGATCGACCGTGCGGTGGACAGCGCCAGGGCGGCGCTGAAGGCCAGCAACTGGGGCGGCGTCCGGCCGCGCGAGCGCACCAGGGCGCTGCTGGCCTGGGCCGACCTGATCGAGGCCGAAGCCGCAACGCTGGCCAGGATCGAGGCGCTGTGCTCCACCCGCCCGGTCGGCCAGCTCATTGCCGGCGACATCGCGGTGACCGCCGAGCAGATCCGCTTCTTTGCGGAATTCGCCGACAAGGAAGGCAGCGAGCTCGTGCCAACCGACGACGCCAGTCTCGGCATGATCATGAGCGAGCCCTATGGCGTGGTCGGCGCGATCACGCCCTGGAATTTTCCCATCTCGATGGCCGGATGGAAGCTTGGCCCGGCGCTGGCCGCGGGCAATGCGGTGGTGCTGAAGCCATCGGAAATGACACCCTTTTCGGCTGTCTACATGGCGCAACTCGCCGTCAGGGCGGGTCTGCCGGCAGGGCTCATAAACGTGGTGCTAGGAGACGGTCCGACGACCGGAACGGCGCTGACCGGCCATCCCGAGATCGCCAAGGTCAGCTTCACCGGCTCGACTCGCGCCGGCTCGGCGATCATGGAGAACGTCGCTCGCACCGGCGTCAAGCCGATGACGCTGGAGCTTGGCGGCAAGAGCCCGCAGCTCGTCTTTGCCGATGCCGATCTGGACAAGGCGGCGACGGCGATCGCCGGCAGCGTCACCTTCAACGCCGGCCAGGCCTGCGTCGCCGGCACCCGGCTGATCGTCGAGAAGAGCGTGGCCGACAGGCTGACGACCGCGATCCTGGAGAAGATGAAGGCCGTGCGGCCTGGCCCGACCTGGGACGAGGCGACGCATTATTCGCCGATCATCTCGGAACGGCAGCGGGCGCGTGTCGACAGCATTGTGCGGGCTGCGGTGGCGGCAGGCGGCGAATGCCTGACCGGCGGCGCCGCCATGGATAGCCGCGGCTATTTCTACGCGCCGACACTGATCGCCAATGTAGATCAGTCCAATCCCGCGATCGTCGAGGAGATCTTCGGCCCGGTGCTCACCGTCCAGACCTTCGAGACCGAGGACGAGGCGCTGGCGCTGTCCAGCCATCCTACCTACGGGCTGGCTTCCGGCCTGTTCACTTCCGATCTATCGCGTACGATCCGTTTGGCGCGCAAGCTCGAAGCGGGCACGGTCTGGGTCAACCGCTACAGCCGCTCGCGCGACCACATCCTGCCGACCGGCGGCTACAAGCGCTCCGGCATCGGCAAGGACCTTGGCCGCGACGCCTATCTCGCCAACCGCAGGACCAAGAGCGTCCTGGTCAGCGTATGAAGGGATGCCGATGAAATCCTACTCGATCGCCCTGATCCCCGGTGACGGCATCGGCCGCGATGTCACCGCCGCCGCCTGGACGGTGCTGGAAACCGTGGCCAAACAGGACGGCTTTGTCCTGACGGGCACCGAGTTCCCCTGGTCCTGCCGCTTCTACAACGAGACCGGCCGCATGATGCCCGAGGATGGCATCGAGACCTTGCGCGGCTTCGACGCCATCCTTCTCGGCGCGGTCGGCTGGCCGGCGGAGGTGCCGGATTCGGTCTCGCTGCACGGCCTGCTGCTGCCGATCCGCAAGGCATTCGTGCAATATGCCAACATCCGGCCACACCGCCTGCTGCCTGGGGTCACGGGACCGCTGCGAGCGGAGAGCTTCGACATCCTGTGCATCCGTGAGAACACCGAGGGCGAATATTCCGGCGCCGGCGGGCGTGTGCACCAGGGCACTTTGGACGAGGTCGCGGTGGAGACATCGATCTTCACCCGCGCCGGCGTCGAGCGCATCCTGCGCTTCGGCTTCGAGCAGGCGCGATCACGGCGGGGCAAACTTGCTTCCGTCACCAAGTCCAACGCCCAGAAATACTCGATGGTGTTCTGGGACGAGGTCACCCGCAAGCTTGCGGGGGATTATCCGGACGTCGAGGTGACCAGCTATCATGTCGATGCGCTCGCGGCGCGCATGATCATGGCGCCGGAGAGCCTCGACGTGCTCGTCGCTTCCAACCTGTTCGGCGACATCCTGACCGACATCGGCGCGGCGATCCAGGGCGGGCTCGGCTATGCCGCCTCCGCCAACATCAATCCCGACCGTTCGGCGCCGTCCATGTTCGAGCCGGTGCACGGCTCGGCGCCCGACATCGCCCATCTCGGCATCGCCAACCCGATCGCCACCATCTGGTCCGGCGCCATGATGCTCGATCATCTCGGCGAAAAGGCTGCCGCCGGCCGCGTCATGAAGGCGCTCGAGGCGACAACCGCGCGAGGCATTGGAACAACCCCCGGCAAGGATCGCACACAAGCGATCACCGCTGCCGTCGTCGCGGCGCTCACCTGATTGCAAGGTCGTTTTCGATGAGAAACCTGAAAGACAAAAGCCTCTTCCGCGAAGCCGGTTTGATCGGCGGCGAATGGGTCATCGCCGACTCTGGCAAGACGGTCGATGTCATCGATCCGGCGACCCAGGCCGCGATCGGCACCGTGCCCGACATGGCCGCTCCGGAGACCCGCGCGGCCATAGACGCCGCGGCTGCTGCCTATGGGGATTGGAGGAAGAAAACCAACGCCGAGCGCGCTGCCCTCCTGGAGGCCTGGCATGGGCTGATGCTGGCGAATCTGGACGATCTTGCGCTGATCCTGACGACCGAACAGGGCAAGCCGCTGGACGAGGCCAAAGGCGAGATCCGCTACGGCGCGTCCTTCGTCAAATGGTTCGCCGAGGAGGCACGCCGCATCAACGGCCACACCATCCCCTCGCCGACGCAAGACCGGCGCATCATCGTGCTGAAGGAGCCGGTCGGCGTGTGCGGCATCATCACGCCGTGGAATTTTCCCAATGCGATGATCACCCGCAAGGTCGCGCCGGCGCTGGCCGCCGGCTGCACGGTGGTCATCAAGCCATCGGAGTTCACGCCCTATTCGGCACTGGCGCTAGGCGTGCTCGCCGAACGTGCGGGCATCCCCGCCGGCGTCATCAACATCGTCACCGGCGTGCCGGCCGATATCGGCAACGAGATCATGGCGAACGAGACCGTGCGCAAGATCTCCTTTACCGGCTCGACGCGGGTCGGCTCGCTGCTGATGCGCGGCGCGGCCGACAGCGTGAAGCGGCTCAGCCTCGAACTTGGAGGCAACGCGCCCTTCATCGTCTTCGACGACGCCGACCTCGATCTCGCCGTCGAGGGCGCGTTGGTTTCAAAATTCCGCAATGGCGGCCAGACCTGCGTTTGCGCCAACCGCATCATCGTCCAGGCCGGTGTCTACGAGACCTTCGCCGCGAAGCTCTCCGCCCGTGTCAACGCCATGAAGGTCGGGCCGGGCACCGAACCCGGCATCGCCATCGGGCCAATGATCAACATGGCCGCTGTCGAGAAGATCAACCGTCACGTCGAGGACGCGCTAGCCAAGGGCGCGGCGATCATCACCGAAAAGCCGGCGCTACCGGTCGGTCACCAGTATGTTGCGCCACTGGTGCTGACCGGCGCCACGAAAGACATGCAGCTTGCCGGCGAGGAAACCTTCGGCCCGGTCGCGCCGCTTTTCCGCTTCGAGACGGAGGAAGAGGCGATCTCGCTGGCCAACGGCACGCCTTACGGGCTTGCTTCCTACTTCTACACCGAGAATTTGAAACGCGCCTGGCGCGTCGGCGAGGCGCTGGAGTTCGGCATGGTGGGGCTCAACACCGGCTCGGTCTCGATGGAGGTGGCCCCCTTCGGCGGCGTCAAGCAGTCCGGTCTTGGGCGCGAAGGTGCCCAGGCCGGCATCGAGGAATATCTCGAGATGAAGAGTTTTCATATGGGAATAGGGGAGTAGGGGAGTAGGGGAGTAAGGCAGTAGGGAATGAGCGCCTGTACCCTACTCCCCTACTCCCCTACTGCCTCATTGTATCCGGTCAAGCGCCTTGTAGTAGAGGCCGACCATCGGCAGGAACCAGGGCTTGCCGGAATAGCCGGGAATGGAAGGCCATTCGAGCCCCTTTAGCGGATTGCGATCCTCGCGGCCGAGCATGGCATCGGCCAGGATCATACCGAGATGAGTGGAAAGCTGCGCCCCGTGGCCGGAATAGCCCATCGCGTACCAGACACCGCCATTGTATCCGGCGCGCGGAAAACGGTCCTTGGTCATGTCGACCAGCCCGCCCCAGCAATAGTCGATCTCGACCTTGGCAAGTTGCGGGAAGATCGCCGCGAGGCCGGCTCGCAATATCTCTCCGCTTTTGGCGTCGGAGTGCTGATCCGACGTTGCAGAGAAGCGCGCGCGGCCGCCGAAGATCAGGCGCTTGTCCGGCGAAAGCCGGAAGTAGTTGCCGATGTTCATGGAGGTCACGCATGTCCGGTTGCCCGGCATGGTCGTGGCGATCTCGGCATCGCTTAACGGCCGCGTGGCGATGATGAAGCTGCCGACGGAGATAATCCTGCGACGGAAATAACCGAAATTCGGCGTGGTGTAGGCACCGGTCGCCACCAGCACATTGTCGGCGCTGATCCGGCCGCGCGAAGTGGTCAGCTCATGCCTGCTGCCGGTCTGCTTGCGGTCCGTCACCCTGGTGTTCTCGTGGATCACGGCGCCGTGGCGGGCGGCGGCCGTGGCCAGGCCTGCCACATAGCGGCCCATATGCATCATGGCGCTCTTCTTCGACAGCATCGCGCCATGGAAGGGCGAACCGATCTCGGACTTGAGCTCCGCCGCCGACAGCAGCGCCGTGTCCGGATCCACCTCGGCATGGACGGCCTCGAAGTTGCGGGCGATCGCTTCGAAATGCTGCGGCTTGGAGGCGAGCTTCAGCTTGCCCGCGCGGCGGAAGTTGCAGTCGATGCTTTCCTCGGCGACCAGCGCCTCGATGGTATCGACGGAGTCGTCGAGCGCTCGGTACAGCGCGATTGCGCGTTCCTTGCCGAGTTCCGCCTTGGCCGAGAGGAAGCTATGGGCGAGGCCATTGTTCAGGTGCCCGCCATTGCGCCCGGATGCGCCCCAGCCCACCCGCTCCGCCTCCAGCACCGCCACCTTCGCGCCGGCCTTCGCCAGCTGGCGCGCGGCGGCGAGACCGGTGAAGCCGCCGCCGATGATGGCGGCATCGTAGTGACCCTCGACCGGGCCTTGCGCCGCGCCGGAAAAGTCGGGGGCGGTGTCGTGCCAGTAGGAGACGAACTTCATCGGCAATCCGCCCTGTTCAGAGACCGACCACGCCTGGAAGACCCGAAATGTCTGATATCTCGACATAGCCGTAGTACGGGTTGGCCGGTTCGTGGCCGCGGTTGACCCAGACCTTGTTCTTGATGCCGAGATCATGGGCCGACATCAGGTCGTAGCGGAATGACGACGAGCAGTGAAGGATGTCCTCCGGACCGCAGCCCAGCCTGTCGAACATATATTCGAAGGCCTTGAAGCGCGGCTTGTAGGCCTGCGCCTGCTCGGCCGTGTAGACGGCATGGAACGGCGCGCCGAGCTTCTCGACATTGGACATGATCTGCGCGTTCATGGCGTTGGACAGGATGACCAGCGGAATTTCCTTGGCGACTTTCGCCAGGCCGGCCGGAACGTCGGCATGCGGCCCCCAGGTCGGGACGCGCTCATAGACCATCTTCGCGTCGTCGGGGCTGAAGGCGACGCCGTTGCGCTTGCAGGAACGCTCGAGCGCGTTGTGGACGACATCGGCATAGGGCTTCCAGTCGCCCAGGATCTCGTCCAGCCGGTACGCCGCGAATTTCTTGATGAACTCCTGCATGCGCGGCTCGTCGAGCCGGCTGCCGTAGAGGTCGCGTGCGGCTTCCGCCATCTGGAAATTGGTCAACGTGCCGTAGCAGTCGAAGGTGATGTATTTGGGCCTGAAGGAAGCCATGTCCGTCGATCTCCGGTGGAAGCACATCCGCGTTCGGATGAATTCATCATAGGACGGCAGAAGGCGGCCGACCTGACCGAAATCGGCGTCCCGAAAGCAGAAAGTTCCGTATCCGCCATCCGGTTTGGCACGCTGTAGCATCTGGTGTGGCGATTACGTCGTCGCGCGAGACGTGAAGCGCGTCCGGCGCGGCGGGCGCGCCAGCACAAGATGCGGCGCATGCCTCGCGCTACGGCGAAAGATACTGTCCAGGCCAAAACCTTCAGACGATCTGCGGCGCGCCGATGGCCGAGACTTGATCAGCAGACGAAAGGATGCCTCATGCAGCAGGGCGAGATCGAACTCCAGGCCTTCGGGCCGGACCATATCGAGGGTGCGGTAGCGCTTTCTCGCCAGGAGAATTGGCCGCATCGCGCGCAGGACTGGCAGATGGCGCTGCAACTCTCGAGCGGCGCGGTCGCGCTCGACGACCAGGGCCGTGTCACCGGCACCATCCTGGTAACGCCCTATGGCAATGATTGCGCCATGATCAACATGGTGATCGTCGACAGGAATGTGCGGGGCCAGGGGCTCGGGCGCCGACTCATGGATCAGGCGATCGCCCTTGCCGGCGACCGTCCGCTGCGGCTCGTCGCGACGGCCGATGGCGAGCCGCTCTATGAAAAGCTCGGCTTCGTGCGCTCCGGTGCGATCCTGCAGCATCAGGGGAAAGTGACGGAGCTTGACGCGCCCGACGGCGTTGAAGCCGCAAGCATTGGCGATCTGCCGGAAATCAAGGCGCTCGATCGCGACGCTTATGGCGCCGACCGGGAAGCCCTGATCGATGCGCTGGCCGAGCGCGGTCACTTCGCAATCATCCGCCGCAACGGCGCCATCGAGGCCTATGCGGCGATCCGTCCCTTCGGGCGCGGCGAGGTGATCGGCCCGGTCATCGCGGCAAGCGCCGAGGCCGCGAAAGACCTGATCAGCTTTTTCGCCGCGCCGCGCGGCGGCGCCTTCCTGCGCGTGGATACCGACAGCCGGACCGGTATCGATGGCTGGCTCACCGAAATCGGCCTCGTCCATGTCGGCGGCGGCGTGGCCATGGACCGTCCGCCCAAGCCGGGGTCGGAACAGGCCAGGCCAAAAGTTTACGCCCTCGCCAACCAGGCGCTCGGCTAGGAGGACAACAATGCTCGCCAATTCCCTGATCGAACTCGACCGCGCCCATCTCGTCCATCCGGTCTCCTCATACCGCGGCCATGAGGCGCTCGGCGTGCGTGTCCTGAAATCGGCCAAGGGCGCCACCGTGACCGAAGCATCCGGCCGGCAGTTGATCGATGGCTTCGCCGGGCTGTGGTGCGTCAATGCCGGCTACGGCCACGACAGCATCGTCGAGGCGGCGGCCCGGCAGATGCGCGAACTGCCCTATGCCACCGCCTATTTCGACCTCGGCTCGGAACCGGCCATTCGCCTCGCCTCGGAACTGGCCGAGCGCGCTCCGGGCGACCTCAATCACGTCTTCTTCACCCTCGGCGGCTCGGACGCGGTCGACAGCACCATCCGCTTCGTCCGCTACTACTGGAGTGCCAGGGGCGAGCCGAAACGCGACCAGTTCATTTCCATCGAGCACGGCTATCACGGCTCATCGGTGGTCGGCGCCGGCCTGACCGCGCTGCCCGCCTTTCACGCCGGTTTCGGCATTCCCTTTGAATGGCAGCACAAGATCCCCTCGCCCTACCCTTATCGCAATCCGGTAGGCGAGGACGGCAACGCGATCATCGCCGCATCGCTGGCCGCGCTGAAGGCCAAGATCGAGGAGATCGGACCGGAGCGGGTTGCCGCCTTCTATGCCGAGCCGATCCAGGGCTCGGGTGGCGTCATCGTCCCACCGAAGGGCTGGATCAAGGCGATACGCGAGCTCTGCCGGGAGTACGGCATCCTGTTCATCGCCGACGAGGTGATCACCGGCTTCGGGCGCACGGGACCCCTGTTCGCTTGCACGGACGAGGACATCGTTCCCGATTTCATGACGACCGCGAAGGGGCTGACCTCCGGCTATGTCCCGATGGGCGCCGTCTTCATGGCCGATCATGTCTACGACGTCATCGCCGACGGCGCGGGCGCCGCTGCGGTCGGCCACGGCTACACCTATTCGGCCCATCCCGTCAGCGCCGCCGTCGCGCTCGAGGTGCTGAAGCTCTACGAAGACGGCCTTCTTGAGAACGGCATCAAGGCCGGTGCCCGCCTGATGACAGGATTGGCAAGCCTGCGCGACCACCCGCTCGTCGGTGATGTGCGCGGTCGCGGCATGCTGGCCGCGATCGAGCTGGTGGTCGACAAGACGAAGAAGACACCGCTTCCGGCGTCGGCCATGCCGGCGCGGCGCGTCTTCGACCGGGCGTGGGACAACGGTCTCATCATCCGCGCCTTTGCCAACGGTGTCCTCGGCTATGCGCCGCCGCTCTGCTGCACCGACGACGACGTCGACGCTATCATCGAGCGCACGCGCCTCACGCTCGACCAGACGCTGGACGATCCCGACGTCCGTCAGGCCCTGGCATGACGGGCGCCGAATTTTTCGTATCTCGAAATATCGCCGGGGCAGACGATTTCGCAATTTTGTGCCGCCCCCTCACGCCTTTTCGGCGAATCCAGCGCGGGGGAAGTGCCAGACTGCTTATAAGACAAGGCCAGAAAGCGCGGATTTATGGGCTTTCGAAAAGGGCCAACGCCTTGGACAGCACGGAATTTTGTTCTGTTCAGCACCATGCAATCCGGTATCGCGCAGAGGAGAGCTAGTTTCTTGGCCAGGGCTTTCAGCGAATTCAAGTACATGACCTTCGATGTCGTCGGCACGCTGATCGACTTCGAAGGCGGCATCACGACTAGCCTGGCCGGGATTGCCGCCGAGGCTGGCGTCTCCATCGATGGCGAAGCCGCGCTGGCCCTCTACCGGCAGGCCCGCTACATGCCCGATGCCGGCCTGTTCCCCGACGATCTGGTGCGTGTGTACATGGTCATCGCGCCGCAGCTCGGCCTGCCGGCAGACGAGAAATTCGGCGTCCGCCTGCGCGATTCCGCCAGCGTCTGGAAAGGTTTCCCCGACAGCGCGGCGGCATTGGCGGACCTCGCGAAATCCCACAAGCTGATTGCCACGACCAATGCCCGACGCTGGGCCCTCGACCATTTCGAGAAGCAGCTCGGATCGCCCTTCTTCGCCACCTTCACCGCCGACGATACCGGAACGGAGAAACCGGATCCGGCGTTCTTCCAGAAGGTCTTCGATTTCGTCGCCTCAAGGGGCGACAGCAAGGACGACATCCTGCACGTCGCGCAAAGCCAGCATCACGACATCGGCGTATCCCGGGCACTTGGCCTGACCAATTGCTGGATCGAACGCCGGCATGCCCAGAAGGGCTATGGCGGCACGATCGAGCCCGAGCGCTTCACCGTGCCGGACTACCACTTCACCTCGATGGCCTCCCTTGCGGCGGCCGTTCGGGAAAGCCTGAAGGAACGAACCTGAACCCAAGCCCGGACAGCCGCAGCAAGACGAGCATGCCGACCAAACAAACAGAAAGGGGAATGACATGACCGACAAGATCACCAACTGGACCAGCGCAGACGACGCCATGGTCGAGAACGCCATCCGGCGGGGCGCGAGCCGCCGCGAACTCCTCAAGATGCTGTTGGCCGGTGGCGCCGCGGTCGCCGTGGGCAGCCTGGTGCTTGGCCGCGCCAGCCAGGCCGTCGCCGCCGAGCCGGTTTCCGGCGGAAGCTTCAAGGCGGCCGGCTGGTCGTCCTCGACCGCCGACACGCTCGATCCGGCAAAGGCGTCGCTCTCCACCGACTATGTCCGCTGCTGCTCGCTCTACAACCGCCTGACTTTCCTCGACAAGGATGGCGTCACGCAGATGGAGCTGGCCGAGAGCTTCGACAGCAAGGACGCCAAGACCTGGACCGTGAAGCTGCGCAAGGGCGTCACCTTCCACGACGGCAAGGACCTCACGGCCGACGACGTCGTCTACTCGCTGAAGCGCCATCTCGACAAAGCGGTCGGCTCCAAGGTTGCCAAGATCGCCGCGCAGATGACCGGCTTCAAGGCGGTCGACAAGTCGACCGTCGAAATCACGCTCGCCGACCCGAATGCCGACCTCCCGACCATCCTGGCGCTGCACCATTTCATGATCGTGGCGGACGGCACCACCGACTTCTCCAAAGGCAACGGCACCGGCGCTTTCGTGCTGCAGACGTTCGAACCCGGCGTGCGTTCGGTCGTCACCAAGAACAAGAACTACTGGAAGTCGGGCAAGCCCTATCTCGACTCCTTCGAATTCATCGCCATCACCGACGACAGCGCTCGCGTCAACGCCCTGCTTTCCGGCGACATCAATTTTGCCGCATCGATCAATCCGCGCTCAATGAAGCTCCTGGAGAGCCAGCAGGGCTTCGAACTGTCGAAGACGACCGCGGGCAACTACACGGACCTCAACATCCGGCTCGACATGGAACCGGGCAGCAAGGCCGACTTCGTGGCCGGCATGAAGTACCTCGTCAACCGCGAGCAGATCGTCAAATCGGCATTGCGCGGCCTTGGTGAGGTCGGCAATGATCAACCTGTCTCGCCGGCGAACATCTTCCACAACGCCGACATCAAGCCGAAGGCATTCGACCCGGACAAGGCCAAGTTCCACTTCCAGAAGTCAGGCCTGCTCGGCCAGTCCATACCGGTGATCGCGTCCGACGCCGCGACCTCGTCGATCGACATGGCGGTGATCATCCAGGCCGCCGGCGCGGATATCGGCATGAAGCTGGACGTCCAGCGCGTCCCATCCGACGGCTACTGGGACAATTACTGGCTCAAGGCGCCGATCCATTTCGGCAACATCAATCCACGCCCGACGCCGGACATCCTGTTCTCGCTCCTCTACGCTTCCAGCGCGCCCTGGAACGAAAGCCAGTACAAGTCCGAGAAGTTCGACAAGCTTCTTGTCGAGGCGCGCGGCTCGCTCGACCAGGCCAAGCGCAAGGAAATCTACAACCAGATGCAGGTCATGGTCTCCGAGGAGGCCGGCACCATCATCCCGGCCTACATCTCCAACGTCGATGCCCTCTCCAGCAAGGTGAAGGGTTTGGAGGCGAACCCGCTTGGTGGCATGATGGGCTACGCAATGGCGGAATATCTCTGGCTCGAAGCCTGAGGGGCGACTGCCGGGGGCCGGTCAGCCGGTCCCCCGGCGCTGCATTGCGCAAGATGGTTGGCCGAACGCACCGCAGGGAGCGCTTTCAATGACGTCTGGGGTTCTCAACCTCGTGCTGAAGCGGCTAGGGATCTCGGCCATCACGCTATTGATCGTGCTGTTCGCCGTGTTCTTCGCCACCAGCATGCTGCCTGGCGACACCGCGTCGATCCTGCTCGGCCAGGCGGCGACTCCCGAGGCGGTCGCCGGCCTGCGCGAGGCCATGCATCTCAACGACCCGGCGATCCTGCGCTTCCTGCGCTGGCTTGTCGGCCTGCTCCACGGCGACCTCGGCACCTCCTATGCCAATGAGATGCCTGTTGCGGCTCTGATCGGCGGGCGCCTGGTCAACACCATGAAGCTCGCCGGCATCACCGCGCTGCTCTCGGTGCCGCTGGCGCTGACGCTCGGCATCACCGCCGCGATGTTGCGCGGCTCCGTCTACGACCGCACCGTCACTGTGCTTTCGATCGGCGTCATCTCCGTGCCGGAGTTCATGGTTGCCACGCTGGCGGTCTTGCTCTTCGCCGTTTATCTCAGATGGCTGCCGGCGCTGTCGTCGGTCAACGAGGCGCATTCGCTGACCGATCTCGTGCGCATCTATGCAATGCCGGTGATCACGCTCACCTTCGTCATCTCCGCCCAGATGATCCGCATGACGCGCGCCGCGGTAATCGAAACGCTCTCCACGCCTTATGTCGAGATGGCTCTCCTCAAAGGCGCCTCGCGCAGCCGGATGGTGCTGCGGCACGCGCTTCCCAACGCGCTCGGGCCGATCGTCAACGCGATCGCGCTTTCCTTGTCCTATCTGGTCGGCGGCGTGATCATCGTCGAGACGATCTTCAACTATCCGGGCATCGCCAAGCTGATGGTCGATGCGGTCGCGACCCGCGACCTGCCGCTGATCCAGAGCTGCGCGATGATCTTCTGCCTCGGCTATCTTCTCCTCATCACGGCCGCCGACATCGTCGCCATCATGTCCAACCCGAGGCTGAGATGACGATAGCGCGCACGACAACCTCCCGACGATCCTTCCTGGGCCACAGCTACAACCTCGTCGGCGTCGTGGCCTCGCTGGTCATCCTGGCGTGGACACTGATCGCGATCTTCGCGCCTTACATCATTCCCCATCCCATCGGCGACATCGTCGACGACGACTATTTCGGCCCGATGCGTCAGGGGCTGTGGCTCGGCTCGGACTATCTCGGGCGCGACATGCTCTCTCGGGTTCTGATGGGCGCGCGCTACACAGTCGGCATATCGCTTGCGGCCGTCTCCATCGCCTGCTTTTCCGGCGTCGTGCTGGGTATGATAGCGGCCGTCACCGGCGGCTGGCTCGACACCTGCCTCAGCCGCTTCCTGGACGCCATGAACTCCATCCCCAGCAAGCTGTTCGGCCTTGTCGTCGTCGCTGCCGTCGGCTCGTCGATTCCGGTGCTGATCCTGACGCTCGCCGTCATCTATATCCCCGGCGCCTACCGCTTCGCGCGCGCGCTCGCCGTCAACATCAACACCATGGACTTCATGACCGTCGCGCGTGTCCGCGGCGAGAGCACCCTCTATCTCATCGGCTCCGAGATCCTGCCCAACATCATCCGCCCGGTGCTCGCCGACTTCGGCCTGCGCTTCGTCTTCATCGTTCTGCTGCTCTCCGGCCTGTCCTTCCTTGGGCTCGGCCTGCAGCCGCCGCTCGCCGACTGGGGCGCGCTGGTGCGCGAGAACATCGGCGGCCTGCCCTTCGCGGCGCCCGCCGTCATCGTGCCTTCGCTGGCGATCGCCAGCCTCACCATCAGCGTCAACTTGCTGATCGACAACCTGCCGCAGAAGATCAGGGACCGGGACGCATGAGCAATCTCGTCGAGGTCAGGAACCTGAGGATCGAGGCGACGACCGACGCCGGACGGCTTGTCGAGATCATCAAAGGCGTCAGCCTCGACATAGCCGACGGCGAGATCGTCGCCCTGATCGGCGAAAGCGGCTCCGGCAAGACTACGGTGGCGCTCTCGCTGATGGGTTATGCGCGGCCCGGCTGCCGGATCACCGGCGGCGAGATCAACGTCAACGGCAAGAACATGGCCGCCCTTTCCGAAAAGGAGCGCGCCAGGCTGCGCGGCACCGACATTGCCTATGTTCCGCAAAGTGCAGCCGCCTCCTTCAACCCCTCCTCCACCATCATGGAGCAGGTCATCGAGGTCACGCGCATCCACAAGCTGATGCCGCCCGAACAGGCCCGCCGACGCGCCGTCGAGCTGTTCAGGGCCTTGTCGCTGCCGGACCCGGAAGGGATCGGCGCCCGTTATCCGCACCAGGTTTCGGGCGGTCAGTTGCAGCGGCTGTCGGCGGCCATGGCGCTCATCGGCGATCCCAAGCTGGTGATCTTCGACGAGCCGACGACGGCACTCGACGTGACGACGCAGATCGACGTGCTGAAGGCATTCAAGTCGGTCATGCGGGCGGGCGGTATCGCAGGTGTCTATGTTTCCCACGACCTCGCGGTCGTCGCCCAGATCGCCGACCGCATCGTGGTGCTGAAGGGCGGCGAGGTGCAGGAAACCGGCACCACAGCGGCAATCCTGTCAGCTGCCCGGCACCCCTATACGCGCGAACTGCTGGCCGCCTTCGAACCGAAGCCGCGGCAAGGGCAAGCCGACGCGGATGCCGGGACGAAGCAGCTGCTGCGTATAAACGACGTGACGGCCGGCTATGGCGCGATGCGGGCTGACGGACTGCCGCTTATCCGCGCGGTCGATTCCGTCAGCCTGGTCGTCGAGAAGGGGCGCAATCTCGGCGTCATCGGCGAATCCGGCTGCGGAAAATCGACGCTGGCGCGCGTCATCGCCGGCATCCATCCGGCCGCGGCCGGCGACATCGTCTTCGATGGCAAGGACCTGCAGCGCGCCGCCAGGAAACGCAGCCAGGACCAGCTGCGCGAGATGCAGATCGTGTTCCAGTACGCCGATACCGCACTCAATCCGGCCAAGCCGGTGGAGGACATCATCGCCCGTCCGCTCGCCTTCTATCACCGGCTCGACAGGCAGGCGCGCTCGAAGCGCGTCGACGAACTGCTCGACATGGTGCGCCTGCCGAGGGCGCTGCGCTACCGGCATCCATCGGAGCTCTCGGGCGGCCAGAAGCAGCGCGTGAATTTCGCGCGCGCGCTGGCGGCCGACCCCAAGCTCATCATCTGCGACGAAATCACCTCGGCGCTCGACACGGTGGTGGCGTCCGCCGTGATCGAGTTGCTCAAGGAGCTGCAGCGCGAGCTGGGGCTCTCCTACATCTTCATCAGCCACGACCTCTCCGTCGTCGAGGCCATCTGCGACGAGATCATGGTCATGTACAATGGCCAGCGGGTGGAGCAGATCACGCCAGACAAGGTGAAGGCGCCCGCCCACCCCTACTCCAAGCTACTGTTCTCTTCGGTGCCGAAGCTCGATCCGACCTGGCTCGACGGCCTGGTGCGCGACCCCGAGCTCGTCAGCCAATACGGCCATTGCTGACTACATCGGAAGACTGAGGGGTGACGGCAAGTTTTTCAGCCACGATTGTGTCACCAGATCAACGCGCAGGCAGGCAGAATGAAGCTTGATCGACTGGACTCTCGCTTGCTTAATATTCTGCAGACCAACAATCGCCACGGCACGGAAGAGCTTGGCCAATTGGTCGGCCTGTCAGCAACGGCGGTCCAGCGTCGTCTCAAACGGCTTCGGGTAGGGGGAGCAATCGAAGCTGACGTTTCGATCGTGAAACCCAAGACTGTCGGCCGGCCCATTGCGATGCTCGTGCTGGTTTCGCTCGAGCGCGAACGGGCTGACATCGTCGACCGCTTCAAACAATCGATCCGCCAGACTCCGGAAGTGATGAACGGCTACTACGTTACGGGAGAAGCAGATTTCGTTCTCATTGTCACATCCCGAAGCATGGAAGATTATGAAGCTTTTACTCGGAGATTTTTCTACGAAAATCACGACATCAAGGGGTTCAAGACAATGGTTGTCATGGATCGAGTGAAGGTTGGGTTTTCCATGCCAATCGATTTCGAGCATTTTCTTGATTGATTATGCGTTTAGGCCTGTCAACGGCGTGCAGGCAGCCCGTGATCTGAATCTCTGCAAGAACGTGCCGCGAAAAATGGGCGCGAGGTGAGCGCCGATCCGAAGAACTGGTCTACCCAGTCGCGGTCAGAGTCCGACGCGTTCGGAGCGTTTCCTCTTACAAACCTAGAATTGGCAGGAATTCTGCGGAAATTCAATTGAATAAGACGGAATTGCGTGCCCCGACGGACATAAGCTGAGGTCACGTTTTGTAATCCTTGAGGGTGGAATGCAGCTGGAAGCAGTCGGCCTTGAACGGGAGGGGTCGCGACATCATCCGTCGCCGGATTTCGTCGAACCGAAATTCGTTTGTTTCTGCGATGCCCCCTAGGGATCCGAGAATGACTACCAGCGAAGATGTCGCCGAAATGGACCGTCGATCGGCTCTACATCCCTTCACCACGGCACGGACAGGAGGTGCTTCGGCGTGGCTCCCGTTCTGAAAGTTCACGAACTTCGCAAGGCGTTCGGCGCGGCCCGCGTTCTCAACGGGCTGAGCTTCCAGATGCGGCAAGGCGAGGTCATTTCGCTGGTCGGCTCTTCCGGCTCGGGAAAGAGCACCGCGCTACGATGCATCAATTTTCTGGAGACCCCGAGTTCGGGTGAGATCGAGGTGATGGGCGATGCGATTTCCGCGTCGCAGAACGAAAGCCACGAAACGAAAATCGTCAACGCGACCAATATCAGAGTTTTCCGTCGCCGCATCGGAATGGTGTTTCAGTGCTTCAACCTGTGGCCACATCGAACCGTACTTGAGAACGTAACCGAGGCGCTGATCTACGTACTGCGGAAGGGCAAGCGGGAGGCGGATGAAACAGCGCTTTCGGCGTTATCCAAGGTGGGCATGGCCGACTTTGGCCACCGGTATCCAAGCCAGCTTTCGGGTGGGCAGCAGCAGCGCGTGGCGATCGCACGCGTTTTGGCGATGCAGCCTAAGCTGATGCTTTTTGATGAACCAACTTCCGCGCTTGACCCCGAGTTGGTCGGCGAGGTCTTGAAGGTCATCCGAACGCTTGCCGACGAGGGAGCGACCATTCTCCTCGTCACGCATGAAATGAGGTTCGCGCGGGAGGTGTCGAACCGAATGATATTCCTGCACAAGGGTATCGTTGAGCAGGATGCCGTGCCGGAAGAACTGTTTCGAAATCCCGCATCCGAGGCGGTGAACCGGTTCCTATCCAGCGTTATTCCAACTGCCGCCTGATGGCGGCCATCAAACAGAAAGCAAAGAGGGGTAACTCAGAATGCTCGTAAAGAACACACTTCGCTTAATCTGCCTATCCGGCCTGATGGTGGCGGCGGCAATAAGCGTCGCATGGGCCGAGGACGGCGTCTTACGCGTGGGCACCGAAGGCGATGCCCCGCAGTTCAGCATGGCCGACGCCAACGGCAACGTTACCGGCTTCGACGCCGATATCGCCAACGGCATTTGCGCCCAGCTCAAGGTCAAATGCAAATTCGTGGTGCAGACGTTCAGTTCCTTGGTTCCGTCGATGGACAGCGATCGCTTTGATGTCATCATCTCGGGTCTCGGCATCACCGACGAGAGAAAGAAGAAGATCGACTACTCCGTCCCCTACGCAACCACACCGCAGTATTTTGTGGTTCCGAAGGATTCTCCGTCCGTTGGGCTGAAGAGTCTTGCGGAAATCGAGAAGGCGCTGGCCGGCAAGACCATAGGCGTTGTGAATGGCACCACATACGCGCAGTTCATAAAGAAACATATTCCGACTGCGGATCTGAAGACCTACGACGCCACTACCCAGCAGAATTCCGATCTCGCGGCAGGCCGGCTTGACGCTGCATTCGGCGATTCCCCGACCTGGGTCGATTTCCTCGGCACGCCTGAAGGCGCAAATTTCGCCCGCATCGACGTCAAGGTCACCGGAGCGGACGACCACGAGGCGCTGGGCTACGGCATGGGTGTTGGCTTGCGCAAGGGCAACTCCGCACTGAAGGCCAAGCTGGACAGCGCGCTTTGCGCCATGATCAACAGCGGCAAGGTGAAGGCTGCCTCGGAAAATTGGTTCAAGGACGACTACACCATCGCGTGCAAGAAGTAGTCATCCAACGGGGAACAGGCCGTCGCGGCAATGCCGCGACGACCTGATGGAATGGTCTTCATGTTGCACGATATCTGGGTGCTGATGATCGAGAAGGGCTGGCTCCTCGCGCTGCTGCGCGGCGCCGGAATAACGCTTCTGATCGGTTTTCTCGGCGCGGTCATAGGGCTGGCGACGGCGATACCTCTTGCCATCCTTCGTTGGCGCCGGGTTCCGGCTTTGTCACAGCTTGTCGATGCCTACAGCATCGTCGTTCGCGGCGTTCCGGGGCTACTGGTCATTTATCTGCTGTTCTTCGGCTCCGTCGATTGGGTGCAGAAAATTGCCTCGGCATTCGGCTACGCCGAGAGCGCCGAAAATGCCTATCCGTTGATCATCGGCATCGCGGCTATCGCCGCGATCTCGTGCGCGTACTCGATAGAAGTCATACGAGGCGCCTTGCAGGCAGTTCCCGCCGGCCTTCTGGAGGCGGCCCGATCGCTTTCGTTGTCGCCACGCGTCACCTTCTCCCGCGTGACCCTGCCGCTCGCTCTCAGGCTGGCTCTGGGCGGGATCAACAACGTTTGGCAGATGACGATCAAGGACACGTCGCTCGTATCCGTCGTCGGCATGCAGGAACTGATGCGAGCCGCAGCGGTCGCCGCGGGAATCACCCGCTCGCCGCTGCTGTTCTATTGCATGGCGGCAGCGATGTTTTTCGGCATGACCGTGGCGAGCCAGGTTCTGTTCAACCGCGTCGAAAAACATTTCAATCGCGGATTCACCAGAGGCTAGGATGGACTTCAGCATCGTCACCTATGCGGTTCCGTTTCTGCTCGTCGGCGTTAAGACGACTCTGCTGATTGCATTTTTCGGGGTCGGCATCGGATTGCCGTTCGGCATACTTATGGCAACCGCCCGCATGTCCCGGCGCGGCATCGTCCGCAAATGCGCCGACTTCTACTGCGCGGTGTTCCGGGGCACGCCGATGCTCGTGCAGGTCTTTGTGATCTACTACGGCCTCGCGCAGATAGGCTTCATACGTCACAATACGGTTTTGTGGTGGCTGATCGGCGACAGCCTGCATGCCGCCATCCTTGCCGTCATCCTGAATACCGGTGCCTATACGGCGGAGATCTTCCGTACGGCGCTGCTGTCGCTGCCGCGCGGACTGATCGAGGCGGCGCAGGCATGTGGCATGTCCGCCTGGGTGGTTTTTCACCGCGTCAAGTTCCCCTTGGCGCTGCGCCAGGCCCTGCCCTCCTACAGCACGGAGGTCGCCGTCATCATCAAGGAGTCAAGCCTTGCCTCCACCATAACGGTGCTTGAAATCACCGGCTATGCCAAACGGCTGATGAGCGAGACGTTCGCCATCATGGAAATCTTCGTCATCACCGCCGTCTTCTACCTTGCAATCAACGTCGTCTGTCTGACTGCTCTGCATGCCATCGAAAGGCGCCTGTCTTTCGAGCGGCATGCCGCGCGCTGAAAGGGTGCCCCATGTCCAAGCTTACCTTTTTCGATCAGAACAAGCTCCCCGAACCCAGGAAAGGCGAACCGCTGCCGGAACGGCGCGTGGATGGTGATCCCCGTTTCCTGACTTGGGATATCGCGCAAACCGCTGACGGCCAAGTGCGGGCCGGTGTATGGGAGGCCACGCCGGGCGCCTATCGCTCCATAAAAGGCGGAACCTTCGAAGTCTGCTACATCCTTTCGGGAGTTTCGGAACTCATCGAGGACGGGTTCGAGCCGCGCCGCATTTCGGCAGGCGACGCCTTCGTGATGCACCCTGGATTCACGGGCGTCTGGCGGGTGATCGAAGCCACCCGCAAGCTCTGGGTCTCGCGCGATTGAGCGCGTTGATCGGATCACAGATGCACAGCATGGATACGACCACCTCGCGTCCGTTCAAGGCCACGCCATACTGGTGGGACGATTGCGCATTTTCTGCCTTGCCTGTGGTGCCGCTGGTCCCCCGATGCGATGTCGCCATCGTCGGCGGCGGCTATGCGGGGCTGTCGGCGGCCATCGAACTGGCGAGAGCCGGACGCAGCGTCCAGCTTTTCGACCGGCAAGCTATCGGGCAGGCCGCGTCAGGCCGAAACGGCGGCATGGCGAGCGGCAGCATAAGGCCGAGCCGCAAGCAATTGATCCGCAGGTTCGGTCAATCTCGGGCCGATGGCATCCTGGCGGAAGGAAAGGCGGCGCGACAGGACCTGGCAGCCTTCCTCGAAACCGAAGGGGTGGAATGCGACTTCTTCCTCTCGGGTCTCTTCGATGGCGCGGTAAACCATCGCGAATGTGATGAACTCAGCCGCCACGCCGAGTTTTTAAACCGTTTCCTCGGGATTGAGACGTCGGCGGTCCCCCGCAAGGAAGTATCGCGGTATATCGGCACGGACTTCTACGCCGGCGGCTTCGTACGGATGGACATCGGAGGCCTTCATCCCGCCAAACTGCTGTCGGGCATATTGCGGGTCGCCCGAACAACCGATGCCATCATTCACGAGAACACGACGGTTCTGGGGACCAGCCAAGAGGCTGGTGGTGTGCGCCTCGCAACGTCACGCGGCGAGGTGTCGGCGAAAAAGCTGCTGGTATGCACCGACGCCTACACGGACGGCTTCGATCCTTGGCTGCGCCGTCGCCTCGTGCCGGTGCGGAGCCGCATCATAGCGACCGAGCCGTTGGGCGAAAGCGTGATGGACCGGCTGATGCCGAAGAAGATGATGCACGGCGACACGAGACAGCTCAGCTATTACTACCGACCGTCGCCGGATGGCACGCGCATTCTATTCGGCGGACGCGACGGCACGACGGAAGGGGATCCGCTGGCGCCCACCACACATCTGCGCTCGGAGCTTGGGCGTATTTTTCCCGAACTGGCAAAGGTGGGCATAACGCATAGCTGGTTCGGCCAAGTCGCGATGAACCGCGACATGGTTCCGCGAATGTTTACGGTTGGCGATACGGTCTACGCCACCGGTTTCTGCGGTTCCGGTGTGGTTTGGGCGCGCTGGCTCGGCAAGAAGGCCGCCTTCAAGCTCCTTGGCCAGACAGAGAGGGCTCAGTCGGCTTTCGACTTCGATCCGCCACCGAAGGCAGTGCCTCTATACCGTGGCAAGCCTTGGTTCATCCCACTGGTTTATTCGCTCTATGAACGAAGGGACAAACGCGCCATGCGCGGCAAGAAGGAGAGTCCCAAAGGCTGACCTTCCTATTTCGATGATCGCGCGTAAGGCCTCACATCGGGAACAGGCTGGGCAGCGGCATGTGCGCCTTGACGATGGGGGACTTCAGCACGACGAAGGAGAAATACTTGTCGATGCCGATATCCATGTCGGTTAGCCGTTCCATGATCGTCTGGTATTCGCCGATGCCGGCGGTGACGAATTTCATCAGGTAATCGTAGCCGCCCGAGACGAGGTGGCATTCGATCACCTGGTCGATCTTCTCGACGACAGCGAGGAATCGGGCGAAGTCGACCTGGCGGTGGTTCTTCAAGGTGATCTCGGTGAACACGGTCAGCGTCTGGCCGAGCTTGCCGATGTTGATCTGCGCGGAATAGCCCTCGATGTAGCCTTCCGACTGCAGTTTCTTGACCCGCATCAGGCAAGGGCTCGGCGACAGATGCACGAGGTCGGCCAGTTCCACATTGGTGATGCGGCCGTTCTTCTGCAATTCGTGAAGAATCTTGATGTCGATCCGATCCAGTTTCATGGCCGTCTCCAAAGATCGCATGCCACAGCACAAAATGCTGCCGTACCAACAGCCTTGACACTACCACAGCCCGCGGGCCAGTCCATCCGAGCGGGCACCGCTTTGAAACGCAGCGAGTTCCGATTTCGACCGAGCAGCCGAAATAAAATTCTGCTTCGGCTTCAACTGCGGCAGCGGCTGCCTGCGCAACGCGTTAGATTGGCGCGTGAAGGTAGAGAGACCATGCGCGCGCCACTGCAGCAAATCGAGACATCTGGCAAACTGCCGCAATCCGCGGACGTGGTGGTGATCGGCGGCGGCATCGTCGGTGTCTTCGCGGCCTATTATCTTGCCAGGCGCGGCATGAAGGTCGCGCTTGTCGAAAAGGGACGCATCGGCGCCGAGCAATCCTCCAGGAATTGGGGATGGTGCCGCCAGCAGAACCGCGACGCCCGCGAACTGCCGATGGCGACCCGCAGCCTCGATCTGTGGGACAGCTTTGCGGCGGCGACCGGCGAAGACACCGGCTTTCGCCGCTGCGGCCTGCTTTATCTCAGCAATGACGAGGCGGAACTGGCCGGCTGGGCGCGCTGGCGCGACTTCGCCAGGACGGCCGGCGTGACCACCCATATGCTCGACGGCGCCGAGGCCAGCGAGCGGGGTGGCGCCACGGGCCGGACCTGGAAGGGCGGCGTCTTCTCGCCGAGCGATGGCACCGCCGACCCGTCGCGGGCCGCGCCCGCGGTCGCCCGCGCCATCCTCAAGCTCGGCGGCACCGTTCACCAGAATTGCGCCGCGCGCGGCATCGAGACCGAGGGCGGACGCCTGAGCGGCGTGGTCACCGAAAGCGGAACGATCCGCACGAAAGTGGCGGTCATGGCCGGCGGCGCCTGGGCGTCGTCCTTTTGCCGGCAGTTCGGTTTCCGCTTTCCGCAGGCGTCGATCCGTTCCTCCATCCTGTCCGTCTCTCCCGGCGCCGAAGGCCTGCCGGATGCGCTGCACACGGCGAGGATCTCGGCCACGCGTCGCGGCGACGGCGGCTACACGCTTGCCATCAGCGGGCGCGGCCGCGTCGACGTGACGCCGCAGCAGTTGCGCTTCTCGTCGCAGTTCCTGCCCATGTTTCTGAAGCGGTGGCGCAGCCTCGCGCCCGGCGGACTGCAAGGCGTGCGCTCGGGGCACGAAACGCTGCAGCGCTGGCGGCTCGACCAGCCGACGCCGATGGAGCGCATGCGCATCCTCGATCCGGCTCCGGACCGGGCCACCATCCGTCTGACCCATGCCCGCGCGCTTGAACTTCTGCCCGACCTCAGAAAGACGAAGATCAGCGCTGCCTGGGCCGGCTACATCGACAGCACGCCGGATGGCGTGCCCGCCATCGGCGAGATCGATAGCGTTGCGGGCTTCTTCCTCGCCGCCGGATTTTCGGGACACGGTTTTGGCATCGGGCCCGGCGCCGGTCATCTCGTCGCCGATCTGGTGACCGGGTCGGAACCGATCGTCGATCCGACATCCTACGATCCGCGCCGCTTCGAAGCCTCCGCCTGGGGCAAGGTTGCCGAATTCTAGGATTTGACCCTCATCAATGCGCGGCATCCGCAATTGCGTCAGCCGTTCCGCAGAAAAGCGCCGATAGGCGCCGGTCGGACAGGAGCCTGTCCGCGAAACCGGCCGACGGCGCCGGGCGTGCAGCCGGCCTGTGCCGCAACAAGCTCGACGGCAGCCAACTGGCAGTAGCGCCCCTGGCAGCGCCCCATGCCGACGCGCGACAGCGACTTCACCCTGTTAGCCTCGCAGCCGCCGAAAGCCACGCCATGGCGTATGTCTCCTGCAGTCACGTTCTCGCAGCGGCAGACAATCGCGTCGTCAGGGAGCACCCGCGCCATCGCCTCCGGCCAGGGAAAGGCGCGGGCCAGACCGCGGGCAAAGCGCTCGAGCCGCGCGAGCTCGCTCAGATCGGTGCTGGCCGACGGCGCCGGTTGTCCGAGATCGGCAAGGCACGCCGCCGCCGCAAGGCGCCCGGCAATCTCCGCGCCGTCCGCTCCCAGAAGCCGAACCCCATCGCCCGCAAGGTAGACGCCATTCCCGGCACGGCCCATCGCATCGGCCTTCGGCAGCCATTGCCGCCACTGCGCGTCATAGGCGAAGGCGCACCCGACGACGTCGGCCAAGTGGGTCTCAGCACGCAAGTGCCAGCCCATGCCGATCATGTCGCATCGCGTGACGTGTTCGCGGCCGCCAGCGTCGCGCCAACGCATCGCGATGACACCTTGTTCGTCGGCCTCGATTTGTTCGAGCGTCACCCCCGCATGGTAACGACCGCCGAGCCTCGCCCGCAGCGCCAAACCGCGCAGCGCGACCAGCGGCCGGGCGGCGAGCCCAAGTAATCCCCGCATCTGCTGGCGCCAGGACGATGTATCCAGCACCGCCGCCACATCCGCCCCAGCCTTGACGAGTTGGGCGCCGACCAGCGTCAGCAAAGGCCCCGATCCCATCAGGACGATCCGCCGCCCTAGAGCCACGCCCTGCGCCTTGAGCGCGATCTGCGCGGCGCCGAGGCTGTAGACACCGGCGCTCTGCCAGCCGGGGACCGGAGCGACGCGATCGGATGCGCCGGTGGCAAGGATCAGGCGGTCATAGCTGACTAGCTGCATGCCGCCCTGCCCCAGCACATGCAGCCGACCGTCCCGCGCGGCGATGACCGAACTCGCCGCGCAATGGGTGAGGCGCTCATCCTTGACCAACCGGTCGAACAGCGCATGCAGCGCCCGCGCCTTCGCGGCCTCCGACCCGTAGAGCTGCTCCGGCGTGCGGGTAAATCCGTCCGGCGGGCGACGATAGATCTGACCGCCGGCGCGATTACCTTCGTCGATCACCATCGGGTGCAGCCCGGCCTCGACCAGCACCGCCGCCGCCCTTATGCCAGCCGGACCGGCGCCGACGATCACGATCTTCGGCGATGAAGCGTCACTCACGGCCAGCTCTCCGGCGGTGTCGTGCGCAGCCGCATGCCCTCAGCGATAGGGGTTGTGCACGCGCGCAGGCGCGGCCCCTCTTCCTGCCAGACCCAGCAATCCTGGCAGGCTCCCATCAAACAGAAGCCCGCGCGGGGTTCAGGCCCGAACTCGGACTTTCGCAAGGCTCGTCCCGACGCCAGCATGGCGGTCAGCAAGGTATCGCCGGCCAGCGCGCTGCGCATCTCGCCATCGAGGACGAAATGCACCTCTACCCGGTCGCGCTCGGCCAGCCGGACGATGCGGCCGGCGCTGATCATTCAGCGGCCTCCCGCACCGGGCGAGGACGCGGCAGTTCGGGGAACCGTTCGCACGCCGCATCGAAGGCCGCCTGCACGCCCTCCGGCCCGGAGCCCCCCTTCATGCGCCGGAAGATCTCGGTCTTGGCGAAGAACCGCCAGTGGATCGGCAGGTCCCTCAGTATGGCGGTGAGCCGGTCGTAGGCGGCAGGGGTCCATTGCTCCTCGTAGCCGTCGCGCTCTGGACCGAAATGGAAATGGCCGACGGACGGCTTGTGCCGCGCGCGCAGCCTTTCCGTCGCCTGCTCGTCGACCTCGCCGCCGCGCAGGACGACGCCATAGTCGCGCTCCGCCGATGCCTCTGAGACATAGCCGCGCCGAACGTCCTGCGCGACCCGCCAGGGCTCGCGCAGGTGCGGATCGCCGCGCCCGCCGCCTCCGGCGGAGCGGATATCGAGCAGGTCGCCGGGCTGCAGCACCGCGGTGTCGATGTTGCCCAGCCGCCGCTCGTGCTCGGTGCCCGGATTGACGACCATGTCCGACAGGCCGGCCGCCTTGCCGCCCAGCACGCCCCAGGGACGGAAGAAACTGCGGTCGCGGTTGCGCGCCGTGATCCTGGAGTCGGGGGCAAAGACGCGGAAGGCCATCTCGGTCGCCAGCCCGCCGCGCCAGCGGCCCGCACCGCCGCTGTCCCTGGCGAGCCCATATTTCACGAATTCGACTGGGGTCTCGGTCTCGGTGATTTCGATTGGCGTGTTCTTGAGATAGGCGGCATCGGCGCCCGATCCGTTGGTCCCATCGCGATGCGGCATCGCACCGCCGCCGCCGACCACCGGGTTAACCGCCGCGATGACCGTGCGGCTGCTGCGCTCGTCGATAGTCATGACGTTGACGATGCAGTTGTTGCCGGCCGGCGCCGCGGGCAGACGCTCGGGCACTGCTTGCGAGAAGGCGCCGAAGATGACGGAGCGCAGCCGGGCGCAGGTGAGCGAGCGCATGCCGACGGCTGCCGGATGGACCGGGTTCAGCACCGATCCCTCGGGAGTGATGCAGGTGAACGGCCGGGTAAGGCCGGTGTTGAGCAGGATCTTCGAGTTGAGCGTGTAGAGCACGTAGTAGACGCCGACCAACAGCATGGTGTGGCGCGGGTCGCCACCTGAAGGCACGTTGAGCGAGGAGCCCAACTGCGGATCGGAGCCGGTGAAGTCGAGCACTGCCTCGTCGCCCTTGATCGTCAGTGTCAGCTTCAGCCGGCAGGGATTGGCCTCGACCGAATCCTCGTCGGCATAGTCGGCGAATTCCCAGGTGCCGTCGGGCATGGCGCGCAGCACGTCGCGCGCCTGCGCCTCGGCATGATCGAGAAGCGCGGCAACCCCTTCGATGAAGCCGGCCTTGCCGAACTTCCGCACCATTGCCTGGATCTTGCGCTCGCCGGTGTTGAGCGCGCCGACAAGCGCCTTGATGTCGCCGATGTTGAGGTCGGGCTTGCGCACATTGGTGCTCATGATGCGCAGGATCGTCTCGTCGAAGACGCCCTCCCGCACCAGCTTCATCGGCGGGAAGCGGATGCCTTCCTGATGGATTTCGGTCAGCGCCCGGCTGAGCGAAGCCGGCACCGCCCCGCCCATGTCGGTGTTGTGGATGTGACCTCCGGTCCAGGCGACGATCTCGCCGTCGACGAAGACCGGCTTCCACAGATGCGTGTCGGGGGCGTGCGTGGCGACGTGGCCCGAATAGGGATCGTTGGTGAAGGCGACGTCTCCAGGTCGGTAGTCGTCGACCATCGCGATCGCGCGGTGGTAGGAAAGTCCCGGATACCACGTGGCGCCGAGTTCCATCGGCACGGCGAAGGTCGCCCCCGCACGGTCCATCAGCATCACGGTGAAATCCTGCGTCTCCTTGACGAAGGCGGAGTGCGCGGTGCGGTGCAGCGTGTGGGCCATGTTTTCGGCCGCCGCGCGGGCGTGGTTCGCCAGAACCTGCAGGTTTGTCCGGTCAAACATGGCGTCACTCCGCGAAGGTCAGCAGAAGGTTGAGGTGGCGGTCGACGCGCGCCTGCGCTCCCGCGGGAATGGCGAAGGTGGTGTCTTCCTGCACGACCACGGCAGGCCCTCGGAAGGTGGTGCCCGGCACCAGGGTCTGCCGGTCGTGGAGGTCCACGACTTCGAGGCTCGCGCCCGTGTAGACCGGAAGGCGGCGCGCCGGAATGGCGGCGGCGCCGATCTCGTCTGTCTCCGGGAAGGAGAGTTTCGGCCCCGCGCCTATGGCGGACAGCCGCACGTTCACAAGCTCGATCTCGCCGTCCGGGTCGTGGAAATCGTAGAGCTGCTCATGGGTGCGGTGGAATGCCTGCTCGATTGCCTCCGGGTCGGCGTCCGCCAGCCATTGCGGTGAAAGGACGACCTCGATCTCGTAGCTCTGGCCGAGATAGCGCATGTCGCAGGAGAGAGTGAGCTCAGCCGCCGCGTCGTGGCCCTGCGCCGCGAGCCAATCGCGCCCCTCCTGCGCGAGAGCATCGAAGGCCTCGCGAATCTCGGGGAGCGACGCAGCCGTCAGCGGGCTGAAGATGGTGCGTATGAAATCCCCGCGCAGGTCCGCCACAAGCCCGCCCAGCGCCGACACCACGCCGGGGCGGCGCGGCGCCATGACGCGCTTCATGCCGAGTTCGCGGGCGAGGAAGGCGCCGAGCATCGGGCCGCCGCCGCCGAAGGGCATCAGCGTGAATTCGCGCAGGTCGACGCCGGCGCGCGAGGCCAGCTTCTCGACCTCGACGAACATCTCCGACACCGCGATGTCGAGGATCGCCTGCGCGGTCTGCTCGACCGGGCGGCCGAGCCGGGCGGCAAGCTCGCCGACCGCGCTATGCGCCAGCCCGGTATCGATGCGGAGCTGGCCATAGGCCATCTCGCTGTGACCGAGCCATCCGCACACCACCATGGCGTCCGTCACCGTCGCCTGCGTGCCGCCACGGCCGTAGCATGCCGGCCCCGGCGTCGAACCCGCCGATTCCGGTCCGACCCGCAGCACGCCCTGCGCATCGACGCTGGCGATCGAGCCGCCGCCGACGCCGATCGAGCTTACCGACACGGAGGGGATGTGGAGCGGAAATTCGCCGATCAACTCGCCGGTGCCGAACTGCGCCTCGCCGCCGATGATCAGCGCGAAGTCGGCGGAGGTACCACCGATGTCGAGGGTCAGCACCTTGTCTTCGCCCGCCTGGCGCGCCAGCCACGAGGCGCCGATGACGCCTGAGGCCGTTCCCGACAAAAGCATGTTGACACAGGCGCGCTTGCCTTCGGCGGCGTTCATGAGCCCGCCATTCGACTTGGTCAGCATCGGCCGGGCCGGCACGCCACGACGCTTCAGCCGCTCTTCCAGCGCGGTCAGGTAGCCAGAGACGCGTGGATGAACATAGCCGTTGAGGATGGCGGTCGAGCTGCGCTCATATTCGCGGATGACCGGCCAGACCTCGGCCGAGGTGAAGACAAAGAGATCAGGCGCAAGGCGCGCGACCGCCAACTTCACCGAAGCTTCCTGCGCGCCGTTGCGCCAGGCATGGAGGAAGGACACGATAATCCCCTGCGCGCCGTTCGCTTTTGCCGCCATCACGGCACGCTCCACCGCCGCCATGTCCGGTGCCTGGGATTCGCTTCCATCGGCACGCAAGCGGGCCGGAATGCCGAACACCATGTCGCGCGCGATCAGCGGATCCGGCCGCGCGCAGAACAGCGAATACATGTCCGGCATGCGAAGCCGCGCCAGCTCGATGACGTCCTCGAAGCCGGCATTGGTGAACAGTGCCAGTGGCGCGCCCTTGCGCTGAATGATGGTGTTGATGCCGACGGTCGTGCCATGCACGAAGCGTGTCATATGGGTCGGATCGAAGCCTTCGCGTTCGGCGAGAAGGGTGAGGCCCGTCATCAGCTCGGCGCCCGGGTCCTCCGGCGTCGTCAGCACCTTCAGGGAGGCGACGCGTCCCGAGTTCGCCTCGAGCGCGCAGAAATCGATGAAAGTCCCGCCGATATCGACGCCGACCTTCCAGTCGGTTCCGCTTTGCGCCTCATCCCCAGTGATGACCCCATCCATGGTGCGTCCCTTCCTGTCTGCCTGCAGAAAGCTGGCACGGCTGGCCGGTCTGGGTCCAAGATGGATGATGGGCAAGCATATAAGGTTTGCTTATGCCTTTGCCTTGTCGCCGCCCAGAACGGCGGAGCAGGCGGCGCGGATCTGGTCGCGCATCATCTCGTCGGCCCGTGCAAGGGCGCGTGTGCGCGAGGTCAGCAGAGCGATGGGAAATTCCGGCCCCGCTGCCAGCGGCCTGACGGCAAGCCCGGCAAACTGGCGCCAAGGCAGCAGGGCGTCGACGAGCCCGATGCCGAGACCAGCCTGGACGAAGCCGACGGCGGAGATGGAGACGTCGATCTCGAGCGAGGGCGAAAGCGCCACGCCCTGCGCGCGGGCCGCATGGGCCAGTTCGTCGGCGGGACGGGTGTTTCCGCGATAGGATATCAGCTCCTCTCCGGCGAGATCGGCGAGCGTCAACTCGGCTTTCCTGGCCAACGGATGCCCGGCCGGCAGCAGGCAGGCGAAGCCGACACTGCCGATCACCTCCGCCTCGATATCGGGAGGCAGGCGGTCGTCCAAGGCGACGCCCAGGCTGGCATCGCCGGCGCGCAGCATGTCGACGATGGCTGCGATCGGCGCCATGTGGGAACGCAGCAGAATGCCTGGATGCTGCGCCCGGAAACTGGTGAAAGCGCGCGGCAATATCGCCATGGCCGGCGGCGGCGAGGCCGCAACGCGCACGAGGCCAGCCCGACCCAGGCGCAGGTCGGTGGTCTTGCGCCGCAAGCCCTCCAGCCCCGCCGACAGCCTTTCGGCATCGGCGAAAATCTCAAGCGCCTCCGGCGTCGGCCGCAGCCGTCCCTTGACGCGCTCGAACAGCGTGAAGCCGAGTTCGTCCTCGGTGTGGAGCAGGATCTGGCTGAGCGCAGGCTGGGAGATGTTCAGCATCCGCGCCGCGGCGGTCACGGTGCCCGCGCGCATGACGGCGATGAACACTTCGAGCTGCCGCGCCCGCATTGTCACTCCATAGGTCAAGCTTATGGTTTTCGTCCAAACCCATCTTTGACGCATCGGCGCGGCGTCGACAAGATCGGTCGAAATTCGGGCACTGTTTGCGAGGGGCCGCTATGGATGTGATCGTGCTGGGCGGCGGCCTGATGGGGACGGCTTCGGCCTATTTCCTGGCCAGGCGCGGCGCGCGCGTGACGCTGATCGAGCGCAACCGAATCGGCACAGGAGCAACCGTCGCCTCTTTCGGCAACATCCGACGCACCGGGCGCCATCTGTCCCAGCTTCCGCTGGCCCACCGCTCGCTCAAGCTGTGGGGCGAGGCCGAAAGGCTGCTTGGCCGTGACGTGGAGTTCCGCGCCACCGGACACATCCGGTTGATCTTCGATGAGGGCGGTCTCGCCGACATGCGGGCCTATGCCGACACGGCGCGACCCTGGGGGCTCGAGCTGGAGGAACTGACCCCGCGCGAGATCCGTGTCCGCTTTCCCGGCCTCGGCCCCGAAGCGATCGCTGCGTCGTTCTCGCCGCGGGACGGCAGCGGCAATCCGCGGCTGATCGCGCCAGCCTTTGCCGAGGCGGCCCGCGGGCTGGGCGCAGAAATCATCGAGGAAGCCGAGGTCGAGAGCGTCAGCCGCGATAACTCCGGTTTCCACGTCGCCACCTCGAAGGGTGCGTTCGCCGCCGAGTGCCTGCTCAACACCGCCGGCGCCTGGGGCGCGCGCATCGCCGCACAGTTCGGCGAAGAGGTCCCGCTCGAGGCCCGCGGCCCGCAGATGGGCGTGACCGAGCCGCTGCCGCACAGAATTCTCCCCGTAGTCGGCATCTGGACCCGCGACAAGGAGTACGGCGCCTATCTGCGCCAGGTCGAGCGCGGCAACATCGTCTTCGGCGGCGCGGCCGAAAGGGTGCCGGTGGATCTCGAACCCGGCCATGCAAGAGCCGACCCCATGCGCCTGCCTTTACAGTTGCGCGCCGTCGCGCGGCTGCTGCCGGCAATCGCAAAGGTCGCGGTCATCCGCACCTGGTCCGGCTGCGAGGGCTATGTGCGGGACATGCTCCCGGTGATGGGATGCTCGGCGACGACGCCAGGCCTGTTCCACGCCTTCGGCTTCTGCGGACACGGCTTCCAGCTCGGTCCCGGCGTCGGCGATGCCATGGCCGAACTCATCACGACCGGCCGTTGCGAAACGCCGCTCAATGATTTCAGGATCGACCGCTTCAGCCGCGCTGCCTGACGAACTGAATTGACTACGATTGGCCTCCCCAAGGCCACCAGCAATGACCGTTTTTCGGAAACGCCGGAACCTTACCGCACCGGCCCATATGAGACGCAAAACCGCCGTTCGTTTGCTGGCTCTCAGCGGCCCACCGCAAGTCAACAAAATCAACACGATGCGCCGAGGTTCGCCGAAAGGCGATTTGAGAGAAGAAATCAAGACTAAGCCATTGATAACAACGACAATGGCGGGCCCGGAGGGTCATCGTTTTCCGACATAAAATCAATACGTTGGCGGCTGGTTCGCCAACCGATTTCCTTCGTATGATCTCGTATGATCCGGCGAACCTCCTAAACCGCCCACTTGTTGGCAGGACAGTTGGCAGCTGTTTCGCGGGCCAGGAATGAGGCGCCCATTGTGCCGTAGCTCAACATTCCTTGACATCGGGTATTTATCCGAAATTATGTAGGAAAGAAGGATCGCAAGCATGACGGGAATCACGCTTTCGGGCGTATCAAAGCACTTCGGCGCCGTCGAAGTGATCCGTGACGTGAG
>NZ_SRUX01000159.1:0-345 GCF_004791545.1 Mesorhizobium sp. M4B.F.Ca.ET.214.01.1.1
CCCGGTGCGGCTCCAGAACCCGCTTGCGATGGCCGCCCATCTTGCCAGGCGCGACCGACCCACTCGCCCGATAGCGCTGCGACCACTTCACCGCCGACGACACTGCTATGCCGAAACGAGCCGCAACCGTGCGGCAGCTCTCACCAGCCGCGATCGCCACAACAACACGCTCACGAAGATCATTCGAAAGAGGTCGCGTCATCCGATGCTGGCCTCCGATCCAGCCAGCATCTTGAATCACAAACCAGCTGCTTTGGGAATGCTACGATTCTCTCAAAACAGGAACCGCTCTAGCGAAGCCGTCGATGACAGCGCCTTTCTCCCCGTCCCTATACGGTAGAAATG
>NZ_SRUX01000160.1:0-343 GCF_004791545.1 Mesorhizobium sp. M4B.F.Ca.ET.214.01.1.1
GCAGCACTCCACCCGGAACGCATCCGCCGCGGTGCGCAACAGCACGATCTCGGACTTGCCGAGAATGGTGCGCGAGGCCGCCTCGACCGGGAATGCTTCGAGCGACAGGTCTTGCGGGCAGCCGGAATTGACCGTCACCGCGGCCGCCGGTCCGTTGACCGAGATCGCGACATTGCGATGCGAGATGCCTACCGCCGAATGCAGCGCCGAGACCTTGGCGCAATCGGCCAGCGGATCGTTGCCGGACTCGTCGATGATCAGCCACTCGTCCGGCCCGAGCCACAAAGCGGTGCGCCCGCCCTTCGTGGCCGAGCTTTTCGGCTTCGTCGGCAGCGTCACCCCG
>NZ_SRUX01000161.1:0-343 GCF_004791545.1 Mesorhizobium sp. M4B.F.Ca.ET.214.01.1.1
GGGCGACGCGGTACTGGCGGGCGCGGCGCGTGACCTGATCGCCAAGATCACCACCGTCGTGCCCGAGCGGCTGCGCCCCTTCATCAGCAATCCAACCGTCGGCGCGCCGCTCAGCCGCGCAAGCCTGCCGGACGGGCTGGATATCGCGAAGGCGCGGGCCTCGATCCGCAAAGGCCACAAGATCCGGATCCGCTACCGCAACGAACAGGGCGACGAGAGCGAGCGCGTCGTCTGGCCGACCATGATCGGCTATGCCGAGACGGTGCGGCTGCTCGCAGCCTGGTGCGAGCTGCGCCAGGATTTCCGCCATTTCCGCGCCGATGCGGTCGGTGCGGAAATGGCG
>NZ_SRUX01000162.1:0-342 GCF_004791545.1 Mesorhizobium sp. M4B.F.Ca.ET.214.01.1.1
CGCGACCGCCGCACAGGCGCTCCTCGGCAAGGCGGTGCCGATCTTGAAGATGCGTGGCAATGTGATCGAACGCGACGACGGCCTGCGGGTGTTCATCACCATCCATCCATCCCTCATCCTCCGCATCCGCGAGCCGGCGGACAAGGAAGCGGAGCGGGAGCGGTTTTTAAGGGATATGCGGAAGGTGAGGGGGTTGATGGCGGCTTGAAACGAAAGGAACGCAAAGTGAGATTTGTAGCGTTCCTTCACGCCCCCCCTCTGTCCTGCCAGCGTCTCAAAGCTTCGCTCCTGCTTCGCCCTGGAATGACGACGTCAGCGCTTATTGCGCTACCGGACGAGAAT
>NZ_SRUX01000163.1:0-342 GCF_004791545.1 Mesorhizobium sp. M4B.F.Ca.ET.214.01.1.1
CCGGCTCCACAGCGCCGCGATCAATTTCCGCAAGCCCGTGGTCCTTTGTTCCGCCGGGCAGAGTTCGGCCAGCGCTATGCCACTTTCGCCGGCGACGGCATAAAGCAGCCAGGTCCGCCCGTCTTCCTCGAAAATGGCCGGATCGCGCAGTCCGTTCTCCCTGCTCCTTGCCATGCCCACGCGGCTGCGGCGAACCGGCAGGCCGGCGCCCTCATAGTCGGTGCCGGGCCTCAGCAATTCGGTCCTGCCGCGCACGAGCCAGCGCCGCCAGTCGCCGGAAAGGTCGATGCAGCCGTAGAGCACGCGCTCGGGCGCGTCGCCCTTGCACGTGTAGTAGACGAT
>NZ_SRUX01000164.1:0-341 GCF_004791545.1 Mesorhizobium sp. M4B.F.Ca.ET.214.01.1.1
CAGGTGGTATGAAACCAAATGGCATAACAACATCGATTCTAAATTTATTAGAAAATGTTGATTATGATAGATATGATATTACAATTTACCTTGGATTTAATAGAAATAAAGACGTCATAGATAACCTATATAGCTTAAACGACAATGTGAGAGTTATTTTGAGAAAAGGTCCATTGTTAGCAAATACTTCAGAATACTATCGTAATCTATTGGTTCGCAATAGAGGCATCAAATCGAAAATTGAAGAAAAAATTTATCCTGAAGCAATGTATCAACGCGAATTTAGAAAAGTGTTTGGTAATTCAGAGTTTGATGTAGTTATGGATTTTAGTGGTTATGCG
>NZ_SRUX01000165.1:0-341 GCF_004791545.1 Mesorhizobium sp. M4B.F.Ca.ET.214.01.1.1
GCGTTCCTTTCAGTGATCTCGGCCAGCATCTCCTTGCTGATGCGTTCACTCGGGGCGGCAAACTCACCGTCGATCCAGTCGACGTAAAGTGAGGCGTTCTTGGCTTGATTTGATCTCTCGTGAAACGCCTCCTGGCTGTCCTTGAATGCCGCCATCGCGCCGTCCCAGTCACCACGCAATCTGGCCTCACTCTCCGCCTCGGATGCCTTGAGCATATACGCATTGGACTTGTTCTTCGACGCATGACGCGCGAAGGCGGACAGGACCTTCTTCTGATCGACGTCAAAACCGACAACCAGGCTGACTGCCCAGGCACCGAGGCTGTCGACCTTCGAGCATTC
>NZ_SRUX01000166.1:0-341 GCF_004791545.1 Mesorhizobium sp. M4B.F.Ca.ET.214.01.1.1
TATCTGAGCGAGCCGCCGCTCGCCTATCGCCAGGCAGCCGCCACCGCGCCGCAGAACGAGCTCGGCGAGGACGAGTACAAGAAAGAGCGCCGGCTGAAGGCCCAGGCCGAAGGCAAGAAGGGCGGCTGGTTCGACTGGCTGGGGCTGTAGGCCGGAACTAGCCACGCACGCCTACGTTTCCCGTCTCTCGCGAAAGAAATCCTTGAGGATAAGGGCGGCGTCGCTCTCGCCGATTCCCGGATAAATGTCCGGCGTATGGTGGCAGGTGGGGGAAGCAAAGAAGCGCGCGCCGTTGACCACCGCGCCACCTTTCTCGTCGGCAGCGCCGAAATAGAGCCGGC
>NZ_SRUX01000167.1:0-340 GCF_004791545.1 Mesorhizobium sp. M4B.F.Ca.ET.214.01.1.1
GCTGGCTGAAGTCGCGGGTGAGACGGTAGGGGTGCGCGGCACCATGGCCGCGTGCAGCGGATGCGCGGCCAGTTCCCGGCCCGGTTGCAAAACATCGGCGCCTTGCTAGAAAGGCTTGGGCGGGTGGCGTCATGAGGAATGCTCATGGTTGCCGACATCATCAGGCCGATCAGCTTGAGTTTTTCGCTGCTGCGGCGCTTCTGGCCGCAGCTCGTAGCGCTGGTGCTGGCCGGGGTGCTGGCCGGCGATCTCCTCCTGCAACTGGCGGCCAAGGTGGCGCTCGCCAACCATTTCGCCGGGCTTGCCATGCTCACTTTGGTGGCGCTGGCGCAGCTGGTGG
>NZ_SRUX01000168.1:0-340 GCF_004791545.1 Mesorhizobium sp. M4B.F.Ca.ET.214.01.1.1
TTGTCATGGTCTTTTTCGGGCTGGAAGGCGATGTGGGAAGACCGGCCTCGGAGATGATGCGGGCTTTGGCGATCGGCAGCGACTGCTTCTGCGAAGCCTCTTCGAAGCGTCCGAGATAGGACTGGTAGAGGGTGCGCAGGGCCGTCGCCCGCTGCTCGAGCTCGCGCAGCTGCACCATGGTGATATTGGCTTCCGAATTACGGCCAGCCACCTTGTCGATACTGTCGCGCAACGACTGTACGCGCGAATTTGCGACGTCGTATTCGTTCTTGAAGCTGCCGGTCAGCTGCTGCAGTTCCTGGAAGATCTGCTGCGCCACTTCTTTCTTCTCGGCGTCCAG
>NZ_SRUX01000016.1:0-181431 GCF_004791545.1 Mesorhizobium sp. M4B.F.Ca.ET.214.01.1.1
CACCGCGTGGACTGCGCTGGCGAATCCGACAAGAAGGCTGTCGCCAGCGGAACCGACGATGCGTCCGTGCGATGCTGTGATCTTGGGCTCGATCACTTCAGCGCGAAGCCTCTTCAGCTGTGCAAGCGTGCCAACCTCGTCGGCTCCCATGAGGCGGCTGTAGCCGACGACGTCGGCAGCAAGAATTGCGGTGAGGCGTCGCTCCATGCCTGTGTCCTGCCTGCCCCATAGGTCGAAGCTTCGGGGCGACAAGCGTATGCTAGTCCTACCGCGAATGCGAGCGTGCAGTGCCGGCGCTGGCGTCGCTTGCAGTTCGCGCGCGGTATCTCTTCCGAGGCTCGAAATGCAGGCCGAATCGCTCGCGAGCGGCGCGGCGATCGTTACAGCGCTGTCTTGCAGCCTCTTCGCTCGCCTGTCACGATCCAGCCTGCTATCGCAGGAAGGGAAAACTATGGAGTGCTTCTCTGACAGCTACGCTCAAGCTCGCGGCAAATTTCTCGTCGCATGCGCCGACGCTGGGGCTCGGGTGACAACCTATTCGCGTGAAAGTCTACTCGGCGAGATCGGCGAGCTACTTGCGACCGACGTCGCCTGCCTCGGACCAGAGGCGGCGCAGCGCGCTGCGATCGTCATTTGCGGCACGCGGCTCGGAAGCTTTTTCTGGCTCGGCGATCCTGACCCGATGGCTGTCAAGCCGCAATGACAGGCCTTCGGACATCCGGGTCGTCTTCGTACACGCCATCAATCCTTGGGCCTTCTCGTACCGCACGCGCACGGACGAGAACAATGTCGACATTAACCGAAACTTCCTGGGCGCGGATCCCGGCCCGACGCCGGAAAACCCGGCCTACGACGCAGCCGTGTACCTGCTTCATGCCGACCCTTCGGACGCTGCGGGCGTGCTCGCACTGCATCGCGCCTACAGGGCTCATTTCGAGGCCAACGGCTGGGCGCAGGAGGGCCAGATCTGGCAGGGGCAGTGGCATCGGCCGGACGGCTTCATGTATGGCGGCCAGGCTCCGAGCTGGTCGAATGTCACATTCCGTCGCATCGTGCGTGAGCATCTTTCCCGAGCGACCACGATCGGTTCCTCGACTGGCACACGGGGATCGGCCAGTTCGGCGAGATCGTGCACCTGATCTTCGACGAGCCCGGAAGTATGGAACACTGCGCGGCGGCCGGCTGGTGGGGGCTCGCGGAGAAGGAGGATGGTGCCTTCAAAACAGGCGCCAAACCGAAATACCGCGGACTGCTCTGCCAAGCGATCCGCCAGAAGCTACCGGATGCACGGATCGCCGGAGGGGTGATCGAGTTCGGCACGGCCGACGACTATCAGATCTTCCGCGGCGACCTGATCGACCGTTGGCTGCGCTTCGAAGGCCGCGACCATCCCGATGCAAAGGCGCTGCGTGCTGCCCATGTCGACACCTGCTGTCCGCGCGATATCTCTTGGCGCCGACTGGTGGAGGTGCGCGGCCCAGAACTCATCGAACGGCTCCTGGCAGGGGTTGCTGGGTGGTGAAGACGGGGAACGGCGGCAAGCACGGAAATGATGTCTGCTCTGCAGGTTGGGAAATCAGAATCCGCGAATCCGCTTCGGCCCATGTGGGCCATTCGAAAACTTGCAGGGAATCACCAAGTCGGCCGCCGCGTTTGCTGGCCTGGAGCGTCACTGTTTAATTGGCCCGACCATCAGCAAGCACAAGCCGCCAGGGTCATGCAGCCTCCCATACCTGATTGAGGATTCGGGCCGCCAGCGCGGCTTTGTCCTGAGGCAGGAAGCGGCCGTAGTGCTTGGCTACCATGTCCGGTGTATCCTGAATTGCATAGCTGGCTTGCTCGTATGAGCCAGTCCGCTTGAGAATGTGGGTGGCCAGCACGTCGCGGACGTTGTGTGGACCGTGCGGCAAAAGCCCTGGAATTGCCCCACGACCAGTGTAAGGGTTGAAAATCCCGTAGCGCTGGATTGTCAGGCGCCATGCCTCATAGAAAGTTGTTTGGTCGTAGGCCGCGTCGATGCTGGTCGCCTTCACCGTTTTCACAAAGAAGGTGCCTGGGTCCTCGGCCCCGGACAGCAAGGCACTTCGATGGCGGCCGACGTAGGCATCAATGTGTTCGTAGAGATCGCCGAGATCCGGAAGGATCAATCGAAACGGCTTGCTTCCGAAAAACGATGAGTTGGCGTTCTTGAACGCAATGGATGGGATGAGGACCTCCCAACCATGATCCCGTTCGCTCCAGCGTATTTCTCCCCGTTTGATATCCGCAAGCTGACGTTCAGAGCGGGGCAAATGCCCACGCTTGCAAATCATCAACTGTCGCAAATTCTTCTGCCTGAGGCCGAGGTGTAGCCCGAGGCGCAGCATCAAGAACGATCGTACGGACTCGGCTGCCGCGCGACGATATAATCGTTCGTCGGGCATCAACCTTAGAATCTCTTCGGTAATCTTGCGATACTCGCCAACAGGGCTGTCAGCTTCAAGGACGGCCAAGATCGGTTCGAACGGGTCTCGATGGACGCGGGCAACTCGCTGGATTTCCTTCACGCGGGATGTGGCATGTTTGAAATAGACATCGCATGCATCGTCCCAGTCCCTTTGCGCCCGATCGATGTCGTTTGGTGAGATCAAGCCAGGGACCGGTCGAACCCTCGCGCCCAGGTTCGGATGTTGCCGCAGCCAGCCCGTATCCCTACGGGTAAGAGCAAGCGAAATGCGCAGCATGTCCACTTCCCAACTCGTGTAGAAACCGCGCCGCCGCTCGCGCCATTGCACGTACCAGTCCCAAACTGAAGGAAATACCAGCATGCCGAATGAAAGATGCTGAAAGGGGATGCCATACCCACGCACCGGCCCCTTTGGATGCGCTGCAAGGGCGCCGAACATCAGCCCGAGGTGTTCTATTTTCTGAGATGTCGTCTCCTCGCCCCAGACTCCCTGACGCTGAAGGCCGAAGGCTGTTAGCGTAGCAGTCTTAAACCGGATGAGTTCCGCCATTTCGAGGGCAAGCATGGGCGGCGCGTCAATTACGCCAGAAAGCAGATCCGGATCAGTGAACGACACCTGGCCTGGCTCGCCAGTCTGGAGATCGTCCGCTTCATCCGGGTCGGCCAGGTCAGTTCTGCCGTAGGAAACACCGGGGAACCTTATCGCATAGCGCTGTTTCATCGCCGCCCTCTGGAAACGACGGTAATCGGTTGAACCGGCAATGATCACACGCCGAACCCATTCCAAGATTTCTTCTTGTTCGGAAGCTGGGCGGGCGTTGAAGTCGTCCGGGAGATGCCATGCGAGACGGCGGCGTTCCGCCGGACCGACATCATCAAGAATATGCCCGGATGCCGACCGTGCTCGATGTGGAAGCTTTCCCTTGAAATATCCTCCTGGGAGCCGGTACCGTCGCTCAATGCGGCCGAGCAACTCGAAACTCGCCACACTGCGCGGCACTTTGTTTCCTGATAGCCAGTGTCGGATCGTAGAATGATCGAACGCTTCATCATCTTTCACGATCGCACGGTGCAAATGCCAGTAGCTATCGCCATGACGGCGCATCTGTAGTGCCAAAGCTTCCTGGAACGTTTCTGGATCGATCCATTCCGTACTTGTCGGTGCCGGAAACTCCTCGATGTGGCGAGGTTTCATACCGGGCTTTTGGCGCTCGGCGGTCTTAGACAAATTGGTTCGCTTAGGCTCAAGCGGTATCGTCTTTGACTGGGGCGCTTGCGGCAAGGTCCGCGCTGCTCTTTCGATTATCTTTGGATGAACAGGACGCGGAATTGGCATCTTGCGGCCCTGGGGGAGGTCGCGCAGCGACCGAACGATCGCATCAAGCCCTGGCTCAATGGCCTTTTTTGCCGCGCCGATTTGTTCCATTGGGATTCCGCACTGAAGGGCGATCGCCTGCCAGTCGTACCCCCGGCTCAGGGTCGGTGGACGCCTGCGAGAGTTCACCAGACTGATCAAATACGTTCGAACCCGTTCTGCATCGTGGGGAGGCAGCACGGGCGCAACTCGGACTTGGCAAAAGTCCGACAGTTTGCGGACTATCACCTTTGGATTCAAAGTCTTTGGCATGTCCAGTCAGGATGGATGAGGTGCGGGCCAGCGGTCTATTAGCCGATTCGCCGCTCGCGAGAATCCGTTTCTGATCTGCCAAAGAGGCGTCCGCCAGTTCGGCTCCGAAATTGCGGTCCCCCGATTCTGCTGGGCAAGAGGTTTTCTACGGGAATCTCAATAAGGGCCGCTGTCGGCAATTCCGGCTCGTCGTTTAATTAGTCACAATGTCAGGAGGTTGTGACCGCCCGCGGCCGCCACCTCCAGCGCCCGCTTGGCGCTCTCCTGGCCCTTGATGTCGGCAAGGTCCGGCAGGTCGCGCGCCGCGAGCTGGATGCCGGCCTCGGGCCGCGACAGCACCTGCGTGCCGCGGAAGTGGTTGGCGATCGCGATCAGGCTGCGCGGCGCCAGGATGTCGAAATCCTTGCCGGCCCAGGCGGCCTCCGGCCCGCAGCCGAACGGGCAGATCAGGCCCTTGTTCTCGGCATTGGCGCCGATCGCCGCCGGCAGCGCTCCGGCCACCGCCGCGATGGTGCCGTCGAGCGACAATTCACCGAGCACGACATAGCCGGCCAGCATGTCGCCCGGAATGGCGCCGAGCGCCGCCATCAGGCCGAGCGCGATCGGCAAATCGTAATGGCTGCCTTCCTTGGGCAGGTCGGCCGGCGCGAGGTTGACGGTGACCTTCTTCGACGGCATCGACAGGCCCGAGGCATGCAAAGCCGCCTGCACCCGCTCGCGGCTCTCCGCCACCGCCTTGTCCGGCAGGCCGACAATATGCATGCCGACCTTGCCCGGCGCGATCATCACCTGGACATCGACCGGCACGGCCTCGATGCCCTGGAAAGCGACCGTGCGAACCCGCGCCACCATCTTGCTCTGCCCCCGGATACCTGTCCGCCCGCCGGTCCTGCGATCAGGCGGCGAGCGGGGTCAGCCAAGACAACCACAGATTTTCGGATTGATCAAGAACATTACAAGAACAAATGTCGACCCCGACCGAGCAACGGGATCCCGCTCGACACACATAATTAACCACATTGGAAAAAGGCGGGACGCGGCCGGGTTTGTCACCGATCCGACGCGCGTACGATGCTATCGTTGGGATCGGGGGGCATCCACAGCACGTCCAGGCGCGAAGGCGAGGAAGACAGGATGCTGACCTTAAGCAATGGCAGCGAGCTCACCGTATGGGAAGAAACCGACAATCCCAATCCGAGCCCTGACGCGGTCCTTTTCAGCATTACCGAAACCGACGGCGATGTGATCGGGCCAATAGGAGCAAAGCCGGATTTCCCGTTCGGTGGGATCGACCTGGCTTCGGTCGATGTCTTCGACGGCTTTTTCACCATCACCAGCTTTACCAACGAGGGCCGAACCGAGACCTGGACGACGGTGGAGACGCAGGTCTTCGACAATGAAGGCAATCTTATCCGCACCTTGTCCGACCAGGCCGCTTTCATGTCGGCCAAGATTGTCTCGGTCAACGCCGACAGCCCCGACACCATCACGGTGACATGGATCGGCGCGAACGAATATTTCGGCGGCGAAAACACCCAGTACGGGCAGCATCAGATCATCCTGGAAGGCGGCGCGCTGCAGCCCGACAGCTTCGTCAATCATGCGCCCACCGCCGCCGATCTGAACGTGTCGGTTTCACAGGGGCAGTTTCTCGACGACATCAAATTCAGCGCCGCGGACGCCGACTACGATCTCTTGAGCTTTGTCGTCGTGGACGGGCCGGACCACGGCACCCTCGAGCAGAGCACGAGTTTCGACGGCAACTACTACCCGTTTCACCAGGGGCACTACGGCTCGAGCCTGCACTATCATGCCGACTTTCTGAGCGGCAATCTGTTTGACTACACGCCCGAGGCCGGCTTCGTCGGCACCGACACGTTCACGGTCTACGCTACCGACGGCCAGGGCAACAGCAATGTGGCGACGATTACGATCGCGGTGACGCCGCCGGCCGAATCCATCGCGCTGAGCGACGTTACGAATGTCGTGAACTATGGAGGCTACGATCATGCCGTGCTCGTCGCCGCGCTCGGCGGTGGCGACCGCATCAGCGGCACCCCGTTCAACGATACGCTCGACGGCGGCGCCGGCCACGACCAGCTGTTCGGCGGCGCCGGCGCCGACACGATCATCGGCGGCGCGGGCACGGATTGGCTGAAGGGCGACGCCGGCAACGACGCGATAAGCGGCGGTGCGGGCACCGACGGCATCCGCGGCGATACGGGCGACGACGTTCTCGACGGCGGCGCCGGCTCAGATGACCTGCGCGGCGGCGCTGGCGACGACATCCTCAATGGCGGCGCCGGCCGCGACTGGCTGGCCGGCGACGCGGGCCGGGATGTCTTCGTGTTCGACGCACTCGGACCGGCGAACTACGACCGTATCGTCGACTTCAACGCGCTTGACGATGTGTTCCGGCTGGACAGCTCCGCATTCGTCGGGCTGTCGGCCGGCCCGCTTTTCGCCGCCGTCTTCACGGTCGGCAGCGAGGCCATCGATGACAGCGACCACATCATCTATGACGACGCGACCGGCGCTCTGCTGTTCGATCAGGACGGGGCGGGTGGGGCGGCGGCCGTCCGGTTCGCCACCGTGGACCCGGGCACCTGGCTCACTGCGGACGACTTCTTCGTGGTCTAGACGCGGGATCGCTTTTTGTCCTCGACGCAGTCCCAGAACAGGCTGGCGATGTCGGCGCCGCCGAAACGCTGCACCTCGCGCACGCCGGTCGGCGAGGTCACGTTGATCTCGGTCATGTAGTCGCCGATGACGTCGATGCCGACCAGGATGAAGCCGCGCTCCTTCAGCGACGGCCCGATGCGGGCGCAGATCTCGCGCTCGCGCTCCGTCAGCTCGGTCTTCTCGGCGCGGCCGCCGACATGCATGTTGGAGCGGGAATCGTGCTCTGCCGGCACGCGGTTGATGGCGCCGACCGGCTCGCCGTCGATCAGGATGATGCGCTTGTCGCCCTTGCGCACGTCCTTCAGGTAGCGCTGCACGATATAGGGCTCGCGGAACATCTGGCCGAACATTTCGAGCAGCGAGGCAAGGTTGCGGTCGGCCTCGTGCAGATGGAAGATGCCGGCGCCGCCATTGCCGTAGAGCGGCTTGACGATGATGTCGCCGAACTCCTTGCGGAAGGCCGCGACCTCCTGCGGATCCTTGGTGATCAGCGTCTCAGGCATCAGGTCCGGAAATTCGGTGACGAAGATCTTTTCCGGGCTGTTGCGCACCCAGGCCGGATCGTTGACCACCAATGTCCCAGGATGGATGCGCTCGAGGATATGCGTGGTGGTGATGTAGTTCATGTCGAAGGGCGGGTCCTGCCGCAAAAGCACGACGTCCATCTCCGACAGGTCGGTGCGCACCTTCTCGCCGAGCGAGTAGTGACTGCCCTTCTCGTCGCGCACCTGCATCTCCTCGATGCGCGCGAACACCCTGCCATCGCGCATCGACAGCCGGTCGGGCGTGTAGTGGAAAAGCTTGTGGCCGCGCCGCTGCGCCTCCAGCGACAGCGCGAACGAGGTGTCACCGGCGATCGACACGGTGGAGACGTGGTCCATCTGGACGGCGATGTTCAGCGGCATAGGGGTCTCCGGCACAATGGAGCGACGTGTGTCCGTTTGGACGGGCAAAGTGCGCTCCAACACTTTGAAACTATGCCGCCGATATAAGGAAATCGGCGGGCTCTGCCAATCGCGACATTTTGAAGATCGCATCAGCCAGACGCGAACCGGCCGGGCGATTGCAGACAAGGCGAGAACCCGCGTCATCGTTTTCTTAAGCCTTGCCATGCAAGGGTGGTTCGAATGAGCCCGGCCCTGCCGACGCCGGACCCGGTCCTTGATGGAACAAGAACCATGAACGCCGTCACAACTATCCGTGCCGCCCAGACCAAGCAGCTCGAGCTGACCATCCTGATGCCGTGCCTCAACGAGGCCGAGACGCTTGCCGTCTGCATCGGCAAGGCAAAGGCCTTCCTCGACAAGGCCGGCATAGCGGGCGAGGTGCTGATTGCCGACAACGGCAGCACCGACGGCTCCCAGGAGATCGCGACGGCGATCGGCGCCCGCGTCGTGCCGGTGCCGCAGAAGGGCTATGGCGCGGCGCTGCTCGGCGGCATCGCCGCCGCCAGCGGCCGCTTCGTCATCATGGGCGATGCCGACGACAGCTATGATTTCAGCGCCCTGGACGCGTTCGTGGCGCGCCTGCGCGACGGCGCCGACCTGGTCATGGGCAACCGCTTCCGGGGTGGCATCGAAACCGGCGCCATGCCGCCGCTGCACCGCTATCTCGGCAATCCGGTGCTGAGCTTCATCGGCCGCCTGTTCTTCCGCATCAAGACCGGCGATTTCCACTGCGGCCTGCGCGGCTTCAATGCCGAGAGCATCAGGAAGCTCGATCTGCAGACCACCGGCATGGAATTCGCCAGCGAGATGGTGGTGCGCGGCGCGCTTGCCGGCCTGCGCATCGAGGAGGTGCCGACCACGCTCAAGCCCGACGGCCGCAGCCGGCCGCCGCATCTCAGGACCTGGCGCGACGGCTGGCGGCACCTGAAATTCCTGCTGGTCTACAATCCGCGCTGGATGTTCTTCATTCCGGGCATGGTGCTGGGCGGCCTCGGCACGCTGTTCGCTGCCCTTTTAGTGTTCGGGCCGCTCAGGGTGATCAACAATCTGTCGCTCGACCTCAACACCTTCGTCGCCGCCTGCTTCATGATCGTCACCGGCGTGCAGCTCATCACCTTCGGCGTCATCTCGCGCTACTATGCCGAGGTCACCGGTATCCTGCCGCGCAGCCGCAGGTCCGACTGGCTGACCAGGACCATCAGCACCGATCGTCTCGCCGCCAATGCCGGCATTTGCTTTGCCGGCGGCTTCGCGTTTTGCGCCTACGCCGTGCTGCGCTGGGCGCATCTCGGCTTCGGCCCGCTGGACGATTCCGAAATCCCGCGCATCGTCGTGCTCGGCCTCAGCCTGGTCGTCATTTCGTTCCAGGCCTTCTTCTCGGCATTCCTGCTCGGCGTCCTGGAAATTCCGGTCAAGCGGCTGCGAAACGGCCCGTCCAGCGAACTGCCGGCAGGCGAGAACCAATGATCGACGCGCTGCCGGGCTTCGTCCAGACGCGCCTGTTCCGCTTCCTGGTGGTCGGCGTCGGCGCGGCCCTGCTGCTGTTCGTGCTGTCGTGGCTGCTGGTTTCGCTCGGCCTTTCGCCGTTCGTCGGCAGTGCCGCCGCCTACGCGATCGCCTTCGTCGTCGCCTATTCAGCCCAGCGCGGCTGGACCTTCGGCGGCGAGCACGATCACGCCACGGCGTTGCCGCGCTATCTCGCGCTGCAGCTCGGATGCGCCGTCTTTTCCGGCCTTGTCTCGCATGTGGCGGTTGCGCATTTCGGCCTGTCGCCGCTTGCCATGTCGGCGCTGACCACGGTCGCGACAAGCGCGCTGAGCTATGTCGCGTCGTCGCTCTGGGTGTTTCCGGCACGCGGCTAGAGCATGATGCCGAAAAGTGTGAAGCGGTTTTCGGGCGACATCATGCTCTATCTCTTTGATTTAGAGTCGGATTCAGATTTCAGGTCGACGACCTGAAATCATCCGGCTCTAGCGCATTTGCGCGCGCGCTTTACGCTTTGTGAAGCGTGCGGCGCTAGCCTGCGGCGCCGACCACTCGCCCGAAAGTCGATCCATGACCGCTGCAAATGCCGCGATTCCTGCCGGGGAAACCGCCCGTTCCTGGCGCATGGATCTTGTGGCGGCGTTGCTCGCCACGCTGGTGGTGCTTTTGGTCAACGCCCATGCCGGTTTCCCGGAATTGGCCAACGCCGGCGGCGACAATGACAGCCTGCTGCAGCTGGTCCAGGTCCGCGACCTGCTGGGTGGCCAGGGCTGGTTCGACATGCACCAGTACAGGATGGGGCCGGAAGGCGGTTTCGTCATGCACTGGTCGCGGCTGCTCGACGCGCCGCTGGCCCTCGGCATCCTTATCATGTCGGCCCTGACCGGCAGCAGGCCGCTTGCCGAGCAGGTCGTGCAGGTGGCCTGGCCGGCCCTGCTCTTCTGGCTGACGCTGTTCTTCACGGTGCGCGCCGCACGCAGTGTCGGAGGCGCCGGCGCGGTGCTCCCGGCCGTGGTTGTCGGCGCCGCCGCCTACCACTTCATCGGTATCTATTCACCGGGTTCGCTCGATCACCACAATGTCCAGGTGATGCTGACCATGGCAAGCCTCAGCCTGCTGCTCGATGCACCCGCCCGCAACTGGATGGCCTTGCCCGCCGGCGTCTGCGCGGCGCTGACGCTGGCCATCGGCATGGAAAGCGCGCCCTATGCCGGCACCATCGGCGCCCTGGTCGCTGTCCTGTTTCTGGTCGACGGCGTGCGGGAAAGGCAGATCGCCAGGAATTTCGGTTTCGGCTTCGCAGGAGTGTCGGCGTTGGTCTTCGTGACGACCGTCCCGATGTCCGCTTGGGGTCAGGCTCAATGCGACGCCTTTTCGATCGCGCAATTCGTTGTCGCCGCCATTGCAGGCATCGGTCTGGCGGCATCCGCCTCGATCGATGCCGTGGCCAGTCGCTGGCAGCGCCGGCTGCTGGCGATCGGCCTGCTCGCCGCAACGCTTGCCGCGGTCGTCGTGGTGGCCTTCCCGCAATGTCTCGCCGCACCCTATGCCGGTCTCGATCCACGCCTCAAGGAACTGTGGCTCGATCACATCGACGAAGCCCAGTCGCTGTTCACGCTGCTCGTTCACAAGCCGGCCAGTGTGGCCGCGCGCTATGCGACGCCGTTGCTGGCCATCGTGGTGATGGCGTTGCGCCTCGCGCATGGCGGCCGGCGCCGGCAGGACAGCCTCGTCGGCGCCCTGCTCATCGTCGCCTTCCTGGTCAGCGCCTGGGAGATACGCGGCTCGACCTTCTCGATCGGCTTTGCCGTGATCCCGCTCTCGGCATGGATCGCCAGATGGCGCCGGCGGGTCGAGGTCAGCCCTTCGCGAAGCGTCTCGCTGCGCATGGTCGCGGCCTGGCTGCTGTCGGTGAACGCGCTCTGGGCCGGCACCGCCACGGCGATGTCGTCGGCCTTCGAGCCGGTCAAGGCCGATGACGCCGGCGTCGACAGGAACTGCGAGAGCAAGGCTTCCTTCGCGGCCCTCGCCGGGCAGCCCGGCACCACGGTGCTGGCGATCTCCAATCTCGGCTCGCCGATCCTGGCCTATACCGGACATCGCGTGTTTTCCGGACCCTACCATCGCAACATCGCCGGAAACCTTCTGGCGCTCGATGCTTTCCTGGGCTCGGACGCCGATGCGCGGGCGATCGTCGAAAGCCATCATGTCGGCCTGGTCGCTGTCTGTCGCGGCAGCGTCGAAAGCCAGCTTCTCGCCGAAAAGGCGCCGAAGGGCTTTCTGGCCGGTCTGATCGATGGCCGGGTGCCGGAATGGCTGGAGCCGGTGGCCGAAAGCCGGGGCGCTCCGATCGAACTCTACCGCGTGCGCGAAGGCGGTTGAACCGCCGTTTCGGCGCATGAGAAAATCGATTTCTCGATACGTTTCCTAAAGGGTTTCCTGCCAGTCTCACCGCAAATTCCGACGTGCAACAGGAACACCGATGCAAACGACGTTTGCCACCGGGCAGGCAGGCAGGGAAAACACGGATCTGGCCTTCACAGATCCGCTGACCGGGCTTGGCAATCATCGCCGCTTCTTCGACAAGGTCGACCGCCTTATCAGCGACCGTTCCGAGGACCCGGCGCCCTTCACCGTCGGCATCCTCGACCTCGACGGCTTCAAGCCGATCAACGACCTGTTCGGCCACAAGGCCGGCGACGATATCCTGATCCAGGTGGCGATGCGGCTGCGCGCCTCGATGGACAGCTATTCCACCGTCTGCCGCATCGGCGCCGACGAGTTCGCCTTTCTCTATCCGATGGTGTTCTCAGAGGAGGCGGCGGCCGAAAAGTCGCGCATGCTGATCGAGATCCTGTCGGCGCCCTATGACGTCGGCGAGCGCACCGCCAGGCTTTCGGCCTCGGTCGGCTGCTCGCTGTTCTATTCCGGCGACGAGACCACCGACATCCTGCTCAACAAGGCCGAAACCGCGCTCTACCATGCCAAGCGTTCCGGCCGCGGCCGCGTCGTCGTCTACACCCGCGAAATGGAGGAGGCGGCCAAGCGCGTCACCCGCATCGAGCAGGCGCTGCGCCGCGCCGTCTCGGCCGGCGAGGTCGAGCCGCATTTCCAGCCCATCGTCGACCTGAACACCCGCCGCACCATCGGCTTCGAGACGCTGGCGCGCTGGACCGACCGCGACCTCGGCACCGTGCCGCCGACCGTGTTCATCCCGATCGCCGAGGAGCGCGGCATCATCGGTCCGCTGTCGCAGCTGGTGCTGCGCAAGGCCACCGAGGCCGCCCGCAGCTGGCCGAAGGACCTGTTCCTGTCCTTCAACCTGTCGCCGTCGCAGCTCGTCGACCAGAACACCGGCCTGCACATACTGGCGATCCTCGACCGCACCGGCTTCGATCCGCGCCGGCTGGAGATCGAAATCACCGAGACCGGCCTGATGAACGATCCGGCCTCGGCCGAGAAGATCGTCGAGGATCTGCGCCGCGTCGGCATCCGCGTCTCGCTCGACGATTTCGGCACCGGCCAGTCCTCGCTCGGGCGCCTGCGCGAATTCCATTTCGACAAGCTCAAGATCGACCGCGCCTTCGTCTCCTCGATCCTCGACGACCGCCCGTCCGAGCACATCATCCGCGCCATCCTCGCCATGTGCGAAGGGCTCGGCATGGATGTCGTGGCCGAGGGCATCGAGGAGGAGGCGCAGGCCGACCGCCTGGTCCAGTTCGGCTGCGCCGGCGGCCAGGGCTACCTGTTCGGCAAGCCGGTCGATGCCGACGCCACGCTCGGCTACCTGCGCGATTCCTATCGCGGCGCCTTGCACGCCAAGGCGATCTGAACGCCGTTCCGCACGGATCCAGCCCGCCCCATCCTCCGGGGCGGGCGTGATTTGCCTTTTTGTCAGACATAAGCTCGAAAATCTGATGTTTATCCCTTGCCCGCGCGCCTTGTCTGGATAGGATGCGCGCCGACTTGGCCAGGGAGAAAAAAGATGATGCCATCGGCGCGTTTTGCCGATCTCGAAGGCGCTTCGGTGCTGATCACCGGCGGCGGTTCCGGCATTGGCGCGGCGCTGACCGAGGGCTTTGTCCGGCAAGGCGCGAAGGTCGCCTTCATCGACATCGCCGACGGTCCGAGCATCGCGCTTGCCGACCGCATCGAGAAGGAGCAAGGCTGGCGGCCGCTCTACCTCAAGACCGATCTGCGCGACATCGAGGCGCTGCGCGCCTCGGCTGCCAGGGCGGCTGAAGCGCATGGCGACGTCACCGTCCTGGTCAACAACGCCGCGCTTGACGACCGCCACGCGGTCGAGGACGTCACCGTCGAGTTCTGGGACAACAACCTCGCCGTCAACCTGCGCCCGCATTTCTTCACCGCGCAGGCGGTGGCGCCGGGCATGAAGCGGGCCGGCGGCGGCTCGATCATCAATTTCACCTCGACCTCCTATCTGATCAACCATCCGGATATGCCGGCCTACACCGCCGCCAAGGCCGGCATACTCGGCCTCACCAAGGGCCTGGCCGGCAAGCTCGGCGCCGACCGCATCCGCGTCAACGCGATCGCGCCGGGCTGGGTGATCACCGAACGGCAGAAGGAGCTCTGGGTCACCGAAGGGTCGCTCGCCACCCATGTCGCCAAGCAGTGCATCAAGGACGTCATGCTGCCCGACGACATCGTCGGCACGGTGCTGTTCCTCGCCTCGGATGCCTCGCGCATGTTGACCGCGCAGATGCTGATCGTCGATGGAGGCTTCCTGTGAGCGCGGCGCCCGCGGTCGCGGCGCTCGACTGGGGCACGACCAGGCTCAGGGCCTGGCTGCTCGACGACGCCGGCAAGGTGCTTGCCGAGCGTCGTGGCGACGACGGGCTGATCACCGCGCGCGAGAAAGGGTTTTCGACGGTTCTCGAGGGCCACCTGGCCGCCATGGGCGCGCCGGAAACGCTGCCGGTCATCATCTGCGGCATGGCCGGATCCCGCCAGGGCTGGCTGGAAGCGCCCTATGTCACCGTGCCGGCGCCGATCGGCGCCATCCTGGCCGGCGCTATCAGGGTTCCCGGCCAGGGCCGCGACATCCGCATAGTGCCGGGCCTTGCCCAGCGGCTGGCCGATGCACCCGACGTGATGCGCGGCGAGGAAACCCAGCTTGCCGGCGCCGGTTTGCCGGCAAAGGGTCGCCATCTCGTCTGCATGCCCGGCACGCATTCGAAATGGGTGGCCGTCGAGGACGGCGCCGTCGCCGGCTTCGGCACCTGGCCGACGGGCGAGCTGTTCTCGGTTCTGGCCGCGCATTCGATCCTGCGCCATTCGCTGGGCGAGCATCCGGCAGCCGTGGCGGCTGACAATCCTTTCTTCCGTCAATGGTGCGAACGGGCGCTCGGCGAGGGCGGCGACGTCACCTCGAAGCTGTTTGCCATCCGCGCCGCCGGCCTGTTGCACGACCTGCAGTCCGACGATGCGGCGGCCTGCCTGTCGGGGTTGCTGCTCGGCGGCGAGATCGCCTCGGCAAAACGCCGCTATGGCGCCGGCGATGAGCCGGTCGTGCTGGTCGTCTCCGGCGCCCTCGCTGTGCTCTATGGCGCCGCGCTGGGCGTCGCGGGCCTTGCCTTCAGAACCGTTGACGCCGATGAAGCAGTGCGTGCCGGCCTCGTCGAGGCGGCGCGCGAGAACGGCATGATTGGAGCCGCCGCGTGACCCAGACCGCACCGTTTCCGAACCTCAAGCGCGGCCTCGTCGCCATCCTGCGCGGGCTGAAACCCGGCGAAGCGGTGGCGATCGGCCAGGCGATCTTTGATGCCGGCATCGAGGCGATCGAGGTGCCGCTCAATTCGCCGGAACCCTTCGTCTCGATCGCCAGCCTTGTGCAGGCGTTGCCGAAGACGGCGCTGGTCGGCGCCGGCACTGTGCTGACGGTGGCCGATGTCGACGCCCTGCACAAGGCCGGTGGGCGCCTGCTGGTCAGCCCCAACATCGATGCCGAGGTGATGGGCCGCGCCATGACCTACAACATGGTGACGATGCCCGGCGTGTTCACGCCGACAGAGGCCTTCCTGGCGATAAGGCTCGGCGCCTCGGCGCTGAAATTCTTCCCGGCAAGCGTGCTTGGCGCCGGCGGCATTTCGGCCATGCGCGCGGTGCTGCCGGCCGAAATTGTGGTCGGCGCCGTCGGTGGCGTGTCGGACAAGGATTTCGCCGGCTATAAATCGGCCGGCGTCAGCGCCTTCGGCCTCGGCTCCAGCCTGTTCAAGCCGGGCCTGAGCGTCGAGGAGGTGGCGGCCCGCGCCCGCGCCGCCGTAACCGCCTGGGATGCGGCATTCGGGGGAGAGGCATGATGGACAACGGCGTTTCGGTTTTCTCGGACCATATCTGCCAGCTTGGCGAGGGGCCGAGCTACGACCCCGGCAGCGATGCGCTGTTCTGGTTCGACATCGTCAACGGCCGGCTGCTGGAAAAGGGCGTTGGCTCCGGCGCGCTGAAAGTGCATGAGCTCGGCCTGATGGCCAGCGCTCTCGCCATCATCGACGACGCCCGCCAGCTGATCGCCACCGAGACCGGCCTGCATGTCCGCGATGTCGCGACCGGCAGGCTGACGCTGCACACCGCGATCGAGGCCGACAATCCGCTGACCCGCTCCAACGATTCGCGTGTCCATCCTTGCGGCGCCTTCTGGGTCGGCACCATGGGCAAGGACGAGGGCAAGGGCGCCGGCGCGATCTACTGGTTCTTCAAGGGCGAGTTGCGCCGGCTGTTTTCCGACATCACCGTGTCGAACTCGATCTGCTTCTCCGAGGACGGAAAGATCGCCTACTACACCGACACCTCGACCGGGCTGTTGATGCGCGTCGCCTGCGATGCGTCAACCGGCCTGCCCATAGGTGAACCAAAAGTGTTCGTCGACCATCGCAAATCGATGGGCTATGTCGACGGCTCCGTCGTCGACCGCGACGGCGTGCTGTGGAACGCTGTCTGGGGCGGCAAGGCGGTCAAGGCCTATGCGCCCGACGGCGCGTTGCTGCGCGAAATCCCGATGCCGGTGACGCAGCCCTCCTGCCCGGCCTTTGTCGGCGCCAAGGCCGACAGGCTGGCGGTGACCTCGGCGTGGAAGGGCAAGGACGACAAGCAGCGCAAGCTCGATCCCCAAGCTGGTATGACCTTCCTGCTCGACATTCCCGTCAACGGCCGCTTCGAGCCGCGCGTGCTGATCGCCTGATACGGGCCACCGGCCCGCTTTGCGGGCTGGGACCTGGTTCTGTCACGCAACCGCCCGCCCCGGTCGGTTTCGCGAAAGCCGATCGCAGCAGTCGTGCGATGGTAGCGGCATGACCGCCGGGAGCCTTGCCATTCGATGCCGCGCAACCAGCCGAGACTGATCCTCGTCCACGAGCCGGAAATGGCTTGTTTCGAGCGGCTTGCCGCTGACGGCCATGCGCCGGAGCGTGCCGCCGAAATCTCGTCCTATCTGGCGCAGTCGACCGATCTGGCGACGGAGTTCGACGCGCTGGCCGCGGCTTGCGACAAACGCGGCCTCGCCTTCGCGCCGGTCGAGTTGGATGAAGCCGCCGGCGTGCTCGCCGGCGCTGATCGGGAGGCCACCCTGGTCTGGACGTTGACCGACGGCGTCGCTTATTTCCGTGGTGGCGCCGCGCCCGCGCTGGCCAGGTTGAACGGGCTGCGGACGATCGGCGCCGATGATTCCGTGTTCGGGCTCTGCCAGGACAAGTTCCGCTCCGGCGCCGTGCTCGGAGCACTCGGGCTGCCGGTGCCGCGGGCCGGCCTGGCGCGGGACGGCAACTGGCTGGTCGAGCCGCCGGCCTCGGAAGCCGGCTGGTTCGTCAAGCCGAACCGGCTCGGTGCCAAGATCGGAATCTGGCCGGATTCGCGCGTCGATGATCTTGGCCATGCGCTGGAGCTTAGCCGGCGTGTCTTTGCCCGCTATCGCGACGATGTCGTCGTCCAGCCCTATGTCGCCGGCCGCAATGTTCGCGCCAGCTTCCTCGGCCTGCAGCCAGACACCGGCGTCGAGGCGCTCGGCATCGCCTTTGTCGAGTCCGGTGGCGATTTCCAGACCATGGCCGACAGCCTGGCGCTCTATGGCGACACCGGCGTGGCCGCGAAGGCGGCTGGAACCTATGCCGAGCCTGAGCTCCAGCCTGTCGCCGCCAGCCAGCCGGCGGCCGATCGGGCGATCCGCGCCATGGCGCAAAAGCTGATCGCCGGGCTTGGCCTGAACGACGTCTTCTCGATCGATCTCAGGCTCGAGGCCGACGACACCGTCCATCTCATCGAGTTCGAGGTCTGCCCCGGCCTGCCCTGCTTCGATTTTCGCGCCTATTGCGCCTCGCAATGGGGGCTGGGCCTCGCCGATGCGATGGCTGAAACCGCGAGGACCCGGCTAGGCTAGACGCCCTCGACCAGAACGATCTCGCCATCGGCCACTTTCTGGCGGATGGCGACGGCGCGCTGGTATTCCGGCGAGTGGTAGCAATCATGCGCCGCGGCTAGCGACGGAAACTCGATGATGACGTTGCGCGCGCGGCCCGCCCCCTCGGCCTTCTCATGCTCGCCGCCGCGCGCCAGGAACTGCGCGCCGAACCGCTCGAAGGCGGGCTTGGCGGCGGCGACATAGTCCTTGTAGCCCTCGGCGTCGCGCACATCGACGCGGGCGATCCAGTATCCCTTTGGCATGCTTCCTCTCCCGGTTGCGGCGTTACGCCGAGCGCATCTCGTCAAGTATCGCTGCGGCCGCCGCGCGCCTGTCGTAGGCGCCGACGATCGGCCGGCCGACCACGAGATGGCTGGAGCCGTTGCGGATCGCCTGGGCCGGCGTCACCACCCGTTTCTGATCGCCGTGGTCGCTGCCCTTGGGCCGTATTCCCGGCGTGACCACGGCCATGTTCGGCCCGACGATCCGGCGCACGGCTTCCGCTTCCTCCGCAGAGCAGACGACGCCGCCCATGCCGGCATGCAGCGCCTGTTCGGCGCGCCGCAGCACCAGCGTGTGCGGATCGTATTCGTAGCCGGCGTCGATCATGTCCTGCTCGTCCATCGAGGTCAGCACGCTGACCGCGAGCAGGCAAAGATCGCTGCCCCTGGCCGCTTCCACCGCTGCCCGCATCGCCTTCGGATAGGAGTGGATGGTCAGCATCGACATGCCCATCCTGACGATGTTCTCGACCCCCTTGGCCACCGTGTTGTCGATGTCGAGCAGCTTCATGTCGAGGAAGATCTTGGTGCCGCCGCTGGCAAGCTCGCGGGCGAAGTCGAGCCCGCCGGCGAAGGCGAGCTGATAGCCGATCTTGTAGAAGGACACAGTGCCGTCAAGCTCGCGCACCGCCTTCTCGGCCTCTTTCAGCGTCGGCACGTCGAGGCCGACGATCAGCCTGTCGCGCATGGTGTCGGCATGTTCGGGAATCATGCCTCGATCCGGCTGGACAGCATGCGCGAGGTTTCGATCAGTGTGCGGCATAGGCGCTCCATCGATTGGCGTAGTCTGTCGTCGCGGAAATGTCCATCCTGGTCGAAGGCGTCGCTGGCGCCCGAGACCGAGCATTCCGGCGTGACCACCTCGACCTGGCAGCGCACCAGTACGGCACGCAGATGATTGATGCAGCGTATGCCGGCGAACTTGCCGTCGGAGGAGGAGCAAAGGCCGGCCGGCTTGCCCGCAAACGGCCTCAACGAGCGGCCGCCGTCGCGGCGTATCCGGCTCACCCAGTCGACGCTGTTCTTGAGCAGCGGCGGGATCGAGCCGTTATATTCCGGCGTTGCGATCAACAGCCCGTCATGGCCGGCGATCAGCCGGCCGAGCCGCATGGCATTCTGCGGAATGCCTTCTTCCTTTTCCAGGTCCTCGTCCATGATCGGCAGCGGATAGTCGCCGAGCGAGATGCGCGTCACCTCGGCGCCCTGCAAGGCAAGCTCTCGCTGCGCCACGTCGGCGGTCCTGCCGCTGAAGGCGCCCGACCGGACCGATCCGGCGAAGACGAGGATTTTCGGGATCACTGGCATTGCCCACCCTTGTTCCCGGACAGGTACAGAAAGGGGGCATTCAAATCAACGGTTGGATGAGGAACCGGGAGTAGGGGAGTAAGGGAGTAGGGCAACAGGGGGAATGTAACGGCTCGATTTCCCTACTCCCCTACTGCCGTACTCCCCTATTCCCTTCTCATCTAATGCGCCTCGCGCCGGTAGATCCACAGCTGCGTCGGCGGAATGTTGCGGATGATGAAATCGAAATGCTTGACCGTGTAGTCGCCACGGCCGGGCGGGATCGGCGACAGCGGACCGTAGGTCAGCTGCACGATCGGCCGGCCGGCGGGGATGCGGTCGAGCAGGCTTTCGATATAGGCGATGCGCTGGGCGACAGGGAAGTTGAGCAGCGGCACGCCGGAGACGACCGAATCGAACACCATGTCTCGCTTGTCGCCGAGCGTCGCGTTGAGATTGAAGGCGTCGCCCTCGATGACGTTGACGCCGGGATAGAGCTGACGCAGATGACGCACGAAATCGGTCGAGTATTCGACGGCGTAGAGATTTTCCGGCTTCACGCCCTGGGCCAGGATGGCTCGCGTTATGACGCCCGTGCCGGGTCCAACCTCGAGCACCGGCAGGCCGGATCTCGGGTTGACGATCGAGGCCATCTTGCGGGCGGTGATGGAACTCGTGGGAACGATCGAGCCGACCGTCTTCGGCTTGTCGATCCAGCCCCTGAAGAACTTCAGCTCGTCGTCGAACTTCTCCGCCAGCGACTTGCGCAATCCGGGACCACGTGCCATGCGAGCTCTCCTCAACGCTCCCCGACCCGCTAATTAGCAGCTAGGTGGGACAAGGCAAGGCGTCAACCTGGCATAAGGTGTTGATGACGCTCGGGAAGCATCCCGGATGCATGCCGTTTCCAACTGTCACCGATCGCCGAACGACTCAAAAAAGTCCTTCATGCGGGCGAAGAAGCCGCTCGACTGGGGCGAATTGTCCTGCGAGGACAACTGCTCGAATTCTTCCAGCAGCTCGCGCTGGCGGCGCGACAGGTTCTGCGGCGTCTCGACCGCGGTCTGGATGTAGAGGTCGCCGACATTGGGCTGGCGCAGCACCGGCATGCCCTTGCCCTTCAGCCGGAACTGGCGGCCGTTCTGCGTGCCTTCCGGCACCTTCACCTTGGTCTGCGTGCCGTCCAGCGTCGTCACCTCGAACGAACCGCCAAGGGCAGCCGTCGTCATCGAGATCGGCACCTTGCAATAGAGATCGGCGCCGTCGCGCTGGAAAAATTCATGCGGCTTGACCGCGAGGAAGATGTAGAGGTCGCCAGACGGACCGCCGCGCAAACCGGCCTCGCCCTCATTGGCAAGCCGGATGCGGGTGCCGTCCTCGATGCCGGCCGGGATGTTGACCGACAGCGAGCGCTCCTCGGTGACGCGGCCCTGTCCGGCGCATTTCGGGCACGGGTCCTTGATCGTCTGGCCGCGGCCCTGGCACTGCGGACAGGTGCGCTCGATCGAGAAGAAGCCCTGCGTTGCGCGCACCTTGCCGTGGCCGTTGCACATCGAGCAGGTCGCCGGCTGGGTGCCCGGCTTGGCGCCGCTGCCCGAGCATTCCGAGCAGGAGATCGAGGCCGGCACGCGGATTTGCGCGGTCTTGCCGGAGAACGCCTCCTCCAGCGAGATTTCCATGTTGTAGCGCAGGTCCGCGCCGCGCTCGCGACCGCCCGACGAGCGCCGCTGGCGGCCGCCCATCATGTCGCCGAAAATATCCTCGAAGATGTCGGCGAAGCCGCCGGCGCCGAAGCCCTGCGCGCCGCCATTCATGCCGCCATGTTCGAAGGCGGCGTGGCCGAAACGGTCATAGGCCGCGCGCTTCTGCGGGTCCTTCAGCGTCTCGTAGGCCTCGTTGATTTCCTTGAACTTGTGCTCGCAGGCGTGGTCGCCGGGATTGCGGTCGGGATGGAACTGCATGGCGAGCTTGCGGAAAGCGCTTTTGAGCTCCTTCTCGTCGGCGCCCTTTTGCACGCCCAGCGTCTCGTAGAAATCAGCTTTCATTTTTTCCCGCAGTCCGGATGCTCAACGTCTTGATGCACTGTTGCGTCGTTTGCCGGCACGTCGTTTCGATTTAGGTGCGATGGTGGCCGGATGCCAGCCTTGACGCGGGTTTGCCCGCGTTTTTTCGGCCGCGCCTAGCACTTTTTCAGCCAGGGTTGCAAAAAAGCCCGGCTTTGCGCCGGGCTTTTCGCTTTATCTGGCGTCAGACGGTTCAGGCCGACTTCTTCTTGTCGTCATCCTCGTCGATTTCCTCGAAGTCGGCATCGACCACGTCCGAGTCCTTGGCGGCGTCCGCCTTGGCGTCGGCCTCGGCCGCTTCCTTCTGCGAGGCTTCGTACATGGCCTGGCCAAGCTTCATCGAAGCTTCGGCGAGCGCCTGCGTCTTGGCCTCGATCTCGGCCGCGTCGTCACCCTCGGTGGCGGTCTTCAGCGCCGCGATCGCATCGGAAATCGCCGTGCGCTCGGTCTCGGAGACCTTGTCGCCATATTCCTTCAGCGACTTCTCGGACGAATGCACAAGCGCCTCGGCCTGGTTGCGGGCCTCGACCACGGCGCGGCGCTTCTTGTCGGCCTCGGCATTGGCCTCGGCATCCTTGACCATCTTCTCGATGTCGGTGTCCGAAAGACCGCCGGACGCCTGGATGCGGATCTGGTGCTCCTTGCCGGTGCCCTTGTCCTTGGCAGAGACGTTGACGATGCCGTTGGCGTCGATGTCGAAGGTGACCTCGATCTGCGGCACGCCGCGCGGCGCCGGCGGGATGCCGACCAGGTCGAACTGGCCGAGCATCTTGTTGTCGGCCGCCATCTCGCGCTCGCCCTGGAAGACGCGGATGGTCACCGCCGACTGACTATCCTCGGCGGTCGAGAACACCTGGCTCTTCTTGGTCGGGATCGTCGTGTTGCGCTCGATCAAGCGGGTGAACACGCCGCCCAGCGTCTCGATGCCGAGCGACAGCGGCGTCACGTCGAGCAGCAGCACGTCCTTGACGTCGCCCTGCAGCACGCCGGCCTGGATGGCGGCGCCGAGCGCCACGACCTCATCGGGGTTGACGCCCTTGTGCGGCTCCTTGCCGAAGAACTGCTTCACGATCTCTTGGATCTTGGGCATGCGGGTCATGCCGCCGACCAGGACGACCTCGTCGATCTCGCCGGCCTTCAGGCCGGCGTCCTTGAGCGCCGCCTTGCAGGGATCGATCGTGCGCTGGACGAGATCCTCGACCAGGCTCTCGAACTTCGCCCGGGTCAGCTTCAGCGTCAGGTGCTTCGGCCCGGTGGCGTCGGCGGTGATGAAGGGCAGGTTGATCTCGGTCTGCGTCGTCGACGACAGCTCGATCTTGGCCTTCTCGGCCGCCTCCTTCAGGCGCTGCAAGGCAAGCTTGTCGGCCTTCAGGTCGATGCCCTGTTCCTTCTTGAACTCGGCCGCCAGGTACTCGACCAGGCGCATGTCGAAATCCTCGCCGCCGAGGAAGGTGTCGCCATTGGTCGACTTCACCTCGAAGACGCCGTCGCCGATCTCGAGCACGGAAATGTCGAAGGTGCCGCCGCCAAGGTCATAGACGGCGATGGTCTTGCCGTCCTTCTTGTCGAGGCCGTAGGCAAGGGCTGCCGCGGTCGGCTCGTTGATGATGCGCAGCACCTCGAGGCCGGCGATCTTGCCGGCGTCCTTGGTTGCCTGGCGCTGGGCGTCGTTGAAATAGGCCGGAACGGTGATGACCGCCTTCTCGACCTTCTCGCCGAGATAGGCTTCCGCCGTCTCCTTCATTTTCTGCAGGATCATGGCCGAGATCTGCGACGGCGACTGCTTCTTGCCGCCGGCCTCGACCCAGGCATCGCCATTGTCGCCCTTGACGATCTTGTAGGGGACAAGCTTCTTGTCCTTCTCCGTCACCGGATCGTCATAGCGGCGGCCGATCAGGCGCTTGACCGCGAAGATGGTGTTTTCAGGATTGGTGACCGCCTGGCGCTTGGCCGGCTGGCCGACGAGGCGCTCGCCGTCGCCGCTGATGGCGACGATGGAAGGGGTCGTGCGCGCGCCTTCCGCATTCTCGATGACCTTCGGCTCCTTGCCGTCCATGATGGCGATACAGGAGTTGGTCGTTCCCAGATCGATACCGATTACTTTTGCCATTGTTCTAGTCTCTCCGCTAAGCAGGCTCTCAGGACCCGTGAAGGCGTTCCGACAAAGCCCCTGTTCACAAGAAATCCCGTTCCGGCAACCGGCTTTCCGGCGCCGAACGGCTTGGCGCGTATATAAGAACAGGCCGGACGGCGCGCAAGCATTCTGCGCAAGGCGTCCACTATCGCGGTCCACGGCAGGGAAAAGGCCTAAATCACGCGTACCGCAGCCGATTTGCCGCCGGACATGGCCAAACTTGCCGAATCCGAGGCGGGCAAAAACGTCGCAGCCGCCGCAATCAGCGCCCGAATGCCTCGACGCAGAGTGCCTGCAGCTTCGGGAAGATCGCCTTTCCACCGGCGATCACCTTCGTCCCCTGGCCGATGACGGTTGCCGGATCAGGTTTGAGCACCGTGCCGCCGGCTTCCTCGACCAGCAGCATGCCGGCCAGGCAGTCCCAGGCGTTCATGTGCTCCTCGACATAGCCGAGCAGCCGGCCGGAGGCGGCATAGGCGAGCATCAGCGCGCCCGACGCGTTGCGGTAGAAGACGCCGCCTTCCGCCATGATGGCGCGGATGAGCACGGCGACATGCTCGGTGTTGGCCCGGTTCGACAGCCCGGTTCCGACCGAACCTTCCGTGAGGCTCGCAGCCTTGCTCGCCGTGATCGGCCTGCCGTTGACGAAGGCGCCGCCGCCGCGATGGCCGTGGAAGGTCTCGCCAGTCGAGGGCTCGTGGATGACGCCGACGACCGTCTCTCCGTTACTGGCGCAGGCGATCACCACGCACCAGGCCGGAATGCCGCGCACGAAATTGGCGGTGCCGTCGATCGGGTCGATCACCCAGACATGGCCTGTCTTGGCCGCGACCGCTGCATGTTCCTCGCCGACGATGCCGTCCTGCGGATAGGCGTCGGCGATCGCGGCGCGGATGAACAGCTCGACCTCGCGGTCGCCGTCCGAGACCAGGTCCTGATGGCCCTTGCTCTCGATGGTCAGGTTTTCCAGGTCGCGGAAATATTTGAGCCCGAGCTCGCCGGCGCGTCGCGCGAGGTCGATGGCAAAGAGCGTTCGCGCGTCGAGGTCATTTGTCACAGGCGTGCTCGCGGTCGGGATGGGTGGTCCGCCATAGCAAAAGCCGTTGCCCGGCAAAAGCAGCAAAAGCGCCTTGTCGGACTCAGGCCGCCTGCGACAGCGATTTGTGGACGTCGGCAAGGATCTCGAACGAGCGCACCCTGGCCGCATGGTCGAAGATTTGCGCCGTCACCATCAGCTCGTCGGCGCCGGTGCGCCGCACGAAGGCGTCGATGCCTTGCCGCACCGTTTCCGGCGACCCGACCACGGCGCAGGACAGCGCATGGCCGAGCATGGCTTTCGCCATCGGGTCCAGCGTCTGCTCGTAGCCCTCGACCGGCGGCGGCAGCCGGCCGGGCCGGCCGGTGCGCAGATTGACGAAGGCCTGCTGCAGCGAGGTGAACAAAAGCCGCGCCTCGGCATCGGTCGGCGCGGCAAAGACGTTGAGGCCGAGCATGACATAGGGCCTGTCGAGCTCAGCCGACGGCTGGAAGCGCGAGCGGTAGACTTCCAGCGCATGGTCGAGCTCGGCCGGCGCGAAATGCGAGGCGAAGGCGTAAGGAAGGCCGAGCAGCGCGGCGAGCTGCGCGCCGTAAAGGCTGGAGCCGAGGATCCAGACCGGCACTTTCTGGCCTTCGCCGGGCACGGCGCGGATGCGCTGGCCTTCCGCGGCCGGCTGGAAATAGCCCATCAGCTCGACGACATCCTGCGGGAAATTATCGCTGGCTTCCATATTGCGGCGCAGCGCCCGCGCCGTCGCCATGTCGGTGCCGGGCGCGCGGCCGAGCCCGAGGTCGATGCGGCCGGGAAATAGCGCCGCCAGCGTGCCGAACTGTTCGGCGATGACCAGCGGCGCATGGTTGGGCAGCATGATGCCGCCGGCGCCGACGCGGATCGTCCTGGTGCCGCCGGCGACATGGGCGATGACCACCGAAGTCGCGGCACTGGCGATGCCCGGCATGTTATGATGCTCGGCCAGCCAGTAACGCCGGTAGCCGAGGCGCTCGGCATGGCGGGCGAGGTCGAGCGAGTTCGCCAGCGAGCGCGAGGCATCGCTGCCTTCGGCGATCGGCGACAGGTCGAGTACGGACAGGGCGGTCATTTCTCAGCGCTCCACGATGTTCTTTTCCCGCACCTTGGCCGCGAAGGCGGGCCGGTCGGGGATGACGATGCCGAGCTGGTCTTCCAGCACACCGGCGAGCTCCGCCGCTGTCGCGATCTCCCGCTGCTCGGTGCGGCCGCCGAGATGATGCGTCGACAGCCGGTTGTTTCGCAGCGCATAGCGCCGGTCGGGCAGGGCGCGCGCCGCGATCACCGAGGACAGGAAATGCGAGCTCGGATGCGTCGACAGGAAGTGGTTGCTGACCGCATAGTCGACCGCGTAGGCCGGCTGCGTGTCGAAGCGATAGATGCTGCGCCAGTCGCCGCCGATCTGCGCCTGCAGGCGGAAATGATCCTCCGTCTCGACGAGGCGGAAGGGTTCATGCGGTGTCTGCTGCTCAGGTCCGGCTTCGAGCAGCAGCGGCGCCGTCAGCGTCAATCCGCCGAAGCCGACATCGGCGAGATAGGTATGGCCGTCGAATTCCACCCTGAGCAGCATGTGGCTGCGCGCGGTGATGGCGTCGTCCGGCTGGCCCCACAGCACCCGCGCGGCGAGGCCGCTTACCTCGAAGCCGAGCGCCGTCAGCGCATGCATGAAGAGCAGATTGTGCTCGTAGCAATAGCCGCCGCGGCCGTGCGTGAAGATCTTGTCCTGCAGCGAGGCGAGGTCGAGCTTGCGCGCATGGCCGAGGAACGGATCGAGATTCTCGAACGCGATCGCTTGCGGATGCTGCCGGTGCAGCGCCTTCAGCGTCGCCAGCGAGGCCTCGGTCGGGCCGCGATAGAAGATGCGGGCGAAATAGGCATCGAGGTCGAAGGAGGCGTCGGTCATGAAGGAGGTCCGGCTTTGACCGGCTCGATATAGGCACTCGCTCCGGGTCCGACAAACAGGCGCGGCAACAATTGCCGGGCCGAGTCAGGTGCGGACCTTGCCGTTCTGCTCGGCCGTATCCTCATCGACGACGAGGCTGTGCTGTGCCGCCAGGAAATTGCCGACATGGCTCAGCCCTTCGAAATGGTCGCAGAAGACCTTGACGACGACCAGCAGCGGCACCGCCATCAGCGCGCCGACAAAACCCCACAGCCACGACCAGAAGGCAATGGCGATGAAGATCGCCACCGCGTTGATCTCCAGCCGCCTGCCGACCACCAGCGGCGTCACGAACTGGCCCTCGACGATGTCGCACAGCAGCACGAAGGCCGGCGCCAGCAGCGCAAAGGAGATCGAGTCGAAGCTGATCAGCGCGATGACGGTGACAAGTATGATCGTCATCAACGCGCCGACATAGGGCAGGAAATTGAGCAAGGCGGCGGCCGCGCCCCAGACCATTGGGTTGGGCATTCCGAGCCCCCACAGGCCAAGGCCAATCACCGTGCCGAGGCCTGCATTGATGATGGTGACCGTGAGCAGGTAATGCGAAATCTCGCGCTCGACGTCGTAGACGACGCGCAGCGCCCGCTTCTTCTCGCTGAGGCTGGCGAAGGACTGGATGATCTTCTCGTAGAACATCGTGCCGGAGGCGAGCAGGAACAGCGACAGCACGAAGACGATGGTGATGCCGGTGCCCGCCGACAGGATGTTGCCGGCGGCGGAAGACAACATGCCGGACTGCGCCACCGCGACCTTCTGCACGTCGGGCTCCTGTGACGTCTGGGTCAGGCCTTCCAGCTGGTGCGAGATCTGCATGATCTTCTCGAACGGCTGCCTGAGTTGGGCCAGGCGCTCGGTGAGCTGCATGCCGATCGTGGACGCGTTGTTGATGAGCTCGATCACCGGGCCGCTGAGCAGATAGCCGGCGCCGGCGACGAAGATCAGCGACAGCAGCACCAGGAGCGTCGCCGACAGCGCGTCGGGCACGCCGTGCTGGCGCAGGAAGCGCACGATCGGCGTCAGCGTCAGCGCCAGCAGGAAGGCTAGGATCACCGGCATGAAGAAGGCGCGGCCGAAGTAGAGCGCATAGACCGCCATCAGGATGAAGATGCCGATGAGCAGCGACCGTATCAAATGCGTATCCGCGCGTATGTCTTCGCGCGGATCAGGCGTCCCGGTGGCGCCGGTGCCCGAAGCGGTCGGTTCGGCCTTCATCGTTTCCCTCGGGCACGCCGCAAATGATGATGCGGCTTCCTCGCGAAAACGTGCTTCCGGCGGCAAAGTTCCGTTAGCCGGCAATGACTTCGGCCGGACAGGAAATGCGCCGACGGCGAAGATGGAGCCGCGGCTTCGGCGTTGGAGCGCGTCCGGCCGGCGGTCAGGCGACGGGTTCGGCTGGTGCTGCCTTCGCCGTTTCCTTGCGCACGATCGGCGCCACCCTGGTGCCGTAGAGCTCGATCGCCTTCATGACCTTTGCGTGCGGCATGGTGCCGATCGCCATCTGCAGCAGGAAGCGGTCATTGCCGAAGATCATGTGCTGGGCGACGATCTTCTCCGCCACCTGTTCGGGATTGCCGACGAACAAGGCGCCGTTCGGGCCGCGCGACTGGTCGAAATGCGCCCGCGACGTCGGCCCCCAGCCGCGCTCGCGGCCGATGCGGTTCATCACCTCGGCCTGCGGCGTGTAGAAATCGTCCGCAGCCTTCTCGGTGGTCTCGGCGATGAAACCGTGCACGTTGAGGCTGGTGGCGAGGCTTGCCGGATCGTTGCCGGCCCGTCTGGCGGCCTGGCGATAGACCTCGAACAGCGGCGCGAAGCGCGCCGGCTCGCCGCCGATGATGGCGAGCGCCAGCGGCAGGCCGAGCGCGCCGGCGCGGGCCGCGGACTGCGGCGTCCCGCCAATGGCGATCCAGACCGGCAGTTTCTCCTGGAACGGGCGCGGATAGACGCCACGGCCGTTGATCGGCGCGCGCAGGCGTCCTTGCCACGTCACCTTGACCTGATCGCGGATGGCAAGCAGCAGGTCGAGCTTCTCGGCGAACAGCTCGTCATAGTCTTCCAGATTGAAGCCGAACAGCGGGAAGGATTCGATGAAGGAGCCGCGCCCGGCCATGATCTCGGCGCGGCCGCCGGAAAGCAGGTCGAGCGTCGCGAACTGCTGGAAGACGCGCACCGGATCGTCGGAGGAGAGCACGGTGACCGCGCTGGTCAGCTTGATGCGCCTGGTGCGCTCGGCCGCCGCGGCCAGCGCCACGACCGGCGCCGACGCGGCATAGTCGGGGCGGTGATGCTCGCCCAGCCCGAACACGTCGAGGCCGACCTGGTCGGCCAGCTCGATCTCCTCGATCAGATTGCGCAGCCGCTCATGCGGGCCGATGGCGCCCGGCCCGGACTCGGGGCTGACGTCAGCGAAAGTGTAGAGACCGAGTTCCATGCCGTGCCATCCTGATGCCTTGTTTCGATGTTTGTGCGTCGCGCTGGAGATAGCGATCCGCCCGCCGCGCCGCCAGAGGCGCGGACTGTGAACACTGCATGTCGGTTTTCGCGCAGGACTGTGACGTCTCCCAGTTGCAACAGCCCAGAATTTCATGGCTGGCATACCGTTTTGGCGCTTGAACTATCGGTTTTCGCGCGTATGTAAGCGTCGCGAATTGACTTCAGGGAAGTGGACTTGGCTATCTACAGGGAAAAAGACATTTTCGAGCGGCGCAATGCCGCGAACGAGGCAAAGAAGGCGCTCCTGGAGCGCTTCAAGTCAAAGCCGGCCGCGGACGATCCCGCGGTGCTGGCGCGACAGGCCGAACGCAAGGCGATCCTCGAGGCGCGCGCGATACGCGAAGCCGAAAAGGCCAGGGTGAAGCAGGAAAAGCTGGCCCGCGAAGCGGCTGAAAAGGCCGAGCGCGAGGCAGCTGCCGAAGCGGCGCGCATTGCCGCCGAAGAGGCGGCTGCGGCGGAGGCCAAGATCCGCGAAGCCGAAGAGAACGATCGCATTTCGCGCGTGCTCGCCGACGAGGCCGAACGCAAGGCCAAGCGCGATGCGCGCTATGCCGCGCGCAAGGCGCGTGTCGGCCGGACGCCTCCGGGTTTCTCGGCCCGCTAACAGCGGTTTCGTTCGAAGAACAGGTTCAGGGTCGCCAGGGGCGGCCCCGAACGCGTTTGTCTCGCGGCAAACATCAGGCCACCAGCTTCAGGCCGGCGATGCCGCAGACGATGAGGCCGATGCAGGCAAGCCGAACCACGGTCGCCGGCTCGCCGAGCAGCCAGATGCCGAGCAGCGCGGTGCCGACGGTGCCGATGCCGGTCCACACCGCATAGGCGGTGCCGACGGGCAGCTCCTTCAACGCCAGGCCGAGCAGGCCGAGGCTGACGATCATCGAGGCGACGGTCAGCACCGTCGGCACCAGCTTCGAGAAGCCGTCAGTGTATTTCAGGCCGATCGCCCATCCGATCTCGAACAGGCCGGCGAAAAACAGATAAATCCACGACATCGGCAACGCTCCATTCGCTGCGTGCCCTCACGGCGCACGATCTTGCGAAACCGGCGCGCGGTGCAGCACTTTCAAGCCCGGGTCGTCCCGGCCGGGTTTTGGGAGGAGCGAGGTCGTCCTCGCCACGCTGATATAGGCGGTCCTCGGCCCCAATCAACAAAACACCGGCAGCATGGCTCCATGCCGCCGGTTGAAAATCCGCGCCGGGACGGATCAGCCGAGGCCTATTTGTCCTTGAGCCGCGTCGCCTTGACCGGCGGCGCCTTAAGGGCCGGGGCCGCGGCGGGCTTCTTCGCGTCCTTCTTTGGCTTACGGGCTTCCTTGCCCGCCTTCATCGCACCTTTAGCCATGATTCGTTCCTCCGATTGTGGGCAACGAAGTGAAACAAGAGAAAAGCCGGACTGCAAGAGGACATTGTCGGACGCGCGCAGCGGCCTGGCCGCTGTCAACCGGTTTTCGCCGGCGAATCGCCTGAGGAGCTCCGACGGCCCGATCGTTATTGCGCGTCATGACGAAACGGATTCGGGCGTCGCGCTTTAAGTCTTTGTCTTGATGCGTTCCCCCAAAACCGCGGCGCGATTTTGGACGACATGCATTAAGCTCCAGGCGTCAACCGGGACTTAGCGGCATGGCAGGGCATGGCGGATCGAAAAAGGTCATCTACGCGGCGCTTGCCGGCAATCTGGCGATCGCGCTGACCAAATTCGCCGCCGCGGCCTTCACCGGCAGTTCGGCGATGCTTTCGGAAGGCGTGCATTCGCTGGTCGACACCGGCAATGGCGGCCTGCTGCTCTACGGCATGCATCGCGCCGCCCGCCCGCCCGACCGCAGCCATCCGCTCGGCCATGGCCGTGAGCTCTATTTCTGGAGCTTCATCGTCGCCCTCCTCGTCTTCGCGCTTGGCGCCGGCGTGTCGTTCTACGAAGGCGTGGTGCACATCATGGCGCCGGAGCCGGTCGCCAATGTCAGGGTCAACTATGTCGTGCTCGGCCTCTCCTTCCTGTTCGAGGGCAGTTCCTGGTATGTGGCGCTGACCGCATTCCGCCGCGAGAAGGGCGGACTGGGCTGGTTCGAGGCGGTCCGGCTCAGCAAGGATCCGAGCGTCTATACGGTGCTGTTCGAGGACAGCGCGGCACTGCTTGGCCTGATCGTCGCCTTTGCCGGCATATTGGCGGCGGAAGTCTTTGCCATGCCCGAGCTCGACGGCGCCGCCTCGGTCGGCATCGCGCTGATCCTCGGTTCGACCGCGATCTTCCTGGCGCGCGAAAGCAAGGGCCTGCTCATCGGCGAGCCGGCATCGCCGGAGGTGCAGAAGAAGGTGCTTGCCATTGTGCAGCGGGATCCGGCGGTGCAGCGGGCGAACGGCGTTCTCACCGTCCACATGGGACCGCAAGAGATCGTCGCCGGTCTGAGCGTCGAGTTCGAAGACCATCTGACGGCGCCCGAGATCGAGGCCTGCGTGGAGCGGCTGGAAGCGCGGCTGAAAACCGAGATGCCGGAGATCACCCGGCTGTTCGTCAAGCCACAAACCACCGGGACCTGGGTACGCCGCCGCAAGCTGATCGACGCTGCCTCCGATCCGGCTTTGGACTAGCGCTGCGCTGTTGCCTCGCGGCCTTGTCCCGCTAAGATCGTCGCGAATTCTGGAGGAGATACCGATGAGGATTGACGGCGGGTGCCATTGCGGCGCCATCACCTATGAGGCCGAGGTCGACCCGGAAAAGACCTCGATCTGCCACTGCACGGACTGCCAGCAATTGACCGGCACAGCCTTCCGCGTGACGGTTCCAGCCCCGGAAAGCAACTACCGGATCACCAGCGGCTCGCCGAAGGTCTACATCAAGACCGGATCCTCTGGCGCCAAGCGCGCGCAGGGCTTTTGCGGCGACTGCGGCTCCCATCTCTACGCGACCTCGGTCGGCGATGGGCCGAAGATTTATGGCATCAGGGCCGGTACGTCGCGTCAGCGCGAGGAACTGGTTCCGAGAAAGCAGGTCTGGCACCGCTCCGCATTGCAATGGTTGCCGGAATTCCACGATATGACGACCATCGAGGAACAGTAGAGCCGGTTCAGTCGCCGTCCTCGACAACCCGCAGCCTGAGCTGGCCGGTCTTGGAATCGGCCACCCGCGTCCCCGCTTCAGCCTTGCGCGGCGCCTCGGCTTCGCCTTCGCCGAACTCCAGCGCCTCGATCTTCTGGCCGCGCTTGGTCACTTTCGACGTCGAGACCAGGATGTCGTCGATGTCTTTCGCCGACTGGGTAAAATGCGTCTGCAGCCGGCGTACCCGCTCGTCGACACGCCCGACATCCTCCATCAGCCGGATCACCTCGCCCTGGATCAAATGCGCCTGCTCGCGCATGCGGGCGTCCTTCAGGATCGCCTGGATGACCTGGATCGACAGCATCAACAGCGACGGCGAGACGATGACGACGCGGGCCCGGTGCGCCTTCTGCACCACCGCCTCGAAATTCTCGTGGATCTCTGCGAACACCGATTCCGACGGAACGAACATGAAGGCGGTGTCCTGCGTCTCGCCCTGGAGCAGGTATTTGTCGGCGATATCGCGGATATGCACCTCGATATCGCGCCGGAAGGCCTGCGCCGCGGCCTTCTGCATCTCCGCGCCTTCGGCGGCGCGGATGGCGTTCCAGGCTTCGAGCGGAAATTTGGCATCGATGGCGAGCGAGGGCGCGCCGTTCGGCATCCGTACCAGGCAGTCGGGCCGGCTGCCGTTCGACAGGGTCGCCTGGAATTCGTAGGCGCCATGCGGCAGACCGTCGGCGACGATCGCCTCCATGCGCGACTGGCCGAAGGCGCCGCGCGTCTGCTTGTTGGAGAGGATCGCCTGCAGTTGCACGACCTGGCCGGCCAGCGACTGGATGTTGCCTTGCGCCGTGTCGATCACCGCCAGTCGTTCCTGCAGTTTGGCCAGGCTCTCATGCGTCGATTTGGTTTGCTCGGTCATGGTCTGGCCGATGCGGCCGGTCATGGCGTCGAGACGCTGGCCGATCGACTGGGTGAGCTCGGCCTGCCGCGCCCCGAACACTTCGGCAATTGCGCCCATGCGGCCCTGCATCTCGGCCTGCGCCTGCAGGATGCCGGCCATCCGCGCCTCGGCGTCGCGGGCATGGTCGGCGGCTTCCGCGGCTGCTATCGTCCGCGCCCTGGCCGAGCGCCACAGCGCGATGACCAGCGCAAGGAAGAGGCCGAGAAAAAGGACGGCGCCGAAGGCCAGCATATGGCCGAGCGTGATCGTGCTGGCGCCGAGCCGGGCCACGGGTTCGGAAAGGATGGAGCTCAGGTCGTTCATGCGGGCAGCATAGATGATTCGGCTCTCCGGCACAGATCAAAACGTGAACAGGTCGAAAGCGCCCCGGTTGACGCTTTTCGCACGACGTCTTAGGTGAGACGCCATGTCGATCAAGCCGCTCATCATCCTTCCCGATCCCGTCCTGCGCCAGCTGTCCAAACCGGTCGAGCGTGTCGATGCGCCGTTGCGCAAACTGGCCGGCGATATGCTGGACACCATGTATGACGCCCCCGGCATCGGCCTGGCGGCGATCCAGATCGGCGAGCCACTGCGCATGCTGGTCATCGACCTCGCCAAGGAGGACGAGACGCCGGCGCCGCATGTCTTCATCAATCCGGAAATCCTCGAAAGCTCGGACCAGCGCTCGGTCTATGAGGAAGGCTGCCTGTCGATCCCGGACTATTACGCAGAGGTCGAGCGTCCCGCCGCGGTGCGAGTGAAGTATCTCGACCGCGACGGCAAGCTGCAGGAGATGCAGGCCGAAGGGCTGATGGCGACCTGCCTGCAGCACGAGATCGACCATCTCAACGGCGTGCTGTTCATCGACCACATCTCGAAGCTGAAGCGCGACATGGTGGTGAAGAAGTTCAAGAAGCTCGCCAAGGACAAGGCGCCGGGCAAGCTGGTGGGCTAGGGGTCATGCCCCTTCGCGTCATCTTCATGGGCACGCCGGAGTTTTCCGTGCCGACGCTGCGCGCGATTGCCGAAGCCGGCCATGAAATCGTCGCCGTCTACACGCAGCCGCCGCGTGCCGCCGGCCGGCGCGGGCTGGAGCTGACGCCGTCGCCCGTGCAGCGCGAGGCGGAGCGGCTGGGCGTCGAGGTCCGCACCCCGACATCGCTCAAGGGCGAGGCCGAGCAGCAGGCATTCGCCGCGCTGCGTGCCGATGTCGCCGTGGTCGTCGCCTATGGGCTTTTGTTGCCAAAGGCCGTTCTCGAGGGGGCCAGGCTCGGCTGCCTGAACGGCCATGCCTCGCTTCTGCCGCGCTGGCGCGGAGCGGCTCCCATCCAGCGCGCCATCATGGCCGGCGATGCCGAAACCGGCATGATGGTGATGCGCATGGAGGAGGGTTTGGACACCGGACCGGTGGCGTTGCTTGAAAAATGCGCCATCGAACCCGATATGACCGCCGGCGAACTGCATGACCGTCTGATGGCTCAGGGCGCTTCGCTGATGGTGGAAGCGCTCGCGCAGTTGGGGATAAATTGTCTGACATTTGTCCAACAGGCGACTGTGGGGGTGACCTACGCCCGAAAGATCGATAAATCGGAGACACGCGTAGACTGGACGCGGCCTGCCGGCGAAGTCCACAATCACATTCGCGGCCTCTCGCCCTTTCCGGGCGCGTGGTGCGAGGTCGACATTGGCGGCCGCATGGAGCGGCTGAAACTGCTTCGCTCGACGCTCTCGGATGGCGTCGGCGAGTCGGGAGGAATTCTCGATGACCGGCTGACGGTCGCCTGCGGGTCAGGCGCGGTCCGGCTGGTCGAAGTTCAACGGGCGGGCGGAAAGCCCGCCGCCGCGCAGGAGTTCTTGCGCGGGGCCAAGATCGAAAAAGGAACGAAACTCTCATGAGCATGATGTCGATACGCGCGGCGACGCCGCGGGATCGCGAGGCGATCCGCCTCGTCGAAGAGCATGCCTTCGGCCAGCAGGCGGAGGCCGGACTGGTCGACGCGCTGGTCACCGGCGGCGATGCCGTCGTCGAGCTGGTGGCGGAAGAGGACGGCCAGGTGGTCGGCCATATCCTGTTCTCCAGGCTTTTCGTCCAGAAGGGCGCCAAGCAGTTCGCGGCCGTGGCGCTGGCGCCGCTGGCGGTCGAGCCGTCCTTCCACGGCACCGGCATCGGCGGCGCCCTGATCCGCGAGGCGCATGTCCGCCTCAAGGAAGCCGGCGAGACGCTTGCCGTGGTGCTCGGCGATCCGTCTTATTACGGTCGCTTCGGCTACACCCATGCCCGCGCCGAGAAATTCGAGAGCGAATACCAGGGCGAGGCGCTGCAGGCGCTGGCCTGGGGCGATGCTCCCGAGGCCGGCAAGCTGGTCTACGCTTCGGCCTTCACCGCGCTTGCCGCCTGACGCATGTCGCCCAAAAGTGCGTGGCGGTTTTGGGACAACGACATGCATGAAAATAAGAACTTGAAGCGCGTCGCACGAGGCCGTTCAGGCGCGGCGCGCTTCAAGTGGCGAGCCGCCGCCTGATATGCCGCGTTTTCGCCTCGACATCGAATATGACGGCAGCCTTTTTGCCGGCTGGCAGCACCAGGCGGATCAGCCTTCGGTGCAGCAGGCGATCGAGCAGGCGATCGAAAAGTTCTGCGGCGAGGCGGTAAGGCTCCGCGCGGCAGGCCGCACCGATGCCGGCGTGCACGCCACCGCCCAAGTGGCGCATGTCGACCTGGTCAAAGCCTGGCCGGGCGACAAGGTGCGGGACGCCGTCAACGCGCATCTGCAGGCCGCCGGCGCTCGCATCGCCATTCTCAAGGCCGCTGTCGTCGCCGACGGCTTCGACGCCCGCTTCTCCGCCACCGGCCGCCACTACCTCTACCGCATCCTCAACCGGCGCGCGCCCGCGGCGCTGGAGAAGGGCAAGGTCTGGTGGGTGCCGAAGCGGCTCGACGCCGAGGCCATGCACGAGGCGGCCAAAGTGCTGCTCGGCCGCCATGATTTCACGACTTTCCGCTCGACCCAGTGCCAGGCCGAAAGCCCGGTTCGCACGCTCGACCGGCTGGACGTCAGCCGTTCGGGCGACATGATCGAGGTGCGGAGCTCGGCGCGCTCCTTCCTGCACAATCAGGTGCGCTCGATGGTCGGTTCGCTGAGGCGCGTCGGCGACGGCTCCTGGACCGCCGCCGATCTCAAGGCTGCGCTCGACGCCCAGGACCGCGCCGCCTGCGGCCAGGTGGCGCCGCCCGACGGGCTGTTCCTCATCGGCGTCGATTATCCGGAAGGATCCTAGCCCTCGACCCCCGTCGGGATGGTGATGCCGAGCAGCGCCTGCAGCCCGAACAGCACGGCCAGCGAGGCCACGAACATGCCGGCGAAGACCGCGGTGCCGACGGCGGCGCCCCTGCCGATCACGGCATTGGTCATGCGCCAGGTCAGTATCATCGAGACCGCGAACAGGAGCAGCGACACCAGCCCGGGGACCTCGTCGGTCGACGGCAGGAAAAGCCGGATCAGCGCCGACGGCAGCATCAGCCAGGCGATGATCGCCGACGCCCAGTTGCTGGCCACGACATAATGGACGAAGCGGCCGCCAATGCCGACGCGCGGCGCGATCAGCGCCAGGCCGACCAGCGGCAGCACCCAGGAGCCGATATCGACGGTCGCCAGCCGCAGAAGCATGCTGAAGCGGCCGGCAAAGGCGTTCGGATCGCCGATCTCATTGGCGATGCCGACCCAGCCGACGATCAGCGCCGGCGCGGCCACGACGATGGCGAAGAAGGAATTCCAGAAACCGTCCGCCGACAGGTCGAGCAGGCGCAACCCGTCGACCTTGCCGAGCATCAGCCGCCAGGCGCCGGCCAGCGAGGCGTAGGTTTCATCAGCCGACAGCATGGTCCTGCCCGAACCAGTCTTCGATGAAGCGCTGATAGATCCCGGTCAGCGTTTCCAGATCGGCAAGCGCGACGCGTTCGTCGACCATATGCATGGTCTGGCCGACCAGTCCGAACTCGACCACCGGGCAATAGTCCTTGATGAAGCGGGCGTCCGATGTGCCGCCGGAGGTGGAAAGCGCCGGCTTCCTGCCGACCGTCGCCTTGACCGAACCGCTCAGCGTCTCGATCAGCCGCTCGTCGCGGGTCAGGAAGACGTGGCTCGGCCGGTCGCGCCAGACGAGCTCGTAGTCGACCGGGGTCTTCTTGCCTGGCCGGTACTTCTTGCGCCCAGCCGCCTGGTCGAGGCGGTTGTGGATCTCGGCCTGGATGGTCTCGGCCGTCCAGGTGTCGTTGAAGCGGATGTTGAAGGTGGCCGTCGCCTTGGCCGCGATGACGTTGGTGGCCGGATTGCCGACGTCGATCGAGGTGACCTCCAGATTGGTCGGCTGGAAATCCTTGGTCCCCTTGTCGAACACCGGATGGAGCAGGGTGTCGACCAGGCTGATCAGCCCGCGTACCGGATTGTCTGCAAGCTGCGGATAGGCGGCGTGGCCCTGGCGCCCGTTGACGGTCACGCTGCCAGAGATCGAGCCGCGCCGGCCGATCTTGATCATGTCGCCGAGCGTGTCCGGATTGGTCGGCTCACCGACGATCGCGGCGTCCCATTTCTCGCCCTTGCCCGCCGCCCACTCGAGCAGCTTCACCGTGCCGTTGATCGCCGGCCCTTCTTCGTCGCCGGTGATCAGCAGCGAGACAGAGCCCTTCGGCCCGCCCGCCTTCTCGACATGGCGCGCCACCGCCGCGATGAAGCAGGCGATGCCGCCCTTCATGTCGACGGCGCCGCGGCCATACATTTCGCCATTCGCGATCTCGGCGGCGAAGGGCGGGTGCGTCCAGGCCGTCTCGTCGCCGACCGGCACCACATCGGTATGGCCGGCGAACATCAGATGCGGTCCGTTGCCGGAGCGCCTTGCATAAAGGTTCTCGATGTCCGGCGTGCCGTCTTCAGAGAACACCGGACGCTCGACGGCGAAGCCGAGCGGCTTCAGCATCGTCTCCAGCGCGGCGAGCGCGCCGCCTTCGGCGGGCGTCACCGAGGGGCAGCGGATCAGGGCGGCAAGGTTTGCGGCGGGGTCGGTGGGCAATTTCATGGGCAAAGCGATAATCGAAAGCGAAAGGCCTGTCACGACCAGACGTCATGGCCGGCCATGGCGCCGACATTATGGTTTTCATGTCGTATAGTCGCAGACCAAGGTGAGACTATCGCATGGCCAGGGAAGAAAAGACCATCGCCATTGCCGGCGCCGGCAGTATCGGCTGCTATGTCGGCGGCTGCCTTGCGCTCGCCGGACGCAAGGTGGCTTTGCTGGCGCGCCCGCGCGTCGAGGCGGCGTTGCGCAAGGATGGCTTGCGGGTCAGCGACCTCGATGGCCGCGACCGCCGCATCGCGCCCGCGGCGCTTTCCGTCACCGCCGATCCAGCCGAGGCCCTGGCCAGCGCCAATATCGTCCTGGTGACGGTCAAGAGCGGCGCCACCGAGGAGATGGCCGCGCTCATTGCGGCGCATGCCAGCCCGGAAGCAGTGGTGGTCAGCCTGCAGAACGGCGTCGACAATGCCGAGAAACTGCGGGCAAGGCTTGCCGGGCGACACGTGCTTGCCGGCATGGTGCCGTTCAATGTCGTGCAGACACCGGAGGGCGAGGCGCCGTTTCACGTGCATCGCGCCAGCGAGGGCAAGGTGATGATCGAGGACGGCGTGGCCGGCCTTGCCGGCCTGCTCGACGTCGAAGGGCTTGGCGTCGAAACCCATGTCGATATGAAGGCGGTGCTGTGGGGCAAGCTTTTGATGAACCTCAACAACGCCTTGGTGGCGCTGTCCGATCAGCCGTTGGCAACCGAACTGGCCGACCGCCGCTGGCGGCTGATCCTGGCAGCCCAGATCGACGAGGCGCTGGCGGCGATGCTGGCGTCGGGCATCCGGCCGGCGCGCATTGCCGCCCTGCGTCCGGCGCTGCTGCCCAAGGTGCTCGGCCTGCCCGACTGGCTGTTCCGGCGGCTGGCGCGCCGCATGCTGGCCATCGACCCCGAGGCGCGTTCGTCCATGTGGGACGACCTGCGGCGCGGCCGGCCGACGGAGATCGGCGAATTGCAGGGCGCGGTGCTCGCGCTCGCCGAACGCTCCGGCGTGCCGGCGCCGATGACGGAACGCGTCGCCGCCCTGGTACGCGAGGCCGAGGCGGCACGGCGCGGTCCGCCGGGGTTGGCGCCGGAAGCGGTCAGACCTGATCGTCGATCAGGGTGATCTTCTGCCAGATCTTGCGCGACAGGTTGGAGGCCAGGTTCTCGACGTCGTTGACGCCGTCGATGACCACGTCGTCATTGACCGACTGCGCGAACAGCGCCGCGATCTTGCCGGTGATCGACAGCATCTCCGAGCAATAGTCGAGGTAGCGGGCGAGGTCGGCGGCATTGGTGATGCGGGCCGGCGAATGCGAGGTCGGCTTGAAATTGGCCGACAGCGTCGCCGGGTCCTTGGTCAGCTGGTGCATGTCGATGACGTGGATCAGCGAGCGCAGGCCGTGCAGCTGGCGGAACACCTGCTTGCGCTTGATGCGCTCCTCGGTGCGGATGAGGGCCAGGAAGCCGACGATGGCGAGGATGAACATGTTGAGCGAGGCTTCGATGCCTTGCACCGACTGGACGGCGTCGCTGGTCCGCGAAAGCCGGTCGAGCGGCAGGATGGTGCCGACGAAGACGAACACCAGCGCGCCGGCGACGACGGCGGCGGCGATCAGGCCGCGCAGCCACCAAAGCGGCGCCTCCAGCGCCTTGGCGCCCTTTGCCAGGTCGCGCGACAGCGACACCAGTTCGGCGGCGACGCCGCGAAGGCCGGCGTCGGGAAAACGCTCGGCGACGCGCTCCTCCAGCCGTTCGGCGGTCTCGATGATCAGTTTCGGATCGAGCGTGCGGTAGCGCATGGCGAAAGATGGTCGCTCAGGAATCGGCCGGCGCGTTGGTGCGCCTGCCATAGCGGTTGGGCCCGGGTTGCCCCGGAAACAGGCACAGCACGAGGAAGGCGACGATCGAGACGACCGGCACGAACAGCACCAGCGCCGCGATGCCCGGCTTGTCGAGATCGTGCAGCCGCTTCACCGCCAGAACGATGTTCGACCAGAGCGAGCCGACAAAGGCGATCAGGAAGATGAACGACCACATGTTGCTCTCGGGCGAACCCTCCGGCACCAGCGTGAAGCGATAGAGCGGAAACGCCTGGACGATGGCGACCAGCAATCCGCCGAGAAAATAGGCCGCGCGGCTGACGCGGCCCGAGGTTTTGAAGAAAAGCCAGGTAAGGTCGGATTTTTCAGGCAAGCGGATCCGGTCCATACTGATTGGCGCCCCTGGTGCCCTCAAGGATGCCGAGTTCCACAAGCAACCAGATGCCGCCGATGATGGGTATGAGGCCGATCAGCGTCCACCAGCCCGACTTGTTACGGTCGTGCCAGCGTTTGGCGTAAAGAGCAAACGCGAAATAGATCGATGCCAGCGTGACGATGATACCGATGATGCCGACCTGGCCGCCGCTGGCCGTGGTGAAACGAGTGCCGAGGATCGAATCGAGGATGAAGGCAACGATGCCGATGGCAATGAATATGCCGATGCCGGCCCAGAACTTGGCGCGGTTGATGCGGCCCTCGAAGCTGGTCAGAAGATACTTCCAGTCCATGACGCCCCTCCGTGTTGAACCCGCGCGACGGAATGTCGCGCCGGCGGAAGGTGCGTCTGTTCGCGGAAAAGATCAATCGCGAAGCAGCTCGTTGATCGACGTCTTGGAGCGGGTCTTGGCGTCGACCCGCTTGACGATCACGGCGCAGTAGAGGCTAGGGCCGGGTTCGCCATTGGGCAGCGGCTTGCCCGGCATCGAGCCGGCGACGACCACCGAATTGGCCGGCACTTCGCCATAGAACACCTCGCCGGTGGCGCGATCGACGATCTTTGTCGACTGGCCGATGAACACGCCCATGCCCAGCACCGAGCCCTCGCGCACGATGCAGCCCTCGACCACTTCCGAGCGCGCGCCGATGAAGCAATTGTCCTCGATGATGGTCGGGCCGGCCTGCATCGGTTCCAGCACGCCGCCGATGCCGACGCCGCCCGAAAGATGCACGTTCTTGCCGATTTGGGCGCAGGAGCCGACCCCGACCCAGGTGTCGACCATGGTGCCCGAATCGACATAGGCGCCGACATTGACGAAGGATGGCATCAGCACGGCACCCGGCGCGATGTAGGCCGAGCGGCGCACGATCGACGACGGCACTGCGCGGAAACCGGCCTTCTCGAAATCCACCGCGCCCCAGCCGTCGAACTTCGACGGCACCTTGTCCCACCAGGCCGCCTGGCCGGGACCGCCCTTGATGATCTCCATCGGGTTCAGCCGGAACGAGAGCAGCACTGCTTTCTTCAGCCACTGGTTGACGTGCCACTTGCCGTCGGCCTGGCGCTCGGCGACACGGGCGGCGCCGCGGTCGAGCAGGTCGAGCGCGGCCTCGATGGCGTCGCGCGTTTCGCCCCGCGTCGCGGTCGAAATCGTGTCGCGCTCGTCAAAAGCCTTCTCGATGGTCTTTTCGAGGCTCGCCAGATCGGGCTTCGACATCAATTTGCTCCGTTACCAAGCTGTTAAGGGGCAACGCCTTAACCTGTTTCAAAGTCGCGCGGACCCTATGTGAAGGTCTGATAGGGGTCAATCGCGACTGCGTCACGGGACGGCGCAAGTGGAGAAAGTGGACGGGTGGATTTGATGACTCCCATGGAAAAGGCGGGATGGACGCCGCTGCCGCATTCGGATGAGGATCTGGAGCGGGCAAAGAGCGTGCCGGATACGCCGCAGACACGCGCCGACACCTACAGGCTGGCCTGGAACGATCCCGACTTCATGACGCGTCGCGAATTGCGCGCCGTCAGGCTGCAGCTCGAGCTGCTGAAGCCGGAGATGATCCTCGCCGAGCGTGGCATCCAGTCGACCGTCATCCTGTTCGGCGGCGCTCGCATTCCGGAGCCCGGCGGCGACGCCTGGGCGGCGAAGAACGAGACGCAGAAGAAGAACCTCGAGCTGAACAGCCGTTATTACGAGGAGGCGCGCAAATTCGCCCGTCTCTGCTCGCAGCATTCGGCGGGGTCCTACTATCGCGAATTCGTCGTCGTCACCGGCGGCGGGCCTGGCGTCATGGAGGCGGGAAACCGCGGCGCCGACGATGTCGGCGCGCCGTCCATCGGCCTCAACATCGTGCTGCCGCACGAGCAGGCGCCGAACGCCTATGTGACGCCCGAGCTCTGCTTCAACTTCCACTATTTCGCCATTCGCAAGATGCATTTCGTCATGCGCGCCAAGGCCGTCGCGGTGTTCCCGGGCGGGTTCGGCACGATGGACGAATTCTTCGAGACGCTGACGTTGATCCAGACCGGCCGCATGGAGCGCGTGCCGGTGATCCTGTTCGGCAAGGCCTTCTGGCAGCGCGCGATCGATCTCGATTTCCTCGCCGAGCAAGGCACCATCACGCCCGGCGACCAGGACATCATCGATTTCGTCGACACCGCCGACGAGGCCTGGGCGATCATCAGCCGCTTCTACAATCTCTGACCGGCCCCGCAACTCGCCCCTGGGCCGACGCTGTCCGCTATTGCAGCTCGGCCAGCCATCCGACCGATTGCGCGAAGCGCACGATGGCCGCCCGGGAGTGGAGTTCGAGCTTGTCGGTTGCCCTGGTCCGGTAGGTCTCGATGGTCTTTATGCTGAGATTGAGCCGCGAGGAGATCTCCTTGTTGCTGTAGCCGAAGGCCACCAGCTGGATGACCGATCGCTCCCGTTCGCTCAAATTGCAGGCATCGCCTTGCACGCTGCTGCGTGGGCTGAGGATGCGCGCGGCCAGTGCCGGGTCGACGTAGTTGTCGCCGGCCAGCACGCAGCGGATGGCTTGCAGCAGATCTGTGGTCGTCGACCGCTTGACCACAAACCCCCTGCCGCCCGCGGCCAGCACCTGACGCAGGCAGCCGGGATCCTCATGAGCCGTCAGCGCGATGCACTTGAGGCTGGGGTACCTTTCGAGAAGCCGCTCGATGAGCATGACCCCATTGACGCCAGGAAGCGAGATATCGATCACCGCGACGTCAGGCAGGGCCTTGCCGATGGTTTCGAGGGCCTCGTCCGCATTCGCCGCAAGTCCGACGATCGTCATGTCCACCTGGCCATCGATCATCGCGCCGATGCCGGACAGGACGATCGGGTGGTCATCAACCACGAATATCCTTCTACGCGACACCCTTAACCTCCATCAGCCTGTCAAAGGTCCATCACGTGGAGAGATCCCCTTGCCCTTGATGGTTCATGACAGCTCGTCCCGAACGACGGGAGGAGCGCGTCTATCCCTGCAAACCCTGAGCGGGAGCAGTGGGTCGGACATCTCGTCGAACCCTCGCGCTGATTGTAAGCCGCAGCCAGTGGTCTCGGATGTGGCGCGCTTCACGTAGCCCGTCGCGAAGCTGGAGCGCTGTCGTGGTTTCGTTCAAGACCGTGTGAGAACAAATGCCTGGAGCGGATCACATTGCCGTCGACGATCGTGCCGGCTCGCGGCCCAGGCGGGGCCCTCAGTCCGTCAAGGCATATCGGCAAAGAGGGGCACATCGGCATAGAGGGTGGTCCCCCTGCCCCTGGCCGTTTCAATCGACAGTTCGCCTCCGATCAGCGCGAGGCGCTCTCTCATTCCCGCAAGCCCCAGGGCGCGGGAGCCGAGCGTGGCGTCGGCATCGAACCCGCGGCCATCGTCCTCGATCGTAAGGCGCAGCCGGCGATCGCAGATGTGGGCCGTCACGCTCGCGCGGCGCGGCTGAGCATGCTTGCCGATGTTGGTAAGCGCCTCTTGCGCGACACGGTACAGGGTCAGGGCAATCTCGGGGGCGAGTGGCCGCGAAAGCGCCTCCAGGTCCATGTCGCAAGGGATATCGAGCTGAGCGCACAGCATGGCGGCGAGGTCCTCGACGCAGGCGCGAAGCCCCAGGTGATCCAGGTCTGCGGGCCGCAAATTCCAGGCGGCAGCGTGTACCCTGGCACTCAACTGATCGACGAGCATGGCAGCCCGCGTGAGGCGCTCACCCTGTTCCGGGGACCCTGCGCGGATGCCGTGCAGTTCGAGCGCGACACTGGCCAGCATCTGGCCGAGATCGTCGTGAAGCTCCCGCGACAGGCGCCGGCACTGTTCTTCCTGCACGGCGATCAAGCGCCGCGCCAGTCTCCGGCGCCGGGACTTTGAAGTGTCGCTCTCGCGCGTGTCGATACCAGCCCGCATCGCCCCTTCTGTTCTCTTGCCGCTACGTCCCCTTGTTTGAAGCAAATCCAGGCGGAAAACCGTTCCACGCTTTTCCTGGAATTGCTCTACAGGACTTGCCGTTCACGGATTTGTGAGAAAAGGCCCCGAATTTCTGTCTCTCTGCGCAATATACACCCACATACGCCCTTATGCCTGTCAGTTTTTTCCCGGTCCCGTCGGCTTTTCCCGACAAGGACATCAGCTGAAAAACTGACAGGACATGCCGATCAGCCCGAATGTCCGGTCGCCATTTCTGCGCGCATTCTTCTTGCGTCGTCTCGGCCATCTTTGTTGCGGCCGGGAAGTTCAACGCAAACCAAGGAGAACGTCATGAGGAAGATCATTCTGGCCGCGGCTGTCCTGTCGGCTCTGACCGGTACGGCGTCCGCTGTTTCGATCGGCAGCGGCAACGGCAACGGCAACGGCAACGTCGGCGTCGGCAACGGCAATGGCAACGGCAACGCCAATACCGGCGCCTTCAACGGCAACTTCAACGGCAACGGCAATTTCGGCTTCGGCAACGGCAATGGCAACGGCAACGCGAATGCCGGCGCCTTCAACGGCAACTACAACGGCAACCTCAACGCCGGCGCCGCGAACGGCAACGGCAACGGCAACGGCAATTTCGGCCTCGGCAACGGCAACCTGAACGGCAATGCCAACTTCGGCCTCGGAAATGGCAATGCCAACGGCAACGGAAACTGGGGCATGGGCAACGGCAACGGCAACGGCAACGCCAACCAGTAGCATCGAAAGATGCTGACGCTTCTGGGATCGCCGAGCCAGCGCCGTCCCCCCGCGCAAGGCTTTCGCGACGTGTCGCCGGCGGTCCCAGTTTTTTCGAAGCGAAGTTATGGAAGGAATTCGCACATGAAATCGCGCGTCCCAATGGCGCTGTGCCTGGGCCTGCTCAGCGTCACCGCCGCGAAAGCCGACGGCACGACAGGCACCCAGGCCTTCAGCATGTCACGCGTCCAGCAAAGCGTCGGCCGCTACGGCCAGTCCATCGGTTCGGATGTCCGCGGCATGAATCCGCTCGGTTTCTCGGGCGGCAATGTCGGTTACAAGAACAGCGGCAGCGGCAACGTCGGCGCCTTCAACAGCGGCACCGGCAATGTCGGCGCCTTCAACGGCAACGACAACACATCGTCGACGAGCGGAAATCAGAATGTCGGTGCCTTCAACGGCAACGGCAACACCGGCGAATATGACGGCAACGGCAATATCGGCGCAGGGAACGGCAACTTCAACGGCGGTTCCTACAACGGCAACGGCAATGTCGGGGCCTTCAACGGCAATTTCAACGGCCGGGGAAACAACCGATGACCGGTCCGAGATCGCCGAGGTCCGCTTCGCCTCGCAAGCGCCAATTGGCGGCGAGGCTGCTTGATGGAAACAGCCTCGCGCTCGGCACGCTGCTTGCCGCGATGCTTGCCGCCGACGCCTCGGCCCTGGTCAGGATTGCCGACCTTCCGATCGGTGTTGCCAACGGCCTTGGCAACACCGGCAACTTCAACGGCAACGGAAACTCCGGCAACTTCAACGGCAATGGCAATCGCGGCAATTTCAACGGCAACGGCAATGCCGGGAGCTTCAGCGGCAACTTCAATGGCGGCAACTTCAACGGCAACGCCAATTGCGGCAACGGCTTCGGCAACGGCAACGCGTCGGACGGCAATGGCAACGGCCGAGGAACTGGCGGCACTCCAGACTGGTGCCGGTTCCTGAAGGACCTGAATGGCCGGCTGGGACTGCCGCCCGGCACGATCCCGGACTTCACGCTGAAATAGCCGATGCCCAACGTTCAGCATGCCGCCTGCGCCGCTGCGCACCGGCGGCATGCGCCGGCGATCCGGTCACGCCGTGACTTCGACGATCGCCGTCAGGAAGCTGGCGAGGTCGTCGGTGACGAAATCGACGTCGTCCTCATTGGCCGGGTCGCGCTCCCAGATCTCCGCGAAGGTCGGCTCGAAATTGCGCGGCACCACCAGCACCGTCGTCATGCCCAGCGCTTTCGGCACCGAGAGATTGCGGGCAAGGTCCTCGAACATCACCGCATTGTGGCCGGTGACGGAATGCAGCTCGGCGAACCGCTCATAGGTCTGGCGCGCCGGCTTGGGGTTGAGCCCGGCCGCGACGATATCGAAGATGGCGTCGAAATGCTCAAGGATGCCGAGCTGTCGCGCGGTGCGCTCGGCATGCCTGCGGTCGCCATTGGTGAAGATGAACTTGCGCCCGGGAAGCTGGCGGATCGCTGCCCCGAGCACCGGGTCGGGCACCAGCCAGGAATAGTCGATGTCATGCACCTTTTCGAGGAAGTCGTCCGGGTCGATGCCGTGGCGCGTCATCAGCCCGTTCAGCGTGGTGCCATACTCCAGGTAGAGTTCCTTCTGCAGCTTGCGCGCCTCATCGCGGGGCAGCGTCAACAGCTCGCCGACATAGGCCGTCATCTTCACGTCGATCTGCGCGAACAGGTTCGAATGGTGCGGGTAAAGCGTGTTGTCGAGATCGAACACCCAGTCCGTGACATGGGCGAAGCGGGCGGGGTCTGGCAGCGTGGTCATGGGCTCCTTATGGCACGAAACAGAATCTTCGACAGGGGATTTATCCACAACTTATGCGCGCCGCGCGCGACGAAAATCGCGTGTCGTTTCAAATTTTAGCCATCGCCGAAAGGTCGCCTTCAGCGCTTGCTGGCACAGAAGCGGTTCTGTGGGAGTCAGCGATGAATCGCCTATTTCTGAAGTCCGCCGCGGTCGCGTGCGCCTCGGTAGCCATCTCGCTTTTGTTGACGCTGATCATCATGCCGGCACTGGGCGTCCCGCTCAGCCGCGCGATCTGGCTGACCTCCACCGTGTTCCCGCTGATCCTGGCCTGGATCGCCAGCGCCACCACCTTCTGGCAAACCGACAGGCTGAAAAGCGCGCATCGCGAACTCGCCCGGGCGCATGCCCAGCTTGCCACCGCGCACCGGCGCCTGTCGGAAAAGGCGAGCCGCGACGACATGACCGGCATGCTCAACCGCGAAAGCTTCTTTGCCGCCCTCGACGGCTCGCGGCGCAAATCCGATCGCGGCGCGCTGCTGATCATCGACGCCGATCACTTCAAGATGATCAATGACAGCTACGGCCATCTGACCGGCGACGACGCTCTTCTGCTGATCGCCAGCGCCATCGAGCGCGGCGTGCGCAGCGGCGACGTGCTCGGCCGCATCGGCGGCGAGGAATTCGCCGCCTTCCTGGTCGGCGCCACCACGCAGGAGGCCAAGCGCGTCGCCGAGCGCGTCCGCCGCGAGGTCGAGCTGATCCGTTTCCGCCCGGTCGACGAACGCACCGTGCCACTCACCGTCTCAATCGGCGGCACCATATGCGGCGAGGGTGTCAACGTGTCCGAGCTGATGCGCGCCGCCGACCGGCGGCTCTACGAGGCCAAGCATCGTGGCCGCAACCTGTCGATCCTCGACCGCGATGTCTCGGAAGCCGCCTGAGATCCACCTGCGAAGAGCGCGCCCCCGCCGGCAGGCTCGCGAAATCCTAACCATGTTCGCATTCAACCGGGACGCTTATCCGGTTGTGAGGGAAGCCTGCGCTAGCATTGGCACGAAACTGGCTTTTGCTGGCGGGCGTGTGCCGTTCAGGAACGCCATGCGTGGATCGAGGCCCCCATCGAAAGACGTGTCATGAGCTTCTTCATCAAGAAAATGTCGCGCCGCGCCATCGTGCAGGCGCTGGTCGCGCTGCCGGCCCTGTCATTGTTCCGCAACCAGCCCGTCGTCGATCCCCCCAACGCCGACCCAAATGAGATCGTCGAGGTCAATGGCTGGATCCTGAAGCGGAGTGACCTCGCATGATCTTCGACAGCTACGAGGCCTTCCGCGCGTCGAATTTCGCCGCCAGGGCCTGCATCCTCGGCTCCGGCCCGGCCGGCACCACGATCGCCAGAAAGCTGGGCGCCGCCGGCATTCCCGTCGTCGTGCTGGAGGCCGGATCGCGCGAATTCAGCGACGAATCGCAGGACTTCTATCGCGGCGCCACCGTCGGCGATCCCTATTTCGATCTCGACATCACGCGGCTGCGCTTCATGGGCGGTTCGTCCAACCACTGGGCCGGCTGGTGCCGGGTGCTCGACAGCCAGGACTTCGAGCCCAAGGCCTGGGCGCCGGACACCGGCTGGCCGATCAGCCGCGCCGACATCGAGCCCTATCTGGGAGAAGTCCACGACATCCTCGAGCTTCCCGACTTCCGGCCCGATGTGCCAATCTCGGACGACATCCGCTGGGTGCAGCTGATCAAGAGTCCGGCCGTGCGCTTCGGCGAGAAATTCGCCGACGAGCTGGACAAGAGCAAGAACATCGCCGTCGTGCTCAACACCTATGCGACCGAACTTGCCGGCGACGGCAAGCGGGTGACCGGCGCCAGGCTGTGGTCGAACGGGCAGGATGCCGGAACCTTCAGCGCCGACTACTTCATCGTCTGCACCGGCGGGCTGGAGAATTCGCGGCTGCTTCTGTGGTCGAACCAGCGCTCGAACGGCGGCGTCGTGCCGAACGCCGCGGCGCTCGGCCGCTACTGGATGGAGCACCCGACCTTCGAGGGCGGCAATGCCATCTTGGCCGACTATGGCGAGTTCGAGGTCGACGCCGTCAACGAGGCCTTCTTCTCGCCGACACTGCCCGCCATGGAACGGCTGCAGATTATGAATTTCGGCATCCGGCTGATCGAGACGCCCTATCCGAGCGTGAAGCGGTTGATCGCCGACCTCGCCTGCACGGCGCCCGACATGGCCGAATGGATGTCAGCCAAGCTCAGCCAGCGCCTGCGTTGCGCCGCCCAGCTCTATGTCGCCTGGGAACAGGCGCCGCTGGCCTCCAACCAGATCGAGCTGTCGAAGGCCGATGTTGACCACGCCGGCGTGCCGCGCATCGAACTGCACTGGAAGAAATCGCCGCTGGAGCGCCGCACGATTCTCGAAGGCCTTCGGCTGTTCGGCAAGACGCTGGCCGAGAAGAACCTCGGCCGGGTGCGCATCGCCGACTGGCTGACCAATGGCGAGGACTATCCGACGAATGAGGAGCTGGCCGGACACCATCATATGGGCGGCACGCGCATGGGCACGGATGTGACCAAGAGCGTGGTCGACGCCAATTCGAAGGTGCACGGCATGGATAATCTCTATGTCGGCGGCTCCTCGGTGTTCTGCACCTCGGGCGAATGCAATCCGACGACGACGATCACCGCGCTGGCCTGCCGGCTGGGCGATCATCTGAGCAAGGTCATCACCGTCTGAGCAATTCCAGCAACGGCGCATCGCGGTTTTCCGTCCGGAATTGCGAAAAGATCATCCCCAAAGGCAAGCGACGCCGGCAGCCGGATAGGCCGCCGGCGTCGCCCTTGCCGCGCCTATGGGGAGAATCGTCTGCCGCCGGCTTAAAGGCCGTAGACGGCGATGCGCACCAGCACGGCTGCCGCCGCCAGCGCCACCAGAAGGATGCCGAGGCCGATCGGCGAACCCCAGCCATACCATTCCATCGCCAGCTTGGCGTATTTGAACTCCTCCTCGTGCGAGAGGGGAGTCCGCTGCTGAATCAAGCTCATTTTTCGCTCCTTGTCAGCGACCGGGACCTTGCCTTGCGCAGGCTGCGGCCGCATATTGCTACTGTCTTCTTAATGTTAGACAGATTGATAGTTAGATGATCGAAATAAAATCGTCAAGCTCGAATCGCGCCGATATGGCGGCAGCCATCAGTCTCGCCATCATGCGCTGGCAGGATGCGACGCAGGCCTATGACGAGGCGGTGGGGGCGAGGCTCGGGCTGAACGCGGCGGAGCGCCAGTGCCTCGGGCTGCTCCATGGCGGCGCCCAATCGGCGGGCGCGATCGCGGTCGCGACCGGGCTGACCCCGGCCGCGGTCACCGCGCTGATCGACCGACTGGAGGCGCGCGGCCTGCTGACGCGCACGCGCAGCCTGGAGGACAGGCGCAAGGTGGTGATCGAGGCGACCGACCTGACCCGCGAGCTCTCGGCGCGCTACTATGGCGCCATCGCGCGTGATGGCGAAAGGTTGATCGCCAGCTTCAGCGATGCCGAACTCGCCGCCGTCCAGCGCTTTATCACCGCCGCGCTCGACCTGCAGCGCGAGCAGCTTGCCCGGCTGAAGGCCGAGGCGCCGCAAGCCGGCTGACCCCGAAGCGCCGGAGCTGTCCGAGCGGCGCTTGCAAATATTCGGAGCGGTTCAGCCGCCCAATCAGCGACTGAACCGCTCTGAACGCCGGCGGGGCGACGCCGACCTCGAGGCGCGACGCGCAGAGCCGCCGCGCGTCAAGACCTTGTTTGGTGCATGGCTCTCAGGACCGCTGCGCGCTCTTTGAGAGCGTTAGACCGTCGCCGGGTCGAGCGCCGGCTTGCCCTTGTGGCGGGCGACGACGCCGGCGAGATCGGCGCTGCCGAAGGCATCGCGCAGGACGTCGAAGGACGGCAGCACGAAATAGGCGCGCTGGAACTTGTCGATCTCGTAGCCGGTGCGCATCACCGTCTCGAGGTCGAAGGGCACGTGGTGCGCGTCCTTGCCCTCGACGGCGAACTGCAATTCGGTGAACGACGACATCAGCCCGGCGCCGAAAGCCTTCAGCGGCTGGCCGGCTTCCCGGATCAGCCCATATTCGGCGCTATACCAATAGAGACGGGTGATCATCTCGTCGCCGCCGAGCGCGATCACGTCCTCCGCCTTCTCGCCGTACATCTGCATGAAGTCGGCGAACACCGGCTGCGTCAGGATCGGCACATGGCCGAAGAAGTCGTGGAACATGTCCGGCTCGACGATGTAGTCGAGCTCTTCCTTCGTCCGCAGCCAGTTGGTGACCGGGAAGCGGCGGTTGGCGAGGTGATCGAAGAAGGGGGCCGCGGGGATGAGGCCCGGCACGGCGACGATCTCCCAGCCGGTCAGCTTGCGCAGCCTCTCGCTGATCGTGTCGAAATCCGGGATCCGGTCGAGCAGGCCGAGTGCGGCGACGCCGTCGAGATAGGAGCGGTGAGCGAGCTTTTGTGTCAGCTTGGTCTGGCGGTCGCACAACGTGCGCCACACCGCCTGCTCGTCGGCGCTGTAGCCGTAGCCCTGCGCCACGGTGAAATCGGCACGGCAGACCGAATAGTCGCCGCGCAGGCCCTGCGCCTCGCATTCGCGGGCGTAATCGGCAACGCTGATCGTCATGGCTGTTCTCCTGGCGGATTCATGAGTGGCAATCGTGTCGCCAATTTAGCCGGAGGCGGCGAGGCAATTCCGCTTTCCTAATGGTCCGCTCGCGCTATTTGAGGTAAAAGAAGCTATCGAAAAGCTGCTGGAGAGTGAAAATGCCTCAGTTTGACGATTTCGAGATCAAGATGCTCGACATCCTGCAGCGCGACGGACGCAAGCCCGTGTCGGAACTGGCGCAGCAGATCGGCCTCTCGACCACGCCTTGCGCGCGGCGTTTCGAGGCGCTTCAGGACGCCGGCATCATCAAGGGTTTTGCCGCCGTCATCAGCCGCCGCGCCGTCGGCCTGACGGTCGAGGTGTTCATCCAGGTGCGGCTGGTCAGCCACAGCGACGGCTCGCCCGAGAGCTTCATCGCCGCCGTGCAGCGCATGGACGAGGTTTCGTCGTGCTGGACGATGACCGGCGACCACGATTTCCTGCTGCATGTCATGGTGCCTTCGGTCGACGAGCTCAACTCCTTCGTCATGCACCGGCTGATGCGGCTCGACGGCGTCCGCGACGTCCACACCCAACTCGTGCTGCAGAACATCAAGGGGCCCGGCCACGTGCCGCTCGGGCATCTCAGGAAGTAGCCACGCGCCATTTTTTGCGGAAAAGCTGCACCGAAACTGCTGAACAGGGCCAAGTCGGCATCCAGATCGCCGGCTAGGTCAGGTGGACCATCGAACAGGAAGGTCCGCCATGAAGATCGTGCTGATCAACCCGCCGCACACCGCCATCGGCAGCCGCGTGCCGGACGACCATCTGCCGCCGCTCGGCCTTTTGGCGCTCGGCGGTCCGCTGCTCGATGCCGGTCATCAGGTCCGCCTCGTCGATGCCGAGTTCGGGCCGATGCCGCTTCCCGCGCTCGTCGAGGATGCCCTGGGCGACGGTCCCGACTCCATCCTGATCGGCCATTCAGGCTCCACCTCGGCGCATCCGACCGCGCTGCAAATCGCGCGCATGGTCAAGGGCCGCGCGCCGGCGACGCTGGTGATCTATGGCGGCGTCTTCCCGACCTATCACTGGCGCGACATACTGGCCGGAACGGAAGCCTTCGACTTCATCGTGCGCGGCGAGGGCGAGGCGACCATCGTGTCGCTGATCGAGGCGCTGGACCGGCGGCGGCCGCTCGCCGATGTGGCCGGCATCGCCTATCGCGACGATCTCGGCCGTCCCTTCGCCACCCGTTCGGCAGGCACCATCGCCACGCTCGATGATTATCGCGTCGGCTGGGAGTTGATCGACCACCGCCGCTACAGCTACTGGGGCGGCAAGCGCGCCGTGGTCATGCAGTTCTCCCGAGGCTGTCCGCATCTATGCAACTATTGCGGCCAGCGCGGCTTCTGGACCCGCTGGCGCCATCGCGACCCCAAGAACTTCGCGCGTGAGATCGCCTGGCTGCACCGCGAGCAAGGCGTCGATCTGATCAATCTCGCCGACGAGAACCCGACCTCGTCGAAGAAGGCCTGGCGCGCCTTTCTCGACGCCATGATCGCTGAAGACGTGCCGGTGCTGATCGTCGGCTCGACCCGCGCCGACGACATCGTGCGCGACGCCGATATCCTGCATCTCTACCGCAAGGCCGGCGTCATCCGCTGGCTGCTCGGCATGGAGAACACCGACGAGGAGACGCTGTCATTGATCCGCAAGGGTGGCAGCACGGCTTCAGACCGCGAAGCGATCCGCCTGCTGCGTCAGCATGGCATATTGTCGATGGCGACCTGGGTGGCCGGCTTCGAGGACGAGGGCTTCCGCGACCTCTGGCGCGGCTTCCGCCAGTTGATCGCCTACGATCCCGACCAGATCCAGGCGCTCTATGTCACGCCGCACCGCTGGACGCCTTTCTTCCGCATCGCCAAGGATCGGACGGTGATCCAGAGCGACGTCCGGCTGTGGGACTACAAGCACCAGGTGCTGAGGATGACGCGGCTAAAACCCTGGATGCTGTTCTTCAGCGTCAAGCTGATCGAGCTTGCCGTGCAGTCACGGCCGAAGGCGCTGGCCCGCATCCTCTTCCACCGCGATCCCGAGCAGCGCCATTCGATGCGCTGGTACACGAAGATGGGCCGCCGCGTCTGGTTTTGCGAAGTCTGGGGTTTTCTGGCCCGCGACCGCCGCGTGACGGACGGGCCGACGCTGGCCGAATTCTGGGGCGCACCGCAAGACGCCGAGGAAGAATCGATGGTGGTCATGCGGCCGCCGCGCAAGCCGGCCGAAGCGACCGTTGCAATCTCACCCGGCGCCTGAGGGGTCCTTGCCATTTACAGACATACGTAACGTATGCGTATTGACATACGCAACGTATGCACCCATCTCAGGCATACGGGGCGTATGTGAATTGTCCCGGACCATGGAACGCAGGCCCCCAATCGCCAGGAGATTTGGTCTGCCACATCTGAATGGAATGACAATGAGCAAACGTGACGCAATCTTCCCTGCCGGCAGGCAGGCCCTTTATGAAATCAATCGCTATTCGGCGGCGATCCGCTCGGGCGACCTTCTGTTCGTCTCGGGCCAGGTCGGCAGCCGTGAGGACGGCTCGCCCGAACCGGTCTTCGAAAAGCAGGTCCAACTGGCCTTCGACAACCTCGCAGCTGTGCTGAAAGCCGCCGGCGGCACGTTCGACGATATTGTCGACGTCACCACCTTCCACACCGATCCTGCAGCGCAGTGGGCGGCGATCGATGCCGTTCGGTTGAAAGTGTTTGGCGAACCGCCTTACACCAACTGGACTGCAGTCGGCGTCAATTGGCTGGCCGGCTTTGATTTCGAAATAAAGGTCATCGCCCGCCTGCCTCAACCCGCCTGACAGAACAGCCACGCTGATCGGCAGGCCGCTTCATGGCACGATCAGCGTGCCGGCGCCGTGTTCGGTGAACAGCTCAAGCAGCACCGAATGCGGCGTCTTGCCGTTGAGGATGACGACGCCTTCGACGCCGCGCTCGATCGCCTCGATGCAGGTCTCGACCTTGGGGATCATGCCGCCCGACACCGTGCCGTCCCTGATCAGCGCTTTGGCCTCGGAAACCGTCAGCTCGTCGATCAGCGTCTTGTTCCTATCGAGCACGCCGGGCACGTCGGTTAGGAACAAGAGCCGCGAGGCCTTGCAGGCGCCGGCGATCGCGCCGGCGAAAGTATCGGCATTGATGTTGTAGGTGTGGCCGTCGCGGCCGGGCGCCACCGGGGCCAGCACCGGGATCATTTCGGAGCGCGCGAGCAGGTCGAGCAGCGTGCGGTCGACCTCGACCGGCTCGCCGACGAAGCCGAGATCGAGCACCCGCTCGATGTTGGAGTCCGGGTCGATCATGGTCTTGCGCGCCTTTTCGGCGAACACCATGTTGCCGTCCTTGCCGCACAGCCCGATCGCCCATTCGCCCTCGGCGTTGATCAGCGCCACGATCTCCTTGTTGATCGAGCCGGCCAGCACCATCTCGACGATCTCGACCGTCTTCTGGTCGGTGACGCGCAAGCCGCCTTCGAACTTGGATTCGATGCCCATCTTGTTGAGCATGGCGCCGATCTGCGGTCCGCCGCCATGCACCACGATCGGATTGACGCCGGACTGTTTCAACAGCGCGATGTCGCGAGCGAAGGCCTTGCCGAGCTCGCTGTCGCCCATAGCGTGGCCGCCATATTTCACCACGACGGTCTTGTTCTCGTAGCGCTGCATGTAGGGCAGCGCCCGCGAAAGCAGCGCGGCCTGCATTTCGGCGGTGGCGGCGATGTCCGTCATCGGTCTTGTTCCCAAGTGGCAAGGATGGCGCGCGTCTTAGCGGGAATTGGTTCGGGTCGCAAACGGCTTTGCTGTCACAATTTATGAAATTAGCCGGGCACCTTCAGCGGCGCCCGCCGCTTCTGCCAGCCCGAGATCTTCTCCATCTGCGCGGCGAAGGACAAAAGCGTCTCCTCGTCGCCCGGGCGCCCCGCCGCCTGGATGCCGAGCGGCAGGCCGGCCTCGGTGACATGCACCGGCAGCGCGATCGACGGCTGGCCGGTGACATTCTGGATCGCCGGCCAGTGGGTGAACCAGAGGCTCTTGTCCATCAGCTGCCCGAGGAACGATTTGATCCTGAGCAGCCTGGTCAAATGCAGCTTGTCCAGCAGGTTCTCGATCAACTCGTCGGCGCCCTTCGGATCCATGGCGCCGCAGGCCAGCGGCGGGTGCGCGATGATCGGCATCAGCACGGCGTCGTACGGCGCCGTCTCGGCGATCAGCCGGCGCGACGTGGCATTGAGCCGCTGCAGGATCTCATAGAGTTCGCCGGCCGGGATGATATCGCCGAAGCGGGCAAGCACGCGCGTGGCCCGCTCGACGTCGCCGAGAACGCTGCGGCCGACGCGCAGCGCCTCGGCGCGTATCGTGCCGGCCACCGCCGAGGTCACCGTCTTGCAGAAATCGGCCATGAAATCGCGCCCGATATAGGGGAGGTCGATCTCTTCGACCGTATGGCCGCCCTCGCGGGCCAGCGCGATCGCCGTGTCCAGCGCTCTCAGCGTCTCGGCCGAAATCGGCAGGCCGAGCGGCGACTTGCGGTAGACGGCGAGCCTGAGTTTGCCGGGATCGCGCGCCGCCGCCGCGGCGAAGCTGCCTTTCGGCGCCGGCGCGCCATAGGGCGACAGCGGATCCGGCCCATGCGTCAGGTCGAGCAACAGCGCCGAATCCCTGACCGATCGGGCGACCGCGTGGTCGACGACCATGCCGAACCAGCTTTCGCTGGTGAGCGGCGTCAGCGGCACGCGGCCGCGCGAGGTCTTCAGGCCCACCAGCCCGCTGCAGGCCGAAGGCACCCGGATCGAGCCGCCGCCATCGGAGGCATGTGCCGCCGGCACCACGCCGGCAGCCACCAGTGCCGCCGCGCCCCCCGACGAGCCGCCGGTTGTGTGGCCGGTATTCCACGGATTGCGGGTGATGCCGAAAGCCGCCGATTCCGTCATCAGCCTGAGCCCATGCTCGGGCGAGGTGCTGGTGGCGATCGGGATCAGGCCGGCGGCGAGATGGCGCTCGACCATCACCGAATTGTAGTCGGCCGTGAAAGCCGGGATGCGGCTGCCGCCATGGATCGGCACGCCCTTCAGGCCGATGCCGAGGTCCTTCAGCGCGAAGGGCACGCCGGCGAGCGGCAATTTGCGGTCGACATTTTTGGCACGCGACCTCGCCGCATCATAGAGCGGCTCGGCGATGGCATTGATGTCGGGGCGCGTCGCCTCGGCGCGCGCGATTGCCGCGTCGACAAGCTCCTGCGGCGAGAGCTCACCCTTCTGGACAAGGCCGGCCAGGCCGGTCGCATCCTCTTCCCACAGCACCCGTTCGACCGACATCGCCGCTGTCCTCCGCCGGCCCGGAGGCTAGCGGCAGCCGATTTGCTTGGCAACGGCGCGCGAACCCATCGTCAGCAAAGATCATCGCAAGCTTTGAGGGGGACAGTATTGCCTGCGCCGTTGCAAATGTATGGCAATCCTCTAATTTGCCGCCATGGCGCCGCAGGATATCAGCCAGCTGATCGTCCGGACTTCAATGAAGGACCGGGCAGCGTTTGATCTGCTCTACCGGCAGACCAGCGCGAAACTTTTCGGCGTCTGCCTTCGTGTATTGAAGGACAGGGGAGATGCGGAAGAAGCGCTTCAGGAGGTCTTCGTCAAAATCTGGACGAAGGCGGATCGTTTCGCGGTCTCCGATCTAAGCCCGATTTCCTGGCTGGTGGCCATTGCGCGCAATCATGCGATCGATCGCATCCGGGCGCGGCGAGAGCCTGCCGCCTACATCGATGCCGCGCTCGACGTGGCCGATCCGGCGCCGGGACCGGAGGCCATGGCCGTGGCGGGCGGTGAATCCGTGCGCATCTACCATTGCCTCGATGAGTTGGAGAAAGACCGGGCGGCGGCCGTCCGGGGCGCCTATCTGAACGGCGAAAGCTATGCCGAGCTGGCGGAGCGCCATGGCGTGCCGCTGAACACGATGCGGACCTGGCTGCGGCGCAGCCTGTTGAAACTCAGGGAATGCCTGGAAAGATGACGCTGGCAGAGGAAAACGGACCGGAACGTGGAGGCGACGACCTGTTCGCCGCCGAATACGTTCTTGGCGTCCTGGCCGCGGACGAACGCCAGATCGCGTCCCGCCGCATCGAGGGAGACGCCGCTTTCGCGCGCCTTGTCGACCGCTGGGAGGTTCACCTTTCGCCGATGGCCGCTGCCTTTCCGGAGACCGAGCCTCCGATCAGGGTCAAGGAGGCGATCGATCGCCGGCTGTTCGCGCAGGAATCGCGCCCTGGCCTCTGGTCGAGCCTCGCCTTCTGGCGCGGCCTCGCCGCCGCGGCGGTCGCAGCCCTAGCGATCGCCATTGCCTTGCCCTACGTCAATCCGCCGGTGGTCGAGCCGCAGGCGCGGCTGGTCGCCTCGCTGGCCGCCGACGGCAGCGACGTCAAATATCTCGTCGTCTACGACGCGGCGCGGCGCGATGTCGGCCTCTCCCTTGTCTCCGGCCAGCGCGCCGCCGGCAAGGATTTCGAGTTGTGGATGATCGAAGGCAAGAACGCGCCGGTCTCGATGGGCGTCATCCCCGCCGGCCAGACCACGCATATGGTGGTCACCCCGGCCGTCGAGCAGAAGCTCGCGCAAGGCGCCGTGCTCGCGGTCAGCGTCGAGCCTGTCGGGGGCTCGCCGACCGGCCAGCCGACCGGGCCGGTTGTCGCTGCGGGCGACCTGAAGGGCATCTAGTCTCTTCGAGGGTCGAGCGCCATGCCTGAAAGAATAATCGAAATCTATCCTGCGTCAGGTTGAAGCGAGAAAAGTTTCTTTCCGACTGCGCGCTCGTCAACGCAATTTCGCCGCGCGCAAGGTCAGATAAAATTTTTTGAGAGCCCGACGAAACTCCTAAAAGTCTACCCCGTATCTCCTGGTGTTCCCAAAGACGGGCAACGATATCCAGAGGAGATAGAAATCATGCGTAAATTCGCCACCCTTTTGCTCGCCGGTACTATTGGTCTTTCCGCGCTCGGTGCCGCCGCCTATGCCGCCAATCCGATGGTCGGCGGCGCGCCGATGTATGCCAAGAAGAACATCATCGAGAATGCCGTCAATTCGAAGGACCACACCACGCTGGTCGCTGCCGTCAAGGCCGCCGGCCTGGTCGACACGCTGCAGGGCGCCGGCCCGTTCACCGTCTTCGCGCCGACCAACGAGGCCTTCGCCGCGCTGCCCGCCGGCACGGTCGAGACGCTGCTCAAGCCCGAGAACAAGGACAAGCTCACCAAGATCCTGACCTGCCACGTCATCGCCGCCAAGGCGATGGCCGCCGACGTCGCCAAGATGGCCAAGGCCGATGGCGGCGCGCATAAGGTCAAGACCGCCGGCGGCTGCGAACTGACGCTCAAGGCCGACAAGGGCAAGGTCACCGTGACCGACGAGAACGGCAATGTCGCCAATGTCACCATCGCCGACGTCCGGCAGTCGAATGGTGTCATCCACGTCATCGACAAGGTGCTGCTGCCGAAGATGTAACAAAGACGCCGCTGCCAGCGAAGACATGGCAAAGGCCTTCCCCGGTTGCGCGGCTCCTCTCCTGTAGGCCGTGCGACTGACAGCTTGCTCCGCGCCGTCCACGTGAAGTGGAGCCGGCGCGGAGTTTTCGTTGGGAGGCGTCAACCGCTTTTGATTTTCGCTTGGCGCGAAAATCTGGCAAACCGGCATTGGAGGAATTGTCCCATGAACCGTCGCGATCTTCTCCTGAGCGGCGCCGCGGCCGCCGCGGTGCTGGCCGGCACGGCTGCCTTGCTGCGCATTGGTGGCGCGCCAGACGCCCGCGCCGCCGAGACCTTCGAAGTGACCAAGACCGACGCCGAATGGCGCGCCATCCTGTCCGACGCGGCGTATGATGTGCTGCGCAAGGAAGGCACTGAATATCCGGGCACCAGCCCGCTGCTCGACGAGCACCGCAAGGGCATCTTCGCCTGCGCAGGCTGCGACCTGCCGGTCTATCCCTCGGAGACCAAATTCGATTCCGGCACCGGTTGGCCGAGCTTCTGGCAGGAAATTCCCAAGGCCATCGGCACGACCGCGGACCGCTCGCTCGGCATGACCCGCACCGAGGTGCATTGCCGCCGCTGCGGCGGCCATCTCGGCCATGTCTTCGACGATGGTCCGGCGCCGACGGGCCTGCGCCATTGCATCAACGGCGTGGCGCTGAGCTTCAAGCCGGCCGCCGCCTGAGACGCGCTTAGTTCAGGCCGAGAAGCATGATGCTGGGCTTGGTCAGCATCAGCCAGAAGATGGCGACCACGGCGAAGAAAGCCGGAAAACCGAACGCGAACCAGACGCGGTAGAGGCGGTCGAAGCCTGGTGGCAGGCCGGTCGCTTCCGCCGCGGCGTGCCTGGCCATGTCGCGCAAGCGGATCTGGATCCAGACCACCGGAAGCCAGAACAGGCCGATGACCACATAGAGCGCCAGTGACAGCAGGATCCAGCCTTCGTTGAGCGGCCAGCCGACGACGCGCGCCAGTCCGTACCCGGTCAGCGGCTGCAGCACCACGGCAGTCGCCGTGAAGATGGTGTCGGCGATCACCACGATGCCGGCGACATGGGCGATGATGCGGGGGTCGCGGGTCCTGACGGCCATCGCCATGAAGAAGGCGATGCCGATGCCGGTGCCGAACAGCACCGTCGCGCCGAGCACATGGACAAGTCGCAGCACGTCTTCCAGCGCCATCAGCGTTCGTCCAGAATGGCAAGGGCCGTGAGCGCCAGCAGGATCGACGGCACCACTTTGACCAGGGGGCCGAGCGGATCGAGCCAGAGCGCCGGCTCCGCGAATGTAGCGGCAAGCAGGTAGGCGAGCGTCAGCACCAGCATGCCGATCAGAGCACGCCGCGCCCAGGGCCGGAAAAGCACCGCAAGCCCCAGCGCGACATCGGCAAGACACGTCACCGCCACCATCGCGTTCGCGGCGCGGCCAGGCAGGAAGTTTGCGAAATGGCTGCGCGCCGCCTCGAATGCCAGGAACGGCGCGAGGCCGGAAATGAGCCAGAACAGCGCCAGCGTGACGATGATAGGCGCTTTCAAGAGATAGAGCCGGGCGAACCATAGATCCTGCACGCCCGAAGGAGCGGCGGCGAGCGTCTCGGCCGCCGACGAAAGGCGCTGGTCTGTGCCTGGCTGCCGCCGGACCTCGACACCGCCCGCCATCACCGCCAGTGCGGTCGAGCGGAGCGGCGAGCGCCAGCCGAGCCGGCCGGCGAGATCGGCCAGCCACGTCACCGGCCGTGCGGCCATCGGCGGAACGGCAATCACAGGGGCCGGGGGCAGGCCGAGCCAGTTGCGATGCAAAAGGACTAGGTCCTTCAGCGTCAGGCCTTCATCGCCGCCGAGCGAGAGGTCCGAGCCGGAGGGCAAGACGCCGCCGATCGCGGCGCTGACCGCGCCGGCGACATCGTCGAGCGCGACCGCCGTGACCGGGCTGTCGGCGTAAGCCAGAGGGATCGCCAGCGGGAAGGCCGCCAGCGCCCTCAACAAGGCGGAGCCGCCATGCGCATTGCGGCCGAGCACCAGCGCCGGCCGCAGGATGACATGGCGCACGCCGCTTGCCGCGAGCGCCCCGTCGGCCCGCCTCTTGGTGTCGAGAAAGGGCAGGTCGCGGCCGGTTCCCCCTGTGTCCGCCGAGATCTGGACGATCAGCAATTCCCGGTCGCGCGCAGCCTCATAGAGAGCGAGCATCGCCTTTTCCTGGGTGGCCGTCAGGTCATCGGCGAGCCCGTCCTGAAGCGCGCCGGCGCAATTGACGACGGCCTGCTGGCCATCCAGTGCGGTCTGCCAGTCCACGCTCCGCGTCATGCCGGCGAGATCGGCCTTCAGCCAGCGCGCCTGCGGCATCTTCAGCGCCGCGCGCGCCGGCTCGCGTCCAAGCCCAGTGACCTGGTGGCCTTCCTCCGCAAGTCTTCTTGTGACGGCGGACCCGATGAAGCCGGTCGCGCCGAGAATCAGGATGTTCATGCCGGAACTTTAGCTGAAACCACTTCGGCCGAAACCAGTTCGGATGGCTCTCATCCAAGGCGCGATCGCCGCCGACGCCTCGCCGCCAAACGGGTGGAGTTAAAGCATGCCCCCGGAATCGTCGCCGATTCCGGGGTCATGCACGAGGGGCGCCAGGCGGGGGTTCCGGCGCGCCTCAATGGCCTCCGCCACCGCCGCCGGCCTGGTCGGCCGGCTTGCGGATGAACAGGACGAACAGGCCGAGCGTGGCGAACAGCACCGTCAGCATGTAGAACACGTCCATGAAGGACAGCAGCGATGCCTGCTGCTGGACCATGCCGGACAGCTTGGAGATCGCCGCCTTGGTGGCGTCGAGACCGGCGGTCTGCTCGAAGTTCATGGTCATGTTCTGCAGCTTCTGCTGCGCTTCGGCGCTGCCCCACTGCACATGCTCGGCGAGCCTGGCATAGTGGAAGGCGTTGCGGTCGATCAGCACCGTGTTGATGACGGCAAGGCCGACGGCGCCGCCGAGGTTGCGGGTCAGGTTGAACAGGCCAGACGCATTCTTCAGCCGCTCCGGCGGCAGCGTGCCGAGCGCGATGTTGTTGATCGGCACCATGCACAGCATCATCGAGCAGCCGCGCAGGATCTGCGGGATAAGCAGCTCGTAGAAATCCCAGTCGGCGGTCAGATGCGTCATCCACCAGGTGCCGGTGGCGAAGCCGAAGAAGCCGATCATCATCATCAGCCTGAGATCGATCTTGTTCGACAGGATGCCGGCAACGGGCGCTGTGAAGAACATCGCCAGGCCGCTGACGAACAGCGCTTCGCCGATCATCATCGAATCGTAGCCGCGGATGCGGCCGAGGAACACCGGATAGAGATAGGTGAGCCCATAGAGGCCGATGCCGACGACGAAGGAGAACAGCGAGCCGAAGGCGAAGTTGACGTTGGTGAAGGCGCGCAGGTCGACGATCGGCTCCTCGGCGGTGAAGGCGCGCCAGAAGAACAGCACCGCGCCGATGCTCATGACGGCGGCGCAGAGGAACACCGCCTGGTCCTGCAGCCAGTCGTTGTTCGGGCCTTCCTCCAGCACATATTCCATGCAGCCGAGGAAGGCGGCCATGCCGGCGAGGCCCCACCAGTCGAACTTCGAGAACAGCTTGAGGTTGGGCTTGTCGAAATCGATCAGCGTCCAGGCCGCCGTCGCCACCAGGATGCCGGGCACGACATTGATCAGGAACAGCCAGTGCCAGGACATGGCGTGGCTGATATAGCCGCCGACCGTCGGGCCGATCGTCGGCGCCAGCGTCGCCACCAGGCCGATCATCGGCGAGACGACGGCGCGGCGCGACGGCGGGAAGATGGTGAAGGCGGCAGCGAAGACGCTGGGGATCATGCCGCCGCCGATGAAGCCCTGGATGGCGCGGTAGACGATCATCTGGTCGATGTTGGTGGCGGTCGCGGCCAGCGCGCTGGCCGCGGTGAAGCCGGCGGCAGCGATTGTGAACAGGACCCGCGTCGACAGCATCCGGCTGAGGAAGCCGGACAGCGGGATCATCACCACCTCGGCGATCAGATAGGCCGTCTGCACCCACGGGATCTCGTCCGAGCTGGCGCTCAAGCCCGCCTGGATCTCGGCCAGCGAGGCCGAGACGATCTGGATGTCCAGGATCGCCATGAACATGCCGAACACCATCGCCAGGAAGGCGATGACGCGGCGAACCGGCATATGGTCGGCCGGTAGGGCGGGTGCCGCCGGCCGTGCCGGTATCGATCCTGCGGTGACGGTTGCGGTTGCCATGTCATGGCCTCCCTGCGGCAATTCCAGGAAAGGCGTGCGGGGCTTTCCGTCCGGAATTGCGTCAAAACAAATACTTGGGCTGGCTGGGCGGCCCGGCGCTCGACAAGCCGCCGGGCCGCCCCCCAAAAGTGCCTAGTTGGCAGTCGCGGCCGGCGCGGTGCGGCTGTCGGCGGCGACGATGACGCTGAGGCCGGCGCGCAGCTTGCCGGTCTTCAGGACGTCGGCCGGCACGTCGATGCGGACCGGAACGCGCTGCACCACCTTGGTGAAGTTGCCGGTGGCGTTTTCCGGCGGCAGCAGCGAGAACACCGCACCCGAAGCCGGCGCCAGCGACGACACCGTGCCTTCGAAGCTCTGGCCGTCGATCGCATCGACCGTGATGCGAACCTTCTCGCCGGCCACCAGATGGCCGAGCTGCGTCTCCTTGAAGTTGCCGACGATGTAGAGCTTGTCCATCGGCACGACGACGGCGAGCTTCTGGCCGGGGCTGACGAGGTCGCCCTGCTCGACCGAGCGGTTGCCGACGACGCCGTCATAGGGCGCCTTGAGGACGGTGAAGGACAGATCGCGCGCCGCCTTGTCGCGGCCGAGCTGCAGCGAGGCCAGCGTGCTTGCGGACTCCGCGCGCTGCGCTTCGAGCACACCGATATTGGCCTGCGCGGCGGCGATCTGCGCGTCGGCGCCGACAAGCGCCGCCTTGGCCTGGTCGAGCGCGGTTTGCGCGTCGTCGAGCTGCGCCTGCGTGCCGACATGGGTCTTGAGCAACTGCGCCGCGCGGTCCTGGGCGCGCGCCGCATTGTCGGCCGCGGCCTGGTCGGCCACCTTCGACGCCTGCGCCTGCTGCAGCGACGCTTGGGCAGCCTTGGTCTGCGCGTCGATGCGGTCGAGCGTCTTCGCCAACGTGGCGATCTGCGCCTCGGCCTGGGCAACGGCTATCTTGTAGTCGCCGTCATCGATGGTCAGCAGCGGGTCGCCGGCCTTCACCTGCTGGTTCTCGCTCACCAGGACCTTGTCGACATAGCCGGAAATCTTCGGCGACACGAACGACATGTCGGCCTGGACATAGGCGTCGTCGGTTGAGATCATGAAGCGGCCGTCGGTCCAGTAGTCGTAGCCGTACCAGCCGGCGGCGCCGAGCAGCCCAAGCCCGATGATGGGCAGAAGCAGCGAGCGCACCGAACGCTTCTTCTTGGCGGGCGCCTCGGCAGGGGTCACGGTGGCGGGCTGCGGAAGCGCTTCCGGCGCTTCGGTCGATGGTTGGACCTTGGCGTTGGGAAATGTGCGGACTTCGGCGGTGGCGGGCGCGTTCGAGGACATGATATCTCTCAGCAGGTTTATATGAGGAAATTCTGTTATACTGAACCGTTCGGTTCGATCTGGAGATTGACTTAGCGCTAAAACAGGCCCATATCAAGAGGCAATCGAACCGGTTGGTTCGAATTATTTTGCGAGGTGTGACTTTTATGGGCGAAACAGTGTCGGACCCCGGCAACGACCAGTGCGACGTGCTGGACAGCCTGCGTCGCGGCCGCCCGGCGGCCGGGCAGGATCCGGTCAAGCGCAGCCAGATCATCGAGGGCGCGCGCCGTGTCTTCATCGACAAGGGCTTCGAGGCCGCGTCGATGAACGACATCACCCGCGAGGCCGGTGTCTCCAAGGGCACCATCTATGTCTACTTCGCCAACAAGGAAGAGTTGTTCGAGGCGCTGATCGAGGAAGAGCGCGGCACCATCTTCAAGAACATGTACGAGATGCTCGATCGCGCCGGCGATCTGCGCGAGACACTGGTCAAGTTCGGCAAGGTGCTGTCGCTCAAGATCACCTCGGCCAAGGTCATCCAGGCGCAGCGCACGGTGATCGGCGCGGCAGACAGGATACCCGACATGGGCGCCCGGTTTTACGAGCGCGGCCCGAAACGCGGCCATGACAAGGTCATGGCCTTCCTCAATGCCGCCATCGAGCGCGGCCTGCTCAAGATCGACGATGTCGATCTTGCCGCCTATCAGTTCACCGAACTCTGCCTGGCCGGTATTTTCCGGCAGTGCATATTCTCCTACCGCACCAAGGCCCCCAGCCAGGAGGAGATCGACCATGTCGTCAGGTCGGGCGTCGGCATGTTCCTGAAGGCCTACGGGACCGAGAAGCTCGCGGCCGAGGAGCAGGCGGCACAGTCGGTGTGAAAACCTGAAGCGCGCGGAGCGGTTGCGAAGGTTCGCGGCGTGCCTTGACGACGCGACGCAGACAGCGTCGTAACCGGCCTCGGTGTCCGCCGGGCACGTCCGTGCTCCAGCCTAAATCGACTGTCGATCGGAGCTCTCCGGAAGAGCTTGTTAACCATCGGTTCCTATGTCTCGGGACACGTTTGTTCGACGAATCTCGAGTGTGACATCCATGCGTTTTACCCGTGCCAATCCTTCCGGCGCTTCCCCCTACGGCGACAGCGATGGCAGTCATCCGGAAGATGCCCGGCACCATGGCGCGGCCGCGCCGCCGCAACGGCAAACCGGGCAGGTCGTCACGCTGCGAGCCGCCGATGAAGGCGATTCGGACGCTGCCGCCTCGGTTGATTCGACTGAAGGCGGCGAGTTCGGCCGCCCGACCTGGCAGCAATATTTCTTCCTCGCGCCCAATGTGCGTTTCACCCGCACGCCGGAGTCCGACAAGCGGCCCACGGCGCAGCCGGATGATGAACCACCGGCCAAGGCGGCGCCTTCCCGCGGCGATTCCGTCCGCCCCGCGCCGTCGGCCCCCCGGCCGGTCGCGCCGGCCCGGGAAATCCTTGCTGCGCCCTCTACTGCTTCGATCAAGCCGCCGCAGGCCATCGTCAAGCCGCCACAGGCCATCGCCGCTCCGCCGCGGGCGGTCGCTGCTCCGGCGCAAAAGGCGCAGCCGCCGAAATTCCGCTGGTCCTATCTTTCCGATGATGCGTTTTTCGAATTCAGCATGCCCTTGCTCGCCGAGCGCCTGGCACGGGCTCGCCTGAACGAATCGTCGCCACCTCCCACCTCCGCGCCGGTGCATCCTCCGGCGCGACCGATCCGGTCCGGATCCGCCGCCCCGGTCGAGGCAATTTCGTCCTACCGCATCATCGAATGGCGTTCGAACGGGCCGGCCGCAAGCCCTGCACAGGCCGGCACGCCTGCCGCACGGCCTGCTTCGGTGGAGATTGAACCTCGCGCGCCCGCGGCGGAGCCTGCCGCGCCAATTTCCGTTCCAAAAAGCGCCCGGACCGCGAAGCGCGCGCCGTCTCTGCCCGTCGCCGGCAAGGTGGTGCCGTCGGCCGCCCCGTCCGGCTACGAGCTGCCGTCCGAGGACCTGCTGCAAATGCCGCCGGAGGGCCAGGGCTTCTACATGTCGCAGGAGCGGATGGAACAGAACGACGCGCGAGACGGTCTATTTCCGCGAGCTGATCGCATCGGCCGGCTTCCGCAACACGTCCTGCAAGCTGGCGCTGGGCCTCGGCAAGACGATCGGCGGCGAGCCGGTCATCGCCGACCTGGCCAAGATGCCCCATCTGCTGGTCGCTGGCACCACCGGCTCCGGCAAATCGGTCGCCATCAACACCATGATCCTGTCGCTGCTCTACCGGATGAAGCCGGAGGAATGCCGCCTCATCATGGTCGACCCAAAAATGCTGGAACTGTCCGTCTATGACGGCATCCCGCATCTGCTCACGCCCGTCGTCACCGATTCCAAGAAGGCCGTCACGGCGCTGAAATGGGCAGTGCGCGAGATGGAGGACCGCTACCGCAAGATGGCGCGCCTCGGCGTGCGCAACATCGACGGCTACAACCAGCGCGCCGCCACCGCCCGCGACAACGGCGAGGTCGTTGTCATGCAGGCGCAGGTCGGCTTCGAGAAGGGCACCGGCGAGCCGCTGTTCGAGGAACGGGAAATCGACCTGGCGCCGATGCCCTACATCGTCATCATCGTCGACGAGATGGCCGATCTGATGATGGTGGCCGGCAAGGAGATCGAGGGCGCCATCCAGCGGCTGGCGCAGATGGCGCGCGCCGCCGGCATCCACTTGATCATGGCCACGCAGCGCCCCTCGGTCGACGTCATCACCGGCACCATCAAGGCCAATTTCCCCACCCGCATCTCCTTCCAGGTGACGTCGAAGATCGACAGCCGCACCATCCTGGGCGAGCAGGGCGCCGAGCAGTTGCTGGGCCAGGGCGACATGCTGCACATGGCCGGCGGCGGTCGCATCGTCCGCGTGCACGGACCCTTCGTCTCCGACCTGGAGGTCGAGCATGTCGTGGCGCATCTGAAGGCGCAGGGGCGTCCGGAATATCTCGAAACGGTCACCGCCGACGAGGAGGCGGAAGAAGAGGCGGCCGACGCGGGTCCCGTCTTCGACAAGGGCGCGATGGCCGAAGAGGACGGCGACGCCCTCTACGAGGAAGCCATCAAAGTGGTCAAGCGCGACAAGAAATGCTCGACCTCCTACATCCAGCGCCGCCTCGGCATCGGCTACAATCGCGCCGCATCGCTGGTCGAACGCATGGAGAAGGAGGGCCTGGTCGGCACGCCCAACCACGTCGGCAAGCGTGAAATCCTGGCCGGCCGGCGGGACCACGCGCCGGAGCGCGACGAAACGGATTGACGAGGATCGGGGATGGGGCCGGGCGATACGCCGGTCTTGCTTGACCGGACGTGCCTTCGCGGCGGGTGCGTCAGCCGCCGTTGGCGGCCAGCACGATCGCGGCGCGCAGTTCCTCCAGCCCGTCGCTCTTTTCCGACGACGTCGCCAGGACGAACGGGAAGGCGGCCGGCCGCTTCTTGATCTTGGCCAGCGTCTCCTCGATCAGCCGCGGCACGCCGGCTGCCTTGATCTTGTCGGTCTTGGTCAGCACGATCTGGTAGGAGACTGCCGCCTTGTCGAGCAGCGACAGCACCTCATCGTCCTTGGCCTTGATGCCGTGGCGGGCGTCGATCAGCACATAGACGCGCTTCAGCGTGACGCGGCCCTTGAGGTAGTCGAAGACCAGCTTCGTCCAGTCGTCGACCTTTTCCTTCGGCGCGCTGGCATAGCCGTAGCCGGGCATGTCGACCAGCGCCATCGGCGGCAGGTCGGCGCCTTCGCCGGAAAAACCGTCGGGCACGAAATAGTTGAGTTCCTGCGTGCGCCCCGGCGTGTTCGAGGTCCGCGCCAGCCCCTTCTGGCCGACCAGCGCGTTGATCAGCGACGACTTGCCGACATTCGAACGGCCGGCGAAGGCGATCTCCGGCGGACCCTCCTGCGGCAGGAACTTCATCGCCGGCACGCCGCGGATGAAGACCCAGCCGCGGGTGAACAGGTCGGTGCCGATCACGGTCTTGTCCATCAGACGGCTGCCTCCAGCCGGGCAATGTCGGCGCCCCTGATGGCGTCGAGGTTGCGGCCGATCTTGTCCACCGGCCAGTTCCACCAGCCTGCCATCAGCAACCGCCGGATCGTCTTGTCGTCGAAGCGCATCTTCACCACCTTGGCCGCGTTGCCGGCAACGATCGCATAGGCCGGCACGTCGTGCGTGACAACCGATTTCGCCGCGACGATGGCGCCATGGCCGATTGTCACCCCGGGCATGATCACCGCATCCATGCCGATCCACACATCGTTGCCGACCACCGTGTCGCCGCGGATCTCCTTCGCCCATGTCTTCGGGTCGAAGCCTTCCTCCCAGCCATGGCCGAAGATGTTGAACGGATAGGTCGAGAAGCCCGACATTGCGTGGTTGGCGCCGTTCATGATGAAGCGCGCGCCCTCGGCGATGGCGCAGAACTTGCCGATGATCAGCTTGTCGCCGATGAACGGATAATGGTGCAGCACGCAGCGCTCGGCGAATTTGTCCGGTCCGTCCGGATCATCATAGTAGGTGAAGTCGCCGACCTCGATGTTGGGCGCGCTGACCAGTCCTTTCAGGAAGCCGACGCGCGGATGCATCGGGATCGGGTGCTTGATGTTGGGGTTGGGTCCGGTCATCGGCTGGCTCCGTCCACACTTGCAGCATACGGAGCTTAGGGACGGGCGGCGACCGGGTCTACCCGCGCTGTTGAAGCCGGGGTCCCGCGAAGCAGCGCGGTGACCCCGGCCTGCCGGACGACCTCCCAAACACCGGCGTCGCTGCGCCGGAAGCCGTCGCGGCTTCTTGGGGAGGACTGAGAAAGCTACGGACCACGCCGAGCCGTAGTTTCCGGGCGCCAACAAAAAACCCGGACGAGCCGGGTTTTTCGAAGACAATTGATCGGGCTGCCGGCTATTCCGCCGGCGAGGGTTTCTTGCGGAACAGCGCCGCCAGATTGTCCCACAATTCGATCTTGGCGCCTTGGCGCTTCATGATCACGCCCTGCTGCAGGATCGACAGCAGATTGTTCCAGGCCCAGTAGATGACCAGGCCGGCGGGGAAGCCCGCCATCATGAAGGTGAAGATGATCGGCATCCAGGTGAAGATCGCGGCCTGCGTCGGATCCGGCGGCGTCGGGTTCATGCGCATCTGCAGGAACATGGTGACGCCCATCAGCAGCGGCCAGACGCCGATCATCAGCATATGCGGCAGCGTCATCGGGATCAGGCCGAACAGGTTGAAGATCGAGGTCGGATCGGGCGCGGCAAGGTCCTGGATCCAGCCGAAGAACGGCGCGTGGCGCATCTCGATGGTGATGTAGAGCACCTTATAGAGCGAGAAGAACACCGGGATCTGCAGCGCCACCGGCCAGCAGCCGGCCAGCGGATTGATCTTCTCGGTCTTGTAGAGCTCCATCATCGCCTGCTGCTGCTTCATCTTGTCGTCCGCGTATTTCTCGCGGATTTCGAGCATTTTCGGCTGCACCTTCTTCATGTTTGCCATCGACGCGTAGGACTTGTTGGCGAGCGGGAAGAAGATGGCCTTGACGATGACGGTGGTGGCGAGGATGGCCAGGCCGAAATTGCCGAAGAATTTGTAGAGCGTGTCGATCAGCCAGAACATCGGCTTGGTGATGAAGTGGAACCAGCCCCAGTCGATCAAGAGGTCGAACCGCTTGATGTGGCGGTCCTCGGCGTAGGCGTTGATCTTGGCGACTTCCTTGGCGCCGGCGAACACCTCGGTCTCGACCGTCGCCGACTGGCCGGCATCGACATTGATCGCGTCGGTCAGGAAGTCTGACTGGTAGCGGTGGCGGCCGTCCTCGAAATAGGCGTAGCGCGGCTGGAACGGCTGCTTCTCGGTCGGCACCAGCGTCACCGCCCAGTATTTGTCGGTGATGCCGAGCCAGCCGTCGGTCGACTTGCCGGGCTGGGCCTGCTTGTCTTTCTCGATCGAGGCGTATTTGTGCTCCTGCAGGCCTTCCGTGCCGGTATAGCCGATCAGACCCTCATGCAGCACATAGGTGCTGGCGACGGCGGGCTTGTCGAAGCGGGTGACGCGGCCGTAATTGAACAGCGAGACGGGCGCCGTACCTGAGTTCTGCACAGTGTCGGAGACCGTGAACATATAGTCGTTGTCGACTGAGACGGTGCGCTTGAAGGTCAGGCCCTTGTCGTTCGTATAGGTCAGCGTCACCGGCGTCGACGGCGTCAGCGTGGCGTTGCCGTCGACCGTCCACACCGTGTCGGCGCCCGGCACCGCGCCGGTCTTGTCGTTGCCGACAAAGCCGATCTCGGCGAAATAGCCGTTGGGCAGCGCCGACGGGTTGAGCAGCTCGATCTCGGGCGAGTTCTTGTCGACGGTCTCGGTGTAGTGCTTGAGCTTGAGGTCGTCGAGGCGCGCGCCGGTGAGGTTTATCGAACCTTCCAGGCTCGGCGTGTCGATCTTGACGCGGCTGGTCGCGGCCAGCGCCTGCGCGCGGCCGGCCGCCGTCACGGCCTCGCCGCCAGGAGCGCTCGGAATGGCGCCGGGCGCGGGGGCCGGCGTGACGGCAGCACCCGGATTGGCCGCTTCGGCCGCCTTCTTCTGCTCGGCCTGCCGCTGTTCCTCGATGCGGGCCGCCTCGCGCTGCTGCTCGACGCGCGGGTTCATGTAGAACACCTGCCACAGCGTCAGGATCAGCACCGACAGCGCGATGGTGATGAAGAAATTGCGGTTGTTTTCCATCGAAGCCCTTGGCCTATCGTGTTCCGCGCAGTCGGCGGGAAAGCTCGGCCTTCAACTGGCCGAACGGAATGGCGATCACGTCTTCACGCCCGACGATGACATAGTCATTGCCGGGCGCCATGTCATCGGCCGCGTGCGTGCGCACGGCTTCTCTCAGCCGGCGCCGGACGCGGTTGCGCACGACCGCATTGCCGACCTTCTTGGTGACGGTGTAGCCGACGCGCGGCGACAATCCGTCGCCACGGTCGAGAACCTCGACGAGGAAAAGCCGCCCGCGGCGCTTCTCGCCGCCGCGGACAGCCAGGAAATCCGCGCGCTTCAGAAGCCGCTTGGGATGTGCTCCCACTGGCTTGCCGGTTGCGGGCAACGATCTCGTCTTCCGTTCAGGCGCTGAGCCGCTTGCGGCCGCGGTTGCGGCGGGCTGCGACGACGCCGCGACCACCCTTGGTGGCCATGCGAGCACGGAAACCGTGCCGGCGCTTGCGGACGAGTTTGGACGGTTGGTAGGTACGCTTCATTTGTTTTAATACCGCGGGGTGCGGCCCTTCTTGATTCTGTCACTCTGTAACAGGAGCTTTGCCGGGCCGGTTTAGGCGCGATCGAAACCGCGCCGGGACGAATGGCCCGAGCGTGAGCGGGCTTATAGAAAGAAGGGTTTTGGAAGTCAATCCGGCGCCGCTGCGCCCTTTGTCGCGATCGCGCGGTGGATGTTTTTTATCCGGCAAGGACGAAATTGGCAAAAAAGCCGTAATCGCCTAATCTTCGCTATCAAGTGTTTGTGAAGACCTGAAGCATGACTGAAGCCCAAGCCACGGACGACAGGGCCGGCGCGGCGAGCACCGCCGCCCGCACGGTGCCCCTGTCGCGCGGCCTGTCGACCAAGCTTCTTCTGCTCACCATCGTCTTCGTGCTCTTGGCCGAAATCCTGATTTTCCTGCCTTGGATCGCCAGCTACCGGGTGAGCTGGCTGAAGGAGCGGTTGGGCACGGCGGCCGCGGTCTCGATCGTGCTGGTGCAGGGCGAGCCCAACTCGCTCTCGCGCACGGCCCAGAACGACGTTTTGATGGCGATCGGCGCCAAGGCGATCGCCGTGCGCGACGGCGGCGTCTCGCGGCTTTTGGTGGTGTCCGAGATGCCGCCGCAGGTCGACGAGCACATCGACATTTCCAAGGTCGGCATGATCGACGGCATGACCGGGGCGCTCGACACGCTGTTTTTCGGCGGCAAGCGCATGCTGCGCGTGTTCGGCCCGGTCGGCGAGAGCGACAAGGAATTCGAGCTGATCATGCCCGATTATGCCTTGCGCAGCGCCATGCTGGTCTATTCGCGCAACGTCGCCTTCGTCTCGCTGCTGATCTCGCTGTTCACCGCCATGCTGGTCTATGCCGCGATCGACCTGATCATGATCGGCCCGATCCGCACCATGACGCGCTCGATGCTGTCCTTCTCCGAGGCGCCCGACGACCCCGGCCGCATCATCCGTCCCGCCGCCCGCGCCGACGAGATCGGCGTCGCCGAACGCGAGCTGTCGCAGATGCAGGAACGGCTGCAGAAGATGCTTTCCGAGCAGAAGCACCTCGCCGATCTCGGGCTGGCCGTGTCGAAGATCAACCACGACATGCGCAACATCCTGGCCTCCGCGCAGCTGATGTCCGACCGCCTGCGGCTGGTCAAGGACCCGACCGTGCAGTCCTTCGCGCCGAAGCTGCTGCGCGCGCTCGACCGCGCCGTGTCCTATTCGGAAGGCGTGCTCGCCTATGGCCGCACGCAGGAGCCGCCGCCGTCGCGCCGCCGCGTGCGGCTGCGCCAACTGGTCGAGGACGTGCACGGCCTGCTCGACATCGAGGAGGGCATCGATTTCGTCAACGGTGTCGAGCACGCCTTCGAGGTCGACGCCGATTCCGACCAGCTGTTTCGCGTGCTCACCAATCTCTGCCGCAACTCGGTGCAGGCGATGGCGGCCGACACCGAAAGCGCGGTCGTGCGCCGGCTGGCGGTCTCGGCCGAGCGCCTGGGCAGCGTCAGCCGCATCGTCGTCACCGACACCGGACCTGGCCTGCCGCCGAAAGCGCGCGAGAACCTGTTCGCCGCTTTCCGCGGCTCGGCGCGCAGCGGCGGCACCGGGCTGGGGCTGGCCATCGCCTACGAGCTGATCCGCGCCCATGGCGGCACGGTCGAGCTGGTCGAATCGATCGGCGGGCGCACCACCTTCGCCGTCACCATCCCCGACCAGCCGGTCCGCCTCGACCAGGCGCGCGGAAGTTTGCGCCGACCGGCCTAGTCCGGACAAAAAGCACCTGCGACAAAACTTTTGCCGGATCGGCTTGCTTTTCGGAAATTCAGTCGTTAGGGAACACGTCTCGTCGCGGCCGGTCGTCACGATCGGATCGCGGGGCTATGCAAAGCATGGCCTGTTGCGCGCCCGTAGCTCAGCTGGATAGAGCACCAGACTACGAATCTGGGGGTCAGGAGTTCGAATCTCTTCGGGCGCGCCATTTCACCATCGATGCGTTGAACTCCGTCCTTCCGCCTGGGCAACGAGCAGATCGTCACCTACCCGCAATCCGACACCTCCTCAACAGCTCGATGGCCCTTGGGGTTGCCCCAGGTTGCGGCGGGCGTCAGGAGCTTCAATTACTTGAACTCAAACAGTTCAATCAGGTTGCCCGATGGGTCTTTCAGAAGCCTGGCTCGACCGGCTCCCGCTTCGCTGATTTCGCCTCTGAATTCGGCCCCATCGGCATTCAACCGGCTGATGAGCCCATCCAGGTCCTTCGTGATGATCATGAACCGGTTCCAGCCGCCAGGCTCCGGAGTGCCGCCGGCTGTTCCTCCACTACCCGCTCCGGGGGCGCTCAAGTAGAGCGTCAGATCATCACGAGCGAGCGCTGCAAACTTGCCGGGATTGTGCATGTTCACAGAGAACTCGAGTCTGTCGCGATAGAATTCGACCGACCTATCGACGTCCGTCACGATGTAGCGGATGGAGGCCATTGCGCGAGCTCCGTTTTGACCGCACAGCTTGACCTGCAAACGCGCGGATCCGCGTGGCGTTCCAACAGCACCCTGACATCGAGTTGACGGCGATCAGCGCGCAGGACAGGTGCACGGACGATCTACGCTCACCTTCTTGACCGTCTCTCGAACTCCTGCGTGTCAGTTGACATATATTCAAGATAGATATATGTAACTTGCGCAATAGACACGAGACACGTCAATGAGCGAGACCGATTTCCTCAAGGACTACGACCCCAGCGCATTCCAGCGGCCGTCGGTGGCGGTCGACCTCGTCCTGCTGGGGCTGCGCGACGGGCGCCCCACGGTCCTGCTGCTCAGGCGCGACCAGCATCCGCACGCAGGCCGCTGGGCGTTGCCGGGCGGCTTTGTCGGCATCGACGAGTCCCTCGATGCCGTTGCCGCGCGGGTGCTGCGCGAGAAGGCCGCAATTGAGGGTGCTCGCATCGAACAGCTCTACACCTTCGGCGCGGTCGATCGCGATCCGCGCATGCGCATCATCAGCGTTGCCAATCTCGTTCTGCTGACCGAGGAGGCCTTCGAAGCAGCCATTCGCGCGATGCCGGCCCTGCTGCCTGCAGCGATCCATGTGCCCTGGACCGGCGAGGCCGGCGGTGCTGTCAACGTGCTGTCGCTGGACAACGAAAAGCTCACGCTCGCCTTCGACCACGCCGACATCCTGGCGATGGCGATGCTCAGGCTGCGCGGCAAGCTCGATTATTCCGACGTCGCCTTCGCGCTGCTGCCGGAACTGTTCACGCTGCGGCAGCTCCAGGATGTGCACGAGGCGATTCTCGGCACATCGCTCAACAAGCCGGCCTTTCGCCGGCGGCTGCTCGACAAGGGCTGGTTGACGGCGACCGGCGCCTATGAGGCGGGCACCGCCTACCGACCGGCAGAACTTTACCGTTTCCAGCGTCCGTAACCGATTGAGGGAGAGACTACCATGGCCACCATCCGCAACTTCGGCTTCATCGCCCAGCTCCGCAGCGAGGCAAGCAGCCACGTCATCCGCTATCGCGATGGTCGCGTGAAGCAGAGCGGCCGCGGCCTGGTATTCTGGTTCGCGCCGGAAACCGCCAGCATTGCCGAAGTGCCGATGGACGACCGCGAGATGACGCTGTTCGTCAAGGGCCGCAGCCAGGATTTCCAGACCGTGGCCGTGCAGGGCACGATCGGCTGGCATGTCGTCGATCCCGGGCGGCTGGCGGAGCGCGTCGATTTCAGCATCAATCTGAGGACCGGCAAGCCACAGGGCGAGCCGATCGAGAAGATACAGGCGCGCATCGCCGGCATCGCCAACCAGGCGGTGCAGCAATATCTCGGACAGGCGCCGGTCCGCGCGCTTCTCGACGCCGGCCCCGCCCCGTTGCGCGAGCGGCTGCAGGCGGTTGTCGCCGCCGACCCGGCGCTGATCGACATTGGCGTCGCCGCGGTCACCGTGCGGCTCACCAACCTCACCCCGACGAGCGAGCTCGAGCGGGCCTTGCAGACACCGACCTTCGAGGCGCTGCAGCAGAAGGCCGACGAAGCGACCTTCGAGCGTCGGGCGCTCGCCGTCGAAAAGGAGCGCGCCATCGCCGAAAATGAAATGGCGACCAGGACGGAACTGGCGCGGCGCGAGAAGCTGTTGATTGCCGAGGAGGCCGAAAACGCCCGCAACCGCGCCACCGGCGCGGCGGAGGCGCAGCAGGTCGAGGCGGCCGCCGAGGCGGAGCGCATCCGCACCGTCGAGGGCGCCAGGGCCGAGGCCGAGCGGCAGCGCATCGCTATCTACCGCGACCTGCCGCCCGCGATCCTGCTCGGCCTCGCCGCCCAGCAGCTCGCCGGCAAGCTGGAGAAGATCGAGCACGTCAACGTGACGCCGGACCTGCTCGCCACCGTGCTCGGCGAATTCCGCAAGAGCCCGGCGGTGATCGAGGCCCGCTGAGGGGTGAAGCATGGCGGCGAACCGACCCCGCGCGGTCTTCGTGACGCGCGAGACCGACTACGAGCTTCTGGTCGCGCGCCACGCGACGCGCGACCAGGCACGCTTCTTCCTGCAGACGCGCGGCCAGCGTCTCGAGGATGTCGAGGTCCGGCACGACAAGTTCCATGCCGTGCTGGGCGCGGCGCGGGCCTCGGTGCCGGCGGATTGGCGCCAGACCCTGGTCAAGCGCGCCGACCTCGACCGCTTCCTGTTCGCGGCCGACGACGTTGTCGTGCCGGTGGGACAGGATGGGCTGGTCGCCAATGTCGCCAAGTACCTCGACGGCCAGCCGGTGGTCGGCGTCAATCCGGCGCCGGATCTCTATGACGGTGTGCTGGTCCGCATCGGCGTCGGCCGGCTGGGCAAGCTGCTCGCCGCCAGCATAGCCGGCAATGTCGGCATCGAATCGCGAACCATGGTTCAGGCCGAGCTCGATGGCGGCGAAACGCTCCTCGCGCTCAACGAGATCTTCGTCGGCCACCGCAGCCACCAGTCGGCCTGTTACCGGATCGAGGCGGAGGGCGAGGCGGAAAACCATTCCTCCAGCGGCCTCATCGTCGCCTCCGGCACCGGCGCGACGGGCTGGGCGCGCTCGATCATGGAAGCGACGCATCTCGACCTGTCGCTCGGGCGCGAAGAGCACGCGGTGGGCTTCTGGGTGCGCGAGCCGTTTCCGAGCGTCGCCACCGCCACGAATTTGCGCGCCGGCAAGATCACCGAAAGCCCGCTCCTCATCACATCGCGGATGAACGAGGGCGGCGTGATCTTCGCCGACGGCATCGAACAGGATTTCATCGCTTTCGACTGGGGCAGGCAGGTCCAGCTGCAGCCGGCATCGCGGGCGCTGCGGCTCGTCGTCGATCAGTGACCGACAGCATGCTGGCGCGAGGTGGATGCCGCCGCGTCGGAGCCAGCCAGTTCGACGGGACGGTCTAGGGCCACCCCGCCTGCGTTGCCTTGCCGGTACGGCCGAGTGGCCCGATCCGGCATGTCCACCGACCTGTTCGGGCAGTGATGGCGCCTTGCTTCCGTTCAGTCGATCGGACGGATATCCGCATCCGCCAGGCAGTAGGGCGCGTAGCGGAAATCGCGGATACCCGCGACCTCTTCGCCGCGCCACTCGACCAGCATGAAACCGCGCGCCGCGCCGTCCGGAACCTTCGGATCGCGGATCAGGATCGCCGGCCGGCCGTCGACAAAACCGAGCGACAATGCCCAATCGCTGACGCGGTCGTAATTGCCGAAATAGGTCGAGGCTTGCTTCTTGCCTCTGAGACGCGTGCGGTTGACGACTTCGAGCTGGATATCCTCGGCGATCAGCGCCCTGACGGCGTCGAAGTCGCGCGCGTTGAACAGGTCGACGTAGTGGCGCAGTCGCCGCTCGTCGTCGGCATCGAGCGCCGGCATGACGGCCTCTTCCGGCGCTGCTGCCAACGCCCTCAACTCGGCCCGCCCGCGATGCAGTGCCGCCTTGGTGGCGGCCAGCGTCGCGCCCGTCGCTTCGCAGGTTTCGGAAAGGCTGAGGCCGAGCACGTCGACCAGGATAACGGCGCTGCGCTGCGGCAGAGTGAGCTGCATGAAGGTGCGCAGGCTGGTGGCAGCTGCAAGCCTCGCCTCCGCGCTGGCGGAGAGGTCTTCCACTCCGGTCATATCGGCCTCGCTTAGGCGGGAACGCTCCCGCTGGCGGCGGCGCAGATGGTCCTGCGCCGCGTTGTGGGCGATGCGAAACAGCCATTGCTCCGGACGGTCGACTGCGGCGTTGCCGTCGAGCGCCTGCAGCGCCTTCAGCACCGTCTCCTGCACGATGTCCTCGCCGTCGATGACGGAGCCGGCCATGCGGGCTGCGTAGCGGTGCAACTTCGGACGCAGGCCGGCCAGCATCGCGTCCAGCGCCGCCCGGTCGAATTTCGATGACATCATTGCGTTCATTCCCGAGCAGGCTGCGGCACGGCGCCAGGGCCGTGCCGGCACTGAGGTCAGGCCGGCATGGCCTCACTGGCATTGTCCAGCATACGATAGTTGCCGACGATTTTTGCCGCCGATCGGGCGAGAGGGCCAGACCGCCGCCCGGCGTGGTCGGCGCTGAAAGCCTTGAAGGCGTCGAGCCCGGTCAGGGCGGCGCTGTCCTTGTCATACCCGACAAGATGCACGAACTCGCCATTCTCCAGCTCCAGAACGAGGTAGCGCACGGATAGCGGCTTCGTTTCGTCGAGCGCCTCGAAGACCTTTGCAACCAGGGTACGGTTTTCGGCGATGCTTTCATCCTTCACGCCGTAGCGGATGAGAGTGTAGCCCATTGTCATCTCCTCTTCTGGGGTTGCCCACAAAAGACGTTCCGCAGCATCGAAAAGATTCTCAAGGTGGCCCGAATCTTTTTGCGCGTCTGCGTCGTCTTTCATTCGTCGAGGCCGCGCGGCGGCCTCCGCGATGAGGAGAGACATCATGCATATCCAGTTTGCCGAACTTCCGGTGTTCGACCAGGACCGCGCCAAGGCGTTCTACACCGACCATTTCGCCTGCCAGGTGATAGCCGACCAGCCGATCGGCGAGGGCGGCTGGCGCTGGATCGAGCTGGCGTTGCCCGACGCCGTCACCAACCTGCATTTTGTCAGACGCGCCGACGAGGCGCCGGGGGTCGAACCGGTGCTGGTGCTGGTCGATGGCGATGTCGAAACGACAATCGCCGCGTTGAAGGCGCGCGGTGTCGAAATCATCACCGAGCCGCAGCAAGCGCCATGGCAGCCTGGCCGCACCGTCGCCGAGTTCCGCGACAGCGAGGGCAACCGAATGGTGCTGGCAAGCCGGTAATCTGGACGCATGCCCTCACGTGCAATGTCGGATTGTGGGATCAAGCGAACACGCCCGCCGCACCCGAATTTGCTACGCAAGGCGATAATCCGTGGCTCGTCTAACCCCCAAGCTGTTGCAGCTTGCGACAGGCTCGCCTTACGCCTTCACGGCATCTCTCGCGACATCTCTCTTTGTTGCCATCCCTGCATCGTCCAACGGATTCCTGCTTGGCAGGTGCGGTCGTTTCCGCCGAACGATTGGCGGAAGGCTCGTTGATCGGCAGCGAGACTTGCGGCTTGCGACTGACTTTCCTTGTTAGGGTTTTCTTGCGTGGCGGCGAAGGTGCTTGGAACTTGGCAATTCGGCTCTTCGCTATTTCGATGAACGCACCATTCGGAAATGCCGCCAGATAGGCACGATACATGGAGACATCGGATGTATCCTTGATCGATTTCCAAAACTCGAGGTCTTTCGCCGTATTGATGTCTGGCTGAGGAAGCTCTGACGGAGACTGATTATTGGATGTGGGATCTGGGTTGAATGAGAACCCCGGCTCCACCAAGGACGAATTGCTCCAGGGAACCTGCCTTCCAGCCGTCGCGTTCATGACGTCCAAGCGGACGCGACGCATGAGAATTTCAATGTCGATCGAGGGAGTCTTTATGCGCTTCACAAGAGAGTCTGCAAACGGGCTATGATTGACGGCTCCATCGAGAGCGACATTGCCGGGCTGTGTTGCAAAGCCGATGAAGACCCCCCTGCCGGCATCCAGGGCTCCCAGCCCCTTTTCTATCGCAAAGCCGCGACTCTGACTCTGTCCACTTAGCTGCTTGACGAAAGGATTGTCCCGACAGGCATCGAGAAGGACGATGGCGGTATTTTCCTCGGCCGTCATGGCTGCGATAATGTCTTGCAAGCGCTCAGCCTCCAGAGCCAAGTCGGCCGGACGGTGAAGGGCGGCATCAACAGGCAATAGGTAGTTTTCTCCGTTCGCTTGGAGCCCGTGTCCGGCGTAGTAAAAAAGCGAGACATCACCCGGCTGCAAGTTTCGCCTGAATTTCCCGATGAGTTCCCTGAACGTTGAGGCGTCGGCATCCAGGCCAAGCGTGACCTTAAACCCGGTCTCTTCCAAAATTCGAGCGATCGCATTCGCGTCATTCACCCCGTTGGGGAGCGATGGCGCATAGCGGTAGGCGGAGTTGCCGATGACAAGTGCATATCTGTGACTGCGCTGAATGATTTCGGCCTCAGAGGACGCAGGTCCCGACAAGCCAGCCAGAAAAAGAAGGCACGCGCACAACAAGCAAATCTTGGACATTGCGACGTTCCCGAGGAACGAAGAATGTTAGCATCTGTTAATGCGCGGGGGTACCCACACAAGAGATTGATGCGGCAAACGAGGCGCCCCCGACGGCACGAGCCTGCGGGAACGCCGTCGATCGTTCAGACCACCGCGCCGCCCGCCGACCGCCCGGCGCTGCGGCCGGAGAAGATGCAGCCGCCGAGAAATGTGCCTTCCAGCGCCGCATAGCCATGCACGCCGCCGCCGCCGAAGCCGGCGGCTTCGCCGACCGCATAGAGGCTGGGGACCGGCAGGCCCCCGGCATCGAGCACGCGGCTGTCGAGATCGGTCTGCAGGCCGCCGAGCGTCTTGCGGGTGAGGATGTTGAGGCGCACCGCGATCAGCGGGCCGTTCGCCGGATCGAGCATTTTGTGCGGCTTTGCGGTGCGGATCAGCTTGTCGCCGAGATAGGCGCGCGCGCCGCGCAACGCCGTGATCTGCATGTCTTTCGAGAACGGATTGTCGAGCTGCCGGTCGCGGGCGCGGATCTCGCGCTCGACCTGGGCCTCCTCCAATAGCGGTTCGCCGCCGGCCAGCGCGTTCATGCGCTTGACCAGCGTCGAAAGGTCGGCCTCGACGATGAAATCCTCGCCCTTCTCCATGAAGGCTTTCACCGGGCCGGGAATGCCCGACGTGGCGCGGCCCAGCACCTGGCGCCAGCTCTTGCCGGTCAGGTCCGGGTTCTGCTCGGAGCCCGACAGCGCGAACTCCTTCTGGATGATCTTCCTGGTCAGGATGAACCAGGAATAGTCGAAGCCGGTGCGCATGATGTGGCTGAGCGTGCCGAGCGTGTCGAAGCCCGGATAGAGCGGCACCGGCAGCCGCTTGCCGCGCGCGTCGAGCCACAGCGACGACGGGCCGGGCAGGATGCGGATGGCGTGGTCGGTCCAGATCGGCGCCCAGTTCTTGATGCCCTCGACATAGTGCCACATGCGGTCGCGGTTGATGACCCTGCCGCCGGCCGCTTCGGTGATGGCCAGCATACGGCCATCGACATGGTCGGGCACGCCGGTGATCATCCGCGATGGGGCCTTGCCCAGGCGCTCGGGCCAGTTCTTGCGCACCAGCTCGTGATTGGCGCCGATGCCGCCGGAGGCGACGATCACCGCTTGCGCGTGAAGTTCGAAATCGCCGGCGATGTCACGCGCGCTCTTGCGGCCGCGCTCCACGCTGCTTGGCTCGAGGATGTCGCCGCGCACGCCATCGACGGTCGTGCCCGTTCGCGTCAGCTCGTTGACACGATGGCGGAATTTGAACTGGACAAGCCCGCGCATCGCCGCCTCGCGGACACGCAGGACAAAAGGTTCGAGCACGCCGGGGCCGGTGCCCCAGGTGACGTGGAAGCGCGGCACCGAATTGCCGTGGCCGATGGCGTTGCCGCCGCCGCGTTCCGCCCAGCCGACGACGGGAAAGAATTTCAGCCCGCGTTCGATCAGCCAGGAACGCTTTTCGCCGGCGGCAAAGCCGACATAGGCCTCGGCCCATTTGCGCGGCCAGAAATCTTCCGGGCGGTCGAAAGCCGCGGTGCCCATCCAGTCTTCCAGCGCGAGATCGTGCGAATCGCGGATGCGCATGCGTCGCTGCTCCGGCGAGTCGACCAGGAACAAACCGCCGAACGACCAGAAGGCCTGGCCGCCCAGCGACTGCTCCGGTTCCTGGTCGACGATGATGATCTTCTTGCCGGCCTCGGCCAGCTCGGCCGCGGCGACGAGGCCGGCCAGCCCCGCGCCGACAATGATGACGTCCGCGTCGTCAGCCATTTTTGCTCCCCCCAAGGCCGATAGAGCAATTCCAGGAAAAGTGTGAAGCGGTTTTCCGTCCGGATTGCGTCAAGACAAAGACTCAGACCGGTTCCCAGCCGTCCTTGCCGCCGGCGCGGAAGATGGCATCGATGACCTTCTGGTTGAGCACCGATTCCTCCAGCGTGAAGACGCGCTCCTTGCCGCCCTGCGCCGCCCTGGCGAAGGTCTCGACCTCCAGCCGGTACTGCTGCGTGCCGGGGAAGCGGAACACCTGCGCCTCGGTGTGGTTCTGGTTATGCAGCTCGACCCGATGGTGGTCGTAGAGCCCGGCATTGAACGGCGAGAACACCTCGATGAAACCCTTCTCGCCGTGGAACACCATCACCTGCCGCGCCGCCATCTGCGTCGACAGGTAGAAGGACAGTTCGAAGTCGCCGAAGTCGGCGCGGATCGAGGAATAGATGTCGGTGCCGAAGGTCTTGTCGCGCTCGATCGTCGCCTGCACGCGCTGCGGTTCCTTGCCGGTCGAAAAGCGCGTCGACACCGTCGGGTAGACGCCGATGTCGGGCAGCGCGCCGCCGCCGAGGTCAAGCTGGTTGCGCATGTTCTTGGGGTCGACATTGTAATAGGAGAACGCGCCCTGCACGTGGCGCAGCCGGCCGATGGCGCCGCTGGCGATCAGGTCGCGCACCTTGATCCATTGCGGGTGGTAGATGACCATGAAGGCTTCGCAGACCAGCACCTTCTTCTCGTCGCGCAGCTTGATCAGCGGCGCGATGTCCTTGGCGTCGAGCGCCAGCGGCTTCTCGACCAGCACATGCTTGCCGGCCTGGATCGCCTTGGCCGTCCACTCGACATGCTGCGAGGTGGGCAGCGGGATGTAGACGCCGTCGATGTCCTTCGACGCGAGCAGTTCCTCATAGGAGCCGAAAGCATGCGGCGCGCCGAAACGGTCGGCCAGTGCCCGGGCTTTCGCCAGATCGCGGCTGGCGATCGCCGACAGGATGCCGTTCTCCGCCTCGACGATCGCCGGTAACAGCTGCTCGCGGCCGATCTTGGCCGTCGACAGAACACCCCATCGGAACATCACGCTTCTCCATGTCGAATTGCATCATGGAGGTGTGCCCCAATTCAGGGGAAAAGCCAATCGCAGACACTCCGTGGCTTGGCGCATGCATTGTCCAATGTAGCGCTGGTCGACCCCCACTCCGTCTCGGCTTCGCCGAGCCACCTCTCCCCCGATCGACGGGGTAGAGGAAGGCGCCTAGCTTTTTGCCATCAACGCTCCTCCAGCAACGCTCCCTTCCTTTCCCTCCGGAGGGGGGAAAGGTGGCACTGCGAAGCAGCGACGGATTGGGGGAACCACGTGGCAATCAAGCTACGGCCTGATCAGTCACGCCAATCACAGAAGATGTGTGCATAGCGTGGCCCGCTTTGCCGGGGGCGAGGAAATGCGCCTCAGCCCCTCTTGCCCGTCAGCGTCATGTCGAAGTTGACGACGTTGGAATAGATCGGCGTGCCGACATCCATGCCGTAGCGTGACCTCAACACCTTGCCGGTGACGTGGAATTTGATCGTGCCGGCCTTGAGGCTGCTGAGCTCGGCGGTGAATTTTTCCGGAAACGTCTTGCCGCGCGCCGTCAGCCGGCCGGTGACCAAGGCCGTCGTGTCGCCGGTACGGGTCACATTGGTCGAGCGGAACTGGATTTCCGGGCTGTTGGTGCTGTCGAACACCGCGTCGGAGCGCAGGAAGGCATCGATGCGGTTCTGGCCGGTGCCGACGCTCTCGGGAAAGATGGTGAGGTTGACCTGCGAGCGTTCGACATTGCCGTTGTCGATGCGGATGCTGCCCTTGAAGCGGGCGAAGGCGCCGTCGAAGCCGCCGCCGCCCGCCTTGCCGATGGTGAAGCGGATGTTCGATGCGGCCGGGCTGATCGTGTAGCTGCCGGCGGCGTCGCTGAGCGCCACCGCCGCGATGGCGGGCACGGCAAGGCAAGCGGCAAGGGCCGCCAATCCAAGGATGCGCGCATGCATGGGGGAGGTCCTTTTTCTGAGGCAGCGCATTGCTGTCTTCTCGCCTCACCAACGAACGACGGCGGTCTTCTATTCCCGGCCTGACGAAGGCGTGATCATGCGCGCAAGCACGCTGTCGCGCAGCCAGAAATGATGGCGCAACGCGGCCAGGATATGCAGGACGACGAGCGCGATGCCGGCATAGGCGAGGTACCAGTGCGCTGCCGTCCAAAAACTCTCCGCCGCGTCGGATACAGCCAGTGGCAGGTTGGGCATCACGAACAGGTTGAACGGCATGCTCGGGATCTCCAGCGTCGACACCGACACCAGCGCCCAACCGGAGAGCGGCAGGGCGATCTGGAAGAGATAGAGCGCGAAATGCGCGAGCGGCGCGGCTTGTCGCTCCAGGCCTCCGACCGAGGAGGGCAACGCCGGCACGATGTTGCCGAGCCGCCAGGCGATGCGCAGGATGATCAGGCCGAGCAGCAGGAAGCCGAAGGACTTGTGCAACTGGATCAGCTCGAAGGCGGTGCGCTGGCTTTCGATCCGCATCATCACGAAGCCGAGCACGAACTGACCGACGAAGATGATCCCGATCACCCAGTGGAGGACGATCATCGCCCAGCCATAGCGGGTTGAGGTGTTGGTGATTGACGATTCCATGGTCGAAAAACGCCGCTGAGGTCAGCTTTCTTCCAGGCTACCCTATGCCCCACTCTCCACACAATTCCGGGCGCCGGCGGCCAATAGGGTTGGCGACCAACCTTGGAGCGATGGTTTCGCCGCGAGCCTGCAGCGCCCCTACCCGCCCACCCTGAAGAAATCCACGAAAGCCCGCAGCGCCGGCCGCATCTGCCGGCGGCTGGGATAATAGACGAAGAAGCCGTCGAAGGTCGGGCACCAGTCTTCCAGCACGCGGATCAGCCCGCCGTCGGCGAGCGGCGCCCTGACATAGGGCTCGAAGACGAAGGCGAGCCCGGCGCCGTCTACCGCTGCTTGCGCGATCAGATGGTCCTCGTCGAGGATCAGCGGCCCTTGCGCAGCGATCTCGATCTCCTCGCCGTCCTTCTCGAATTCCCAGCGATAGAGGATGCCGCTGGAAAAGCGGAAGCGGATGCAACGATGGTCGGCGAGCTCGCGCGGGTGGCGCGGTCTGGGCATCGTGGCAAAATAGGACGGCGCGGCGACGACGGCGCCGCGAAGGTCGGGCCCGATGCGCACGGCGATCATGTCGCGCTGCAGGCTTTCGCCGAGCCGCACACCGGCATCGAAGCCGCCCTCGACCACATCGGTGAAGCGGTCCTCGATGACGATCTCCAGCACGATGTCGGGATAGGCGGCGGCAAAGGCGCCGAGCCGTGGCGTCAGCGTCAGGTGCGCTGCCGTGCGCGGCACGGTCAGCCGCAGATTGCCGGCCGGCCGGTCGCGCGCCTCCACCGCCGTCTCCAGCGCGTGGTCTATTTCGGAAAGCGCCGGCCGCAGCCGTTCGAGCAACTGCGCCCCTTCCACGGTCGGCGCCACGCTGCGCGTGCTGCGCGCCAGCAGCCGCACGCCGAGCCGCGCCTCCAGGCTCGATACGGCATGGCTCACCGCGGACGGTGCGATGCCGAGCTCGCGCGCGGCGCCGCGGAAACTGGCGCATTGGGCGACGGTGGCAAGCACGGCCAGTTGAGAAAAGTTGGTGCGGTTCATTGATCTATTTTATAGAACAAGCCGTGCAAAAGCGACACGGTTATCGAACGAAAGGCAAGTGGCTACTTGTTCCGCATCACAACAAGGAGATGCGTGATGCAAACCCGCAAACTTGGAACTGAACTCGAAGTCTTCCCCGTCGGCCTCGGCTGCATGGGCATGAGCTTCGTCTATGGCGGCCAGCCGGAAGCCGAAGCGATCGCCACGCTGCGCCGCGCCGTCGAGATCGGCGTGACCTTCTTCGACACCGCCGAAGTCTATGGCCCCTACGAGAACGAGATCCTGCTCGGCAAGGCGCTGAAGCCGGTGCGCGACAAGGTGACGATCGCCACCAAATTCGGCTTCAAGATCCTGGAAGAGGGGACGGGCACCGACCGCATGGCCGGCGTCGACAGCCGCCCCGAGCACGTCAAGGCGGTGGCCGAGGCCTCGCTGAAGCGGCTGGGCACTGATGTCATCGACCTCTACTACCAGCACCGTGTCGACCCCAACGTGCCGATCGAGGATACGGTCGGCGCCATGGCCGAGCTGGTGCGCGAGGGCAAGGTACGCGCGCTCGGCCTCTCCGAGGCGAGTGCCGCGACCATCCGCCGGGCGCATGCGGTGCATCCGATCTCGGCCGTGCAGAGCGAATATTCGCTATGGACCCGCGATCCAGAGGACGAGGTCCTCGCCGTCTGCCGCGAGCTCGGCATCGGCTTTGTCCCCTACAGCCCGCTCGGCCGCGGCCTGCTCACCGGCACGATCGCCAAGCCGGACGTCCTCGACGCCGGCGACTGGCGCCTCGGCCAGCCGCGCTTCCAGGCCGAGGCCATGGCGGCCAACGCCAAGGTTGTTGCCACGCTGGAAAAGATGGCGGCGGAGAAGGGCGTGACATCGGCTCAACTGGCGCTCGCCTGGGTGCTGCACCAGGGCGATTTCATCGTGCCGATCCCCGGCGCGCGGAAAATCCGCCATCTGGAACAGAACACGGCAGCGGCCAGGGTCGAATTGAGTGCTGCGGAGGTTGCCGCGATCGGCGACGCGCTGTCGCCGGATAAGGTGGTCGGCAAGCGCTATACCGAGGAGCTGATGGCGCTGGTGAATGGTTAGACGGTTCAGCTTGCTTTGAGACGCCGGCGGGACAGCGCCCCCCTCTGTCCTGCCGGACATCTCCCCCACTTGGGGGGAGATTGGCTGTCACCGCCGCTTTCGCCAATTACGACCGTTTGAAGGAAAGGCGCGGCGCCAAAGCTGCTGATCTCCCCCCTTGTGGGGGAGATGCCCGGCAGGGCAGAGGGGGGCGCCTCGCGCTTACATATCCTACCACCGCACCACCTCAATCTCTGGCCAGCACTCCTGCGCCCTTTTCCCCTTCGCCTCATGCGTCCGCTGGTTGTCCATCACCCGGTTCGGTGTAATCCGGAACGAAAACACATCGTCCAGCCCGAACGGCGCCACCAGCTCCAGCGCTCCGTCCCGGCCGTACCGCACGCCAACCGCATGCGTCTTCGAAGCAAAATAGCTGACGGACTCGCTTGCGCTCGCATAGCGCGGGCATTCCTGCCCGAACTTCTCCGGATACCACAAATGCACCCGCGCCTGGTTGCGCACCTCGACAGGCAGCGTCAGCCCGTCGAAATGTCTGGCCGCCCGGCGGATGACCGCGTCCTCGGCCTCGTAGGAAAGGTCGGCATCGTCGAAATAGAACAGGTCGACATCCTTGATGCCGTAGCCCGGCGGCTTGCCGGTCAGGTGGTTCCAGACGCTGTTGTAGAGCGCGCCGGAAACCATCAGCCAGTCCGGCAGCGCGAGCTCCCGCACCCGCGCCAGCGTTTCGCCAATGAGCGGGTCGCTCGCGATGATGCCGAGGAACGCTGCGCGCTGCACTTCGAAGGGAAGGCCGGAATAGCGGAGATGGTCCATCGCCCTTTGGAGGACGATTCGCCACCTTCCGGCAATCCGCTGCTTAAGCGCGCAGCACGCCGCCCGTCTGCTTGTTGACGTTCTCGACGATGCGCTTGGCCAACGCCTCGAAGTCCTCGTCGGTCAGCGTCTTCTCGACCGGCTGGATCGACACCTCGATGGCGATCGACTTCTTGGCCGCGCCCAGCGACGCGCCCTCGAAGACGTCGAACACCGAGACCCCGGTGACCAGCTTCTTGTCGGCGGCAAGCGCTGCGCGCACCAGCGTGCCGGCCTCGACTGTCCTGTCGACGACGAAGGCGAAGTCGCGCTTCACCGCCTGGAAGGGCGACAGCTCCAGTTTCGGCTTTGTGCGGGTCGGCTTGGCCTTCGGCTCCGGCACGGCGTCGACAAAAACCTCGAAGCCGCAGATCGGTCCGGAAACGTCGAGCGCCTCAAGCGTCTTCGGATGGAATTCGCCGAACGTGCCGAGCACCGTCTTCGGGCCGAGCTTGATCGTGCCTGAACGGCCGGGATGGTACCAGGCGGGGCCGCCGGGCTCGATCTGCAGCCGGTCGACCGGCGCGCCGCAGGCTTCGAGCGCCGCGATCGCATCGGCCTTGGCGTCGAACACGCCGACCGGCCCGGCATTGCCGGCCCAGTGGCGGCCGGAGCCGTCGAGCTTGGCCGTGCCGCGCCGCACGCCGGCGGCGACGCGCCGCTGCTGGTCGGGCAGGTCGCCCTCATAGGTGCCGGAAACCTCGAACAGCGCCACATCGCCAATGCCCCTGTCGGCATTGCGCTGGGCGGCAGAGATCAGGCCGGGCAGCAGCGAGGGCCGCATGTCCGACATGTCGGCGGCGATCGGGTTGGCGAGCTTCAGCGCCGTCTGGCCGCCGCCGAACAGTTCGGCGTGCTTGGCCGGAATGAACGACCAGGTGACGGCCTCCATCATGCCGCGCACGGCAAGCGCGCGCTTGGCCGCGCGGGTGCGGATCTGCAGCACCGTCAGGATCTTGCCGTTGACCGCGTCATGCGAGGTCAGCGGCTGCGGCGCGATATTGTCGACGCCGTGGATGCGCATCACCTCCTCGACCAGGTCGGCCTTGCCGTCGACATCAGGCCGCCACGACGGCACCTTCACCTTGACGACGTCGCCCGAGCCCTGCGGCTCGAAGCCGAGGCGGGTCAGGATGTCGAGGCTTTCGGCCTGCGGCACCTCGATGCCGGTCAGCCGCTTCACTTCCGACAGCGGGAAGGAGACGGTTTTCCGCTTGTGGCCGGCATAGCCCGCCACCTCGATCTCGGTCGGCGTGCCGCCGCAGAAATCGAGCACCAGCTTGGTCGCCAGCTCGATGCCGGGCACCATGAATTCAGGGTCGACGCCGCGCTCGAAGCGGTAGCGCGCATCGGTGATGATGCCGAGCGCGCGGCCGGTGCGGGCCGTGGTGATCGGATCCCAGAGCGCCGATTCGACCAGCACGTCGGTGGTGTTCTCGTCGCAGCCAGAATGCTCGCCGCCCATGATGCCGGCGATCGATTCGACGCCGTCCTCGTCGGCGATGACGCACATTTCCGGCGTCAGCGTGTATTCGCGGCCGTCGAGCGCCAGCACCTTTTCGCCATCCTTTGCCCGGCGCACAGTGAGGTTACCGGTCACTTTCTCGGCGTCGAACACATGCAGCGGCCGGCCGCGGTCGAAGGTGACGTAGTTGGTGATGTCGACCAAGGCGCTGATCGGCCTGAGCCCGATGGCGAGCAGCCGCTGCTGCAGCCATTTCGGCGACGGGCCGTTCTTCACGCCCCTGATCAGCGTGAGCGCGAAGCCGGGGCAGAGTTCCGGCGCCTCGATCGTTACCTTGACCGGGCAGAGGCCATCGCCGGCATGCGGCATGATCCCGCCGCCGACGAGGCGCCCGAGCCCGCTCGCGGCAAGATCGCGCGCGATGCCGTAGACGCTGGTCGCGTCCGGCCGGTTCGGCGTCAGATTGATCTCGATCACCGGATCGTCGAGATGGGCGTAGGCGGCAAAGCTGGTGCCGACAGGCGCGTCCTGCGGCAGGTCGATGATGCCGTTGTGCTCGTCGGAGATTTCCAACTCGCGCTCCGAGCACATCATGCCGTGGCTCTCGACGCCGCGGATCTTGCCGACCGCGAGCGTCACGTCGATGCCGGGAACGTAGGTGCCGGGGGCGGCGAAGGCGCCGATCAGCCCGGCGCGGGCGTTCGGCGCGCCGCAAACCACTTGCACCGGCGGTTTGCCGTCGCCGGTATCGACCGTCAGCACGCGCAGCCGGTCGGCGTCGGGATGCTGCACCGCCGTCAGCACCTTGGCGATGACGAAGGGTCTTAGCCCCGCCTTGTCGTCGACATGCTCGACCTCGAGGCCGATCGCGGTCAGCCGCTCGACGATCTCTGTGAGCGAGGCGTCGGTCTCGAGGTGGTCCTTGAGCCAGGAGAGGGTGAATTTCATGACTGTGTTCCGTCTGGTCTTTGCCCATCGGGCCTGGTCACGCTGGTTCTGAGATGGCGCGGCAGGTCGTCGGGCATATGCAGGAAGGGGAGCTGCTCGCGCACATGGGCATGGTGCGTCGGCTTGAAATAGGCCGGCATGTCCATCGAACCGAGGGTGAAATAGATGTGGCCGGCGAGCCGCTCATCCGTATAGGCGATCGGCGAGCCGCAGACGCCGCAGAAGGTGCGCGTTACCGGGCCGTTCTCGAACCGCTTCAGTGCCTTGCCGTCAAGCGCGATCTGGTCGGTCATGAAGCCGACGAAGGCCGACACCGGCGCGCCGCTCGCCCGCCGGCAATCGCCGCAATGGCAGTAGCTGATGTGGTGCGGCTCGACTGACGCCTCGAACCGCACCGCGCCGCAGCGGCAGCCGCCGGTGTGCGGCGCCGTCATGCCGAGAGGCCTCCGAACAGCGTCGGCAGGTCGAGCGGCCTGAAGCCGTAATGCGACAGCCAGCGCACGTCGGCATCGAAGAAGGCGCGCAGGTCCGGCATGCCGTATTTCAGCATGGCGATGCGGTCGATGCCCATGCCCCAGGCAAAGCCCTGATACTCGTCGGGATCGAGCCCGCCATGGCGCAGCACATTGGGGTGCACCATGCCGCAGCCAAGAATCTCCATCCAGTCCGAGCCTTCGCCGAAGCGCACTTCGCCCGGCCGCGAGCGGTCGCACTGGATGTCGACCTCGAGGCTCGGCTCGGTGAACGGGAAGAAGGACGGGCGGAAGCGCATCTTGACGCTCGGCACCTCGAAGAAGGCCTTGCAGAACTCCTCCAGCACCCACTTCATGTTGGCGACGTTGGCTGATCTGTCGATCACCAGCCCTTCGACCTGATGGAACATCGGCGAGTGCGTGGCGTCCGAATCCTGCCGGTAGGTCTTGCCGGGGATGACGATGCGGATCGGCGGCTTCTGCCGCTCCATGGTGCGGATCTGCACCGGCGAGGTGTGGGTGCGCAAAAGCTTGCGCTCGCCCTTCTCGTCCGGCTGGAAGAAGAAGGTGTCGTGCATTTCGCGGGCCGGGTGGCCTTCCGGGAAGTTCAGCGCGGTGAAATTGTAATAGTCGGTCTCGACATCGGGGCCCTCGGCGATGGCGAAGCCGAGATCGCCGAAGATCGCCGCGATCTCGTCGATGACCTGGCTGATCGGGTGGATGCGGCCGCGCTCGGCCGGCGACTGGCGCACCGGCAGCGTCACGTCGACCGTCTCGGCGGCGAGCCGGGCGGCGATCGCCACGTCCTTCAGTTCCGCCTTGCGCGCGGTCAGCGCCTCGGTGACGCGGTTCTTCAGCCCGTTGATCGCCGGGCCCTTCACCTGGCGTTCCTCGGCGGTCATCGCGCCGAGTGTCTTCAGCATTTCGGAGACCGAGCCCTTCTTGCCCAGCGCCGCGACGCGCACCGCCTCGATCGCAGCCTCGTCAGCGGCTGCCGCTATGTCGGCAAGCAGCGAGCCTTCCAGGACTTCAAGATTTCCAGCACTGGCGTTCACGGTGAAACTCTCTCGATAGGGCAACCACCAGTGTCCGGTGCGTCACCATTTTGGTTGCATCAGGCATAAGAAAAACCCGCGCCAGCCGTGCCAGCGCGGGTTCCCCAAATCAGAATTGCGAATGCTTGGGAAGCGCTGGCTTAGGCGACAGCGCTTTCAAAAGCGTTCGGCGTGGTGTTCTTCAGGTATTCGAGCGCGACCTTGGCCTTGGCCACCAGCGCGGCGAAAGCCTGCGGCTCGTGGATGGCCATGTCGGACAGGACCTTGCGATCGATCTCGATACCGGCCTTGTTGAGGCCGTCAATGAAGCGGCCATAGGTCAGGCCGTGCTCGTGGGTCGCGGCGTTGATGCGCTGGATCCACAGCGCGCGGAACGAGCGCTTGCGGTTCTTGCGGTCGCGATAGGCGTACTGCAGCGACTTCTCCACCGCCTGCTTGGCGATGCGGATGGTGTTCTTGCGGCGGCCGTAGAAACCCTTGGCGGCTTTCAGGACCTTCTTGTGCTTGGCGTGAGCGGTGACGCCTCTCTTTACGCGTGCCATGTCATGATCTCCTTAAAAGCAATTCCAGGAAAAGTGTTTAGCGGTTTTCCGTTGGGAATTGCGTCAAACCAGTTGCGTGTCCAGGCCGAATGCTCAGAGGCCGTTCGGCAGAAAATTCTTGATGACCTTCTTGCCGTCCGGTTCAGCCAGAACCATCGTGCCGCGGGCATCGCGAATGAACTTGTTGGAACGCTTGATCATGCCGTGGCGCTTGCCGGCGGCAGCCGACAGCACCTTGCCGGTGGCAGTAATCTTGAACCGCTTCTTGGCGGCCGATTTGGTCTTCATCTTGGGCATTTTGCTACTCCGTATTGTGGGCGCACCATCGCGCTTCTTGTTCGCTTCGGGCCGACCAAAGCCCGAAAAGCAAATGAAACCGCCACGGCATGCCCTGCCGGGCGGTTTTCGTTTTTGTTCCTGCGTATCTTTCCGAAAGACGATTTCGGGCCGATACGCGGAACGGCGGTCCTATAGATCAAACACGGCCGGCGCGCAACACCTCAAGCCATGCGACGCTCTGCCCGCGATCAGGGGAGCCTGAAGAGCACGGGCAGCACGCCCGACAGCTGCGCGCCGTCGATCAGCTCGAAGGCCGGCAGCGCGACCAGGAAGACCAGCCCGTCGAGCAGCGTGTTCAGAAGCAGGCGCGGCTTGAAGCTGCCGGTGTCGCCTTCGTCGTAGAGCGAGAGGTCGGGGAAGAAGCGCGGCACTTTCGCCAGATAGGCTCGATAAGGGGCGCCGAGCGCCTCCTTGAGGAATTTCTCCTCGCGCAGGATGACGATGTGGAACGCCCCGGCGCACAGGGCCGCTAACAGGATGATCCCGGTGAACGAGCCGATCTGCGCGCCGACACCGGCGGCGGCGACCGTCGAGAAGACATAGAGCGGGTTGCGGGTGATCGAATAGGGGCCGCCGGTGACCACTTCGGAGGATTTGCGCCCGCCGATGTAGAGCGTCGCCCACAGCCGTCCGACGATGCCGAGGAAGATCAGCAGCACACCGAACATCTCGATCGACTCATGCAGCCACGTGTCGGGCGGAAAGGTCGACTGGCCGAACAGCAGCGCGGCGAACAGCACCGCGATCAGCACCGCCAGCACCATCCTGCGAATCTGCTGGTAGTTGCCCAGCCCGTATTTCACGGGGTTGGTGTCGGGGTATTTGACGTCATCGACCATGATGCAATCCGATCGTCGAGGTTTGCCGGCGATCGGATTGAAAACAGGCGCCCCGCCGATCGTCGGGACGCCGTGCTCCGCAATTCAGGCGGATTTTAGAGCACGCCGCCAGGGGAAGTGGTCAATTCGGCTTCTCGAAGCCGTGATCGACGCCAACGCCTGGGTGGTCGGGCGCCCGCCAGTCAGCGGGGCGCCAGCACCATCATCATCTGGCGGCCTTCGAGCTTCGGTTCGGCTTCGACCTTGGCGATCGGCGCCACTTCCTCGCGAACCTTGTTCAGGAGCTGCATGCCGAGCTCCATATGCGCCATTTCGCGGCCTCGGAAGCGCAGCGTCAGCTTGACCTTGTCGCCGTCCTCGAAGAAGCGGCGCACCGCCTTCATCTTGGTCTCGTAGTCATGGCTGTCGATGTTCGGGCGCATCTTGATCTCCTTGATCTCGATGACCTTCTGGTTCTTGCGCGCTTCGGCCGCCTTCTTCTGGTTGGCGTATTTCAGCTTGCCGAGATCGAGGATCTTGACGACGGGCGGCTGCGCGTTGGGCGAGATCTCGACGAGATCGAGCCCGGCCTCTTCGGCCAGCAGCAATGCGTCGTTGATGGAAACATCGCCACGATTGTGGCCTTCTGCGTCGATGAGCTGGACCCGGGGCACCCGGATGTCGCGGTTGGAGCGCGGCCCATCCTTGGTGGGCGCCGCTGCTTTGAAAGGTCTGCGAATGGTCGTGGTCTCCTTGGCCGTTTCGTTCGGGGTTCGTAGGGTTCGGATGGTCGGGACGCGCCAATGTGGTGAGCGCGCGGCGCAAGTCAATAGCACAGCCTTCGCAAGAAATCACCTGATCCCGCGTCTGCACCAAGCAAAGAAAGTTGCAGAGCACTTTTCGTCGAACGCTCCGCCGTGCCAAAAGACCGGCACAAGGAACAGGACCAGACGCCAGCCATGACCGCAACCGCTCCCATGTTTCTGGATGTCGGGGGAACCAGCATCGCCGTCAGGCAGTCGCAAGGCGCGGCCGTCAGGCCGTCGCAAGGGGCCGCGCCTGGCGTCGTCTGGCTCGGCGGCTACAAGTCCGACATGCTGGGCACCAAGGCCGAGACGCTGGCCGGATGGGCGGCAAAGGAGCCCAGAGCCTTCCTGCGCCACGACTATTCCGGCCATGGCGAGTCCGGCGGCGCCTTCGCCGACGGCACCATCTCGAAATGGCTGGCCGAGAGCCTCGCCGTCTTTCGCCGTTTCACCCAAGGCAAACAGATCCTGGTCGGGTCCTCGATGGGCGCCTGGATCGCGCTGCGCATGGTGCAGGAACTGCGCAAGGCGGGCGACGCCAGTGTCACTGGCCTGGTGCTCCTGGCGCCGGCGCCGGATTTCACCGCCGAGCTGGTCGAGCCGGCGCTGACCGAGGCGCAGAAGCAGGATTTGCTCGAAAAAGGCTTCTTCGCCGAGCCATCGGACTATTCGGCCGAGCCCTATATCTACACGCGCGCGCTCATCGAGGACGGCCGCAAGAACCTGGTGATGGGCGGGCCGATCGACACCCACTGCCCGGTCCACATCCTGCAGGGCCTCGCCGATGCGGACGTGCCGTCCAGCCACGCGCTCAAGCTTGCCGCCTTGCTGCCGGCTGACGACGTGACGCTTTCGCTCATTCCCGACGGCGACCACCGCCTGTCGCGGCCGCAGGATCTCGACCTGCTGCTGCGGGCGGTGGGCGATATGGTGCAGCGGGGCATGTGAGCATGCGCATCTCCGTTCCGATATCCGCCTTCGTCGCCGCGATCGTCGGCTTCGGCGGCACGCTCGCCGTCGTCATCGCCGCCGCCAAGGCGGTCGGCGCGACGCAGGTCGAGACGGCGAGCGGGGTGACGGCGATCTGCCTGGCGATGGCGGTCGAGTGCCTGTGGCTGTCCTGGCGCACGAAAATGCCTGTCATCACCGCCTGGTCGACGCCCGGCTTGGCGCTGCTCGCGGCATCGAGCGGCTTTTCGGTGAACGAGGCGGTCGGCGCCTTCATCGTCACCGCGGTGCTTTTGATCGCCACCGGCCTGTTCAAGCCGCTGACCCAATTCATCGCCCGGATTCCACCCTCCGTCGCTTCCGGCATGCTGGCCGGCATCCTCGTCGGCTTCGCCACCAATGCCTTCAAGACCATCCCTTCCGATCCCTGGCTGATCCTGCCGCTGATCGCGGCCTTCTTCGTCATCCGTCTGTTCAATCCGGCGCTATCGGTGCTGGCGGTGCTGATCGGCGGTGGCCTGGCCGCCTTCCTCACCGGCCGTGTCGGCGGCCTGCCGGCGCCGGAACTGTCGACGCTGACGCTGATTGCGCCGCAGTTCACGGCCGGCGCCGTCATCGGGCTTGCGCTGCCGCTCTACCTTGTCACCATGGCCTCGCAGAACCTGTCCGGCCTCGCCGTGCTGAAGGCCGCCGGCTACCACCCCGAGCCCGGTCCGTTGATCGGCGTCACCGGCTTCTTCTCGCTGCTGTCGGCGCCGTTCGGCGGGCCGACCACCAATCTGGCGGCGATTTCAGCGGCGATCTGCACCGGGCCGGATGTCCATCCCGATCCGGCCGAGCGCTGGAAGACAGGCCCGTTCTACACGCTCGCCTACCTCGTCTTCGCCATGTTCGGCGCCTCGCTGGTGGCGATCTTCGCCGTGCTGCCGCAGGCCCTCATCGTGCTCGTGGCGGGTCTTGCGCTGATGGCGCCGCTGACCAACGCGCTGTCGATCGCGCTCAAGGACGAAGGCCACCGCATGGCCGCCATCGTCACCTTCGCCGTCACCGCCTCGGGGTTGACGCTGTTCGGCGTCGGCGCGGCATTCTGGGGCCTGGTTGCCGGAATGGTCGTGCTTTTCCTCGAAGAACTCAAAATGAGACAATCATTTCAGCCCTTTGTCCGGTTTTGGATGCGGTCGTCTTGAATCGCCGTTTTGCCCATCCCATCTCGATTCCACGCAGCCAGGATTGGCTGTGCCCAACGGAAGGACTGGGAGAAAATGAACACAACTGCATTGATCCGTCCGGCTTGGACGCCGGCGACCATCGCGCTGATGGTGATCGGCTTCATGGTGTTCTGGCCGCTCGGCTTCGCCATGCTCGCCTACATCATCTGGGGCGACCGGCTCGACGGCTTCAAGCGTGACGTGAACCGCGCCACCGACGGCATCTTCGCCGGCTGCCGCCGCGGTTCCGACAAGGCCGCGCGCTGGGGTCACGGCTCGGCCCGCACCGGCAACGTCGCTTTCGACGACTGGCGCGAAAAGGAGCTCGACCGCCTGGCCGAGGAACGCCGCAAGCTCGACGAGATGCTGACCGAGTTCGACGACTATGCCCGCGAGCTGCGCCGCGCCAAGGACCAGGACGAGTTCGATCGTTTCATGGCCAACCGCAACAAGTCGACCGCGCCAACCACGACCGGGACGACCAAGCCGGCAAGCCCGTCGACCCCCAAGCGCAAGGGCTCGAACCTGCTTGACGACTGAGGTTGCGCGACCGGCCTCGCTATGACGAACGGCGTCGCGCAAGCGGCGCCGTTTCGTTTTTGTTCTCTTTTTAAGTTCACTCCACTGGTCGTTTTCCTCGAATCGCGTATCGTCCGGCCATGACCATCGGCTTTTTCCGCAGCCTGACCAAACCCAAGCCGGCGCCAGTCGTCGAGCGCGAGCACAGCGTTGCCGGCCGCACCCTGCCGCTCAAGATCGTCGAAAGCCACAGGGCGCGGCGGCTGACGCTGCGCATCGATTCCGGCGGCCAGGGCCTGCGCATCACCGTGCCGCCGGGCCTGCGCCGCGGCGAGGTGGAGAAATTCCTGGACCGTCACCAGGATTGGCTGGAGCAGCGGCTGGCCAAGGTGCCGACACGGCCGCAGGTGCGGCCGGGCATCAAGATTCCGGTGCGCGGCGTGGCGCATCGCATCGTCCATGATCCGTCTAAGCGCGGCACCGTCACCATCTCGCGCGACGAGCGTGGCCCGCTGCTGATCGTGCATGGCGAGCGCGTGCATCTGCCGCGCCGCATCGCCGACTATCTGAAGCGCGAGGCCAAGCGCGAGATCGAGAAGTTGGTGGCCAAACACACCGAAGCGCTCGGCAAGCGCGCCAAGGCGATCCGCTTCAAGGACACCTCCAGCCGCTGGGGCTCGTGCACCTCGGAAGGCAATCTGTCCTTCTCCTGGCGCATCATGATGGCGCCGGCGCCGGTGATAAACTACCTCGTCGCGCATGAGGTGGCGCATCTGAAAGAGATGAACCACGGCCCGAAATTCTGGAAACTGTGCGAAAAGCTCTGCCCCGACACCGACCGCTGTAAGGACTGGCTGAAGCGCAACGGCGGCGCCCTGCAGGCGATCGTGTTCGATTGACGCGTCCGGCGGCCTTGGGCCGGCCGCTCAGTCATCATTCGCCGCGTTCAGTTCCTCCGGTCGCAACCCCTCGGCGCCATGTTGCGGCCACGGCAGGAAATTCCGGTCGAAAGCGTCACCGCCGAAATAGTCCAGCGCCCGGTGCGCCTCGGCCCCGTTGAAGGCGGCCTTGTCCATCAGATGCGCGATCACGTCGCGCGCCTGCGCGATCTTTTGCCTGAGTTCGGCAACGGTTCGGTCGGTCATGATTGTCTGCTCCCGCCAATGTCCCCTGTTTGAAAGGTAGTGCTTTCCGCCGTGGCGGCAACAGCATGCTTTTTCTCGACTCTTGCGGCTTTTCGTGCCAATCCCCGCGCCATGGCGCTCGACATCAAGATCTGCGGGTTGAAGACCGACGCGGCAATGGCCGCGGCGCTGGCCGGCGGCGCCAGCCATGTCGGCTTCATCTTTTTCGCCAAGAGCCCGCGCTATATCGAGCCCGCCGGCGCCGGCTGGTTGCGCGAGGCGGCGCGCGGCAAGGCGTTGGCGGTTGCCGTCACAGTCGATGCCAGCGACACCTTCCTGGATGAGATCGTCGCCAGGATGCAGCCTGACATGTTGCAGTTGCACGGTTCCGAAACGCCCGGGCGGGTGGCCGAGGTGAAAGCGCGCTATGGCCTGCCGGTGATGAAGGCACTGTCGATCAGTGAGACGGCCGATCTGGAGCGGATAAAGCCGTTCGTCGGCATCGCCGACCGCTTCCTCTTCGATGCCATGCCGCCGAAAGGTTCCGAGTTGCCGGGCGGCAATGGCGTCGCCTTCGACTGGCATATCCTTGCCGGCCTTGACGCCGGCGTCGATTACATGCTTTCCGGTGGGCTCAACGCCGTCAACATCGGCGACGCCCTGAGATCAGCCAATCCGCCCGGCATCGACATTTCGTCGGGCGTGGAAAGCGCCCCGGGCGTCAAGGATCCGGCGCTGATCGAGCAGTTTTTCCGGGCCGTCAGGGCCGCGCGCGACGACCGCGCCGCCTGAGCAATTCTTGAACCAGGAGATCGGCGATGAACAAGCCGGCTATGCCCAATTCCTTCCGCACCGGGCCCGACGAGCAGGGCATGTTCGGCATTTTCGGCGGCCGCTTCGTCGCCGAGACGCTGATGCCGCTGATCCTCGACCTCGAACGGCACTGGAACGAGGCCAAGAACGATCCGGAGTTCAAGGCCGAGCTGCAGAACCTGTCGACCCACTACGCCGGGCGGCCCTCAAAGCTCTATTTCGCCGAAGGCCTGACGAGGCATCTCGGCGGCGCCAAGGTCTATTTCAAGCGCGAGGATTTGAACCACACCGGCTCGCACAAGATCAACAACTGCCTGGGCCAGATCCTGCTCGCCAAGCGCATGGGCAAGAAGCGCATCATCGCCGAGACCGGCGCCGGCCAGCATGGCGTCGCTTCGGCCACTGTCGCGGCCCGCTTCGGCTATCCCTGCGTCGTCTACATGGGCGCCACCGACGTCGCCCGGCAAAGCCCCAACGTCTTTCGCATGAAGCTGCTCGGCGCCGAGGTGCGGCCTGTTACCGCCGGCCACGGCACGCTGAAGGACGCCATGAACGAAGCGCTGCGTGACTGGGTGACCAATGTCGAGGACACCTATTACCTGATCGGCACCGCCGCCGGCCCGCATCCCTATCCGGAGCTGGTGCGCGACTTCCAGTCGGTCATCGGCGCCGAAGCCCGCGCGCAGATCCTCGAACAGGAAGGCCGGCTGCCCGACACCATCATCGCCGCCGTTGGCGGCGGCTCCAACGCCATCGGCCTGTTCCACCCCTTCCTCGACGACAAGGACGTCCGCATCATCGGCATCGAAGCCGGCGGCCGCGGCCTCGATGGCGTCGAGCATTGCGCCTCGATGAATGCCGGCGCGCCCGGCGTGCTGCACGGCAACCGCACCTATCTGCTGCAGGATGCCGACGGCCAGATCCTCGACGGCCACTCGATCTCGGCCGGCCTCGACTATCCGGGCGTCGGCCCCGAGCATTCCTGGCTGCGCGACTCTGGCCGCGTCGAATATGTGCCGATCCTCGACGACGAGGCGCTGGAGGCCTTCCAGCTGACGACGCGCGTCGAAGGCATCATCCCGGCGCTTGAATCGGCCCATGCCATCGCGCATGCGGTCAAGATCGTGCCGGCCATGGACAAGGACCAGATCGTCATCGTCAACCTGTCCGGCCGCGGCGACAAGGACGTGCACACGGTGGCCAACATGCTGGGCATGGAGATCTGATCATGACGACCCGCATCGACCGCCGCATGGCCAAGCTGAAAGCCGAGGGCCGCCCGGCGCTCGTCACCTATTTCATGGGCGGCGACCCCGACTACGACACCTCGCTCGCCATCATGAAGGCGCTGCCTGGCGCAGGCAGCGACGTCATCGAGCTCGGCATGCCGTTTTCCGATCCGATGGCCGACGGCCCGGCCATCCAGGCGGCGGGCCTCAGGGCGCTGAAAGGCGGCCAGACGCTGGTCAAGACGCTGAAGATGGCGTCGGAATTCCGCACCGCCGACAACGAGACGCCGATCGTGCTGATGGGCTACTACAACCCGATCTACATCTACGGCGTCGAGCGTTTCCTTGCCGATGCCAAGGCCAGCGGCATCGACGGGCTGATCGTCGTCGACCTGCCGCCGGAAATGGACGAGGAGCTCTGCATTCCGGCGCTGAAGGCCGGCATCAACTTCATCCGCCTGGCGACGCCGACCACCGACGACAGGCGCCTGCCCAAGGTTTTGGAGAACACCTCCGGCTTCGTCTACTACGTCTCGATGACCGGCATCACCGGCTCGGCATTGGCCGACACCGCCAAGGTGGCGGCGGCCGTCAAGCGCATCAAGGGCCACACCGCGCTGCCGGTCTGCGTCGGCTTCGGCGTCAAGACCGCCGAGCAGGCGCGCACCATCGGCGCCTCGGCCGACGGCGTCGTCGTCGGCACCGCGATCGTCAACGCTGTCGCCAATGTGCTGGGGCCGAAGGGCGAAAAGACCGCCGATCCGGCCGAGGCGGTGGCTACTTTGGTCAGCGGCCTTGCCCAGGGTGTCCGCTCCGCCCGCCTTGCTGCCGCCGAATAGTTTTCCTACCTCTTCCTAGTCAGGACGGGAGCCGAAGCGATGAACTGGATCACCAACTACGTCCGCCCGAAGATCAATTCGATGCTCGGTCGGCGCACCGACATGCCCGAGAATCTCTGGATCAAGGATCCCGAGACCGGCGAGATGGTGTTCCACAAGGATCTCGAATCCAACCAGTTCGTCATCCCGTCGTCCGGCCATCACATGAAGATCTCGGCCAAGGAGCGGCTGAAATATTTCTTCGACGACGGCAAATACGAGACGCTCGAAAATCCCAAGGTCGTGCAGGATCCGCTGAAGTTCCGCGACGAGAAGCGCTACACCGACCGGCTGAAGGACGCCAAGGCCAAGACCGGCCTGGAGGACGCGATCGTCAATGCGCTGGGCAGCATCGACGGACTGCCTGTGGTGGTCACCGTGCAGGATTTCGCCTTCATGGGCGGCTCGCTCGGCATGGCTGCCGGCGACGCCATCGTCCATGCGTTCGAGGTCGCCCTGCAGCGCAAGCAGCCGCTGATCCTGTTTGCCGCTTCCGGCGGCGCCCGCATGCAGGAAGGCATACTCTCGCTGATGCAGTTGCCGCGCACCACGGTCGGCGTCGACCGGCTGAAGGAAGCCGGCCTGCCCTATATCGTCGTGCTGACCAATCCGACCACCGGGGGCGTCACCGCTTCCTATGCCATGCTGGGCGACGTCCACATCGCCGAGCCCGGCGCGCTGATCGGCTTTGCCGGGCCGCGCGTCATCGAGCAGACCATCCGCGAAAAGCTGCCCGACGGCTTCCAGCGCTCCGAATATCTGATGGAGCACGGTATGGTCGACATGGTGGTGTCGAGGCTGGAGATGCGCCAGACCATCGCGCGGCTTCTGAAGATGCTGCTCAAGCTGCCGCAGGAAGAAAAGCCGCTCGAGCCCGAGATCCTGCCGCCGGCGCTCGCCCACCAGGAAGCGCGGCCGCAGGCCTGACGCGACACTGAACGCCGCGAGGCGCGATTGCGCGCACCGTCCGGTGTTGTAGCTTTTTGATTTGCGCATGATCCTTTCCGAAACCGATTTCCGGTTTCGGGGTCATGCGCTAGGATTCGTCCATGACAACGCTTGCCGCCGACCGCGAAATCGAAAGCCTGATGGCGCTTCACCCGAAGGGCTTCGACCTTTCGCTCGACCGCATCACGCGGCTGCTCGAACGTCTCGGCAATCCGCAGGAGCTGATCCCGCCGGCGATCCACATCGCCGGCACCAACGGCAAGGGCTCCTGCGCCGCCTTCTCGCGCGCGCTGCTCGAAGCGGCCGGTCACCTCGTCCATGTGCACACCTCGCCGCATCTGGTGAACTGGCACGAGCGCTACCGCCTCGCCGCCGAGGGCGGCGGCAAGCTGGTCGACGATCAGGTCTTCGCCGATGCCATCGCCCGCGTCGCGGCCGCCAATGCCAGTCAGAAGATCACCGTCTTCGAGATCCTCACCGCCGTCACCTTCCTCTTGTTCGCGGAGCATCCGGCCGAAGCGGCCATCATCGAGGTCGGCCTTGGCGGCCGCTTCGACGCCACCAATGTCATCGCCCGGCCGGCGGTGTCGGTGATCATGCCGGTGTCGATGGACCATGAGGCCTATCTCGGCGACCGCGTCGAACTGATCGCCGCAGAAAAGGCCGGCATCATCAAGCCCGGCTGCCCGGTTGTCATCGGCGCGCAGGAAAGCGAGACGGCGCTGCAGGTGCTGATCGAGACCGCCGAGCGGCTCGACTGCCCGACCTTCGTCTATGGCCAGGATTTCCTCGCTTTCGAGGAAAACGGCCGCATGGTCTACCAGGACGAGGACGGGCTGATGGACCTGCCGCCGCCGCGCCTGCCGGGGCGCCACCAGTTCGCCAATGCGGCCGCGGCGATCGCCGCGATCAAGGCCGCCGGCTTCGAGATCAGCCATCGCGCCGCCGAAAAGGCTATGGCCAGCGTCGCCTGGCCCGGCCGCATGCAGAAGCTGGCGCAAGGCAAGTTGGCCGAATTGGCGCCGAAGGGCGCCGACATCTGGCTCGACGGCGGTCACAATCCGGGCGCCGGCATCGTCATCGCCGAGGCGCTCGCCGAGCAGGAAGAGAAGCACCCGCGGCCGCTGTTCCTGATCTCCGGCATGATCAACACCAAGGACCAGAGCGGCTATTTCCGTGCCTTCAAGGGGCTCGCCCGGCATGTCTATACGGTGCCGGTGAGCCTCAGCGACGCCGGCGTGCCGAATGACGAGCTGGCGCTGCGCGCCGCCGAAGCCGGCCTGTCGGCAGAACCCGTCAGCTCCGTCGCCAGCGCGCTGATGCTGCTGCGCGACACCTGGGACGGTCCGCCGCCGCGCATCCTGATCGGCGGCTCGCTTTACCTGGCCGGCGCGGTGCTGGCCGAAAACGGCACGCCGCCGACCTGAGGGCAGGGTTCCGACCTGTTCTGACCGCAAGGAGCCCGTCGTGATCAAGGTCAAGCAACTCGCCCATGTCTGCATCTTCGCGCATGACCTGGAAGCGACGCGCAGCTTCTACCGCGACGTGCTCGGCATGGACACAAGGTTCAATTTCCTGCGTGACGGCACGGTTTTCGGCTTTTACCTCGATTGCGGCGGCCGCAGCCATGTCGAGGTGTTCCAGAAGGACGAGGCCAGATACAGCGATCGCAACCAGATCAACCATTTCTGCCTGGAAGTGGAAAACATCGACGCGGCGATCGCCCATATCAGGTCGAAGGGCGTCGAGGTCACATCGAAGAAGCTCGCCTGCGACGATACATTTCAGGCCTGGATCCGCGATCCGAACGGCGTGAAGATCGAGCTGTTCGAATACACCGCCAAAAGCGCGCAATTTACCGGCGGCGATCGCATCGCCGACTGGTGACTTCCGCGCGCCGTCTATGGGCTATTTCAGCTCGATCTCGATGAAGGCGTATTCGCTGTCATTGGCGCTGATGACGTCGTGCTCGACGCCCTCCTTGCGGAAATAGGGCGCCCCCTTCTTCATCTCGGCGAAGGATTCGCCGTCCTTGGTCAGCAGCTTCACCTTGCCGTCCATCAGCGGCACGATGACATAGTCATGGCCATGGCGGTGCCAGCCGGTGTTGTCGCCGGGCTGGAAGCGGTATTCGGTGACGATGACGCGCTCGTTGTCGATGAAGACGGTGGCCTTGGCTGTTCCGGTCATGGTGTTCTCCTGTCCGTCCCAAGCAGACGACATGCAGGCATAGCACACGAGGGCCAGAAGGCGCCGAGACATGGCGCCAAAGAAAAAGCCCGGTGCGATGGCCGGGCTTGTCCTTTGAAACTTTTCGATTGGCTCAGGCGAGGCTGCCGTTGATCCAGTGCGACAGCGCGGTCTTCGGCGCCGCGCCGACCTTCATGTCGGCGACTTCGCCGCCCTTGAAGATCATCAGCGTCGGGATCGAGCGCACGCCGAACTGGGCGGCAAGCTCCGGATTCTCGTCGATGTTGAGCTTGGCGATCTTCACCTTCGAGCCAAGCTCCTTGGCGATGTCTTCCAGCGCCGGGGCGATCATCTTGCAGGGGCCGCACCATTCGGCCCAGAAATCCACCACGACCGGCTCCTTGGCGTTGAGCACATCGGCCTGGAAATTGCTCTTGTCGACCTTGACGGTGGTCATGCGGAAATCCTTTCGAGAACTCGGGTTACACCAAATGTGGTGGTGGCAGCGGCCTAATTCAAGCAGTTCTTGTGTCACGCTCCCGTGAGTCGGGCAAGGGCATCGTCAAGAGCACGCGCCGGCAGCTCGATCAGCCTTGGTGCCTCGGTGAACAGCAGCACGGCCCGGACCGCGCGGCCGGGATAGAGCGGCTGAAGCAGTGCCCGATAGAGCGCGAGCTGCAGCACGTAGGCAGGCGGCACCTCCTCCAGCGTCGCTGGCGCCGGCCGGTTGGTCTTGTAGTCGACGATCGACACGCTGTGCCCAGAGATCGCCAGCCGGTCGATCTTGCCGGAGATCGAGCGCAGCTTTCCCTTCACCTCGAGGCTGCCCATGACCGCGACTTCGGCGCGCGATGCGGGCGCGAACAATGCGGTGAAGCGGGGATCGGCGAGGATCGCCATCACGGCTGCCAGCGCTTTGCCGCGCTCTGCTTCTGGCCAGCCGGCGCCGGCGCGCGCCAGATAGCGTTCCGCGGCGTCCTGACGCTCGCCTTCAGCGATCGAAGGTAGCATTTGCAGCAATTTGTGCAGCGCCAGCCCGCGCAGGACGGCGAAACCGGGCTCTGCCTCGGCATCCAGTACCGGCGAGCGCGTGTCGGTCACCGTCTGCTTGGCTTCGTCGATCAGCGCTGAGGCGCCGGAGGGCGACAGAGGCCGCGGCAGCTCCTCATAGGGCGGCAACGGGCGGAACAGGTTTTCCGGCAGCGGCGCGACATGCTGCACCGGGCTTGCCGATCCGGCCGCCACCAACGCCACCGGCGGCAGCTTGGTCATATGGAAGCGGTGCACTGCGACCTCGTCCGTCGCCGGGTGCCGGCGCTCCCCGCTTTCCGGCGCGCCGATCAGCGCCCGGCTGACGATCGCATGCCAGGTGCCGGTGCTCGGCGCGCGCTTGCCGTGATAGCCGCAGACGACCAGCCGGTCCTCGGCCCGTGTCATGCCGACATAGAGCAGACGGCGATATTCGTCGTCGGCAAGCTCCCTTGCATGCGCGGCCGCGGCTTTCGAAAAGCTATTGGCAACGTCGCTCGCCGAGCGCCAGAGATAGCCCTTGCCCCCAAGATGCTCGCCCGAACCCTCGAACGGCATCAGGCGCGGCAGATGCTGGTCGCTGAACGGCGCCGAACCGCCATCGACCAGGAAGACGACAGGCGCCTCCAGGCCCTTGGCTGCGTGCACGGTCATGACGCGTACCTCGTCGCGGGTCTGGTCCATCTCGCGCTTGATCTCTGGCCCGCTGCTTTCCAGCGTTGCCAGGAACGCCTCCAGCCCCGGCAGGCCTGTGCGCTCCTCAGCAAGGCAGAAGCTCAGGAATTCGTCGATTATGTCGCCGGCTTCCGGCCCGAGGCGCGCGATCATCTTCTTGCGCAGGCCGTCGCGCGCAAGGGCCGCGGCGTAGAATTCGAACACCGGCTTGAAGGCTGCCTCGTCCGTCCAGGCGTCGAGCCGCGCGACAATGCCGGCCAGTACGGCATCCTCGCCACCCTGCTTGCGGAGCGAAGCGATTAGCGAAAGACCCGTCGGCCGTCCGTTAGCCAGCGAAAAGAGCCGCTCCTCGGACACGTCGAAGATCGGGCTGCGCAGCACGGCCGCCAGCGACAGGTCGTCCTCCGGCTGGATGAGGAAATGGCCGAGCGCGATCAGGTCCTTCACCGCGATGTGCCCGGGCAGGCTCAGCCGGTCGGCGCCGGCGACCGGGATCTGCCGGTTCTTCAGGCTGCGCGACAAAGCATGGACGAAGCGGTCGCGCTTGCGCACCAGGACAAGGATGTCGCCGGCCGTCAGCCTGCGGCCCTTGCCCTCGAGGACCTCGCCGTCCCGGAGCCAGGCCTGGATCGTCGCAGCCACATGCTCGGCCACCCGCACCGCCGGCGCGCTGGCATGGTTGACCGGCAAGGTCCAGTCGTCAGGCTCCTCGACCGCGTCGGCGCCGATCGACGGCCACACCTCGACATAGCCCGGCGCGTCGGTGCGGATCGCCTTGTGGCTGAGCGGATCGGGGTCGTGGCTGATGCCGCGCCTGACGCCCGGATCGGCAAAGACACGGTCGACGGCGGCTAGCACATCGTCGCTGGAGCGGAACGACCAGGTCAGCTTGAGATCGGCGAAAGAGGCTTCTGCGTCGCGCACGCGACCGGCAAACAAAAGCCTGCTCTCGGCAAAGGAATCGGGTGCGGCGCCCTGGAAGGAATAGATGGACTGCTTTTCGTCGCCGACGGCGAACATCGTGCGCCGCACCGTCTCGCGCTGGCCGAGGCCGGCGAAGAACTCCTCCGTCAGCTTCTTCACCACCTCCCACTGGTCGGGGCTGGTGTCCTGCGCCTCGTCGAGCAGGATGTGGTCGATGCCCTGGTCGAGCTTGAACTGCACCCAGGGGCCGGCATCGGGCCGCGACAAAAGGGCGACGGTGCGGGTGATCAGATCGTTGAAGTCGAGGAAGCCGCGGCCGCGCTTCAGCTGCTCATAGCGGGCGATCAGCCAGCGGGCGACGGTCAACGCCGCCGCCGTGCCTTCGAGCATCCGAAACAGCGCCAGCCGGTCCGACACCTCGAGGATCGCCTTGGCCGCGGCCAGATAGCGCTCCGGCAGGTCGGGCAGCCGGTCGAGCAGCGCCCTCTTGAAGGTCTTTGCCGGCTCGTAAGCGTCGCCATCGGCTTTGAGGAAGGCCTTGCCGAGCAGCTGCAGCTTGCGGATCGGGTCGGCTTCGGCGAAGGCCAGCCTGGCATAGGGCAGGATGTTGTTCAGCACGATGCGAGCATCGGCCGTTTCCGCGGTGCGCGCGAAGCCGGCGAAATAGTCTGGCAGGAAGCCGGGCAATGGCCAGAGCGAGGCGGCGATGTCCTCGGCCGTCAGGCCTGGCCTGAAGCGGAATTCGGCGAACAGCGGCCGGAAGTCCTCGCCCAGCCCCGACAGGAAGGCGCGCAGCCCATCGCGCTTCGCCACGATCTCGGCCAGCAGCGCGTCGAGGCCGGCCTCGCCGCCGCGCTCCAGCACCGTGGCGAAGGCCTCGGCCAGTCCTTCGGCGCCGGCGCCGGCGCCAGAGATCATGTCGCGGCGGGCATCGGCGAACAGCGACGCTTCCATCTGCGGATCGAGCATCTCGAAATGCGCGGGAATGTTGGCTTCCAGCGGGAACTGGTGCAGCACCGATTCGCAGAAGGCGTGGATCGTCTGGATCTTCAGCCCGCCCGGCGTCTCCAGTGCTTCGGCGAACAGCCGCCGCGCGCGGCGCATCGTGTCGGCGTCGGCGCGGCGGCCATCCAGCGTCGCGATCCGCGTGGCGAGCTCGGCGTCACCGAGCGAGGTCCATTCCGACAGCGTCGAAAACACCCGGTTCGACATGTTGGCGGCGGCGGCGCGCGTATAGGTCAGGCAGAGGATTTTCGACGGATCGGTGCCGTTGAGCAGCAGCCGAATGACGCGCTGCGCCAGCACATGCGTCTTGCCCGAGCCGGCATTGGCCGACACCCAGGCCGAATTCAGCGGGTCGGAAGCGCGCGCCTGGCTGGCAGCGGTGTCGCTGGGGATCGGGTAGGCCTTCTTCATGCCTCCCCCGCCTCGTCCTCGCTATCGCCGCCGGCCGACCATTCGAGCACGCGCGCGAGATGGTCGTAGTCGCCATCGGCCTCGCCCTCGCGGAACGGCAGCGCGCGCGACAGATAGCCGGTTGTCGGGTCGGCATAGTGGAAGAGCAGCTTCTCCAGCCGTGCCCAGGCCTCCTCGGCGAGCTCATTGGCGGTCCTGGGCTTGCGGTTGTATTCGAGGATCGATTCCTCGAACACGTCGCCATTGGGCTTCAGCCGCACGAAGGCGAGCTGCGAGGGCTCAGCTGTGCCGAGCGCCTTGAAGGCGCCGCGCCTGAGCAGCGCGCCTTCCAGCGCCAACTGTGGCGAAAGCAGCGTGTGCGCCTGCGCCCTCGATGGCGAGGAGCCGGTCTTGTAGTCGAGTATGTCGGCCATGCCGCCGGCCAGCAGGTCGACGCGATCGGCATAGCCGGACAGCGTCACGCCGGTGCGGCCGACCACGGTCTTCTCGGCTCGTTCCTCGGCATAGCGTTGGGCGACGGCGTCGGCGCGGCCATGCTCCCATTCGATGATGTTGGCGGCGAGCTTTTCGAAGCGCGGCCACCACACCGCCTCGATGTCCGGCGGCAGCGCGGCTTCCGCAAAGCAGGCCCGGCCGGCTTCGAGAAGACCTGCCAGCGCGTCCGGCTGGCGCGGATCGGCGATCCTGGCTGAGAACAGATGCAGGATGGCGTGGAACAGCGTGCCGCGCTCGGCCGCTCCGGGATCGCGAATGACGGGATCGAGCGGCATCAGGCCGAGGATCCGCCTGGCATAGATGGCATAGGGGTCGCGGCGCAGCGTCTCGATCTCGGTGACCGAGAAATGCTGCGGCCGCACGCCGAGCGGCGGCCTCGGCTGCGGCCGTGGCGCGAAATCCTGCCGCTCGCCGGCATCGAGCGCGCGCGCCCAGGCGAGCAGCGCCTCGCCGCGCCGCAAGGGCGCTGCCGCATGCTCCCTGCCGATGAAGGTCAGCATGCGTTGCAGCCAGCGCGACGGCACCGCCGGCGCGTCGCCGGAGCGGGCCGAGCGCGTCAGCACCACCTCTTTCGCGCCCATCGCCATCTGGAAGTCGTGCGCGGCAAGGCCGATGCGCCGTTCCGGCGGCTCGAGATCGATGCCGGTCTTCATCAGCCGCGACATGAAGCGGCCGCTCTCCGGCTTGCGCGGCCACACGCCTTCGTTGAGCCCGCCAATGACGAGCGTGTCGACGCTTTGCAGCCGCGCCTCCAGCGCGCCCCAGATGGCGATGTTGCGGTCGGTGCCTTGCGCCGGCTTGACCATTTCGGGCGCGATCAGCGCGTCCATCACGTCCGGCCAATCGGCTGCCGCGAAGGCGAACGGCACCGAAGCGGCGACAAGGCCGCGCATGAGTTCGGCGAGCTTCTCGCCGGCGTCGCCGGCATAGAGTTGCGCCAGGCCGCCATCGGCTGCCCGGCCAAGGTTCTCCAGCGCAACAACGCTTGCATGCGTCAAGGCGGCGAGGTCGGCATCCTGTTCGCCGCGAAAGGCGGTGAGCGGCGCAAGCGCCTCGGCCAGGCGGGCAAGCATGTCCCGCGCCTCGTCGATGCCGCGCGCCGACAGCCGCGAGAGCCAGAAGGGCGGGCGGCTGTCGCCGAGAGCCGAAAGGCGGGCCTCGAAAAGCAACGCCAGCGAGGCCGCGTCCGGCCGCCCGGTGCCGCCGCGCAATGCCACCAGCTCGACGATCTCCGCCGCATGGCGCACGCGCGCCCGGTCGAGGCCGAGGCCAAGCAGCGGGTGCTTCAGCAGCGACAACAGGCCGACCGGATCGCCAGGCCGGAATGCGGCCTGCAGCGCCAGCCTCAGCAGGCTCGCCGCCGGCGTGTTGGCGAGCGGTGTGCCGCCGGAATCGTCGGCGACGACGCCGAAGCGCTTGAGCTCGACGGAGACGCGCCGCGCCAGCGCGCGGTCGCCGGTGACAAGTGCTGCGCGCCGGGCCGGCTGCTCGACGGCGCGCTTCAGCGCGATCGCGATCGCCACTGCCTCGTCGCGCTCGCTTGCGGCTTCCACCAGCGTCACGCCGGCCAGAGCCTCGCCCATGGCCTCGCCTGCGAAACCGGGGCGGGTCGCGGTCCACAATTCGGTGGTTTCGGCCGGTCGCAGTGCTTCGCCGACAAGCGCCGCGCGCAGCGAAAGCGCCCGGTCAGCGGCGACGATCTCCTCGACATCGGTGCGCAGCACGCCGATGCCGCCGATCAGCTTTGCCAGGCCGTATTGCGGGTGGCCGAGCGTCGCCGGCCGGGCGCCGGGCGCCGAAATCGCGGCGAAGGATGCCTCATCCAGCCCTTTGTCGAGGCCGGGCAGCACGACCGCGCTGTTAGGCAGGCCGGCGATCACCCCGAGCAGTTCGGCTGTCGCCGGAATGGAGCCGGTCGAGCCTGCGGCGACCACCGGTCCGGCCGGCGGATTGCGCTTCAGCCGCGCCGCCTCCAGCCGGATCAGCGCGCTGCGGTGCGCGGCCGGATTGGAGAGGCTGCGCTCCTCCAGCAGCCTTGGCCAGTGGTCGGTGACGATGCCGAGGAAATCGAGCGTCACCTGCCACCAGCCGGCGAGGTTGCCGCTGACCAGCCCGGCGAGCTTCGCCCAATCCGTACCTTCGGTCTCGATTTCGTCCATCAGCCGGGCAAGGTCGCGCGCCAGCCAGATGGCGTCGGCCGCCGAGGTCGGCACCACGAATTCCTCATTGAAGCGCGCCGCGACATGCGCCGGCAGGCTCTCCTTCCACGCCCGCACCAGCGGCGCCAGCAACAGCAAGCGTTCCTGCGCCGCAATCGGCGGCGCCAGATCGATTGCCGGCGTTGCCTCGGTGTCGAAGGCGGCCTCGTCCTCGTCGAACTCGCCGAGCGGCCGCACCGTCGGCAGAATGGCCGAGCGACCTCCCAGCATGTCGACGAAGGCGCCGCGCAATGCCCGTGCCGCGCGCCGCGTCGGCACATAGAGGGTGACGTCGGCGAGCGCCAGCGGGTCGCCCTCGAAGCGGAAGCCGGGGACAAGCCGGCCGGCCAGCAAGGCTTCAGCCAGCGTCGGCAGAAACGGCGCTCCGGGCGGGATCGAGAAAACGCGGCGCGAGCCGCTCATATCGCTTTCGCGAGGGCGCCGGCGACCGCCGCCTCGGCGAGCGGAATGGCGTCGGGCGTGCCGACGGTGATCCAGCGGCCCTGCATCGCCATTCCGAACAGCCGTCCGGCGCCGATCGCCGTGTCGAAATAGGCGTTGAGCGAATGCGGGCCCGTCGGCGCGTCCTTGAAGATGCGCGGGTGGACAATCGCAGCCCCGGCATAGATCAGGCCGGCCGGATCGCCTTTCGAGCGCTGCAGGGCGCCGTCCGGCGCCACCAGGAAATCGGTGCCGACGCAATGTCCGGTGGCGGAATCGAGATCGGTGAGCATCAGCAGAATATCCATTCTGGCAGCGTCCCATGCAAGGGAAAGGCGCTGGAGACTGGGCTGGCCGCTGTCGATCCAGAACGTGTCGGCGTTGATGATGTAGAAGGGCTCTTGTCCCAGCGAGGGCAGCGCCCTGACGATGCCGCCCGCCGAGTCCAGCAGCATCTCGCGCTCGTCGGAAATGACGATCCTCGGCGCCTTGCGGCCGGCGACATGGGCGATGATCTGGTCCGGAAGATAATGAACGTTGACGATCGCCCTAACGACACCGGCGCTCGCCAGGCTGTCCAGCCCCCAGTCGATTAGCGTCTTGCCGGCGATTTCCACCAGCGGCTTCGGCATCGTGTCGGTGATCGGCCGCATGCGCTTTCCAAGCCCGGCGGCGAGCACCATTGCGGTCCGGGGGGTTGCGGTCACAGCGGTCGTTCTTCCAGCAGGCCATGGGCGGCGTAGAAGTCGTGTAGCCCGGAGAGTGCCGGGTGCGCCAGCGCTCTTCTGAGATAGTCGCGGATGCGCGGCAGGTGCTTGAGGTAGAAGGGCTTGCCGTCGCGCTTTTCGAGCCGCACGAAAATGCCGAGGATCTTCGAATTGCGCTGCGCCGCCATGATCGCGTAGGCCTCCCGGAACGCCGCCTCGTCGAAGGCGCCGGCGGCGTGGCGCGCCGCGACATAGGCATCGAGCGTCCGCTTCTCGATCGCAGGCGAGATGGTGACGCGGGCGTCCATGGCGAGCGAGGCGACGTCATAGGCGGCGGGGCCGATCAACGCGTCCTGGACATCGACGACGCCGAGCCGGTCGTGACCGGTGCGGTCGCCGCGCCAGATGATATTGGGCGAATGGAAATCGCGCAGCATCAGCGTGTATTGGCTGCCCTCGAGCCGGTCGAGCACCTTGTTCCATTCGTTATGGTAGCCGGCCAGCAACGCATTGCCCGCCGGCTTGCCGGTCAGCATCGGCACATACCAGTCGACCAGGAGATCGGTTTCGATCAGCATCGCCTCGCGATCGAAGGGCGGCACGTCGTGGAAGATGCCGGGCGCGGCCTCCATCCTGTCGGACCAGGCCTTGCCGTGCATCATCGCCAGCAGCTCGCCCGCCGCGGCATAGCGCTCGGCGATCGGCTCGCCGTTCTGGCCCAGGAACCCTTCCGCGCCGAGATGCTCGAGCAGCAGGAAGCCTTGCTCCAGGTCCTGCGCATGGATCTCCGGCACGCTGACGCCGGCGGCGTGCAGCGCCTTGTCGATGGCGACGAAGGCGGTGACGGACTGCGCGGTGTGGGCGATGACCGCATAGGGCTTGCCGTCGCGCACCGGCGGGCCGAGCACCAGCCGCGGCGAGTTCATCAGCACGCGCGGCGCGATGCCGGCGAGCGAAACGATCTCATAGGAGCGGGCGGAAGCGTCGCCGACGAAGAAGCGCCTGGCGGCTTCGCCCCAGCCGGCCGTGGCCAGGAAATCACGCATCGCCAGCGAGCGCGCCGCGCGATCGATGGCAGCGCCCTGTCCCGACAGCTTCGCCAGGCGGCCGTCGCCCTGGTGGACGAGCTCGATCCAGACCGTGCCATCGGGCAAAGCGGCTTCGGCGCGTTCCGGCCATTCGACCAGGGCCGCCCCCCCTTGCTCCAGCGCGTCGTCGAAGCCGAGTTCGTCGAGCTCGCTCGCCGAAGACAGGCGGTAGAGATCGAAATGATGCACGGGAACGCGCGTCTCGTAGCTCTGCACCAGCGTGAAGGTCGGGCTCGGCACGTCGAGGCCGGCATCGTCGGCCAGCGCCCGGATCAGCGCCCGCGCCAGCGTCGACTTGCCGGCGCCGAGATCGCCCTTGAGCGCCAGCACGTCGCCCGGGCGCAGCGCCATCGCCAGGTCTTCACCCAGCCTTGCCGTGGCGGCTTCGTCGGCGAGAAAACGCTCCAGCCCTGCCATGAGGCCCGCTACTCGGCCGCGGCGCGAATGCCCGAAGGCGCGGCGGGGAAGGCGCAGATGACGGTGGTGCCCTGGTCCTTGCCGGTCTCGATGCGGACGCTGCCGCCATGCAATTCGACAAAGCTCTTGACGATCGACAGGCCGAGGCCGGCGCCGCGCCGGCGCCCGCCATTGGTCCGCGGCTCGAAGCGGCGGAACACCGAATCCAGCACATCCGGCGGCATGCCGGGCCCGTCGTCATGGACGGAGAATTCCACGCCCTCGGCGAGCTGGCGGCAGGCGAGGGTGACCGTGCTTGCTTCCGGCGCGTAGTTCGCGGCGTTGCTCAGGAGATTGTAGAGGATCTGGCGGATGCGGGTCTCGTCGCCATGGAAGCTCTTCGGCGCCGCCGCGGCGTCGACCTTGAGCGTGATCGAGTGCTCCTCCAGCCGGTCGGCGACCAGCTCGGCGGCGGCGGCGATCGTCCGGTCGACGCTGACCTCGGAGATGTCGAGCTGCATGATGCCGGCATCGACGGTGGCGAGATCCAGTATGTCGTTGACGATGGTGAGCAGCACCGAGGAGGACGAGCCGACATGCTCGACATATTCGCGCTGCTTCGGCGTCAGCGGCCCTGTCGCGGGCAGCGACAACAGCTCGGTGAAGCCGATGATGTTGGTCAGCGGCGAGCGCAGTTCGTAGGAAACGTGCTGCACGAACTCGTTCTTCAGCTGGTCGGACCGCTCCAGCGCCTCGTTCTTGTCCTTCAGCGCCCGCTCTACATTGACGCTGTCGGTGACGTCGACGAAGGTCATCATCACTTGCCCGTTGGGCAGATGGATGACGGCGTAGCTGAGCACCGTGCCGTTGACGAGTTCGCTCTGGCCATGGCGGTCGCGGCGTTCGTCGTCGAAACCGGTGATGGCGGCGACGAAGCCGCCCCACGGGCTGTCCTTGGCGCGCCGGTCGCAGAGGTCGCGGATCGCCGAGACATGGACATTGGGCTTGACCACGTCCTGGTCCAGTCCCCACAGCGCCACGAATGCCGGGTTCGACAGCCGAAGCCGACCGTCCGGACCGAACACCGCGACACCTTCGGCGAGATTGTCCAGCGTTTCGCCCTGGACGCGCACCGCCGTCTGGTAGCGGCTTTCGAGATCCATCTTCTCGGTCAGGTTCTCGAACACCCAGGTCACGCCGCCCTTGGGCTGCGGATTGGCCACCACGCGAATGGTCTTGCCGTCGGGCAAGTGCCACCAGTGCTCCTGCGATTCGACCGCGCGATAGGCGCCGAGCAGGCCTTCCTTCCAGCGCCGCCACTCCGGCTGCTCGGCGATCTTGCCCTCGCTGCGCAGCCGGTCGAGCAGCAGGGCATTGTCCGGTGCGCTGTGCAGGAAGCCGCTGTCGAGGTTCCACAGTTTCTGGAACGCCTGGTTGAAGAAACGCAGCTTCTCGTTGGCGTCGAAGATGGCGACCGCGGTGTTGAGCTGGTCGAGCGTGTCGGCGTGGCTGCGCACCGTGCGCTCATACTCGCCGCGGATGGTTTCGGTGGCGCTGGTGTCGCAGGCAAGCCCGGCCGAGCCGTCGGCACCGGCGAAATCGGTCACCGAGAACATGCGGCGATCGCCTTCGATCACCGTCGACAGCGTCTGCTCGAACACCGGCCGCGCCTTGTGCTGCTCGGCGATCTGTTCGCGCGCCTGGCCGCCGAGGAACTCCTTGGCCTCGCGCACCGCGGCTTCGGCATTTGGCGCCTCGACCGCCTCGGCATAGGCGCGGTTGACCCATTTCAGCCGCCCGTCGGCGGCGCGCAGCCAGGTCGGCATCTTCAGCGCGTCGAGCAGGCCGAGCATGGTGTCGTAGTCGGCGCTGAGCCGCTGGTTCTCGATCTTCAGCCTTGCCTGGCCGCGCAGCGTTTCAGACAGCGAGACGAAGCGCACCAGCACATGCGCCGCGCTCTTGCGGCCCTGCACCTCGAGCGGCACCCCGGCCTGCGTCTCGATGACGAGATCGAAGGTCCTTGCCTTTTCCCGCAACGCCGCCACGGCATGCTCGAGCGCGGCGGCCGAACGTGGCATCAGCCAGCGGCCGAAGGCGAGGAAGGCGGCGCGGTCCTCGGGCGCGCCGCTCTCCAGCGGCAATGTGCCGATGAGTTCCGGCTTCTTGTTCTCGGAAGCCCACACCACGACGCGCTGGTCGCGCAGATTGAGCAGCGCCTCGGAGCGCTGCAGCGCCGCGTTGACGTCGGCGATGCGGGTCCTGAGCTCGGCGTTCTGCGCCGACGTGCGGGCTCTTTCGCGGATCAGGAAGATGGCCGAGACAAGGGCGGCCCCCATGACCCCGGCGAACATGGCGAGCTGCATGACCTCGACCGTGCTGACCGATAGTCCGGCCGATTGCGCGACGCCGGCTTCGGCATGCGCCGCAAGGCCAAGTAACGGGCTGCAAAGCGCCGAGCCGGCAAGCAGCGCCGCCATGCGGACACCGGCACGCCGCAGCAAACGCCCGCCCCTGACGGCGGAGCCCGATCTCACCGAATCGCTTTGGCCGCCGGAAACGGCCTGTCCCGCGCGAGGCGGGTTTTCCCCCGGCATGTCTTGGTCCTCTTCGCCGCCTGAATGCAAGACCGCCCAGATTGCGTATCCCGGCCCTCGTCCCCCGGACCGCGAATCACAACAATAACGCCTGCTGGAATCGGCGTGAAGAATCATTCCGCGCAAAAATAAAGCCGGGCGAAAGTCAATCGCCCGGCTTCAATATCTAGTGGTAATTTTCGTTTTGGTTAATAGCGGTAGTGTTCCGGCTTGAACGGCCCTTGCGGCGTCACGCCAATATAGGCGGCCTGTTCGCCGGACAGTTCGGTCAGCCGGGCGCCGAGCTTATCGAGATGCAGGCGCGCGACCTTCTCGTCGAGATGCTTCGGCAGCACATAGACCTGGTTCTGGTACTGGCCGTGCTTCGAGTAGAGCTCGATCTGCGCCAGCACCTGGTTGGTGAAGGACGCCGACATGACGAAGCTCGGATGGCCCGTGGCGTTGCCGAGATTGAGCAGCCGACCTTCGGACAAAAGGATCATCCGCTTGCCGTCCGGGAAGGTGATCATGTCGACCTGCGGCTTGACATTGGTCCATTTCAGGTTGCGCAGCGACGCCACCTGGATCTCGTTGTCGAAGTGGCCGATGTTGCCGACGATCACCATGTCCTTCATCGACCGCATGTGGTCGAGGGTGACGACATCCTTGTTGCCGGTGGTGGTGATGACGATATCCGCGGTCGGCGCCGCGTCCTCGAGCGTGACCACCTCGAAACCGTCCATCGCCGCCTGCAGCGCGCAAATCGGATCGACCTCGGTGACCTTGACGCGGGCGCCGGCGCCCTTCAGCGAGGCCGACGAGCCCTTGCCGACGTCGCCATAGCCGCAGACGACCGCGACCTTGCCGGCCATCATCGTGTCGGTGCCGCGGCGGATGCCGTCGACCAGCGATTCCTTGCAGCCGTATTTGTTGTCGAACTTCGACTTGGTGACGGAATCGTTGACGTTGATCGCCGGGAACGGCAGCAGGCCCTTCTTCTGCAGCTGGTAGAGCCGGTTGACGCCGGTGGTCGTCTCCTCGGTGACGCCGCGGATCGCTTCCTTCTGCTTGGTGAAGAAGCCGGGCGAGGCCTTCAGGCGCTTCTTGATCTGGGCGAACAGGATCTCTTCCTCTTCGCTGCCCGGATTGGACAGCACATCCTCGCCGGCCTCGGCGCGGGCGCCGATCAGGATGTACATGGTGGCGTCGCCGCCATCGTCGAGGATCATGTTGGAGGTGCCGCCATCGGCCCACTGGAAGATCTTGTCGGTGTATTCCCAATAGTCCTCGAGCGTCTCGCCCTTGATGGCGAACACCGGAATGCCGGCTTCGGCGATCGCCGCCGCGGCATGGTCCTGGGTCGAGAAGATGTTGCACGAGGCCCAGCGGATGTCGGCGCCCAGCACCTTCAGCGTCTCGATCAGGACCGCCGTCTGGATCGTCATGTGCAGCGAGCCGGTGATGCGCGCGCCCTTGAGCGGCTTCTTGTCGCCGAACTCCTCGCGGCAGGCCATCAGGCCCGGCATTTCGGTTTCGGCGATCTCGATCTCCTTGCGGCCCCAGCCGGCAAGCGAAATGTCGGCGACCACATAGTCCTTGCTACCCGTCATGGCAGTGCTCCGGTGTGATTTGTCTGTGACACGCGCCGGCGCCTGACGGCGCGTGGAAGGGCGCGGATTGCCGGCCTGACTAGCAGATCGGCATCCAAACGACAATGGGATATAAAGAAATCTTTATTCGTGCATGTCTTTGCGCCGATGCATGTCGCCCAAAAGTGTGCAGCGGTTTTGGGGTAACGACATGCATGAAGACAAAAAGCTCGTCGTCAGCATTCCTCGCCGAAGCGCCCGGCGACCAGCTGCTCCAGCGCGTCGATGGCCTGCAGCGCTTGCGGGCCGCTGGCGGTGACGCGGATCGAATAGCCCGGGCTTGCCGCCAGCATCATCAGGCCCATGATCGAGGTTCCGCCGACCGTGACGCCGTCCTTCTCGACATGGATGGCGGCATCGAAGCTGCTGGCGACCTGGACGAATTTCGCCGAGGCGCGCGCATGCAGGCCGCGCTGGTTGATGATCGGAAAATCACGCACGAGCTGGTCCTGTTCCGGCGACAGCGCGTTCATTTGCTGCTCAGGAGCTGGCTGGCGACGTTGATGTATTTGCGCCCCGCGGCCTGCGCCTCGTCGAGCGCGGCGGCCATGTTGTCGCCCTTGCGGATCGAGGAAAGCTTGATCAGCATCGGCAGGTTCATGCCGGCGATGACCTCGATGCGGCCGGATTCCATCACCGAGATGGCAAGGTTCGAGGGCGTGCCGCCGAACATGTCGGTCAAGACGATGACGCCGGCGCCGGTGTCGACGCGCGCCACGGCGTCGACGATGTCGCGGCGGCGCTGCTCCATATCGTCTTCGGCGCCGATCGCCACGGTTTCGAAATTGTCCTGTGGCCCGACGACATGTTCCACGGCATGTCGGAACTCCGTGGCCAGCTGACCGTGCGTCACGAGCACGAGTCCGATCATTCTTTGGTGGCTCCCGTCATCGCCGCTTCACAGGCGTATTTTATGCTCGCCAGCCATTCCAGGCGGCGGGAGCGCTATCTTGTCGACGCGCGGCGCGTTGACAAGCCCAAAATTGCGCAGGCCCGGGCCATTTTGACGCATTGCAGCAAAAAAGCCGAAGCGGATCATAGAAAAGGCGCGATGGAGAGCCGCGCCATCACGGCCGGCAGGGCGGTCGCCGCATTGCGCTCGGCAAGGTCGACGCGCGGCACCGGGCAGCCGGCGACCGGTTCGCGGATTTCTTCCTGGAAACGCGCCATTTCCGCCTGTGGCACCAGCCGCACATTGAGGTCGATCACCGCGCCCGGCTCGAATGGCAGCGGCCGCGGAATGAAGCCGGGCACCTCGGCGAGGCCGGCGATGGTCGCCGGCACGCGGCACACCAGCCGCCCGCCATGCGCCATGGCCAGCAGCCTGTCGTCGCCGACCAGCCGTGAAAACAGGCCGCGCGCGCGGCAATGGTCGATCAGCGTCAGCGCCAGCGTCGTCTTGCCGGCGCCGGACGCTCCGGTGATGAGGACGCCGCGCTCGCCGATCAGGATAGCGGTTCCGTGGATGTTTTCGGGCTTCGCGGCGGGATCGGACATGATGGCGTCGGAAGTCAAGCTTCGGCCGGCAGCGTCACCACGAAGCGCGCGCCCTTGATCTCGCCGGGCTTGGTGCCGGGGATGTTTTCCGCCGTCAGCGTGCCGCCATGCGCCTCGACGATCTGCCGGCTGATCGACAGGCCAAGGCCGGAATTCTGGCCGAAGGCCTCGCCGGCCGGACGGTCGGTGTAGAAACGCTCGAAGATGCGGTCGATGTTGTCGGCCCGGATGCCCGGCCCGTTGTCGTCGACGGTGACGATGTTGAGCTTGCCGGCGCGCGCCAGCGAGATGGTGATATGGCCATGCTCCTCGGGAACGAAGGAGCGGGCATTCTCGATCAGATTGGTGATCACCTGGCCGATCCGCAGGTCGTGGCCGGTGACGACATAGCCTTTGACGCCTTGCGGCAGCTTGGCCACCTTGAGCTCGATCTCGACCGCCTTCTTGTTGCGCGTCGTCTCGCGCGAGACGGCGACGAGGTCGGTGATGAAGGTCTTGAGGTCGACCGTTCCCGCATCCTCGCGCGCCAGCTCGGCGTCGAGGCGCGATGCGTCGGAAATGTCGGTGATCAGCCGGTCGAGCCGCCGCACGTCATGCTGGATGATCTCCATCAGCCGCCCGCGCGAATTCTCGTTCTTCGCCAGGGGCAGCGTCTCCACGGCGCTGCGCAGCGACGTCAGCGGGTTCTTCAGTTCGTGCGAGACGTCGGCGGCGAAGCTCTCGATCGCCTCGATGCGGGCATAGAGCGCGTTGGTCATGTCGCGGACCGCGATCGACAAATTGCCGATCTCGTCCTGGCGGTCGGAGAAGTCGGGGATTTCCTCGCGGTTCTTGACGCCGCGCCGCACCCTGACGGCGGCGGCGGAAAGCCGGCGCAACGGGTTGGCGATGGTCGAGGCGAGCAGCATCGACAGGATGGCGGTGACAAGTGCCGCAATGCCGAAGACGCGCAGGATCGCCTTGCGCTCGGCGGAGACGATCTTGTCGATGTCGCCGCCTTCGGTCGACAGCATCAGCACGCCGAGCACGGCACGGAAGCGCTGGATCGGGACGGCGACGGAGACGATCTGCTCGCCCTGCTCGCTGATGCGCACGATGGTCGAGGGGCTGCCGGTCAGTGCCTTGACCACTTCCGGAAACGCCGCGCCGTTGCCGCCGGGCTGCTCGTGGTAGACCGGCAGGTCCTTGTTGCGGAAGAAGTCGAAGACGAACTTTTCGACGCGCTCGACGATGCCCGGCTGCTCGTCGTCGACCGGCGGCAGGTCGTAGCGCAGGATCTGGCCGCGCGAATAGAGATGGCGCGAATCGAGCAGCAGGTTGGCGTCGCGGTCGTAGATGCGGGCGCGCGTGCGCGTCGGCGAGATCAGCCGCCGCAGCACCGGCGCGACCCGCTCAGGGTTGATCGGGAAGTCGAGATTGTCGAGCTGGTCGGAACCGGGGCCCAGGCTCTCGCCCGCCTGCAGCTCGAGCAGCTTTTCCGGATCGATGCTGATCGAATCGGTCTCCACCGTCGCGGACGCCGCGATCGCGCCGGCGATGATCTCGCCCTGCGTCATCAGGCTTTCGACGCGGGCATCGATCAGCCCGTCGCGGAAGGTGTTGAGATAGAGGATGCCGGTGACCAGCACCGCCAGGCCGGCAAGGTTGAGGAACAGGATGCGGCGGGTAAGGCTGGAGAAGATGTGATGGCCGAGGAAACGGCGCATCGGCACGGTGATCTTCGACAGGAATGCGGGCAGCATCCTGGACGGCCGCCTGACGGCGCCCGCCCTTCTGTTCCGCTCTACGTCCACTGCCATCGAATAGCAGCTCCCGGCCTGTTCCTACGCATGTCGTTGACCCAAACCGCCGTACACCGTCGAGCGGCATGCATCAACTTACGCTTCGCGGAACCGGTATCCGACTCCGTAAAGGGTTTCGATCATTTCGAAGTCGTCGTCGACGGCCTTGAACTTCTTGCGCAGCCGCTTGATGTGGCTGTCGATGGTGCGATCGTCGACATAGACCTGTTCATCATAGGCCGAATCCATCAGCGCATCACGGCTTTTTACCACCCCGGGACGCTGCGCCAGCGAATGCAGGATGAGGAATTCGGTGACCGTCAGCGTCACCGGCTCGCCCTTCCAGGTGCAGGTATGCCGCTCCTGGTCCATCACCAGCTGGCCGCGCTCCAGCGAGCGGGCCTGCTGGCTGGGCTGCTTGGCGGCGGCCTCGCGGGCGCTGGTGCGGCGCAGCACCGCGCGCACCCGCTCGACCAGCAGGCGCTGCGAGAACGGTTTGCGGATGAAGTCGTCGGCGCCCATCTTGAGGCCGAAGAGCTCGTCGATCTCGTCGTCCTTGGAGGTCAGGAAGATCACCGGCAGGTCGGATTTCTGACGCATCCGGCGCAAGAGTTCCATGCCGTCCATGCGCGGCATCTTGATGTCGAGGATGGCGAGATTCGGCGGCCGCGCCGCCAGGCCTTCCAGCGCCGACGCACCATCCGTGTAGGTTTCGACGCGATAGCCCTCGGATTCGAGGGCGATCGACACCGACGTCAGGATATTGCGGTCGTCGTCGACAAGCGCGATTGTTGCCATTTCAAGCGGCTCCCTCATGAGCTGTCCCTTCTTTCGTCGAGAAGGGGCTTTTGCAGGACAAATTAGGTACAAAATGTGGCATAAGCTCCGCGCAGTGTCACGCACAGCGTGCCGGCGGCCGCATTCGCACCCCTACGCGGATTGGACGAACAAGGTTTGCCAATCCTTTGGGCAACCACTGTGATTTTTTGCACATATAAACGATTTAAACAACTTTCAAATTTTTTAAATCGATTAAAGATTTGATATCATTCGGGTTTTCTGGTTCTGACCCTCTCAGCCCCACCGCCGGGGCGCCGATTATCCGCCGGCCAGACGCGGCAAAACAAAGCCAGATGCGGCAAACGTAGAAGGGACCCTTGATGTCGGAAGCCGGCAAACGCAATCCCGCATGCCCCCTCGATCTGAAGACCACGGGCACGGTACGCTATAACTTCGGCGCCGCCGCGCTGTACGAGGAAGCGATCCGCCGCGGCGAGGCCAGGCTCACCGCCCATGGCGCCCTCGTCGCCGAGACCGGCCAGCATACGGGACGCTCGCCCAAGGACAAATTCGTCGTGCGCGACGGCGCCACCGAACCGCATGTCTGGTGGGACAACAACAAGGCGATCTCGCCGGCGCAGTTCGATGCGCTGCTGGCAGATTTCCACGCCCATGCGGCGAACAAGGACCTCTATGTTCAGGATCTGGTCGGCGGCGCCGATTCGGATCTGAAGCTGCCGACCCGGGTCGTCACCGAATTCGCCTGGCATTCGCTGTTCATCCGCAATCTCCTGATCCGCCCCGAGGCGTCGGAGCTCGCGCATTTCGTGCCGGCGATGACGATCATCGATCTGCCCTCGTTCCGCGCCGACCCGGCCCGCCACGGCACCCGCACCGAAACGGTGATCGCCGTCGATCTGACGCGCATGATCGTGCTGATCGGCGGCACCTTCTATGCCGGCGAGATGAAGAAGTCGGTGTTCACCGCCCTCAACTATCTGCTGCCGGCCAAGGGCGTGATGCCGATGCACTGCTCGGCCAATGAAGGCCCGGCGGGCGACGCGGCGGTGTTCTTCGGCCTCTCCGGAACCGGCAAGACGACGCTGTCGGCCGATCCGTCGCGCACGCTGATCGGCGATGACGAGCACGGCTGGGGCCCGCACGGCATCTTCAACTTCGAGGGCGGCTGCTACGCCAAGACGATCAGGCTCTCGGCCGAGGCCGAGCCGGAGATCTTCGCCACCACGCAACGTTTCGGCACCGTGCTGGAAAATGTCGTGCTCGGCGCCGACCGCGTGCCGGATTTCGACGACGGCAGCCTGACCGAAAACACGCGCTGCGCCTATCCGCTCGACTACATCCCCAATGCCTCGAAGACCGGCCGCGCCAGTCATCCCAAAAACATCATCATGCTGACCGCCGACGCCTTCGGCGTGATGCCGCCGATCGCGAAACTGACCCCGGCGCAGGCGATGTATCATTTCCTCTCCGGCTATACGGCCAAGGTCGCCGGCACCGAAAAGGGCGTCACCGAGCCGGAAGCGACCTTCTCGACCTGTTTCGGCGCGCCGTTCATGCCGCGCCACCCATCGGAATACGGCAATCTGCTGCGCGAGCTGATCGCCCGCCATGGCGCCGATTGCTGGCTTGTCAACACCGGTTGGACCGGCGGCGCTTACGGCACCGGCCGCCGCATGCCGATCAAGGTGACGCGGGCGCTGCTCGCCGCCGCGCTCGACGGCTCGCTGAAGACCGCCGATTTCCGCACCGACGCCAATTTCGGCTTCGCGGTGCCGGTGGCGGTCGCCGGCGTCGAGCGCGCCATCCTCGATCCGCGCTCGACCTGGGCCGACAAGCCGGCCTACGACCGCCAGGCGGCGAGGCTGGTCGGCATGTTCGCCGCCAACTTCGAAAAGTTTGAGCCGCATGTCGACGCGACCATCATGGGTGCCGCGCCGCGCCTGCAGGAAGCGGCCGAATAGTCGTTGCGGCTATGGTGTTTCTGTCCAAGACCCGGCTTTGCGCCGGGTCTTTTCTTTTTCACGCCGCCGCGTCATGACTGCGGCATGGCTTCAGACGAAAAAATCATCATTGCCGACAATGTGGTGATCCATCCCGGCGATCTGCACGAGGATTTCATCCGTTCCTCGGGTCCTGGCGGCCAGAACGTCAACAAGGTGGCCACCGCCGTGCAACTGCGCTTCGATGCCGCCAACGCAGAGGGCCTGCCGGAGCGGGTGCGCGAGCGCACCATCAAGCTTGCCGGCCAGCGCGCCACCAAGGACGGCGTCGTCGTCATCGAGGCCGGACGCTTCCGCACCCAGGAGCAGAACCGGGCCGATGCGCGGGCGAGGCTGACAGCTCTGGTCGCCAAGGCGGCCGAGCCGCCGCCGCCGCCGCGCAAGAAGACCAGGCCGTCGAAAGGCGCCGTCGAGCGCCGCCTCAAGACCAAGGCCGGGCGCTCCACGGTGAAGAAGCTGCGCGGCCGGGTCGAGAACGACTGAGACGGCCCGGCGGAGACCGCGCTGGCCCCGCTTTCGGGTCGCCGTCTTTCCCCATCGGTGGCATGCTCGGGCGCGCTAACCGGATCGAACGGAAATCCCATGCTCGTTTTGCCCAAGGGTGTCCGCCATATGCCCGGCTACCTGCCGCGCCCGGCGCAGGAAGCGCTGGTCGAAGAGATCAGGGCGGTGGTGCAGGCTGCGCCCTTGTTCGTGCCGGCCATGCCGCGCACCGGCAAGGAAATGAGCGTGCGCATGACCAATTGCGGCCCGCTCGGCTGGGTCACCGACAAGGAGCGTGGCTACCGCTATCAGCCGACGCATCCGGTCTCAGGACAGCTCTGGCCACCGATCCCGGAGGCCTTGCTGAAAGTATGGCAGGAGGTTGCTGCCTATCCGCATCCGCCTGAGGCCTGTCTCGTCAATTTCTATTCGAGCGACGCCAGGATGGGCCTGCACCAGGACCGCGACGAGGAAGATTTCGCCGCGCCCGTCGTCTCCGTGTCGCTCGGCGACGATTGCCTGTTCAGGGTCGGCCAGACCACGCGCGAAGGCGGAACAAAATCCTTCCGGCTGAAAAGCGGCGACGTCGTCGTGCTCGGCGGCGAGGGCCGCCTTTGCTTCCACGGCGTCGACCGCATCTACCCGTCGACCTCGGCGCTGCTGAAGAATGGCGGTCGCATCAATCTGACGTTGCGGCGGGTGACGCTGCACGCCCGCTAACCGAATCTACAGACTTTTTTCATAAATACGCCAAGGCGCTGCGGTGTGGGGTCGGGCAATGACTGAGAGCGGTTTGGTTATCCGTCACCTGTGGACGATCGTCTGCGGGGCAATTCAGCTCGTTCGCAGGGATTCGGGCCTTTATCTGAGCATCGTCATCTATACGTTGGCGGGACTGGTCTTCCTGCATGCGATAGGCGCTGACGACCGCACCGCATATGCGATATATTTCGGCAGATGGACACTGCTTAACTGTCTGATATTGCCGGCTTTTGCCATCCTTATCGACCTCATCCTGATCGTCCGCCGCTTCGGCCCCCGGCGCCGTCTCGCCGCGAAACGGATCTTTTCCATGACGCGGTTGGCCTACGCGTTCTCCGGGCTGAGCCTGCTTATGGCGCTGATGATCTTCCAAGGCACGTTCACCTCGGTGAAAAACGGCATGCCGGTCTGGCAGGACGGTTTTCCGTTCGACGTGGCGCAAGCCAACATCGACGCCTTCCTGCATTTTGGCACCGATCCCTGGCGCTGGCTTTACGCCGTGGCCGAAAACGATTCGATCCGCGCCGCAATCGAGTGGAACTACAACGTCTTCTGGTTCCTGCTCAATTTCGGCGCCCTGTTCTTTGTCGCGACGTCGCCCATGGTCGCATCGGTTCGCACGCGCTACCTGGCCTGCTTCATGGCGGTCTGGATCGTCGTCGGCAACGTGCTGGCCGCGCTGTTCCTGTCGGCGGGTCCGGCGTTCTATGGCTCGGTCACGGGAGACGTGGCCCGGTTTGGCGAACAGCTTGCGTTCCTGGCCCATGGCGCCGCGTCGCGCAACTCCGCCGTTTCCTATCAGCAGTATCTGTGGACGCTGCACGAGGCTAGGCAGACCGGCTTTGGCTCGGGCATTTCGGCGTTCCCGAGCGTGCATGTCGGGTTGGCGATGCTGAACGCGCTGTTCCTGCGCGAGTTCAACCGCTATCTCGGTGCGCTGGCGTTCGTCTATGTCGCCTTCGTCGCGGCCAGCTCGGTTTACCTCGCCTGGCATTATGCGATCGACGGCTATGTCAGCGCCATCGTCACCCTCATCGTCTATGTCGTGGCTCGCAAGCTGATCCCGGCCGATTCCCGGCCGGTGGCGGCCATGCAGACAGCGACCGTCAATCGCCCCGAGGCGGCCGTCGCGGCGTTCTGAGCGCCGTATCCTTCATCTTTGGATGCGCCGGTAGACGGTGATTGCCGGCTCCGCATGCAGCACACGGTAGTTGCGCAAGGCAGCCATGATCCGCTTGTCGCCGTGCATGAGCGCATCCCAGGACGGATTGCCTGCCGGGCCTGCCAGCACGATGTCGGGCTGCTTTGCCGCTATCTCGGCGGCAAAGTCGCCGATCGCCTGATCGCGGATTGTCTCCAATCTCAGCTTCTGTTCGGGGTCATCGGTCCTGTCCACCAGTTTCTGGGCGCTGGAGACCATCCAGGCGCCGGGGTTGCGCGACACGAACCTGCCGCCCACCAGCCGGGTCAGGGGGTACGCGGCCTGCATCTGGGAGGCGATCGATACGATCGTCGGATGCTCGAAGCTGTCGCGGATCGCACCGACCGATCGCTCGATCGGTCCGCTGTCCCTGGTCAGCGCGTCATACTGCGCCCTGGTCGTCGCTTGCAGCAGCAGAACGCAGCCGAACATCAGCGCGGCTTTGCGAACCATCCCTTTCTTTGGGAAATCGCCGAACCGCAGAAGCTGCAGGCCGAACGCGATTGCCGTGATCGCGACCATCGGCAGGGCGTGGTTCGGCCATCCCTTGCCCATCAGCAGGAAGGCGGGGACCAGGCCGAGCGCGCTTGCCAGCGCGATCCTTGTGTCCCAATGCACATGCCTCGGCGCTCCCGTCCCGACAACGATCGCGGCCGACAGCAGCAGCACGATCTTCGGCCAGTTCTCCAGATTGTCGAGCAGTGGCGCGCGAAGCGGCAGGTAGACTTCCCTGACGAGCGGCAGGACTTGCGTCAGGTAGCCGCGGTCGAAGATTGCGATGCTGGCCACGTAGAAGACGGCCATCGCGGCCCCGATAAGGTTTTCCGTAACGAGGATCGGCCTTGGCGAACGCCGTTGCCAGGCGAGGCACAGCGACGGCACGACGAAGGCCAGGGCGAAGTGGGGTGGCTTGACCATCACCATGACGCCGGCGCCGAGGCCGGCCACGATGCGTTCGGCAAGCGATCCGGCAACGAAGTCCGGTTGCCGCTGGCGCGCGCACTGCAATGCCAGCCAGGGCAGGATGCCGATCAGCGCGAACTGCTCGCGCTGGCCGAACTGATCCGGCAGGAAACACAGTACCATGAAGGCCACCGCCGCCAGCACCCAGAAGCCGCCGGCCTGCCGGTAGATCGGGTCGGCGCGCGTCAGGATCCGGGCGCAAACCACCAGGCTGGCCAGACCGAGACAGACAACCCCGAGCGCCAGCCAGAACTCGGCCGCTATGCCGGTCAGCCTCTCCAGCAGCACGAACGGCATATACAGCCAGATCGAGAAGGGCGGATTGGTCTCTAGCATATCGGTGTTCAGCCGTTCGCCGTTCAACAGCCGCTCGCAGACCACCAGCAGCCACGACACATCGACATTGGTCGGCACCACAGCGATCGCCAGCCACGCCGCATAGGCGGCAGCCAAGAACGTCAGGAAAAGCGGCGTCGCGATCCGCCGGACGGGTCGCGACGTGGGAGCAAATCCGGCCAAAGGCTTGTCGTAGGGCTCGGCTCTAGACATCGCGGAACACCCAACGCCTGAGCACGATGTAATTCACCAGCGGCACGACGATGCAGGTCAGGACGATCGGGATGGCCGCGGGCATGCCCAGCCGCTCGGTGAGGACGACGGGCAAGGCGATGGCTGTCGCCAGGCCCATCGCGTTGAGCAGAGCAAAGCGCGGCAGTTCGAAGGCGTGCGCGCCAGCCGACATGAAAGTGAAGTACTTGTGTCCGGCATAGGAGAACAGCCCCGCAATGGCATAGGCGACCACGGACGCCGCCGTTGCCGGGAGCATCGCGGCTCCAGTGCCGCCGCGCGACAGCGCCAGGGCGCAAACGGCATAGACCAGCGTCGAAGCGCCGCCGATCACTGCGAAGCGCGAAATCCGGTGGGAGCGCAGAATGTTCAGCATGGTCGGAGTCAGGCCGCCAGCCGGCTGTCCAGTCGCGCCCTGTCGAAGGCCGCGTCCGTGCCGAACACGGCAAGCAGCGAGACACCGAACGGCAGCCCGGCATTCGGCAGGATCCGGCTTTCGGCCGAAAACAGCGCCTTCATCGCGCTGTTGATCGGCTTTGGCGGCATCGCCTGCCCGGAAGCGGTGTTCGAGCGCCGCAGGCGGTCGGCAAGGCGGGCGAGCGCCGCCACCGGAAACAGCGCCGCATTGGTGTAGCTCAGCTTCTCGACGCGATAACCGGCCTGTTCGATACGCGTCTTCAACAGATTGCGCGAATAGCGCCGCATGTGGTGCAGCCCGACATCGTGCTTGCTCCACAGCCATTGGTGCGCCGGAACCGTGAGCACGACCTTGCCGCCCGGCTTCAGCATTCGCCTTATCGTCTCCAGCGAGGCTTCGTCTTCCGCGACATGCTCAAGCACGTCGAACAGGCAGACGAGGTCGAAGCTCGCCGACGTCACGGGCATGCCATCGGGAAGATGGCCGGCAAGGAAGTCGCGGCCCGTCTTCTCGCGGGCGATCCGGCGCGCCAGCTCGTTCATCTCCACCGCCGTCACGGTGCCGAACTGCTCCAGCATCCTGATGTTGCCGCCCGTGCCGGCGCCGATCTCGAGGATATCGGCGTCGCGGGGCAGGCCGAGGCCGCGGATGACCGCCTCGGCGATGGCGCGCCGCCCGCAGAACCACCAATGCTCGTCCTCGGTGGCCGCCATCCGCCGATAGGCATCGAGCTCCATCAGGGCGTCCCGTCGTATTTGCGGCGCACGATGTAGATCGGGCGCTGTTTGATCTCGGCATAGACGCGGCCGAGATACTGGCCGATGATGCCGATGCCGAGCAGCTGGATGCCGCCGAGGAACAGCACGCTGACCAGCAGCGAGGCATAGCCGGGCACGTCGATGCCGAAAACCAGCGTCTTGGCGATGATCAGGAGGCCATAGAGGAACGCGAAGGCCGAGATCGTCGCGCCGACATAGGTCCAGACCTCCAGCGGTGCGCTCGAGAAGCTGGTGATGCCTTCCAGCGCGAAGTTCCACAGCCGCCAGCCCGAGAACTTCGACTGTCCGGCGCTGCGCTGGTCGCGGCTGTATTCGACGGTGGCGGAGCGGAAGCCCACCCAGGCGAACAGCCCTTTCATGAACCGACGCCGCTCGGGAAGCGAACGCAGCGCCTCAATCACCTGGCGGTCGATCAGCCGGAAATCGCCGACATCCTGCGGGATCTTCTGCTGCGCGATCCAGTTGTGAACGCGGTAGAACATCGACGCCGAGCGCTGCTTGAGGAAACTGTCGCTGGCGCGGCTGGCGCGCTTGGCGAGCACGACCTCGAAACCCTCGCGCCATTTCTCGACAAGCAGCGGAATGACATGCGGCGGATCCTGGAGGTCGGCATCCATCGGGATCGCGGCATCCGCATCGCAGCAGTCGAGCCCGGCGGTCAAGGCGGCTTCCTTGCCGAAATTGCGCGACAGGTCGATCACCCGGATGCGCGGATCGGCTTGCTGCGCCTCGATCAGCCGATCGAGCGTCGCGTCGCTGCTGCCGTCATTGACGAAGATGAAGTCGAAGGCGACGCCGGCTTGCTTCAGCGGGTCGGTGTGTTCGCGCACGGCCGCCAGAAACGGCGCGATCGCGCTTTCCTCATTGTGCACCGGCACGATCAGCGCGACCGTCGCCGTGCCGGTTCGCGGGTGCGCGATGCCGCTCGACGCCGGTCGATCGATGTGGAGGAATGGCGCGTTCATTGCTTGCCCAGCCCGCGGATCGGGCCCGACAATAGGAAAGCTCGGTTAAGATGACTTTAAGGAATGCCTCGGCGCGTCAAAGCTTCCTCAGCGCCACCTCCTCGACCAGGTGATTGGCGCCCTTGCGCAGGATAAGGTCGGCGCGCGCCCGCGTCGGCAGGATGTTCTCGCGCAGGTTCTTCAGGTTGATGTTGGTCCACAGACCTTCGGCGATGGCGCGTGCGGCGTCTTCCGAAAGCTGCGAATAGCGGTGGAAGAAGGAGTCCGGGTTGCGGAAGGCGGTTTCGCGCAGCCGCATGAAGCGCTGGATGTACCACTGGTGGATCAGTTTCTCGTCGGCATCGATGTAGATGGCGAAGTCGAAGAAGTCCGACAGGAAGGGCACGATCTTGCCGTCCCTCGGCAATTTGCCCGGCTGCAGCACGTTGATGCCCTCGAAGATCAAAATGTCCGGCCGATCGATGGTGACGAACTCGCCGGGAATGACATCGTAGGTCAGGTGCGAATAGACCGGCGCGCGGACATTGCGTTGCGCCGACTTGATGCCGGACAGGAACCTGAGCAGCGCGCCGACATCATAGCTGTCGGGAAAGCCCTTGCGCTCCATCAGATTGTCGCGGCGCAGGATCTCGTTTGGCAGCAGAAAGCCGTCGGTGGTGATCAGATCGACCTTTGGGCTCGACGGCCAGCGCGCCAGAAGCTCCTTGAGCACGCGCGCCGTGGTCGATTTGCCGACCGCGACCGAGCCGGCGATGCCGATGATGAAGGGCGTCTTGACCACATCCTGGGCGTTGAAGAAGGCTTGGCGCTGCCGGAACAGGAGCTGGCTTGCCTCGACATGCGCCGAGAGCAGCCGCGACAGCGACAGATAGATGCGTTTGACCTCCTCGAGGTCGACCGGGTCGTTCAACGACCGCAAGCGGTCGATCTCGTCCTCGGTCAGCGTCAGCGGCGTGTCGGCGCGGAACTGTGACCATTGCTCGGCCGAGAAGAAGCGATAGGGGGAGTATTTCTCGGTAGGAGCAAGCTGATCCATCGAGTTTCCTGCCCTCCTAGAGCATGATGTCGAAAAGTGTGAAGCGGTTCTCGGGCGACATCATGCTCAATCCGTCTCTACCGTCAGCCCTTGGGCCGCGACGCCTTTTCGGCAACCCCCGAGCGGCCGGTGCGGCCCTCGAGCTCCTTCAGCACCTCGTCCAGCGGCACGCCGGCGATGCCGAGGACGACCAGCCAATGATACATAAGATCGGCACTTTCCGAAACGAGGCCCTGCCTGTCGCCGCGCACGGCGGCGATCACCGTCTCGACGGCTTCCTCGCCGAGCTTCTGCGCCGCCTTGTCGATGCCCTTGGCGAACAGCTTTGCCGTCCACGAGTCCGGATCGCCGGAGCGGGCGCGTTCCCGGATGGTCTTTTCCAGATCGGACAGCGAAAACTCAGTCATTTTCGCCGTTTAAGCCCGTTGAACCGGCGAGTCCAGCCGCATCGGCAGCCCGGCAGCGGCCATATGCGCCTTGGCCTCGGCGATGGTGTAGGTGCCGAAATGGAAGATCGAGGCGGCAAGCACCGCACCGGCATGGCCGTCGCGGATGCCTTCCACCAGATGGTCGAGCGTGCCGACGCCGCCGGAGGCGATGACCGGCGCGCGCACCGCGTCCGCGATCGCGCGTGTCAGCGCGATGTCGTAGCCGGCCTTGGTGCCGTCGCGGTCCATCGAGGTAAGCAAGATCTCGCCGGCGCCGCGATCGACCATCCGCCTGGCGAAGTCGACGGCGTCGATGCCGGTCTTCTCGCGCCCGCCATGGGTGAAGATCTCCCAGCGGTCGGCCTCGCCGGCGCCCGAGACCTTCTTGGCGTCGATGGCCACCACGATGCACTGGTTGCCGAACTTGTCGGCCGCTTCCGCGACGAAATCGGGATTCTTCACCGCTGCCGTGTTGATCGACACCTTGTCGGCGCCGGCCAGAAGCAGCCTTCTTATGTCGGCCACCTGGCGCACGCCGCCGCCGACGGTGAGCGGCATGAAGCATTGCTCGGCGGTGCGGGCGACGACGTCGAAGATGGTCTCGCGGTTGTCCGACGAGGCGGTGATGTCGAGGAAGCAGAGCTCGTCGGCGCCGGCCGCGTCATAGGCCTTGGCCGCCTCGACCGGATCGCCGGCATCGATGAGGTCGACGAAGTTGACGCCCTTGACGACGCGGCCGTTCTTGACGTCGAGGCAAGGAATGACGCGTGCCTTCAGCATCAGCTCTTCTCCAATGTCGCCAGCAGGTCGACCAGCAGTTCACCGACCAGCGGCGGCACCTCGCCCTTGGCATCGAAGGCCGGATCATAGGCGGAGATGGTGAGGCCGGCGACGGGCAGCAGGCCGGCCATGCCGCACATGGCGCGGCGCACCTGCTCCGGAGCGGGACCGCCGGGCGTCGCGAAGCGGTTCGCCTGCAGCTCTTCGGGATCGTGCACGTCGAGGTCGATATGCATGTGGACACGGCTTGCGCCGGCGGCCTTCAGCTTTTCGGCCGCCCCGGCCCAGCCCGGACATTCCGCCCGGATCACGGGGAGCTTTTCCAGACGGTCTTTTTCCGCCGGGTCGAGGTCGCGCGCATTGACGAGCACCGCACGGGCGGGATCGATCGGCTTGAAGCCGGGGATCTGCGCCGTCATCGGCCGCCAGCAGAGGCCCAGTACCGTCGCCAGCGCCATGCCGTCGAGAAATCCCGAGGTGGAAGTGTCCGGCGTGTTGATGTCGCCATGCTGGTCGGCCCAGATGATGGCGTCGGAGCCTTGGCCGGCCACGGCGCCTGCGCTGCTCAGGCAGTTACCGGCGAGCACGACGGGAAACCGTCCATTGTCGAGGGCGATGCGCACCTCGCCCGAGACGGCGTTGCAGACGGCGAAGCCGGTCGCGATCTCGCGCGCCTGCTCGTCGTCGCTCACCCTGCCGATGTCGTGGACGTCGATGTCGTGGCCGGCAAGCTTGAGCGCGTCGGCCAGGCCGCCGGCCATCAGCGCGTCCGGACCCTGGCCGCAGCCGCCGTGATAGTGGCCGCTGTCGTAGGACGCCAGGATGATCGAGACCTTCACGGCCTTGCCTCCATGCCCTCGCCGCGCAGGATCGCCAGCGCCTCGGCCGGGTCGATGCGCCCGTCATAGAGCGCGCGGCCGGAAATGGCGCCTTCGAGCCTCTGCGCGTCAGGCATGGTCATGCGCACGATGTCGGCGATCGAGGCCAGGCCGCCCGAGGCGATCACCGGAATCGACACCGCCTCGGCGAGGTCGATCGTCGAATCCCAGTTGATCCCGGTCAGCACGCCGTCGCGGTCGATATCGGTGTAGATGATGGCGGCGACGCCGGCGCCTTCGAATTTCTGCGCCAGCTCGACGACGCCGAGGCTGGACGCTTCGGCCCAGCCCTCGACCGCGACCTTGCCGCCCTTGGCGTCGATACCGACGGCGATCTTGCCCGGAAAGGTCTTGCAGGCCTGCTTGACGAGGTCGGGGTCGCGCACCGCCACGGTGCCGAGGATGACGCGTGCCAGGCCACGGTCGAGCCAGTCCTCGATCTGCTCCAGCGTGCGGATGCCGCCGCCGAGCTGCACCGGGTTCGCGGTTGCCTTGAGGATGGCGCCGACAGCCGCGCTGTTGACGCTCTGGCCCTTGAAGGCGCCGTTGAGGTCGACCACGTGCAGCCACTCGAAGCCCTGTTCCTCGAAGGCCTTGGCCTGGGCCGCCGGGTCATCGTTGTAGATGGTGGCCGTGGCCATGTCGCCGTGCTTCAGGCGCACGCATTTGCCGTCCTTGAGATCGATCGCGGGAAACAGGATCACGGTCAGGCGCCCTCGACGATGACAAAGTGGCCGGTCGAGGCGGTAAGCCTATATTTCGAGGCCGCTTGGTATTCCGGCGATTCGTAGCAGGCGATCGCCGTTTCGTAGGACTCGAACTCGACCACGACATGGCGATTGCCCGTCGGCCCTTCCGGGTTGGTGTAGCGTCCGGCCCGCACGGGGAATTTCGCACCGTATTTGGCGAATGCCACAGCGTTGGCCTCGATATATTGCTTGTAGATCTCGGGATCGCGGACGTCGATCAGCGCGATCCAGTAGCCCTTCTTGCTCATCAAGGCCTCCAGCGCAGGAAATTGGTGATCAGGGCGAGGCCGAGGGCCTGGCTCTTTTCGGGATGGAACTGCGTGCCGACCAGGTTGTCGCGCGCGACAGCCGCCGTCACCGGCCCGCCATAGTCGGCGACCGCCAGCACCTCGTCCGGCTTCGTGGCCTCCAGATGATAGGAATGGACGAAATAGGCGTGCAGTCCCTTCGGCCCGGTCTCGATGCCCGAGAATACCGGATGCTTGCGCGTGAGCTCGATCGTGTTCCAGCCGATCTGCGGGATCTTCAGCGCCGCATCGGCGGGCGTGATCTCCTTGATGTCGCCGGCGATCCAGCCGAAGCCCTTGGTGACGGTCTTTTCCAGCCCGCGTTCCGACATCAGCTGCATGCCGACGCAGATGCCGAGGAACGGCCGGCCCTTGACGATCGCCACCTCTTCCACCGCGTCCCACATGCCGCTGACGGCCTTGAGGCCGGCCGCGCAGTCGGCATAAGCGCCGACGCCGGGCAGCACGATGCGGTCGGCGGTGCGGACCCGCTCGGCATCGGCGGTGAGCTCGATTGTCGCGGCAATGCCCGCCTCGCGCGCGGCGCGCTCGAAGGCCTTGGTGGCCGAGCGCAGATTGCCCGACCCGTAATCGATGATCGCAACCCGCATGTCAGGGCCTTCCCGGCGTGTGGGTGAGCCCCAGAGCCATACCGGTCTGCGCCGGCCGTGCCAGATTGGCGTCGGGCACGATGCGCGGCACGGGCGGCTGCTCGCCTGGCGGCACGTCGGTCTCCAGCGCATGACGCGTCTCGGCGCCGTCCAGCCTGTCGGCCTCGACGACGCCCCATTCGTGCCAGCCGCGGCGGCGTAGCGCCGCGATGCGCAGCCCTTGCCCTTCCAGCCCGACATAGAGCGAGACCAGCAGCGACAGGGCCGAGCCCGCCCAGGCAAGTCCAAGCTTCTCGCCAAGCATCGACAGGATGGCCATGACGACGAAGGTCAGCGCCGCCTCGATCCACAGCCGGTTCCAGGCGAGCCACAGCGGCGGCACGAGGAAGCCCAGCCAGGCGAAACCGTCGCGGACAAAGACCGTTCCATCGGATCGTTCACCGCGGCCCGGCGGCTCCATCACGACATAGATGGCCATCGCCTATCCCTTCAAAGATCCCTTGGTGGACGGAACCGCGTCCGGCTGGCGCGGATCGCGCTCGAGCGCGGAACGCAGCGCCCGCGCCACCGCCTTGAAGCAGGTCTCGGCGATGTGGTGGTTGTTGGCGCCGTAATGATTGGTCACATGCAGCGTGATGCCGGCGTTCTGCGCCAGCGCCTGGAAGAACTCGCGCACCAGCTCGGTGTCGAACGTGCCGATCTTGGGCGACGAGAAGGAGACGTTCCAGACCAGGAACGGCCGGCCGGAGACGTCGATTGCCGCTCTGGTCAGCGTCTCGTCCATGGCGAGGTCGATCGAGGCATAGCGCATGATGCCGCGCCGCTCGCCGAGCGCCTTGGCCAGCGCCTGGCCGAGCGCGATGCCGGTGTCCTCGACCGTGTGGTGGTCGTCTATGTGGAGGTCGCCCTTTGCCTTCACCGTCATGTCGATCAGCGAATGACGCGACAACTGGTCGAGCATATGGTCGAAGAAGCCGACGCCCGTCGCAATGTCGGACTTGCCGGTGCCGTCGACATGGACCGACACCGAGATGTCGGTTTCCTTGGTCTTGCGGCTGGCTTCGGCGGAACGCGTCGGCATGATCTATCCTTGTCCGGGAGGTTCATGGCGTGCGGGAGCGCACAGGCCGCAAACGCCCATATGCTTGAAATCGAGAGCCTTCTAGCAGCATGATCCGGCGATTGCCAGTTGCCATTCCCATAGGGTATCGGGCTGGCCGGCATGTCGTTTGCAATCGCCCACCCCATGCATACATATGGCCGATCAAAGTCCCTCGTACCGCGCCAATCGCCTCATTGGGATCGCGCGAATCGGAGCAGAAAATGTCGAATGAACTGACCATGCACGCCACGACCATCGTCACCGTGCGCAAGGGCAGCAAGGTCGTGATCGCCGGCGACGGCCAGGTCAGCCTCGGCCAGACCATCATGAAGGGCAATGCCAAGAAGGTGCGCCGCATCGGCAAGGGTGGCAATGTCATCGCCGGTTTCGCCGGCGCCACCGCCGATGCCTTCACCCTTCTGGAGCGGCTCGAAGCCAAGCTCGAGCAATATCCCGATCAGTTGACGCGGGCCTGCGTCGAACTCGCCAAGGACTGGCGCACCGACCGCTACCTGCGCCGGCTGGAAGCCATGATGCTGGTTGCCGACAAATCGGTCTCGCTGGCGTTGACCGGCACCGGCGACGTGCTCGAGCCCGAACATGGCGTCATGGCCATCGGCTCCGGCGGCAACTACGCGCTGGCCGCCGCCCGCGCGCTGATGGACACCGACAAGGACGCCGAGGAGATCGCCCGCAAGGCGATGCAGATCGCGGCCGACATCTGCGTCTACACCAACAGCAATTTTGTCGTCGAAACGCTCGATGCCGCCTGAGGCAATCGACCATGATCCCGAAAAGTGGGACCCGGTTTTCGGATAAGATCATGGCCAATCAAGAGCACAGCTACGATTTTCGGCCGGTGACCGAAAAAGACCTGCCGATGATCGCCGGCTGGCTGGCCGAGCCGCATGTCGCCGAATGGTGGGACGATCCGCAAAAAGAGATCGCCGAGATCCGCGAGCACATCGACTCGGTTTCGGTCGAGCCGCTGATCGTCGAGCTCGACGGCAGCCCGATCGCCTATCTGCAGAGCTACGATCCGCATCTGGAGGACGATCATCCCTATGCCGACCAGCCGTTCGGCACGCTGGGCATCGACCTGTCGATCGGTCGGGCCGAGCTGGTCGGCGTCGGCCACGGCTCGGCCATCGTGCGGCAGTTCGTCGAGCAGCTTTTCGAGGAAGGGGCGCCGCGCGTCATCATCGATCCGCATCCGGACAATGGCCGCGCCATTCGCGCCTATGAGAAGGCCGGCTTCAGGGCCATCGGCCGCAGACAATCGCAATATGGGGACGTCGTGCTGATGGCCGTCGATGCGGCCGGCACGGAAGAGGGGGGCTGACCAAATGAACGCGACGGGCGACGACAACAGCTATTCGGCCTATGAGGACAGCTGGCGCATGGGGCTGCTGCTCGTGCTGGCTTTGCTCATCTTCCAGGCCGGCGCGCTTTACGGCATGGGCCATCCTCCGATCTGCACCTGCGGCTACGTGAAACTCTGGCACGGCGTGGTGCTGAGCTCGGAAAACTCGCAGCACATTTCCGACTGGTACACGCCCTCGCACATCATCCATGGCTTCCTGTTCTACGCGCTGGCGCGCTTTCTCTTTCCGCGCTCGCCGATCGGGCTCAGGCTCGCCTTCGCCGTCCTCATCGAAGGCGGCTGGGAACTGCTCGAGAACAGCCCTTTCATCATCGAGCGCTACCGCGCCGGCACGATCTCGCTCGATTATTACGGCGACTCGATCATCAATTCGGTGTCCGACACGCTGGCCATGGTTCTGGGATTTGTGATGGCGCGAAAGCTTCCTATATGGGTGGTCGTCGCCCTCGCCCTCATCTTCGAGCTCGGCACGGGCTACATCATCCGGGACAATCTGACGCTCAACGTGATCATGCTGCTGCATCCGTTCGAGTCCATCAAGCAGTGGCAAAGTGGAATTTAGTGACATGAGCACATTCTCCCCCCGCGAAATCGTTTCGGAACTCGACCGCTTCATCATCGGCCAGAAGGACGCCAAGCGCGCCGTGGCCATTGCGCTGCGCAACCGCTGGCGCCGCCAGCAGTTGCAAGGCCAGATGCGCGAGGAGGTGATGCCGAAGAACATCCTGATGATCGGCCCGACCGGCGTCGGCAAGACCGAGATCTCGCGCCGCCTGGCTCGCCTCGCCGGCGCGCCCTTCGTCAAGGTCGAGGCGACCAAGTTCACCGAGGTCGGCTATGTCGGCCGCGACGTCGAGCAGATCGTGCGCGACCTGGTCGAGGTCGCCATCGGCCTGGCGCGCGAGAAGATGCGCGAGGACGTCGCGGCGCGCGCCCAGATCAATGCCGAGGAACGCGTGCTGGAGGCCCTGGTCGGCAAGACGGCGAGCCCGGCCACGCGCGATAGTTTCCGCAAGAAGCTGCGCGAGGGCGAGCTCGACGACAAGGAGATCGAGATCGAAGTCGCCGACACCGGCACCGGCGGCATGCCCGGCTTCGAGATACCCGGCATGCCGGGCGGCAATATCGGCGTGCTCAACATCAACGATATGCTGTCGAAGGCGATGGGCGGCCGCAAGACCAAGAGCCGCAAGACCACGGTGCGCGATTCCTACGCGCTGCTGGTCAACGACGAGTCCGACAAGCTGCTCGACCAGGACGAGGTGATCCGCCGGGCGCTCGACGCGACGGAAAATGACGGCATCGTCTTCCTCGACGAGATCGACAAGATCGCCGCCAGGTCAGACATTTCGGGCGGCCCGTCGCGCGAAGGCGTGCAGCGCGACCTGCTGCCGCTGGTCGAAGGCACGACGGTCGCGACGAAGTACGGCCCGGTAAAGACCGACCATATCCTGTTCATCGCCTCCGGCGCCTTCCATGTGTCGAAGCCGTCCGACCTTTTGCCGGAACTGCAGGGCCGCCTGCCGATCCGCGTCGAGCTGCGCGCGCTCGAGAAGGAGGACTTCGTCCGCATCCTGACCGAGACCGAGGCAAGCCTGATCAAGCAGTATGTCGCGCTGATGAAGACGGAAGGGGTCGAGCTGACCTTCACCGACGATGCCATCGATTCGCTGGCCGGCATTGCGGTCGATCTCAACGCCAGCGTCGAGAATATCGGCGCACGCCGCCTGCAGACCGTGATGGAGCGGGTCCTCGACGAGATCTCCTACGACGCGCCGGACCGCAACGGCACGACCGTCACCATCGACGCCGCCTATGTGCAAAAGCATGTCGGCGACCTCTCGAGGAACACGGATTTGTCCAGATTCATCCTGTAAATGCATGTCGCCCAAAAGTGCGCAGCGGTTTTGGGACAACGATATGCATCAGCAAGGAACCCGATGCTGGGCAGGGTTCCGGCTTCGGGCGGGCCGGCAAGGCTTGCCCGGCGCGGCGGCGGGTGTGGCCAAATGGAAGCAACCGGCCGGCTTTCGCCCCGGTGGCAGGCGGGCTTCTCTCGACTCTCCCTCCTGCTTTACCTAGTTTGCCCGGCGACTCGGGCGTGCCCCAGACTGGCGAGCGGTTTGGGAGGCGCATGGAAGACAACACTTAAGGCGCGTTGCCGGATCGCTCCGGCCGTGCGCCTTGACGGGCGGCGGCGTATGAAAAAACGGCTTCTTCTCCTTCTCGGCCTGGCTATGGCGGCGGCTGTTTCTATTGCCGACGCGCAGACCCTGGTGCCGCCGGGAAACCGCAACGCGGTCCAGCCCGACATACCGGGCGCCTCCAGCCGGCGCACACAAGCCACCAACACCACCTTCCAGGCCAAGTACCGCAAGGTCTACGCGCTGCTGAAGAGCGACGCCGATCTGCGCGCCAAGATCAGCAAGGAGGCCGCCGCCTACGGCATCGACCCGATGCACATCGTCGGCGCCATCGTCGGCGAGCATACCTACAATGTCGACGCCTACGACCGGCTGCAGACCTATTACGTCAAGGCGATCTCCTACCTGTCGAGCAAGCTCTCCTTCGCCTATGACGGCGAGGACATCAGCGATTTCGTCCAGCGCCCCGAATTCAAGAAATGCGCCGGCATGACCGACAGCTACGATCTGTGGGAGTGCCGCGAGCAGGTCTGGAACCATTCTTTCCGCGGCAAAAGCGTTGGCGGCACAAGCTTCCCCAACGACCGGTTCGGCGCCACCTTCTTCCAGCCCTACTATGCCGGCCAGACCTTCGGCCTCGGCCAGCTCAATCCGCTGACCGCGCTGCAGATGAGCGATCTCGTGCACAAGGTTTCCGGACTGCCGAAGCTCGACGTCGGCGATCCGAACACGGTCTACAAGACCATCATGGATCCGGACCTGACGCTGGCCTATGTCGCGGCGACGATCAGGACGTCGATCGATGCTTATAAGAACATTGCCGGCTTCGACATCTCCGACAATCCCGGGCTCACCGCAACGCTCTACAATGTCGGCAATCCCGAGCAGCGCGCCTCTGCCTTGAAGGCCGAGAACGACAAGCGCCGCGCTGCGGGCGAGCCGGAAAAGCTGCCCGAAGAAAACTATTACGGCTGGCTGGTCAACGACAAGCTGGACGAGCTGAAGGCGCTGTTCTAGCGCCCTTTAGCCTTCCGCGTCGAGAAACGCCTCGAATTTGCGCAATTCCCCGGCGTCCGCCTCGACCATGTGGCGCGGTTCCGGATAGGCGCCCGACCGGATGTCGTCGGCATATTCGCTAAACGCGGCGATGCGCTCGTTCTGGATGCGGTCGAACTCCGCCGCGAGGTCGCGGTAACGCTTGGCGTGGCGCGGATAGCGGCCGCGATTGGTGCCGAGCACGTCTTCCGAGAACAGGTATTGCGCATCGCAGCCGGCGCCGGCGCCCATCGAGATCATGATCAGCGGCGTGCGCCGCGAGATCGCGCTGGCGACCTCGGCCGGCACCACCTCGATTTCGGCGGCGAAGGCGCCGGCCGCCTCGAGGTCCTTGACCTGTTTCCAGACGAAGGCGGCGCTTTCGGCGGTCTTGCCGACCGCCTTGAAGCCGCCGGTCCAGGTCGCATGCGCCGGGATCAGGCCGACATGGCCGCAGACCGGGATGTGCTCGTCGCGCAGGCGGCGGATCGTCTGCAGGCTGGCCGAGCAGTACATGGCGTCGGCGCTTGCGGCGCGCAGCTTCACCGCCATGCGCAGGATCTCGTCGGTGGTGGCGCCCATCTTCGCCTGCTCGTCGCCAGGAATGGCAAAGCAGGTCGGCGCGGCGTCGCGAAAGCGCGGATCGAAGATCAGCTCATAGGTGACCGAGATCATGTCGATGCCCGCGCGTTCGGCGGCTTCCGCCTCGTCCAGCGAGAAGACGCGCAGCTTGGAGAGCTGCCGCTTGCCCTTCAGCGCTTGCAGGTCGGCGACCGTCGGTCTGCTGCGTGCCATCTTTTAGGTCTCCCTCATGCCGGCGAGATGCTTGCAAGCTTCCCTAAGTCTCACGCCGCCAGCAGCGATTTCAGCTTGACCGTTTGCGAGCCGAGCGCCTCGGATGCCGGCGCCGCGCGCTTGGCGATCAGCATCTCCGCCAGGCGGATGTCGCGCGCCACCGCATTGCCCGGACCGATGCCGCTGGCGGCGACCAGCCGTCCGTCCTCGGCCAGGTGGAACAGGATGAACGCGCCGTCGTCGAGATCGCGCCGCACCATGCTCCTGCCCTCGTCGGAAAGCCCGGCGATCTGCAGGGTCAGTCCATACTGATCCGACCAGAACCACGGCACCGCCGCATGCGCCTCGCCGGCGCCGAGCATGTTTTTCGCCGCCAGCGCGCCCTGCTCCTGCGCGTTGCGCCAGGCTTCCAGCCGCACGCGGCGGCCGCCATAGGCGGCAAGCGGGAACGAGCAGCAGTCGCCGGCGGCGAAGATGTCGGGGTCGGCGGTCCGCAGCTCGGCGTCGACAGCGATGCCATTGTCGACCGCCAGCCCGGCTTCCGCGGCAAGCCCGGTCACCGGCACGGCGCCGATGCCGATCACCGCCAGGTCGGCGACGATTTGCTGTCCGCCGGTAAGGCTGATGCGCACCTCTTTGCCGTCATCGGCGATCGCTTCGATGCCCTGGCCGGCGAGGATGGTCACGCTTTCGGCCTCATGCGCCTTGTGGATCACCGCTGCGATCTCGGCCGGCACGCCGCGCATCAGGATGCGCGGCTGCGCCTCGATGACGGTGACGGTGGCGCCGAGCTTGCGCGACGAAGCGGCGAGTTCGAGGCCGATGAAACCGCCGCCGATGATGGCTACGCGGTTCTTCGGATTGAGATGCGCGCGAATGGCGAGCGCATCGTTGAAGGTCCTCAAATAGACGCAGCGTTCGCCCAGCCCCGGCATCGGCAGCTTGCGCGGCAGCGAGCCGGTCGCCAGCAAAAGCTTGTCGTAGCGCAGCGAGGAACCGTCCGACAGGCGCACGAGACGCTCTGCGCGGTCGATCGCCACGGCGCGGACCGAATGGATATGCCGGATCGAGCGTTCGGCCAGCACCGCGTCGCTGGTGATCGATTTGATCGCCGGCGCCGGGCCGGTCATCGCCTCTTTCGACAGCGGCGGCCGCTCATAGGGCAGATGCGGTTCGTCGCCAACCAGCGTCACCGGGCCCTCGTAACCCAGGTCGCGCAGCGTCAGCGCCGCCCGTCCGCCGCATTCGCCGGCGCCGATGATCACCATTCCCGCGTGCATTTCCCTCACCCGATCTGAATGAGGACTTTGCCGGCGTCGACCTTGACCGGATAGGTCCTGAGGTTGACGCAGACCGGCGCGCCCTTGGCCGCCCCGGTCTTGTAGTTGAAGCGGCCATTGTGCTTCGGGCATTCGATGATGTCGTCCATGACCAGGCCGTCGGCCAGGTGCACCTTCTCATGCGAGCAGAGCCCATCGGTGGCGAAATACTCGTCGTCGGGGCTGCGGTAGATGGCGAAGGTGCGGCCGCCATGGTCGAACCGCTTCACGTCTTCCTCGTCGATGTCATCGGCCTTGCAGGCCTCGATCCAGTCGCTCATCGATCTCTCCGATACTCTGCCTGGCGCCCGCCATTGCATGGCGCCCACTTGTCTGCGGCTTGGCGCTTTAGGGCGATCTCACTCGGCCGCGGCGGCGGCCTTGTCGTTGTGCAATTCCTCGCGATAGGGCCGGGCGGTCGGCGGCAGCTCGCGCTTGAGGAAATAGTCCTCGTTGCGCAGCTGGCGCAGGAAGGCCGGGATCACTTCGCGGTAGCCGGCCAGGATCGACGGCGTCGGCGCCGGCAGGTCGTGCTTGATCAGCTCGTGCAGCCTGGGCAGCGCGTGATAGGGCACCATCGGGAACATGTGGTGCTCCACATGGTAGTTCATGTTCCAGTAGATGAACCGGCTGATCGGGTTCATGTAGACGGTGCGGCTGTTCAGCCGGTAGTCGATGACGTTGTCGGCCAGCCCGCCATGCTGCAGGATGCCGGTCAGCACATGGTGCCAGGCGCCATAGAGCCGGGGCAGGCCGACCAGCATCAGCGGCAGGAACGAGCCCGTGTAGAGCGCCAGCGCGATCGTCGCCGCATAGATCGCCAGCCAGGTGCGCGCGATCAGGATCGCCCTTGGCACCTCCTGCTCGGGAACATAGGTCTTTTCCTCGGCATTGATGATGCCGGCTGAATGACGGACCGTGTCCTTCATCGCATGCCAGCCGTCGAGGACGCCGACGAAGGCGAGGACGACGCGGATGAGGTCCGGCGGCCGCATGATGGCGATTTCCGGGTCGCGGCCGACGATGATGGTGTCGGTATGGTGGCGCGTATGGCTCCAGCGCCAGGTCACCGGATTGCGCATAATCATGAAGCAGGCGAGCTGATAGACCGCGTCGTTCATCCACTGCGTGCGGAAAGCGGTGCCATGGCCGCATTCGTGCCAGCGCGAGTCGGTCGAGGAGCCGTAAAGCGTGCCGTAGACGAAGAAGAACGGCACGCACCACCACGTGCCCCAGAACCAGGCGCCGCCGGCGCCGCTGAGGACCAGGGCGCCGAGCCAGATGATGGTATCGCGCAGCGCCGGTCCGTCGGAACGCTGCATCAGCTCCTTCATCTGCTTGCGGGGAACCTCGGTGTGGTACCACTCGGCCGCCGCCAGCCCGTTGTCGACGGCCAGCTGCGTGTCGCGGCCGACCAGGCTGTAATCGCGTCGCGACGGCGTCGCGGACAATGCTCCCGCCATTCCGGGGTCCTCCACCACGCCTCGTCGATCTCTGGCCGGCCAATCCCGGGCCTGGGATCGCAGGCGTCGAAATTCAAAATAGCGGCAACAAATGATAGGATCAACATCATGAAGATAGTTTCTATCATTTTCCATCAGGCTGGTGTAGGAAGGGAGGCTAGCGGAGGACCATCATGGCGAAACGGCCGACCATCACCGATCTGGCGCGCATTTCCGGGGTCAGCGTCGCCACCGTCGACCGCGTGCTCAACAACCGCTTGCCGGTTCGCGAGGAGACCGCGCGCCGCGTCTACGAGGCGGCGACCGATATTGGCTACCACGCGGCAGGGCTGATCCGGCAGCGCATGCGCCAGGAATTGCCGGAATATCGCCTTGGCTTCCTGTTGCTCAGGCGCGAGGACTTTTTCTACGGCGAGTTCGCCCGCGAGCTCGAACTGGCGGTCGCGCAGTCGCAGCGTTTTCGCGGCACCGCGGCGGTAGACTTCACCAGTTCGCTGGTGCCGGACGAGATCGCCGCGGAGATGCGCAGGCTGGCGACCAGATCGCGGGCCGTCGCCCTGGTCGGGCCCGATCACCCGACATTGACCGCCGCCGTCGAGGCGCTGAAGGCGAGGGGCCTGCCGGTCTTTTCGCTGCTCTCCGATTTTGCCTCCGGCATCCGCGAGGGCTATGTCGGGCTCGACAACCGCAAGGTCGGCCGCACCGCCGCCTGGATGATCGCCAAGGCGGCGAGGAAGCCCGGCAAGGTCGCCCTTTTCGTCGGCAGCCACCGCTTCCACGGTCATGAACTGCGCGAGATCGGCTTCCGCTCCTTCTTCCGCGAGCATGCGCCGGAGTTCACCGTGCTGGAGACGCTGGTCAATCTCGAGGCAAACCAGGTCACTCACGACGCGATGATCGACCTCCTGGCGCGGCATCCCGATCTCGCCGGCTGCTATGTCGCCGGCGGCGGCATGGAAGGCGCGGTCTCGGGCCTGCGGGAAGCGCGGCCGAAGCAGATGCCGGCGGTCGTCTGCAACGAGATCACGCCCGTGTCGCGCGCCGCCCTTGCCGACAACATATTGACCATGGTGATCTCCACTCCGCTCGCCGCGCTCTGCCGCGAGCTTGTCGACCTGATGGCGCATGCTATCGAGGCCGGCGCCGCCAACGCGCCGGGCCAGACCTTCCTGCCCTTCGACATCTATTTGCCAGAAAACATCTAGCGGGGCCGGCTATCCGCCCGCCGGCGCGGCAACCGCAGCAAATGATAGAATCTATCAGCCAGGACCGAAAATCCGGCGCTCGGCTTTCGATTCGCCCTTGACGCCTTCGCCTGAAATGGAATAAATATTTCATGAACTAGGCATTTTGGTTCTTTCGTTCCGGAACATCTGTTTCAAACACAGGACTTGGCGTTCCATCACGCGGGAGGCGCCCTCCGGAATCGAGATGGCAAGCGGGAGAGATTCCTCGGGAGATCGGGGATTCCGGGCAAAAATCGGTGCAGCCGGACACCATGTGGAGGAGAAATACAATGAAGAAACTGCTTTTGGGCGTCGCTTTCGCGGCGCTGATGAGTTCGTCCGCCTTTGCCGCCAAGGTTGGCGTGTCGATGGCCAAGTTCGACGACAACTTCCTCACCGTGCTGCGCAACGGCATGATCGAGCAGGCCAAGGGCATGGACGGTGTCGAGCTGCAGGTCGAAGACGCGCAGAATGACGTCGCCAAGCAGCTCGACCAGATCAAGAACTTCGCCGCCTCGGGCGTCGACGCCATCATCGTCAACCCGGTCGACACCTCGGCCACGCAGGCGATGTCCGACGCGGCGGCCGCCGCCAAGATCCCGCTCGTCTACGTCAACCGCGAACCGGTCAACGTCGACTCGCTGCCCGAAAACCAGGCCTTCGTCGCCTCGAACGAAGCCGATTCCGGGACGCTCGAAACCAAGGAAGCCTGCCGCCTGTTCACCGAAGCCGGCAAGAAGGAGGCCAACGTCTATGTGATCATGGGCGAGCTTTCCAACCAGGCCGCGGTGCAGCGCACCAAGGACATCGAGGAAGTGATCGCCACGCCGGAGTGCAGCTTCATCAAGATCATCGACAAGCAGACCTCGAACTGGGACCGTGACCAGGCGCAGAACCTGATGACCAACTGGCTGTCGACCGGCAAGCCGTTCGACGGCGTCATCGCCAACAACGACGAAAGCGCCATCGGCGCCATCCAGGCAATGAAGGCCGCCAACATCGACATGAAGACGGTCGTCGTCGGCGGCGTCGATGCCACCCAGGACGCGCTCGCCGCGATGCAGGCCGGCGATCTCGACGTGACGGTGTTCCAGGACGCCGCTGGCCAGGGCGCCGGCGCGCTCGATGCCGCGCTCAAGCTGTCCAAGGGCGAGAAGGTCGAGCACAAGGTCTATGTGCCGTTCCAGCTCGTCACGCCGGCCAACATCGACAAGTTCCTGAAGAAGAACTGAGGCTGGCCGTTCACTAGCGCAGTTCCAGGAAAAGCGTGAAACGGTTTTCCGCGCGGAATTGCGACAGAGAAATAGGGCGGCGCATCAGATCAGAACAACGGCGCCGCTCCTCGTTTCCTCCCGCCCGTGCGGGCGGGAGGGCGAACGCGGCCGACGGAGGAAAGAGACGTGGCACAGACATCCCATGGCGTCGGCGGGCTGACCTACGATGCGAAGAAGCGTGCATGGCCTGCCGAGTTCAACGTTTTCCTGGCGCTCGTCATCCTCGTCGGCGCTTTCGAGCTGATCGGCCGGGTCTTTCTCGGTGACAGCTTCCTGTTCAACACCCGCGACAATGTCGACGCCATCTTCAACGAGCAGCGCCTGCAGATCATCATCCTGCAGGTGTCGATCGTCGGCATCATCGCCATCGGCGTGACCCAGGTGATCATTTGCGGCGGCATCGACCTGTCGTCCGGTTCGGTCGTCGGCGCCACCGCGATGATCGCCATGAGCTTCGCCCAGGTGGCGACCGTCAACGGCAATCCCAACCCCAAGGCGATGTTCATCGACTATGGCTTGACCGACCTGCCGGTGATCGTGCCGGTGCTGGTCGCCATCGGCTGCGGCTTGATCGCCGGCCTGGTCAACGGCCTTCTGATCGCCTACACGCGCATCCCGCCCTTCATCGCCACGCTCGGCATGATGGTGACCGCGCGCGGCATCGCCAAATGGTGGTCCAAGGGCCAGCCGATCTCGTTTCCGACCGACAGCTTCGCGGCGATAGGCAAGGGCCTGATGCCGGTCATCATCTTCATCTCGCTGGCGATCCTGTTCCAGCTGATCCTGACCTACACCAAGTACGGCAAGCACTGCTATGCCATCGGCTCCAACGAGGATGCTGCGCGCATGTCGGGCATCAAGATCGCCAACCACAAGGTGCTGGTCTATGTCATCGCCAGCATCCTCGCCTCGCTCGCCGCCGTTGTGCTCTGCTCCAAGAACCTGACCGCCCAGGCCGGCATGGGCGTCATGTACGAGCTCGACGCCATCGCCATGGCGGTCATCGGCGGCGTCTCGCTGTCGGGCGGCCGCGGCTCGATCATCGGCACCGTCATCGGCTCGCTGATCTTCGGCGTCATCATCTCCGGCTTCACCTTCCTGCGCCTCGACGCCTACTATCAGGAGATGGTCAAGGGCGTGATCATCGTCGGCGCGGTGGTTCTCGATCAATGGCGCCAGCGTCGCCGCGCGATAGGAGCTTGACCATGTCGGACATCGTTCTCAAGACCGAAAACCTGACCAAGCGCTATGGCGGCGTGCATGCTCTCGAAGGCGCCAACTTCGAACTGCGCAAGGGCGAGCATGTCGCGATCATGGGCGACAACGGCGCCGGCAAGTCGACTTTCGTGCGCCAGATCACCGGCGTCGAGCAGCGGACCGACGGCAAGGTCTGGTTCGACGGCAAGGAGGTGAGCTTCGCCGGGCCGATCGAGGCGCGCGAGGCGGGCATCGAAACCGTGTTTCAGAACCTCGCGCTTGCCGACGATCTCGACGTGCCGTCCAACCTGTTCCTCGGCCGCGAGAAGGTGCTGTTCAATCTCGGCCCGTTCTCGATTCTGGATCGCAAGTACATGCGCAAGGCGACAGAGGCCGCACTGGTCCGCACCGCGGTGAAGATCCCGAACCTCTCCAGCACCATTCGCCACATGTCGGGCGGCCAGCGGCAGTGCGTGGCAATCGCCCGCACGGCGACCTTCGCCTCCAAGCTGATCATCATGGACGAGCCGACGGCGGCGCTCGGCGTGCAGGAGACGGCACAGGTCGAAAACATCATCCGCACGCTGAAGGAAAATGGCGAGCCGCTGATCCTGATCAGCCACAACATGCGCCAGGTGTTCGACCTGGTCGACCGTATCGTCGTCTTCCGGCGCGGCAAGATCGTCGCCAATTTGCGCAAGCAGGACACTGACGGCAACGACATTGTCGCCTATATCACCGGCGCCAAGACCGGACAGGCGGAGCTCCAGGCCGCCTGACGGCCGTCACGGCGGGATCAACCAGATCGTCCGCGCCAGACAAGGCGCGGACATGTTTTAGAACCACCCTCAAAGGACAATTCATGACTATCCGCTTCGCACTTCTCGGCGCCGGCCGCATCGGCAAGGTCCACGCCCGCGCCGTCGGCTCCAATCCCGATGCAAAACTTGTTGCCGTGGCGGACGCCTTCGAGAAGGCGGCGAGCGACCTGGCCTCGGCCTATGGTGCCGAAGTGCGCAGCATCGAGGCCATTGAGAAGGCCAAGGACATCGACGCCGTCATCATCTGCACGCCGACCGACACCCATGCCGACCTCATCGAGCGCTTCGCCAAGGCCGGCAAGGCGATCTTCTGCGAGAAGCCGATCGATCTCGACGTCAAGCGCGTCGAGAAGTGCCTGGCCGTGGTCGAGAAGGCCGGCGCCACGCTGATGGTCGGCTTCAACCGCCGCTTCGACCCGCATTTCGCCGCCGTGCGCAAGGCCATCGACGACGGCGCCATCGGCACGGTGGAGATGGTCACCATCACCTCGCGCGATCCGGGCGCGCCGCCGCTCGACTACATCGCCCGCTCCGGCGGCATCTTCCGCGACATGACCATCCACGATTTCGACATGGCGCGCTTCCTGCTCGGCGAGGAGCCGGTGGCGGTGAGCGCACACGCTTCGGTGCTTGTGGACGAGAAAATCGGCGAGGCCGGCGATTTCGACTCGGTCAGCGTCATCCTCGAGACCGCGTCCGGCAAGCAGGCTGTCATCTCCAACTCGCGCCGCGCCACCTATGGCTATGACCAGCGCATCGAGGTGCACGGCTCGAAGGGCATGGTCGCCGCCGAGAACCAGCGGCCGGTGTCGATCGAGCTCGCCAACGACAAGGGCTACACGCGCCCGCCGCTGCACGACTTCTTCATGACCCGCTACCTCGACGCCTACGCCAACGAGATCGCCGCCTTCATCGGCGCGGCAACCAAGGGCAAGAAGGCGGCGCCAAGCGGAACGGACGGCCTTGTGGCGCTGAAGCTTGCGGACGCCGCGCTCAAGTCGGCGAAGACCGGCAAGACTGTTCGCGTCGACTGAGCTTTTTGAATTCGAACACAGGAGAACAGCGATGAGCGGTTTGGCCGGTCGCAATTCGGAAACGCGCGCCCTCGTCACCGGCGGCGCGCAAGGCATCGGCTTCGCCGTCGCCGAGGCGCTGGCCGACGAGGGCTGCCGCGCGCTGGCGCTGGTCGGCCGCTCGCAGGAGAAGGGCGACAAGGCGGTCGCGGCGCTGAAGAAGGGCGGCGTCGACGCCATCTTCATCAGCGCCGACGTCGCCAAGGTCGCCGACTGCAAGCGCGCCGTGGACACGGCGATCGCGCATTTCGGCACGCTGAACGCGCTGGTCAACGCCGCCGCCACCTCGGCCCGCGGCTCGCTGATCGAAACGACAGAGGACGTCTTCGACCAGATCTTCGACACCAATGTGCGCGGCCCCTTCTTCCTGATGCAGGGCCTGGTCGCGCATCTTCTGGCCCGCAAGGCGCCGGGCTCGATCGTCAACGTGCTGTCGATGTCGGCGCATGCCGGCCAGTCCTTCCTGACGCCCTATTCGACCAGCAAGGGCGCGCTGATGACGCTGACCAAGAATGTCGCCAGCTCCTATCGGAGGAACCGCATCCGCTGCAACGCGGTGCTGCCGGGCTGGATGGACACCGAGGGCGAGGCGATCGTGCAGAAGAAGTGGCACGACGCCCCGGACGACTGGCTGCAAAAGGCCGAGGCCTCGCAGCCGATGGGCCAGCTGGTCAAGCCGGCCCAGCTTGCGCGGCTGATCACCTATATGCTCAGCCCGCAGGCCGGCGTGATGACCGGCTCGCTGGTCGACTACGACCAGAACATTGCTGGCGTGGTCGGCGAGTAGGGCAGGCGAGCAGCCTCGCATCCAGAAGCAGATCGGCCGCGCGTTCACGAGTGATTGGGCTCGAGCGCCTATCAGGGCGTCCCGGGCTCTGAAAGTCCCTGTTGCCGCAGCATCGCTATTCCCATATAGTCAAGATGGTCAGAATAGTCATGAGATTGAAATGCTGCCTGGACCCAAAGAAGATATGAGCTGGACGGTCGCTGGGGCAAAAGCCCGGCTCTCGGAGGTTATAGATCGGGCACAATCGTCGCCGCAGACGATCACCCGAAACGGCAAACCAAGCGTGGTCGTCGTGTCCGCAGAGGAATGGCGGCGCAAGACCGCACGGAAAGGCACGCTGGCGGAGTTCCTGCTGGAGTCGCCGTTGCGCGGCTCCGATTTGAACCTTGAGCGTCAACGCGACGAGCCGCGTGATCTGCCGCTGTGAAGATACTGCTTGATACGAATGTCCTGTCCGAAGTGACAAGGCCGGCGCCAGACGCACGCGTGTTGGGCTGGTTGGACGAGCTTGACGAGGACCGCTCATTCATCAGCGTCGTGTCGATCGCCGAAATCCGCCGCGGCGTTGCCCTCATGGATGAGGGACGCAAACGCGAAGCGCTTGCAGAATGGCTCGCTCGGGATTTGCCCCAGCGCTTTGAGCAGAGGGTTTTGCCGGTGGACGAAGCCGTTGCCTTGGCCTGGGGCGACCTGATGGGCCTTGCCAAGCGCCGCGGCCGCGGTCTGTCCTCAATGGATGGACTGATCGCTGCCACATCGATTGCGCAGCAGCTCACTTTGGCAACGCGCAACACGAAGGATTTCGAAGGCTTTGGAATCGAACTCTTCGATCCCTGGACTGCATAAACAGGGCATGTCGGGTTCGAGAGCCTATGCCCTCGCCACAAGAGAATGTCTCGATGCATTCCATATTAGATCACGGCAAGCGGCCATCTTGGGGTTGGCGTCACCGCGCGGTCAGAAGCCAACGCTCTACAACTGTTCTCGCTAACCTTCGGATCCGTGCAAAAGGTCGTCAGCATCGAGATGGTCAGGACATGGATGATTTCGATCAAAATCATGGGCAACTGGTTTCGTCGTCGTATCTGGTTTCCCCGAGGCCACGAGCAAATTTCAAGCTGAGACGAGGCCCGTACCGAAAGAAAGGCGTCTCAATTGAGTGATCCTCAACCCATCACGAACGAAAATATCCTGAAGATTCTCGGCACCGTCCTCATCGAAATTCGCGCGGCCGATGACCTACCTACAGCACGCATGCTTGCAGACTCATTTCACAACGCGCCGGCCATGATCGCCCGCGGTGCTGATCCGCAGGATACATGGACAAGCGTTCTCAATACCGCTCGCAGGCTTGAGATGGAACGGTATGTCGTCTCACTGTTGAACCACGTTCAGGCGAGACAAATATCAAGCCGAGCCCCTACCGACACGTGACAAGCGCCTTCGCATCGACTATATGAGCCGCATGATCCACCTGACCGCCTCGTTTTGGTACTTTAGCTACGGTAGCTCGCTGGCGGCGGGAGGATTGCGCTCGATCTGAAGATTGCAGCATCAAAATCCGACAAGCCGCCAGACCTGGCGGCTTTTTTGTTTCAGCCGGCAGGTCTCCTAACCAGGAGCAGAAAGCCGTGTTGACCACCACAGACGACCTTCGGGTCACCGAACTCAAGGAACTGAGCACGCCGGAAGAGGTGATGCGCGAGATACCGCGCACGCTGACGGCGACGCGCACTGTTGCCGCGTCACGCAATGCCATCCATTCGATCCTGACGGGCGCCGACGACCGGCTTTTGGTCATCGTCGGCCCCTGTTCGATCCACGATCCGGTCGCCGCAATGGACTACGCCAGCCGTCTGGCGGCGCTGCGCGAGGCCCTTGCAGACCGGCTCGAGATCGTCATGCGCGTCTATTTCGAGAAGCCGCGCACCACGGTCGGCTGGAAGGGGCTGATCAACGATCCCGACCTCGACGGCAGCTTCAACATCGACAAGGGGCTGCGCATGGCGCGCAACGTGCTGTCGGCCGTCAACAATCTCGGCCTGCCGGCGGCGACCGAGTTCCTCGACATGACGACGCCGCAATACATCGCCGACCTCGTCGCCTGGGGCGCCATCGGCGCGCGTACCACCGAGAGCCAGATCCATCGCGAGCTGGCCTCGGGCCTGTCCTGCCCGGTCGGCTTCAAGAACGGCACCGACGGCAATCTCCGCATCGCCGCCGAGGCGGTGAAGTCGGCCGCCCAGCCGCATCACTTCATGGCGGTGACCAAGGGCGGCCGCAGCGCGATCGCGGCGACCACCGGCAATGAGGACTGCCACGTCATCCTGCGCGGCGGCATCCAGCCAAACTACGACGCGGCTTGCGTCGCCGCCTCCGCTGCGGAGCTCGGCCGCATCGGGGTCGCGCCGCGGCTGATGATCGACGTCAGCCACGCCAACTCGAGCAAGAAGCCGGAGAACCAGCCGAAGGTGGCGGCCGACGTGGCGGGCCAGGTGGCAGCGGGCGACGAGCGCATCATCGGCGTCATGATCGAGAGCAATCTCGTCGCCGGCCGGCAGGACGTGGTGGCCGGCAAGCCGCTCACCTACGGCCAGAGCATCACCGATGGCTGCATCGACTGGGCGACCACCGAGACGGTGCTGCACGGCCTTGCCGGCGCGGTCGAATGGCGGCGGTCGGCACGCCGCGAAATGCTGGCGACCCGGCAGGGCGCGGCCTGACTTCCTTCTCCCCCGGTGGAAGAAGGTGGATCGGCGCGCAGCGCCGAGACGGGTGCTGGAAGGAACTCGGCGCGGGCCCTTGAGGCTCACGCCGCCCCCAGACCTTCCCAGGCGGTGAACACCGAGACCGCGAACAGCAGCAGCCCCGCCGCCCGACCGGCAAGGACGGTCGCCCGCGGATTGGCGACCAGCAGCTCGCGGCTGCTGCCGGCGGTAACCGCGAGCCCGCCATAGATGGCGGCCTGCGTGGCGATCGTCATCAGCCCCATGACGGTCGCCTGCATCCAGATCGGGCCGTAATCCGGCTTCAGGAACTGCGGATAGACGGCGAGGATGAAGAGGTAGGCCTTCGGGTTGATCAGGCAGGTCATCAGCCCCTGGCGAAACGCCTTCCAGGCGGAACGGCTGCTGGAAGGCCCGTCCTGGCCGATGGTGATGGAGCTGCGCATCAGCGTGATGCCGATATAGGCCATGTAGGCGGCGCCGGCGATCAGCAGCGGCGTGAACAGGATCGGTACGAAATGCATGAGCAGGCCGACGCCGATCGCGCCGTTCAGCGTGTGCACTATGCCGCCCAGCATGATGCCCCCAGTCGCGGCGAGACCTCTGTTGCTGCCGCCCGTCAGCGCATTGGCCAGCACGAACAGCATGTCCATGCCGGGCACGACGATGATGCCGAACAGCAGGATGAAGAAGAGCCAGAGATTTTGCGCGTAGTCCATGTCAGTAGTCTGTTGCCTCACCCGAAACGCCGCAGAGCAATGTGTTGATTTTCAAGCGGATAGGCCGTCCTATAGATCATCCCAACTGACGGGGATGTGTCAGTTGCGTTCGGAGCCGTTGAGGAAATGCGCAAGGCGTCGCGCCTGTTCGAGATCATCCAGATCCTGCGGCTGGCCAGGCAGCCGGTGACGGCGGCCATGATTGCCGAACAGCTGGAAGTGACGGTGCGCTCGATCTATCGCGACATCGCGGCACTGCAGGCGATGCGCGTGCCGATCGAGGGCGGGCGCGGCATCGGCTACGTCCTGCGTCCGGGCTTCGACCTGCCGCCGCTGATGTTCTCGATCGAGGAGATGGAGGCGATCGTGCTGTCGTTGGCGCTGCTCGAGCGCACCGGCGACGACGAGCTCAAGCAGGCCGCAAAACGCGTCGGCGCCAAGATCGCCGGTGCGGTGCCGCCGCCCTTGCGCCAGGCGCTCGACGCCAATGCCCTGCATGCCTGGGGTTTTGCCGCACCCTCGGCCTCGGCGGTCGATCTCGCCTTGGTGCGCCGCGCCATCCGCGACGAGGAGAAGCTCGACCTTTCCTATCGCGACGAGGCGGGCCGCGACACAAAGCGCCTCATCCGCCCGGTCGCGCTCATCTACTACGCCGAAACCGCCAACATCGTCGCCTGGTGCGAGCTTCGCCAGGCTATCCGCAATTTCCGCAGCGACCGCATCGAGGACTGCCGGCTGGCGGGCCTATGGTTCAAGGGCGAAGGCGACCGGCTGCGGCAGGTCTGGGTGGACGGCTGGGAGATCAACGCATCGGCTGCCGCCACCTGACGCTTTGCCGGCCTTGCGTTGGAAGCGGCTGTTACCTTACGTCCACCCAGCGCTGTTCCTGGAACGAGCGCGCCATCGCATGCACGGTGCGCTCGATCTCCAGCCCCTCGTCGAAATCGATGATCCTTGCCGGCTTGCCGGCAAGCCGCAGCATGAGCTCGTGGCATTCGATGATCTTGAGGTCGTTGAAGCCGAGGCCGTGGCCGGGCGCCGGCACGAAGGCGTCGTAAGGCTTGTGATGCGGCGCCACCAGGATGGTGCGGTAGCCCTGCTCGGTCGGTCGATCGGCCGTGAGGTAGAGCTGGAACTCGTTGAACCGTTCCTGGTCGTAGAGGATCGAGCCTTTCGAACCGAAGATCTGGATGGCGATGCGGCCCTTGCGGCCCCAGGCCGAGCGATTGACCAGCAGCGTGCCGGCAATGCCGTTCTCCAGATGCATCAGCACGCTGGCGATGTCGTAGGTCTCGACCGCGCGGCGTCCCCCGGATGCAACCTTGCGGTCGGCATAGGGCTTGGCCATGTCGCACATGACGCGGCCGACGCGGCCGAACAGCACCTTGATAAGCGACAGCGGATGCACGGCGAAATCGTCGAGCGCGCCATAGCCCGACGCCGCCTCGTGCTTCCAGAAGAACGCCGCCTCCGGGTCGGCCATGAAGTCCTCGTCCATCTCGATGCGCAGATGGTTGACCTCGCCGATGATCTTCTCCTCGAGCAGCGCGCCGATATGGCGGATGGCCGGGTTCTGGATGTAATTGTAGCCGAGCGCCGCCACCTTGCCGGATTTCTTCGCCGCCTTCGCCATCGCCTCGGCTTCCGCGAAGCCCGGCGCCATCGGCTTCTCGCACCAGAGATGCTTGCCGGCATCGAGGATGGCGATGGCCATTTCCGGATGGAACTGGTTGGGCGTGGTCAGCGAGACGATCTCGACCTCCGGATCGTTGACCACGGCGCGCCAGTCGCCGGAACCCCTGGCGAAGCCGAACTCACCCGCCTTGCGCCTGGCAAGCTCGTCATTGACCTCGCCGAGATGCACCAGCCTGGGCTTGGCTACATCGGGGAAGACGGTGCCGACCGCGCTCCAGGCAATGGCGTGGCACTTGCCCATGAAACCCGTGCCGATGAGGCCCACTCCGACCATTTGGATGTCTCCATTGAAGGGGAACTGTAGCGTGTGGATGAATTAATCCATTTCCGCTCGGAATGGAACGTCCAAATCATTTTTTATGGTGTTCTTGCGCGAAGCCGCTATGATGAGGCAGGAGAGGGGGACTACCATTATGGCCGTGGGCGGAGCGACGATGGACGAACGGGTTCCCCGCGATTTCGAGACGCTGCGCGCGACGATCCTGGAGCGGCGCCACAGCCTGCCCAAGCGCATCGCGCAGATCGCCGCCTATGCGCTGGACAATCCCGACGACATCGCTTTCGGCACCGCCGCCAGCATCGCCGCCTCGGCCGGCGTCCAGCCCTCGACCCTGATCCGCTTTGCCCAGCAGCTCGGCTTCGACGGCTTCACCAGCCTGCAGCTTGTGTTCCGCGAGCGACTGCGCGAGCGCAATTCCTCGTATGACGAGCGTCTGGCCGCGCTCCGTGCCAAGGCCGAGGAAGGCGCCGGCCACCGGGCGATCTTCGACGGTTTCGTCGCCGCCGCCAGCACCTCGCTGAGCGACATTTCGCGCACGCTGAACGAGCCGCATTTCGAGGAGGCGATCGCTCTGCTGGCCAAGGCCGAGACCATCTATGTGCTGGCCAAGCGCCGCTCCTATCCGGTCGCCTCCTACATCGCCTACGCGCTGGGCAAGCTCAAGATCCGTAACCAGCTGATAGAGTCGGCCGCCGGCCTCAATGCCGAGATGGTCGGCTTTGCCACGCCGAGGGATGCCGTCATCGCCATCTCGTTTTCGCCCTATGCGCCGGCGACCATCGAGGAAACGCGCGCCATCTCCGAGCAGGGCGTGCCAATCGTCGCCATCACCGACTCCTCGTTCTCGCCGCTCGCCCAGTTCGCCAAGGTCTGGTTCGAGGTCGCCGAGGCCGATTTCGCCGGCTTCCGCTCACTGTCGGCGACGATGGCGCTGGCCATGGCGCTGACCGTCGCAGTCGGCGAGAAGCGGCGCGACACGGGCCGCAAGCGCAAGGGCTGAACGGCTCGGCCTGCAGTCTTTTTCGGCTAGGGAATGCTCATTCCATCTTGACTACAGATTGGAATTATTATTTCATAATCCCGGCATCACGCCGCCGCTCGCGCGTGTACCCCAAAATGGGGTTGCTCAACACAATAAGGCCGATGGGAGGTTCGAATGGGCGAAGCCGTGGAAGCGAAACCGCTCGACGTCATCACCATCGGCCGCGCTTCGGTCGATCTCTATGGCCAGCAGATCGGCTCGCGGCTGGAGGACATCACCTCCTTCGCCAAATCGGTAGGCGGCTGCCCGGCCAACATCTCCGTCGGCACGGCAAGGCTTGGCCTGCGTTCGGCGCTGCTCACCCGCGTCGGCGACGAGCAGATGGGTCGGTTCATCCGCGAGCAGCTGAAGCGCGAGGGCGTCTCGGTCGATGGCCTGAAGACCGACAAGGAGCGGCTGACCGCGCTGGTGCTGCTCTCCGTCGAGGACGAAGGCGTCTCGCCGATGATTTTTTACCGCTCCGACTGCGCCGACATGGCGCTGGCCGAGGAGGACATCGACGAGGCGTTCATTGCCTCGGCCCGCGCGGTCGTCGTCACCGGCACGCATTTCTCCCGCCCCAACAGCGACGCCGCGCAGCGCAAGGCGATCAGCATCATGAAGGCCAAGGGCGGCAAGGTGGTCTTCGACATCGACTACCGCCCGAACCTCTGGGGCCTTGCCGGCCATGCCGAGGGCTTCGAGCGCTATGTCAAATCCGACCGCGTCTCGGCGCAGCTGAAGACGGTGTTGCCCGATTGCGACCTCATCGTCGGCACCGAAGAGGAGATCATGATCGCCTCGGGCGCCGATGATTGCCTGAGCGCGCTGAAGACCATCCGCTCGCTGTCCTCCGCCACCATCGTGCTCAAGCGCGGCGCCATGGGCTGCATCGTCTACGACGGGCCGATCAGCGACGACCTCGAGGACGGTGTCGTCGGCAAGGGCTTTCCGATCGAGGTCTACAATGTGCTTGGCGCCGGCGATGCCTTCATGTCGGGCTTCCTGCGCGGCTGGCTCGGCGGCGAGAGCTTCGCCACGGCGGCGACCTGGGCCAATGCCTGCGGCGCCTTCGCCGTCTCGCGCCTGCTCTGCGCGCCGGAATATCCGACCTTCGAGGAATTGCAGTATTTCCTCAAGCACGGCAGCAAGCACCTTGCGCTGCGCAAGGACGAGGCGATCAACCACATCCATTGGGCGACGACGCGCCGGCGCGACATCCCCTCGCTGATGGCGCTCGCCTGCGACCACCGCGTCCAGCTCGAGGACGTCGCCGCCAAGACCGGTGCGGACGCCGCCCGCATCGAGGATTTCAAGGTGCTGACCGTCAAGGCGGCGGCCAGGGTCGCCGCCGGCCGCGCCGGTTACGGCATGCTGCTCGACGAGAAATATGGCCGCGACGCCATGTTCGAATTCGCCCGCCATCCCTTCGCCTGGCTTGGCCGCCCGGTCGAACTGCCGGGCTCGCGGCCGCTGCGCTTCGAATTCTCGCAGGACATCGGCTCGCAGCTGATCGACTGGCCGGTCGAGCACTGCATCAAATGCCTGTGCTTCTATCATCCGGACGACCCCGAGGCGCTGAAGCTGGAGCAGCAGCAGAAGCTGCGCAGCCTGTTCGAAGCCGCGCGGAAAGTGGGCAGGGAGCTTCTCGTCGAGATCATCGCCGGCAAGCACGGCAAGCTCGACGACACCACCATCCCGCGCGCGCTGGAGGAACTCTATGCGCTGGGCATCAAGCCCGACTGGTGGAAGCTCGAGCCGCAGGCCTCGGCCAGCGCCTGGGCCAAGATCGAGGCGGTGATCGTCAAGAACGACCCATGGTGCCGCGGCGTCGTGCTGCTCGGGCTGGAGGCGCCACAGGACGAGCTGGAAGCGGCCTTTGCCGCAACGAGCAACGCGCCGATCGTCAAGGGCTTCGCCGTCGGTCGCACCATCTTCATCAACGCCGCCGAACAATGGCTGGCCGGCAGGATGTCGGATGAAGAGGCGGTCGCCGACATGGCGTCGCGCTTCGAGCAACTGACCGAGGCATGGCTTGCCGCGCGCGGCCGCAAGGCGGCATAACAGACGGAAGCCGGAGGAGACGACATGACGAAGACCGTACGCCTGACCATGGCGCAGGCTGTGACCCGCTTCCTGTCGCGCCAGATGACTGAGATCGACGGCAGACGAGTGCCGATCTTCGGCGGCGTCTGGGCGATCTTCGGCCATGGCAATGTCGCCGGCATCGGCGAGGCGCTCTACCAGGTGCGCGACGAATTGCCGACCTTCCGCGCCCATAATGAGCAGGCGATGGCGCATGCGGCAATTGCCTATGCCAAGGCCAATTTCCGCCGCCGCTTCATGGCGGCGACCAGCTCGATCGGACCGGGCGCGCTCAACATGGTGACGGCGGCAGCCCTGGCACACGTAAACCGGTTGCCTGTCCTGTTTTTGCCGGGCGATGTGTTCGCCAACCGCTTGCCCGATCCGGTGCTGCAGCAGGCCGAGGATTTTTCCGACGGCACCGCGAGCGTCAACGACTGCTTTCGCGCCGTGTCGCGATATTTCGACCGCATCACGCGGCCGGAGCAGGTCATCCCGGCGCTCAACCGCGCCATGCAGGTGCTGACCGATCCGGCAGAATGCGGCCCGGTCACGCTGTCGCTCTGCCAGGACGTGCAGGCCGAGGCTTATGATTATCCCGAAAGCCTGTTTGCCGAGCGCCTCTGGATGCCGCGCCGGGTTCGTCCCGACCGCAACGAACTGGCGGCCGCCGTCGCGGCGCTGAAGGGCGCCAAAAGGCCGCTAGTGATCGCCGGCGGCGGCGTCCTCTATTCGCAGGCTTCGGGCGAACTGGCCAAGCTTGTGCAGGGCGCCGGCATTCCCGTCTGCGAGACGCAGGGCGGCAAGTCTTCGCTCCCCGATGACCATCCGCTCAACATGGCTGCGGTCGGCGTCACCGGCACGTCCGCCGCCAACCGGCTGGCCGAGGAGGCCGATGTCGTGCTTGCCGTCGGCACCAGGCTGCAGGATTTCACCACCGGCTCATGGGCGCTGTTCAAGAATGCCGGCCGCACCATCATCGGGCTGAACACCCAAGGTTTCGATGCCGGCAAGCACTGGGCGCTGCCGCTGGTCGCCGACGCGGCCGAAGGGCTGGCGGAACTGTCCGCTGCCTTGAAGGGCTGGAAGGGGCCGTCCGCCTGGACCGACAATGCGCTAAAGGGCAAGACGGAGTGGCAGGCTGCCGCCGCCAAGGTCACGGCCTCGACCAATGCCGCCTATCCATCCGACGCGCAGGTGATCGGCGCCGTGCAGCGCGCCATGGGCTCGGGCGTCACCTTGCTGCATGCCGCCGGCGGTCTGCCCGGCGAATTGCACAAGCTCTGGCAGGCCGGCGCGCCTGGCTCCTATCATGCCGAATACGGCTTCTCGACCATGGGTTACGAGATCGCCGGGGGTCTCGGGGTCAAGATGGCGAAGCCCGATCAGGAGGTCGTCGTCATGGTCGGCGACGGCTCCTACCTGATGCTCAATTCCGAGATCGCCACATCGGTGATGCTGGGGCTGAAACTCACCATCGTGCTGCTCGACAACCGTGGCTATGGCTGCATCAACCGGCTGCAGATGGCGACCGGCGGCGCCAACTTCAACAATCTCCTGAAGGACTCCCGCCACGAGGTGATGCCCGATGTCGACTTCGCCGCCCATGCGGCAAGCCTCGGCGCGACGGCCGAGAAGGTGGCCTCGATCGCCGAGCTGGAGACGGCGCTCGCCAGGGCCAAGGCCAACAGCAAGACCACCGTGCTGGTCATCGACACCGATCCGCTGGTGTCGACCGAGGCCGGCGGCCACTGGTGGGACGTCGCCGTGCCGGAAGTCTCCGCGCGACGCGAAGTCAACGTCGCGCGCAAGAAATATGAGGAAGCCGTCGGCAGCCGGCAGGGCTGAGCCCGCTTCCGCCTCGCAACGAACTGACATTGGAGTGACGACTTGAAAGCCAAACTGGGCATGTCCCCCATCGCGTGGTGGAACGACGATCTGGTGGAACTGAGCGATGACGTGTCGCTGGAGGAGTGTCTGCGCCAGTCGCGCTCGGCCGGCTTCACCGGCATGGAAAAGGGCCGCCGCTTTCCCGACGATCCCAAAGTGATGCTGCCGATCCTGAAGGCAGCCGACGTCACGCTCTGCGGCGGCTGGTTCTCAGGCACGCTGGTCGAAGAGGAGATGGCCAGGAACAAGGACCGCATCCAGCCGATGATCGACCTGTTCAAGGCGGTCAACGCGCCCTGCATCGTCTATGGCGAGGTCGGCCGCTCCATCCAGGGTGACCGTTCGAAGCCGCTCGCCACCAAGCCGAAGCTCTCCGGCGACGAAATGAAGGCCTATGGCAGGCGCCTGACCGAATTCGGCGAATGGTGCGCCGAGCAGGGCATGCCGCTGTCCTACCACCACCACATGGCGGCGGTCGTCGAGACCGAGCCGGAGCTTGACGCCTTCATGCGCCACTCCGGCGAAGGCATTCCGCTGCTGCTCGACGCCGGCCATCTCGCCTTCGCCGGCGGCGACGTGCTGCGCGCCATCGACAACCACCACAAGCGCATCAACCACGTCCATGTGAAGGACGTGCGCATGGGCGTGATCGACAGACTCGACCGCACCAGGCAGTCCTTCCTCGATGCCGTGGCGCTCGGCGCCTTCACCGTGCCTGGCGACGGGTCGTTGGATTTCGGCGCCATTGTGCAGCGGTTCGCCGACCATGGCTATGAAGGCTGGTTCGTCGTCGAGGCCGAGCAGGATCCGAAGCCCAACCCTCCGCTCAGGATGGCCCAGGTCGGTTACAAGGAGCTGATGCGGGTGATGAGCGCCGCCGGCTACACGGTGGAGACGCAGGGTTTTCCGGCCTGAACGGTGGATTAGTCAGGGCGCACGGTCTATCTGATGCACTTTGGCTAAATCCGGGATTGGCGCGCGATGAAAGACTATGAGCATCCCTTCTTCCGGCCGCTGTGGCGGCGCATCGCCGTGGTGGCTGTCTGCCTGGCCTGGTCGGTGATGGAGTTCGCTTCCGGCACGCCTTTCTGGGGCGTCATCGCGCTCGGCTTCGCCGGCTATGCCGTCTGGCAGTTCTTCTATCTCTACAAGCCGGCCGAAGAGGCCAAGCCTCCGGCCGAACCGAAGGAATGATCGAGGAGACAAAAATGTCCAAACTGCTCGTCAAGGCCGACAAGGGCCACGGCCGCGTCGCCCACGTCACGCCGCAAAGCGCCGGCTGGACCTATGTCGGCTTCGATCTTCATCGGCTGAAAGCGGGCGAGACGGCTTCGGGTGAAACGGCCGACCGCGAGGTCTGCCTGGTCTTCGTCACCGGCAAGGGCAAGGCGTCCGCCGCCGGCACGGATCTCGGCCTGCTCGGCGAGCGCATGTCGCCGTTCGAGGGCAAGCCCTGGTCGGTCTATGTGCCCGAGGGGTCCAACTGGTCAGTGACCGCCGATACCGAGCTGGAACTCGCCGTCTGTTCGGCGCCCGGCCTGGGTGGCGGCCTGCCGGCCCGCGTCATCGCTCCGCGGGATCTCGGCCAGGAGGTGCGCGGCAAGGGCACCAATACGCGCTACGTCACCAACATTCTGCCCGAAGGCAAGCCGGCCGACTCGTTGCTGGTGGTCGAGGTCATCACGCCGGGCGGTCACACCTCCAGCTATCCGCCGCACAAGCACGACCGGGACAATCCCCCCGCGGAGTCCTATCTCGAGGAAACCTACTACCACCGTCTCAACCCGCCGCAAGGCTTTGCCTTCCAGCGCGTCTATACCGACGCCGGCAGGAATGGCGAGCGCGAGCTGGACGAGGCGATGGCGATCGAGGACGGCGACGTGGTGCTGGTGCCGAAGGGCTACCACCCATGCGCCGCCTGCCACGGCTACGATCTCTACTATCTCAACGTCATGGCCGGGCCGAAGCGCACCTGGAAGTTCCACAACGCGCCCGAGCACGAATGGCTGATGAAGGCCTGAGCCTCCTGCATTGCGCTGAAGCCATTGGTCCAGCACGGAAGAATCGTCGGCTAAGGACCTGCCTGGCCGATTTGCCACCGAAAACCATCGTAAGCTTCGTCAATCCGTCATGGAAATCACCTATGGCAACGGGTCTGACGAGGACTTCTTATGCGCTACGCCATCTATTTCACCCCAAGCCAGGACGAGCCGCTGGCGCGGATCGCCGCCAATTGGCTGGGACGCGACCCGTTCGGCGCCGCCACCCGGCCGGTCGAGGCCGTGGGTGAGCTGTCGGCGGCCGAAGTAGCCTTCCACACCGCCTCGGCCCGCCGCTACGGCTTTCACGCGACGCTGAAGGCGCCCTTCAGGTTGGCTGAGAACGAGACCGAAGCCACGCTGCGCGCGGCGCTCGACAGCTTCGCCGAGGCGGCCCAGCCGGTTACCATCCCGCGCCTGATCGTCGGCCAGATCGACGGTTTCTTCGCGCTGGTGCCGCAAGCGCCGGTGCCGGCGCTCAACCGCTTCGCCGGCGATGTGGTGCTCGCCTTCGACCGCTTCCGCGCGCCGCTGACCGAGGCCGAGATCGAGCGCCGCAGCCCAGATTCGCTGAAGCCGGACGAGTTCCGCAACCTCTGCCAATGGGGCTACCCTTACGTCTTCGAGACCTTCCGCTTTCATATGACGCTGTCCGGCCGTGTCGCGTCACAGGAAAGCCCTCGTCTGCGCGCAGCAATCGACAGCCTGTTCACGGAAGTGCTGCTGCGGCCGGTGCCGGTCGATGCGCTGACGCTGTTCGTCGAAACCGAACCGGGCGCCCCGTTCATGGTGCTGTCCCACCACGCGCTAGGACGCCGCCCGGCCCGGAAAACTGCCTGAGACCAAACTGCTTGAGACCAAACTGCCTGATTACCAAGGACGATTTGAAATGACCGCCGAGACCGTTCTCACCAATGCCCGCATCGTGCTTGCCGACGAGATCGTCGAGGGCTCGCTGGTGCTGCGTGACGGCTTGATCGCAGCCATCGACCCGGGCGCTGCCCGCGCCGGCGAGGACATGGGCGGCGACTACATCATCCCCGGCCTGGTGGAACTGCACACCGACCATCTCGAAGGCCACTACGCGCCGCGCCCTAAGGTGCGCTGGAACCCGATTGCCGCCGTGCTTGCCCATGACGCGCAGGTGGCGACCGCCGGCATCACCACCGTGCTCGATGCCTTGCGCGTCGGCATGGACGAGGACGCCGACCTCACTTCAGCCGACATCCGCAAGCTGGCCGACGCCATTGAGGACAGCGTCGCGCAGGAGCGGCTCAGGGCCGACCATTTCATCCATCTGCGCTGCGAGGTCTCGGCGCCGGACTGCCTGAAGGCTTTCGCCAATTTCGAGACCGACGAGCGGGTGAAGCTGGCGTCGCTGATGGACCATGCTCCGGGACAGCGCCAGTTCGTCAATCTCGAAACCTATGCCTATTACTACCAGCGCAAGCTGAAGCTCTCCGATCGCGACTTCCAGAAATTCTGCGAGAAGCGCATGGCGGAATCGGCGATGAATTCCGGTCCGAACCGCATCTTCATTTCCGCCTCCTGCCACGAACGCGGCATTGTGCTGGCCAGCCATGACGACGCCACCGCCGGCCATGTCGAGGAAGCGATCGAGCAGGGCGTGCGCGTCGCCGAGTTCCCGACCACGGAGGAAGCGGCGCGGGCCTCCAAGGCGGCCGGCCTCGGTGTGCTGATGGGTGCGCCCAACGTCATGCGCGGCGCCTCGCATTCCGGCAACGTCTCGGCCCGCACGTTGGCCGGCGAGGGCCTGCTCGACATCTTGTCGTCCGACTACATTCCCTTCAGCCTGATCCAGTCGGCATTCTTCCTTGGCGATATGGTCGAGGGCATTTCCCTGCCGCAGGCGGTGGCGATGGTGTCAAGGAACCCGGCCGAGGCGGTCGGTCTCAGTGACCGCGGCGTGATCGAGGAGGGCCGGCGCGCCGATCTGGTGCGCGTGCGCGTCGACGACCATGTGCCGGTCGTGCGCACCGTCTGGCGCCAGGGGCGCCGGGTCGCATGATGGTCTCGGCCCTGCTCGAACGCGAATTGTCGGCCGAGAGATTCCCGATCCGCAACGGCGTCTTCGTCGCCGTGGTCGGTCCGAGCGGCGCCGGCAAGGACACGGTGATCGGCTATGCAAAGGGCCGCTTCGCCGACGAGACGCGGCTCGAATTCGTGCGCCGCGTCATCACCCGCCCGAGCGACGCGGCGAGCGAGGACCACGATACGCTGGCCGATGCCGCCTTCGCCGAGGCCGAGGCCGACGGCGCCTTCGCCTTGTGCTGGGACGCCCACGGCTTGCGCTACGGCCTGCCCGCCGATGTCGACTGGGCGGTCGCCAACGGTCATGTCGCCGTCGCCAACGTCTCGCGGTCTGTTATTCCGGCGCTGCGCGAGCGTTACGCCAATCTGGCGGTGGTCGAGATCACCGCGACGCCGGAAATCCTCGCCGAGCGGCTGGCAGCCCGCGGCCGCGAATCGCGTGGCGAGGTCCTGGCGCGCCTGGCGCGCAGCGCCAGCATCGCGCTCTCCGGACCGGACGTCACCTCGATCGACAACAGCGGCGCCAAGGACATCGCCGGCGAGCGCTTCGCCGAGGTGCTGCGCAAGGCGATGGCGTTTTCGGATTTGTCCAGCATGATCTGAGGCGAATTGATTCAGGTGATCCCGGCTTGCATGTGAGAGGTTGAGCCGAGACTTGTTGATGTCGGCGCCGCCCCCTCATTGCCCTGCCGGGCATTTCTCCCCGTATAGTGACGGGGAGAAAGGGCTGACCGCAGCCTCGGCGCCTTTCTAGCAACATTCGAAATTGGCGAAATCATCGAAGAGAGCGCCCCTCTCCCCGTCACTATACGGAGAGAGGATGCCGGCAGGCAGGTGAGGGGCAGCGCCAACGTCCGAAAAAGGGTGGCAGCACGCGAAGTTGAAACTGCCCGCTGCCTGCCGAACTCGAACGAAGGAAGCTACTCCGCCGGTGCGCCGGCGACGTTCCTGCGCGTCGCGTCGATCATCTGCCGCCGCGCCCGGAACACGCCCCATTGCTGGTCGACGAGCACGCCGATCAGGATCACCCCGCCCATCACGGCGAAGTTCAGCGAGGACGGGATGCCGAGCAGGTTGACCAGGTTCTGCAGCTCCTGCAGCAGCACCGTGCCGAGGATGACGCCGATCAGCGAGCCTTCGCCGCCGCGCAGCGAGAAGCCGCCGAGCACGGCCGCGGCAATGGCATAGAGTTCGTAGAACTGGCCGTGGCTCGCCGGCGAGATCGAGCGCGTGTACATGGCGAAGTAGATCGCCGACAGCGCCGTCAGCACGCCGCAGATGACGTAGGCCGCCATGACGATGCGGCCCGTGCGAATGCCCGAATATTTCGCCGCTTCCTCGTTCTTGCCGATGGCGTAGAGATAGCGCCCGAATACCGAGCGGTGCAGCACCACCCACATGACGATGGCGATGATGATCAGCGCGATGAAGCTGTTCGGCACGCCGTAGCTTCGTCCGGCGGTGAGGAATTCGAGGTCCGGGAAATTCTGGCCGAAGGCGAAGCCCGCCGTGCCGTCGGCGGTGTAGAAGCGCGCCACGCCGCGGTAGATGAGCAAGCCGCACAGCGTCACCACGAAGGGCTGCAGCTTCAGCCGCGTGATCAGCCAGCCATGCACCAGGCCGATGATGGCGCCGAGCGCGATGATCAGCACGAAGGCCAGCGGCCAGTCCAGCTCGCGCACGGCGATGAAGTCGATGAACAGCGTGCCGAGCAGCGCGACCACCGAGCCGACCGAGAGCTCGATGCCGCCGGTGATGATGACGAAGGCCTGGCCGATCGACAGGATGCCGAACAGGCCGATCAGGTTGGAGGTGTTGGCAAGATTGATCGGCAACAGGAAGCGCGGGTTGATGGCCGTCACCACCGCGCCGACCACCAGGATCAGCACCAGCAGGCCGAGATCTTTCTTGCTCATTGCGCTCCTCCCACCGCCTGGGCCGGCAGCGGCTTCTTGCCCACCGCCAGCCGAAGCACGTTCTCCTGGCTGAAGTCGTCCTTCTCGAGGATGCCGGATATCTGCCCCTCATGCATGACCGCGATGCGGTCCGACACCCCGATCACTTCTTCCATATCGCTGGAGATCATCAGCACCGCGACGCCGGCATCGGCCAGCGCCCGCATCAGCCCGTAGATCTCGGCCTTGGCGCCGATGTCGATGCCGCGCGTCGGCTCGTCGAGGATCATCACCTTGGGGTTCATCGCCAGCCATTTGGCCAGCACCACCTTCTGCTGGTTGCCGCCCGACAGCGTGCCGGTGCGGGTCGCGACCGACGGCGCCTTGATGCCGAGATTGCTCTTCTGCTTCTCGGCGGTGGCGATCTCGGCGCTGGTCGACACCAGCTGATGCTTCGCATGCGCCGGCAGGTTGGGCAGCGAGATGTTCTCGGCGATCGAGAGGTCGAGCAGGATGCCGGTCAGCTTGCGGTCCTCCGGCACCAGGAAGATGCCGCTCGCGACAGCGTCGGCGGCGGACCCGAGCTTCAGCGTCTTGCCATCCAGCGTCACGCTGCCGCCGAAGCGCTCGTCGATGCCGAACAGCACCCGCGCCAGCTCGGTGCGGCCGGAACCGACCAACCCGGCAAAACCGAGGATTTCGCCGTGGCGGACGTCCAGATCGACCGGGCGTTCCGGATAGGCGCTGGTGCGCACGGCCCTGGCCGAGAGCGCCGTGCCGCCCGGCGCATGCGCGGAATCCGAGACCCGCTCGCGTTCCTTCAGCATGCGGCCAATCATCAGCTTGACCATCTGGTCGTGATTGATCTGGTTTTTCGGCAGCGTGCCGGCGAGCATGCCGTCGCGCAGCACGACGACGCGGTCGGCGACGCGTTCGACCTCGTGCAGCCGATGCGAGATGAAGATGACGCTGATGGCTTCCGCCTTCAGCGCCTTGATGACGTCGAGCAGCTTCTCGGTCTCGGCGATCGGCAGGCTGGAGGTCGGCTCGTCGAGGATCACAAGCCGCGCCTTGATCGACAGCGCCTTGGCGATCTCGACCATCTGCTGCTGGGCGAGCGACAGCGAGGCGACCGGCGCGTCGGCTGAGAAATTGGCGCCGACGCGCTTCAGCAGCGGCGCCACCATCTCGCGCAGCTTCGAGCGGTCGACGAGCTTCAGCGGCCCAGCCTTCAGCGGCTCGCGGCCGAAGAAGATGTTGGCGGCGACGTCGAGGTTCTCGAACAGGTTGAGTTCCTGGTGCACGAAGGCAATGCCGGAACCGATGCTGGCCTCGACGGTGAGCCCATCATGCGCGACGCCATCGACGGTGATGGTGCCGGTATCCGGCCGCGTCACGCCGCCGAGGATCTTCATCAGCGTCGATTTGCCGGCGCCGTTTTCGCCGACCAGGCCGATCACCTCGCCCGGCCGCACCTCCATGGAAAAGCCGTCCAGCGCCACTACGCCGGGATAGGTCTTGCGCACGCCGTCCAGGCTCAGGAACGGAGCGATCGCGGATTGAGCAATGGATACGTCGGAATAATTCATCACGCCTGACAGCAGCCGGTGGGCGTTTGGCCTCAGACTGACGGGCCTTCGCGGGCCCGTCAATATGATCGCCGGCTCAAGGCAGGTCCCTGAGCCGGCGAAACGGGCGTCGTCCTACTTGCCGGCCATCGCCTTGAGGTTCGCGGCGTAGGCGTCGACATCGTCCTTGCCGATGATCTTGGTCGGCACGATGATCAGGCCGCCCTCCGGGATGCCCGACTTGTCGCCCTTGAGATAGGCGGCCATCAGCTTCATGCCCTGATAGGCCCACTCGAACGGCTGCTGCACCACGGTGGCGGCAACGGTGCCTTCCTTGACGCCACCCAGCGTGATCGGATCGTCATCGAAGCCGACGACGGTGATCTGGCCGAGCTTGCCGGCGTCGCGCAGCGCCTCATAGATGCGCGGCGTGTTGTAGGAATAGAAGCCGACCATGCAGGTGATGTCGGGGCTGGCGACCAGCGCGTCCTCGACGTTCTTCTTGGCGCGTGCCTGGTCGATGTCGTCGCCGCGCACGTCCACCAGTTCGATCTTGGTGCCGGCGAGCCCGTCCTTCATGCCCTGGATGCGTTCCTTGGCGTTGTCGGCGCCGAGCAGGCCGACGAAGCCGAGGCACTTGCCGCCGTCCGGCATCGCCTTCTTGGCGATCTCGGCCGCCTGCTTGCCGGCATCGACGTTGGACGAGCCGATATAGGCGACGCGCTTGGTCTGCGGGGCGTCCGAATCGGTGGTGAACAGCGCCGTCTGGGACGCGATCTTGTTCAGCCCGTCGGTCGAGGTCTTGGGGTCGACGGCGGAGACCATGATGCCCTTGACGCCGGCCGTCACCAGGTCATCCATCAGCCGCTGCTGGATGGCGACGGACGACTGCTCCGGATATTTCAGCTCCAGATTGTAGTCCGGCAGCTCGCCTTGCGCCTTCTTCACGCCGGCTTCCGCCGCCTTCCAGAAGTCGGATGCGCCGTTGACGACGAAGGCCAGCGTCGGCTTGTCGTCGGCGCGCGCGATCGCGCTCGCCGACAGGCCGAGCGCCAGGGCCGCGGCGGCGATGGACGCAGTTCGGATCACAGATTTCATGTTCAACCTCCCTTTTGAAACACAGACAGAATGTGTCGCTTGCGGCGCGGGCACCCCTCTCCTCAAGGGTTTGGCCCCAGATCCGGCAACCTAGAAATGGCGCCAATCCAGCCGCGACCGAGACACTAGACACTCATTCGCAGTTCGTAAATAGTCCGATTTGTCTGACATTTTCGTGAGTGTGCGGCGACCCTCTTCCGGCGGCTTGCCGGTCCGATGGCGCACCGCATCGCACGCCTTGACGCCACCAGCCGGAAGCCCGGATCCGGTAACGACGAGTTGACAGTAGAACGCTTACGGCTATTAGTAAATAGTATTAGTTATTGAGGATGGCCGATACAGCCGGACGGGAGATCTGGCAGCCAAAGCGGAGCGCAAGGGAGGAAGAAGAGCGCCAGCGGCAAAGCGGGCCATCGCGCGGAAATTCTACGGGAAATCGTCAGCTTTGCTGACCTTGTCCGGTCGTTTCGTCGGCGTGCGGCGCGGCCGGCGCGGAATGCGTCGCGTTTGGTAATAGTTATAATCAAGCTGCATTTCGATAAATGCGCTTCCACGAAAGCCATCTTGCCGTTGCTGCCGGCCTTTGCTTAACAACTGGCCGGGTTTGGGAAAACGACCATGAGCGAACCGACGGAATTGCGCGATCCCCCGGAGGCGTCCAGGCGACGCGCCGCCAGGCCCAAGGGCCGCGTCACCATGACCGATATCGCCAGGGCCGCCGGCTGCTCGCAGGCGACGGTGTCGTTCGTGCTCAACAATTCGCCCGGCATCAGGCTCTCGCAGCAGACCCGCGACCGGGTGATCGAAGCGGCGCGGTCGCTGGGCTACTCGCCGCCGGTGTTTTCCGCCCTGCGGCCGCCGGTGACGCCATTCGAGGGGCTGGACGGCGTCATCGGCTTCGCCGTCGACCAGCTCGCCACCAGCCCCGAGGCGGTGGTCGCCATCGAGGGCGCGCGCCAGGCCTCCTGGAATGCCGGCAACGTGCTGCTTGTCGCGCAGACCATGGGCGATGCCGTCATGGAGCCGCGCGCTATTTCAGCGCTGACCAGGCGCGGCATCTCGGCGCTGATCTACATGACCATCTTCACCCGCGAGATCGCGGCGCCCGAATTCCTCTACAGCCTCGATATCCCGGTCATCCTGCTCAACTGCTACACCGCCGACTATGCCTTCCCTGCCGTCGTGCCCTCCGAGATCGCCGGCGGCCAGAGCGCGACGCGGCATCTCATCGGCCATGGCCACCGCCGCATCGCCACCATCACCGGCGAGCCCTGGATGCAGGCGGCTCAAGATAGGCTGAAAGGCTATCGCCGCGCCCTCGCTACCGCCGACATCCCCTTCGATCCGGAGCTGGTGGTCGAGGGCGACTGGTCGGCCAGCGCCGGCTATGCCGCGACCGTCAAATTGCTCGCCCTGAAGGAGCGCCCGACCGCCATCTTCTGCCAGAACGACCGCACCGCGATTGGCTGCTACGAGGCGCTGAAGGAGGCCGGCCTGCATATCCCTGAGGATATTTCCGTCGTCGGCTATGACGACGAGGAGATCGCCCGCCATCTGTTTCCGCCGCTGACGACATCGATCCTGCCGCATATGGCGATGGGCCAATGGGCGATCGAGCAGCTGGAAGCGCCGCCCACGCCGGGCCGCGGCCGCTATCCCATCACCAAGCTGGAATGCCCGCTGGTGGAGCGGGAGAGCGTGGGCAGGCTCGGGGTCCGGGACGCGGCAGGGTGAGATCCTGCGGGCCTGTATTGACATTGTCATGACAATTTCTAAATATCTGATCCTGACGCAGGAGGATTTCGATGCCGCAGTCCAGTCATGCCGGCCGCGATCGCGATGCGGCGCGAAAGGACGATGTGATCCAGATCCGCGCTTCGGCGGGGACGAAGGCCATTCTCAGCCGCGCCGCGGGTTTGCGCGGGCAGAAACTGTCGGAGTTCATGCTGGACAGCGCCCGCAGGCAAGCTGAAGAAACCATTCTCGACCAGCGCGCCTTCTTTCTCGATGCCGAGGCGCATCAGAAATTGCTCGATCTGCTCGACGCCCCCGACAAACCGACCGAGGAACTTCGCGCGCGCATGACGCGCAAGCCCGCCTGGGAGCGCTGATGCCTGCTGGCGGAGGGCCGGGGTTGCGGGTCAGCCCTCCGGAACGGCTGACCGTCGGCCACGATGTGTCCGCGTTTCGTAACGGCAGGCATCCCACCCTCGATGACTGGTTGCGCAATCGCGCTCTTGCCGGCGAGGGCCTGTCCGCCCGGACCTATGTGGTCTGTGACGCGAACATGAATAATCGCGTCATCGGCTACTATGCGATCTCGACGGCGATGGAAGAACGGATCGCGCTGCCAAGCGCGAAGCTGCGGCGGGGTATGCCCGAGCAGGTCCCGCTGCTGCTGATCGGCCGCCTGGCGGTCGATCAGGCATTCCAGGGACTTGGGCTTGGCGGGGACCTGCTTGCCGATGCGCTGCGTCGCTGCCTGGCCGTGTCGGAGATCGCCGGGGTTCGCGCCGTGGTGGCGCATGCGATAGACGATGACGCCGTCGGCTTCTATCAGCGGCACGGCTTCATTCCGTCTCCGCTGGGCGAGCGAGTGATGCTGATGCCGGTCGAGACAGTGCAGGCATTGTTCTCGAAAGTCTGAATCGTCCGGCCGCTCGAACGACGAGGTCGACTTGCCACCGCTTGGCATCGATCCCGTCGTGGACTAGCCTGAGGCCAGCGAAGGGAGAGCGAGATGACGTCGAGCTTCACCGTGCACCAGGCATCCGGCTACGAGCAGCTGATGGGTCGCTGGAGCCGCAGGCTGGCGCCCAAATTCATCGACTTCGCCGGACTGGCCGGCGGCGAAAAAATCCTCGACGTCGGCTGCGGCACCGGCAGCCTGACCTTCGAGCTGGCGAAATCCGCCGGCCTCGCCGAAATCCAGGCCATCGACTTCTCGCCCGTTTTCATCGAGGCGGCCAAGGCACGCAACACCGATCCGCGCATCACCTTCAGCCAAGCCGACGCCACCGCGCTGCCCTTCGCGGACGACGCGTTCGACCGCGCGCTGGCGCTGCTCTTGCTGCATTTCGTGCCGGAGGCCGGCAAGGCGGTGGCCGAGATGCGCCGCGTGACGCGGCCCGGCGGCGTGATCGCAGCGGTTGTGTGGGACCATCTCGGCGGCATGCCCGGCATGCGCATGATGATCGACACGGTTGCCGCGCTCAGCGAAAGCGGCCGCCAGATGCGCAGCCGCTATTGCTTCCAGCCGATGATGCAGCCGGGCGAGATGAAGCGCACCTTCGTCCAGCAGGGTCTGGCCGACGTCACCGAGACCGAGCTGATGATCCGCATGGACTATGCGGATTTCGACGACTACTGGGCGCCGATCGGCGCCGGCGAGGGGCCGCTCGGCAAATACATGTCCACGCTCGACGCCGCCGAGCGGACGCGCACCGAAGCCGCCGTCCGCGATGCCTACCAGGCCGGCCGGCCCGATGGCCCGCGCTCGTTCGCCAATGTCGCCTGGGCCTGCCGGGGCGTTGTTCGCTAGAGGCGTTTTCGCCTAATCCGATCAGCCTGACGACCTCGTCGTGGTTGGTCCTCGCGGTCTTGCGCTCGTCGGCCGGGACCCGGCGCCTCGGCACGACAATGCTGTCGGGGACAGCGAAGATGATGCCCGGCGCGGATCGCAACCAACCAATGTGTGGAGCGCGCCGCTCTGCGCCGCTTGGCTTTCCGGAATCTCAAAAAAAACTATGACAGATAGCAATACTATGCTATGCGACATAGCAATAACGCTATTTGACATAGCGAATGATGGCAAGGGAGGAGCCGCAGTGCCGAGGTCGCGGTGTAATGGGATGGAGTCGGCCCCGCCTTGGTTATGTAGCTCTGGCTGCATCCTCGATGCCGCCGCGCTCGTTAGCCACTGCACCAAGCAAAGTACCAAAGACATTCTGTGCGCTTGAGGCGTTGCCGCGAACAGCCTCCGGCAAGATTCACGTGCTGCGGGCGCCGGCAGCGGCAGGACCAGATGCCCCGCGCGCGCAGCAGAGCAATTGCGAATGTTTGCAAGGGAGGATCAACGAGTGAACATCCAAAGCAGGAGCTTCATCGACGAGGCACGCTGGACCGGCAAGGCATTTCTGGGTGGCTGGCGTGAGACGGCTGCCGGCGTCGCCGAGGTGCGCAATCCCGCGACCGCCATGTTGGTGGCCTCGGTGGGCGTCGGCGGCGCGGCAGACATCGGGCAAGCCGCGGTTGGCGCCTATCTGGCGCAGCCGGCCTGGGCGGCGAAACTTCCCTCCGAGCGCGCGGCCATATTGAACAAGGCGGCCGATATCCTGGAAGCCAATGGCGAAGAGCTGGTCGGCTGGATAATGCGCGAATCCGGCTCCATCCGGGCGAAGGCGCAAATCGAGATCGATCACGGGGCGGCCTTCATCCGCCACGCCGCGGCTGCCGCTGTCGAGCCGAATGGCATCGCCCTTCCCACCATGGATGCCGGACGCCAGAACCATGCGCGGCGGGTGCCGCACGGCGTGGTCGGAATTATCTCGCCGTTCAATTTTCCACTTGTCCTCTCTGTCCGCGCGATTGCCGCCGCTTTGGCGACAGGCAACGCCGTCGTCCACAAACCGGATCCGCGCACGCCGATTTCCGGTGGCATCATCATTGCACGCCTGTTCGAGGAAGCGGGCCTGCCCGCAGGTGTCCTCCATGTCGTCCCCGGCGGAATTGACGCCGGCGAGGCCCTCTGCACGGATGCGAACGTCGCGATGGTCTCGTTCACGGGGTCGGCGGCGGCCGGGAGCCGGGTCGGCGAACTGGCCGGCAAGCATCTGAAGAAGGTTCAGCTCGAGCTCGGCGGCAAGAACGCCCTCATCATTCTCGATGATGCCGATCCGGACGTCGCGGCGTCGAATGCCGCCTGGGGCTGCTTCCTGCATCAGGGCCAGATCTGCATGTCGACCGGTCTCATCCTTGTCGACGAGAAGCATGCCGATGCGATTGCTTCGCGCCTTGCCGCCAGAGCCGGACACCTGGTTGCTGGCGATCCCTCGACCGATCAGGTGGCGCTTGGCCCCATCATTTCCGATGCCCAGGTCGACAGAATCCAGGGCATCGTCGACGATGCCGTCGCCAAGGGCGCAAAGCTGCTCGCCGGAGGCAAGGCAAGCGGCCGCTTCTATCCGGCAACGGTTCTGTTCGGCATTGAGCGAGGCATGCGTGCGTTCGAGGAAGAGATCTTCGGGCCCGTCGCCTGCATTGCCCCGTTCCGCGACGAAGAGGCGGCGATCGCTCTCGTCAACAGCTCCGAATATGGCCTCGCCGCCGGCGTCATTTCGGCTTCCGTCGACCGCGCCCGGTCCGTTGGCGAAAGACTGGAGGTCGGCCATCTGCACATCAACGATCAGACCGTCAACGCCGGGCCACACGCACCTTTCGGCGGCCGGCGGCGCTCGGGCAATGGCAGCCGCGTCTCAGGGCCGGCGATCTGGGAGGAATTCACGCAGTGGATGTGGATTTCCGTCAAGGAACAAGCAACGCCCTATCCATTTTGACCAATCCACGAAAGATCGAACCATGAATCTCTCCAGCAAGCTTCTGGTCATCACGGGCGCGTCTTCGGGGATCGGAGCCGAGGTCGCCCGTCTCGCCCGCTTCCATGGCGCCAGGGTAATCGGCATCGACCGCAATGATCCCACGGTTACCCTCGATGGCTTCGTGAAGGCCGATCTCTCGAAGCCGGAAGCGATCGACGAGGCCGTTTTGTCCTTGCCCGCGCAATTCGATGGGCTGGTCAACGCGGCAGGCGTGCCGGGCACCTCTGACAGGGATACGGTCGCCCGCGTCAACTATCTCGGCCTGCGTCACCTGACCGAGACAGTGGTCGGCAGGCTTTCGCCGGGCGCGGCAGTCGTCAACTTCGCCTCGATATTGGGCGCCGCATGGCCGGAACGCCTCGCCCGGCACAAGGACCTGGCAACGACCGCGACCTTCCAATCCGGTCATGATTGGTTGGCTGCGAACCCGGTTTCGCAGGACACCTGCTATCAATATTTCAAGGAAGCGCTGATCGTCTGGACGTTCATGCGGGCGCAGCAGCTCTTCCTCTCGCGTGACATCCGCATGAATTCCGTTGCGCCCGGCCCGGTCTTTACGCCAATCCTCGGCGACTTCATCACCATGCTTGGTCAGGATCGGGTCGAGGCTGACAGCGGCAGAATGAAGCGCCCTGCCTTTGCAGACGAGATCGCCCCGGCTGTCGTCTTCCTGTGCTCGGACGCGGCGCGCTGGATCAATGGCGTCAACCTGCCGATCGACGGTGGCCTGGCCTCCACCTATCTCTGAGGCGGCGCGCGTTCAACCGCACGCCGGGCCGCGCCAGCTATGCCGCCATCTGGTCGATCATCAAACGCGCCGAGCCGCTGAGGAGGGGGCTGGTGTTCGAGGTGGACACGACGCGGGCGGTTGAGTTCGAGGCGATTGTGGGGTGGCTGCGGGGGGGGTGATGGGTAGGGACCGACCGTCATATTCCCATCTTATGTCGGCCGCAGCGCTACGACATTCTGCCTTCAGGCGTGGGAGGCGGCTGTGAGCTTGGCGCAGTGATCGAGGAAATCGTAGGTTGCCAAATGGGGCGCCGCAGGAGATGAAACTGGGCACCGCCATATTATTTTGGTGCCTGTCGTTTCTCAAGCTTGCCACTGCATGCACGTTCGGCCGCGGCACAAATGTCGGCGCGCTAGTCGCCGGCCGATTTGCGGGCGGCGGCACATTCGAACCGGAGGCTCAAATGTCAGTCCAGGAAAAACCTTCCCCCGCGGTCCCCGCACATCCTGAGGAAATCAAGTCGGTTTTCGATCTGCGTTTGGGTAAGCATGTTGTCTTGCAAGGCAGTGCCAGGATAACACCGGCAGGTGTGATCAGCGCCGGGATCGCGGTCGCCGTTATGACGCTTGCGCTGGGTTACCTTGCTTCGTCGGGGAGGCGTCGCAGGCAATAGGGGGCATGCCGTTGGCGCACCCGACAGGATTCGAACCTGTGACCTCTGCCTTCGGAGGGCAGCGCTCTATCCAGCTGAGCTACGGGTGCTTCCCGGCAAAACGAACCGGCCGGTGAACCGGCCAGCCACGGCTTCTTAGCGGAAGCAGGCGAAGGCTTCAACGGGCAATTGGGATGGCAAGGCATTTGACGCCACAGGAGCGGTTAGGCTTCCCGAGGGCGTATGTGACGGCCAAGGCTGCGCCCCAGTTAAACTTGCCTCTGCGTCGCGAGCAAATTTGCCGCCACACTCCTCACCCCGCAGCCTCGCTCCTAGCCACCCGCCGCCGCACCCCCCTTGTCGCCCGCTTCACCTTCTTCGCCCCGGTCAGCTCGTGCATGGCGTCCAGCTGCATCTGCTGCATTTCGGCCAGCCGCTGCCATTGGCGCGAGATCAGGTAGTCGAGCTTTTCGTGCAGGTGGCGAACTTCGAGCTCGGCCTTGAGGTTCACCCGGTAGTCGTTGAAGGAGCGCAGCCGGTCTTTTGCTTCCTGCCGCTTCTGGCTCATCATGATCACCGGCGCCTGGATGGCGGCGATGCAGGACAGCATCAGGTTGAGCAGGATGAACGGGTAGGGGTCGAAGGCGCCCGCCATGCCCTCGAAAAGATTGATGCCGATCCAGATCAGCAGCACCGCCGCGAACGAGATCAGGAACCACCAGCTGCCGCCGAACTCGGCCATGTTGTCGGAGACGCGATCGGCGAACGACCTGTGCTCCTCGAACTCCTCTTCCGAGTTCTCCGAGATCGTGTCTTGCCTGGCGATCGATTCGACCACCTGGCGGTCGAGCTCGGAGAATTCGCCGTGCTCCTGCTGCAGCAGTTCTTCCATGTAGCGCATGCGGTAGCGGGCGAGCTCCTCGCGGCTGATGCGGGCGCCGCGCGGCAGGTCGGGATGGTCGGCGCGGATGCGGTCGGAAAGGCTCGGCCTGAGATCGTCGATGCGCACCAGGTCGCGCTTGCGAAATTTCCGGCCGCTGATCGCCGACGGCTTTTTCTTCGGCTTGACCCGCGACGCGGCGGGCCCGGGCAGGGCCGGTTCGGAATCCGGCACCTCCGGCGCTTCGAGGATCTCGTCGTCCGCCGTCTCGTGCAGGTCGTCCGGCAAGGTGGAGGCCTCGAGATATTCGCCGGCCGAGTGGGTCTCGTCGTCTTCCGTCTTCTGCGCCTTCGGGTCGCCGGCCATGGTCAGTGCTCCTGTTCTCGGCTTTTGGGTACGATACGCCAAGCCGGCGCGGCATATCCATCGCGAGTGTGAATGTGGTGTGACCGAACAAGTTGTTGTGATGGGGGGCGGCGCAAGCTGAGATCGGTGGTGATCCTTCGCGCCCCCCTCTGTCCTGCCGGACATCTCCCCCGCGAGGGGGGAGATTGGCAGCTTCGGCGCCACGCTTTGACGTTGGCGATTGGCGAAAGCCGCGGTGAAATCTGATCTCCCCCTCGTGGGGGAGATGGCCGGCAGGCCAGAGGGGGGCGCCTCGGGCCGGCGTTGCAAAACTTCTACGGTTCCGGCAACCCCGGAAGCGCCGACCCCGTCGGCTGCTGCCCCGCGTACATCAGCCGCGTTTTCGCCTCCGCCGCCATCGGCGACAGGCTGCGCTGGATCAGCGCCTCGACATGGTCGTTGCGCTGGCGCGCGCTCTCGGCGCCCATCACCACCACGATCAGCTGGCGGCCGTCGGCATTGTAGGAGGTGACAATGTTGTAGCCGGAGGCCCTGATATAGCCGGTCTTGATGCCGTCGACGCCGCGCACCCGGCCGAGCATGTCGTTGTGGCCGCGCACCAGCCGGCCGCGGAACATGAAGTCGCTCTCGGAGAAATAGTGGAAATGCTGCGGGAAGCGGTGCTCCAGCGCCATGCCCAGCACCGCCATGTCGCGCGCCGTCGTCATCTGGCTGTCGTCAGGCAAGCCGGACGCGTTGCGGAAGCTGGTGCTGGTCATGCCGAGGCTTCGCGCCTTGGCGGTCATCATGGCGGCGAACTGGTCTTGCGAGCCGCCGAGATATTCGCCGACCGCCACCGCCACGTCATTGGCCGACTTGACCACGATCGCCCGGATGGCGGAATCGACGTCGATCGTCTCGCCGCGCCTAAAGCGCAGCTTGGTCGGCGGCTGCCGGGCGGCATTGTCCGAAACCGGGATCTGCGTCTCCTTGGCTATGCGGCCGCTCTCCAGCGCCTCGAACAGGAGATAGAGCGTCATCATCTTGGTCAGCGAGGCCGGATAGCGCTGTGCCGTCGAATTGACCTCGAACAGCTGCTTGCCGCTGCGGGCATCGACGACGATCGCCGCATAGCGCTGCGGCTGCGCCGGCACCGCCAATACACTGTCGGGCGGCGCGACGGTGGTGCACCCGGCGACCATCGCCAGCAGCGCGAACGCCATCATCATTTTCTGGAGGAGCGGGAAAGTGTCGGACAGGCGCAAGTCGGATCCGGCTGTTGCTGAGAGGGCCGGACCCTAGCCTAAGCCGATTGCTGCGTCCAACTGGTTAACGGGGGTATCAAGGTGTCTCAACAGCTTAGGCGGGCGACAGGCTCTGAACGACATCAACGCCGGCGCTGCCCCTCACCTGCCTGCCGGCACCCTCTCCCCGTATAGTGACGGGGCGAGGGGCGCTCTCATCGCCGCTTTCGCCAATCACCAACGTTGCAAGAAAGGCGCCAACGCTGCGGCCAGCCCCATTTCTCCCCGTCACTATACGGGGAGAAATGCCCGGCAGGGCAATGAGGGGCGGCGCCGACTTCGGCAAATTGGCGATTCCTGCGCGAGCGGCGCCATACCTTGCAGCTCGTCGCTATCGCTTCGTCGGGCGACACCTCCCACACCCCACCGCCCCGAAAACGCCCGTTTCCTGGCCTGTTTTCCCGGCGGGGCCGCGCTGCTACCATGCGTGCGGCATTGGTTTGGGGGATCGACATGACAGGTGACATCGGCGCGGCCGCGCCTTCTCTTATCCGGGCATCGCTCAGCCGCACCGGCAAATGGGCGGGCAGCGTCGCGTTCGTCAGCGGCGCGGTATCGGACGTGCTCAACCCGCTGGGGCCGTTCGCCGCCTATATCGCACTGGTTGCCGCGATCGCCGCCGCGATCATCGCCGTCGCCATCGTGCTCAGGCTGGTGCTGGCGACCAAAGCGATGCCGGCGCTGATCTTCGCCACCAGTGCGGCGGCGATCGCCAGCGGCGTCTACGCGGTCCAGCAGGAGACGAATTCGCAGAACGGCATCATCGCCACCCTGGTGCCGGCGGTGGCCGGACTGCAGCAGTCGCTGGGCATCGTCTCCGAAAAGGTCGCCAAGATCGAAAAGACCGTCACCGAGACGCAAAAGACGGTCGAGGAGGTCAAGAAGTCGACCGACACGGTGGCGCAGAAGACCGAGGAGATCGCCGCCGCCGAAAAGCAGCAGACCGAGCAGGGCGCTCAGACCCAGAAGACGGTCGAGGCGGTCAAGCAGTCGACCGACACCGTTGCGCAGAAGGCCGAGGAGATTGCCTCGGCCCAGAAACAGCAGACCGAACAAGGCACGCAGACGCAGAAAGCCGTCGAGGCGGTCAAGCAGACCACCGACACGCTGGCCGCCGGCCAGCAGCAGGCGGCCGCGCAGGCCGAGAAGCTGCAGGCGACGACCGAGCAGATCGCAGCTTCCATCGACACCATCGCCAAGGGCTTTGCCGCGCTCGCCGCGCAGGGCGGCGCGATCGCCGATCCCAAGCGTCCCGACGAGTACTACCACAATGCCCGTGTCTACGAATTGTCGGGCGACATGCTGAACGCGCGGCGATCCTATCTCGCCTTCGCCAACTTCGATGTCGACGCCGTCGATCCCTACACGCGCTTCGCCACCTTGCTTCGGGTCCAGGACGGCAAGGCCGGCGCCCGCGAGGTGTTCGGCCAGCTTGCCGACAAGGCCAAGGCGCCGGCGATCAAGCTCGTCCATCTCGAACAGTTCGACGATGCCCAGCGCCTCGACAAGCTCAACGCCTTCATAGCGGCCCATCCCGACTACGCCCCGGCCTATTTCCTGTTGGCGCAGGAGTTTTCCGAGGATCGCCTCGGCAGCCAGTCGCTGTCCGACAAGCGCAGCGAGGCCGAGGCGCTGACCAAGTTCGTCTCCTACGAGAAGGAAGGCGGGCTGCTCAAATATTTCGTCGACCAGACCCAACTAGCCGACTGGCTGGAGCGCAGCCGCAGCCGGCTGGCCGCGGTCGGCGACGTGCTCGATCCGCAGCGCTTCGCCCCGACATTGACGCCGATGCGCTCCAATGCCGGCTGGACGATCACCATCTCGCTGCCCGAGGCGGCGACCGGCATCTCCTGGCGACTCGGCGAGAGCGGCCCGTTCACCGACACTGGCCTGATGGCGATGAACGACCAGCGGACCGGCAAGCCGATGCCCAATCCGAGCTTCGAACTGCCGGACAGCACCGCCGCCACCACGATCGGCATCAAATATCTCGACATCAGGGGCCGCGAGACCGGTCCGTTCGACATCCGTTTCGATCCGGACTCGGCCCTTCAGCAGGGCGACAAGCAGATCCTCGACCAGTTCTGGACCTCGTGGATCGCCTTCGATTCCGGCGGCAACCACGGCCTGGTCTATTTCACGCAGATGCTGTCCTACCGCTGCGCCATCAAGGAGGTTCATTACGGCCTCGACGGCGCTGCGCCCGACAAGGAGATCAAGATGCCGCCCTGCGACAAGAAGGATCCCTACGCCATCCCCTACGACTACCAGCCCTATTTCAAGGTCGCCGACAGCGTGAAGTCGATGTCGGTGCAGGTCACGTATACGGACGGCACCAAGTCGCCGGTCAGGGAGTATAAAAGGCAATAGGGGCGGCCCGTTTGTAGCGCTACCGCACCCTTTCCAACGCTGGCGCTGCCCCTCACCTGCCTGCCGGCATCCTCTCCCCGTATAGTGACGGGGAGAGGGGCGCTCTCATCCTCCCCTTTCGCCAATCAGCAACGCTGCAGGAGGGCGCCGCCGCTGCGGCCAGCTGTCCAGCCGATAGATGGGTAACAGAATGGACCGGATACATAGGTAACAGTTCTCCCCCTATGAGTCCGCTGCAGCGCCAAGCGGATTGGTTGGCGCGGCGCTGCAGCGGACAAGCGTCATACGCCT
>NZ_SRUX01000169.1:0-339 GCF_004791545.1 Mesorhizobium sp. M4B.F.Ca.ET.214.01.1.1
GGCTTGGCACCATACGGCCACTGGCGTACGCTGACCTTCCTCGGCGCGCTGCGCTGCGACCGGCTGACTGCACCTTGCGTCTTCGACGGGCCGATCAACGGCCAGTGCTTCCGCGCCTATGTCGAGCAGCAGCTCGTGCCAGTGCTTGAGCCGGGCGACATCGTCGTCATGGACAATCTCGGCTCCCACAAGTCGGCAGCCATCCGGCAGATGATCCGCGCCGCAGGCGCCAGGCTCTGGTACCTGCCGCCCTACTCGCCAGATCTCAACCCGATCGAGCAGGCCTTCGCCAAGATCAAGCACTGGATGCGAGCTGCCCAGAAGCGAACCATCGACGAC
>NZ_SRUX01000170.1:0-339 GCF_004791545.1 Mesorhizobium sp. M4B.F.Ca.ET.214.01.1.1
GCTATAACTATAACGGCTATGGCGACCGGAAAGGCTACGGCACAACCACAGTGAGCACCATCAACGGGTCGACCACGACGGTGGTCCAGAAACAGGTCTGCACGACCGGCACGGCAAAGAGCCTTGCGAAGAGCCTGCCTTCCGGGTCGGTGATCCAGACCGATCAGTATGGCACGTCCTATTCCTGCGCCGATACGTTCTATCCCGCCACCGGTGCGGGCGCGGTGATCGACGTCAGCCAGATGGACCAGCTCTATCTGCAGATGGACGTGCCCTCGGGCAATCCGAAGGTGTTGAAGTCGAACGATCCCAACACCTCGAACCGGCTCTATATCGGCC
>NZ_SRUX01000171.1:0-339 GCF_004791545.1 Mesorhizobium sp. M4B.F.Ca.ET.214.01.1.1
CCTCAAATTGCGGCCCATCCGCCGATTGCGGGTAGCGGATTGGCCGTTTTGGGCATTCTGGTTCAAGCCAACGTTCGGGTTAGGGCCCAGGCAGTCTTTGCTGAAAAGGCAGCAGGCTCACGGCTTTCCCCTCTAGGTATTGCTGGATCGTAGGGGTAGCATAAGGAGCACTGGGGATGTGCACGATGACGGATGTCGCGATACGCCGGGCGGACTTCATGATGGTCCTGGCCTATGCTTCGGACCTTGCCACCGGGCATTCGCGTGACTTCGCGCTCAAATCCTGTGTGATCGCAATGCGGATCGCTGAGCTTGCTGGCGTTGCGGAACAGGTTCGGC
>NZ_SRUX01000172.1:0-338 GCF_004791545.1 Mesorhizobium sp. M4B.F.Ca.ET.214.01.1.1
TGCGAGTCGAAAAACTCGCTTTGGCAATCGGCAAAATGCCGAGATTGATGCTGTATTCGCTTGTGTGGCGCGCTTCGGCAGCGAGCGAGGGGGAGACGCCCGCTAACGCCGTTGTCGCGGCCACGAAAATGCTTTTTCCTCTGGCAATCATTTCGATATCACCTTAAAAGAGGCGCGGAAGCGGCCTTATCGGGCGATGATATACGCCGACTTGTGGCAATAAAAAAGCGGATGCCGGTTGAAAACACCGGAATTTCCTTTCATTTGCTCGCGAGCGGCTTGACTGTTAAGTCTCGTCTGACTATAGAACCGCAACTTTCCAATCATGGCCAGTTGGA
>NZ_SRUX01000173.1:0-337 GCF_004791545.1 Mesorhizobium sp. M4B.F.Ca.ET.214.01.1.1
GGCGACGGCGGCTTCATGATGAACTCGCAGGAACTGGAGACGGCGATCCGCCTCGGACATCGGCTGGTCGTGCTCATCCTACAGGACGACGCTTATGGGATGATCCGCTGGAAACAGGCTGTAAATAGCTACAGCGATTTCGGCATGACCTTCGGCAATCCCGATTTTGTCGCTTATGCCAAGGCCTACGGCATCGAAGGCAGACGAATCGAAGGCCCCAACGATCTCGCGCCGACGCTCGAAGCGGCATTTGCGGCGGGCGGTATCCATCTTATCAGCACGCCGGTGGATTATTCGGAAAACATGCGGGTCCTAGTCGACGAATTATCCAGTCAGA
>NZ_SRUX01000174.1:0-335 GCF_004791545.1 Mesorhizobium sp. M4B.F.Ca.ET.214.01.1.1
TTCGAGCGGACGATCGAACTGCCGGTCGCCTGGATCGACTGGGCGGGCCGCCGGCACGAGACGATCAAGGGGCGGCCGATTTCGATGCATGCCATGCGCGGCATCTCGGCCCATACCAACGGTTTTCAAACCTGCCGCGCCATCCACCTGCTGCAGGTCCTGCTTGGCACCGTGGACGTGCCCGGCGGCTTCCGCTTCAAGCCGCCCTACCCCCGCTGCGCGCCGCCGGGGCCGAAGCCAGCGGGCAAGAACGTGCAGCCGATGACGCCGCTGGACGGCATGCCGCTCGGATTCGTCTCAGGGCCCGACGATCTGCTCGTCGACGAGGCCGGAAC
>NZ_SRUX01000175.1:0-335 GCF_004791545.1 Mesorhizobium sp. M4B.F.Ca.ET.214.01.1.1
CTGCTTCTTCCAATGCTTTTGATAAATGATTAATAGTATACGTTTTTGAGAAGCCTTCTACTGGGTGACCAGTTGTATTAACACCATGTACAATCATGTCCATCGCGTTCGCAATAGTTGCCGTTTTTTGAGCTATGCTCCCTGTTCCTAAAAATAAAAGCTTTTCACCGCTCACTCTTTTACCAGTTAACTTTGAGTCATAATTTTTATTTGTTTGATTAATAAATGAAACCTTCATTTTCTTATAGTCATCTAATATAAAAGCCATAATAAATTCAGACATTTGTTTTGCATGAACGCCACGACCATTCGTCAACAATATATTGTGCTTATTA
>NZ_SRUX01000176.1:0-334 GCF_004791545.1 Mesorhizobium sp. M4B.F.Ca.ET.214.01.1.1
CCTGCTTCACCGGCGCGTCGCCGGGAGCGCGGCGCAGTATGCGCCAGGACGCGCCGTCACGGAGGAAGCGATAGTAAAGCCTGGGCGCCGAGATGATGGTGAAGGAGACCAGGAAAAAGACGATGAACTGGCGCTCGTTGAGGCCGGCGACCGGCTGGAAGAAGAAGCGGTAGGCGAGCGAGCTCAGATAGAGGACCACCGTCAGGCTGCCGCAGCCCTTGAGGATGTTGAAGAAGTCGGGCGTGGAGGCAAAGCGCCACACCGTGCTGTAGAGGCCACTGGAGCGGAACAGCAGATGGGCGATAAGCACGATGACCGCCCAGCAGGCCAGCCC
>NZ_SRUX01000177.1:0-334 GCF_004791545.1 Mesorhizobium sp. M4B.F.Ca.ET.214.01.1.1
GGCCGAAAGAGGCTGAATTGCGCGGCGGGCTGGAGGCCATCTCGGCCGCGCTGAGAGGCTGAGCCTCTTCCATTGCGAACAATGATTTCCGCATTTCCTTCATCCCGCGCGGATTTTTTGCGCGCATGGCAGGACGAACTGGGCTAAGGGTTTGCCGCCGGACCAGCGCCCATCGTGGAAGTGCCCCGCCGGCCGACGTCACAACGGGGCCTTTGAACCATGACCGCCGAAGCAGTTTCCTCTGAACAGCGCTACGCCGCTTTCCGTCACCGGCCGTTCCTGAGCTACTGGACGGCGCGCTTCCTCACCACTTTCGCGACCATGATCGTGTCCG
>NZ_SRUX01000178.1:0-334 GCF_004791545.1 Mesorhizobium sp. M4B.F.Ca.ET.214.01.1.1
GATGTGGGCACCCATATGCGGCGCGCGGCAGCGGGCGATGGGAAGCCCGCTGCCACTGAAGAAGAGCGCGATGACTGACTAACGGGCTCTCCTTCTTGCTTTCCCATGCGGCGACTCGGGGGTGTTGAAACCGCCGCATTGGAAAAGTCGTCTCAGCCCTTGGCCACCGGCAGCGCGACGAAGCGGTTGTTGTCGTCGCGGGTGATCTGCATCAGCACGGCCTTGCGGCCCGCCTTGGCGGCGTCCGTCATCGCCTTGGAGACGTCGTCGGTGGTGTTCACCTCGTTCGAATTGATCGAGGTGATGACGTCGCCGGGCTGGATGCCGCGGTCGG
>NZ_SRUX01000017.1:0-180416 GCF_004791545.1 Mesorhizobium sp. M4B.F.Ca.ET.214.01.1.1
GTCGGCAAGCCGAAGATCGTCGCCGTCGTGGCCGTCATGCGAAAGCTGCTGACCATTCTCAACGCCATCATCCGCGACCAAAAACCATGGCAAACAGCTTGACAGCCAAGACAGTCGCTCTCCCCGTATAGTGACGGGGAGAGGGGCGCTGTCATCGCCGGTTTCGCCAATCGCTAACGTTTCAGGAAAGGCGACGAGGTTGCGGCCAGCCCCTTCTCCCCGTCACTATACGGGGAGAAGTGCCCGGCAGGGCGATGAGGGGCTGCGCAGACTTCGACAATTTCGTGATCTCAGCCATAGATTGAAGCGGAGCGAGCGGCCTCGCCAAGGGCCCGCAATTCTCCTAACCTCGCGGAAACGTATTCGCGATGGGGGAGTTTCGCGTCATGAATTCCATGCTTCGCCGCCTTGCTCTCGCCGCCGCCTGCACGGTCGGAGCCGGCGTGGCCTACTCGCTTGCGGAGGGCGGCGGCGATCTCATCGTCTTCGACTGGTCGGGCTATGAGGACCCGCTGCTGCATTCCGGCTACGCGGCGAAATACGGCGCCGAACCGACCTTCTCCTTCTTCGGCGACGAGGACGAGGCGTTCGAGAAGATGCGCGCCGGCTTCAAGGCCGATATCGCGCATCCCTGCTCGCAAAGCGTGGTCAAATGGCGCGAGGCAGGCCTGCTGCAGCCGCTCGACACCAACCGCATCGCTGGCTGGAAGGACCTCAACCCTGGCATCATGGCGATGAAGGATCTCGCCACCACAGCCGACGGCAAGGCCTGGTTCATGCCCTTCGACTGGGGCAACACCTCGCTGCTCTACCGCATCGACAAGGTGACGGCGCAAGAAGCGCAATCGCTCAGGATCTTCGCCGATCCGAAGTTCAAGGGGCGTGTCACCATCGGCGACAATGTCGACGACGCCTATGCGCTGGCGAGCCTGGTGATCGGATTGAAGGACTGGACCAAGATGACGGATGCCAAGTTCAGGGAGGCGTCCGACTTCCTGCGCCAGGTGCACAAGAATGTGCGCTTCTACTGGACCGACGACACCGACCTCAACCAGGCCTTCACCGGCAACGAGGTGGATCTCGTCTGGGGCTGGAACGAGACCTATGTGACGCTCAAGGGCCAGGGCATGCCGATCGAGATAAACCGCGACACCAAGGAAGGCCTGTCGACCTGGGTGTGCGGCTACGTGCTGATGAAGGACGCGCCGGGCAAGCTCGACCAGGCCTATGATTTCCTCAGCGCCGTCAACGCGCCCGGCGTATCGGACTATCTGGTCAAGACCTTCGGCTACGGTCACGGCAACGCCGCCGGCATGGCGGCGCTCGACCACAAGATCCTGGCCGAGCGCGGTTTCGACAATCTGGACAAGTTCCTCGACAAGACGCTGTTCCAGCAGCCGGTGGCGCCGGAGCTGAAGCAGCGGATGGTGGCCGAGTTCGAGAAGATCAAGGCCGGCTATTGACGACAGCAGTCGAAAGAACCGAGGTCGTCCTCGTCGGCGGCGGCTTCACCGGCCTGACGGCGGCGCTCGAGCTGAAGCGCGCCGGCATCGATTTCCTGCTTCTCGAAGCGCGTGACCGGGTCGGCGGGCGGGTCGAGGCCATCCTGAACGGGCTCGGCGAACGGATCGACAGTGGCGGCCAGTTCCTGTGCGAGGACATGCCGGAGCTGATGGCGCTGGCCAGGGCGCGCGGCAAGACATTCGTCGAGACCTATGTCGATGGCGATTTCATCACCCATCCACCGATGTCGGCCGCGCAGGCGGAGCGGACCTATGTCGCGGCGATGGCGATCCGCGACCGGCTGAACGGGATCGAGCCGGACGATCCGGCGATTGCCGGGCTGACCGTCGCCGACTGGCTCGGGCGCCAGAAGGACAGCGCCGACGCGAAGGCGGCCTTCCGTTCGATGATCGAGGGTCTCTGGTGCCTGGCGCTGGAGAAGGTGCCGCTCTGGTATCTGATCGACAATGATCGCCGCATCACCAACGAGGTGCCGGAGCTGCAATATTTTCTGCGCGAGACCATGCAGTCGCTGGCCGAGGATCTGGCCGGCGATCTCGGCGACCGGTTGCGATTGAACGAACCGGTGACGCGGGTCGAGCACGGACCGCAAGGCGTTCGCGTCACCACGGCCGGCGGTACGATCGAGGCGCGCCAAGCGTTGGTTGCGGTGCCGCCAGCCACGGCCGCGAAGATCGATTTCGCGCCCGCCCTGCCGACGAAGCTGGCGAAAGCGCTTGGCGTCTGGGAAAGCGGCGCCGTGGTCAAGATCCTGGTCCGTTACCGCAAGCCGTTCTGGCGCGATCGGGACTTGAGCGGCATGGTGATGTGGCGCGACATGCCGGGCCTGTTTGCCTGCGACGCCAGCAAGGATGCAGGGCATGCGGCGCTGGTCGTCTTCATCGGCGGACCCCTGGCGCTGCGCTGCCGCAAGCTGGGCGCCGCGGCGCTGCGCGCCGAAGTCACCGCCAAGCTCGTGGATGCGCTCGGTCCTGAGGCGGCCGATATCCTCGACTTCAACCAGCGCGACTGGACGGATGACCGCTGGAGCGGCGGTGGTTATAGCGACCTCATTGTCGATGTGACGGCGCGGGATGCCGAGCGCACGATCCTCGCCGGCGCGCCGCCGGTGCATTTCGCCTCGTCGGAGGTGTCGCCGTCATTCCCCGCCTATGTCGAAGGCGCGATCGTGGCCGGGCGCATCGCCGCCGGAAAAATCCTGGCTGGCCTTCAGTCCGCCATCGCCACCAGGGCCTCGGGATCGTAGGCGAGGCGGATCGGCGCGCCGACCGGGATGTCGTCGGCGCCGAAATCGTTGGTCTCGGTCACCGAGAGCGGCTTTTCCAGTCCGGGGATCTCGACGATCAGGTGGGTGATCTCGCCGAAATAGTGGCGCTCGACCACCTTGCCGGCAACCTCGAATTTCGCCGTCGCATTGTCCCACAGCACGCGCAGCCGTTCCGGCCGGATGCCGAGCGTCGCTTGGCCGCCGTTGCGGACGAAGGCCTTCGGCTTGTCTGTCCTCACACGCCCAAAGCCCAGCGTGTCGAGCACCAGCGAGGCGCCGTTCTCCTCGACGATTTCGGCCTTGACGAAGTTCATGCCGCCGAGGAAGTCGGCAACCTGGCGGTTGACCGGCCGCTGGTAGATTTCCTTCGGCGAGGCGACCTGCGCGATCTTGCCGCCGAACATCACGGCGATGCGATCCGACATGGCCAGCGCCTCATACTGGTCGTGGGTTACCAGCACGAAGGTGATGCCGACCGCCTGCTGCAGGCGGCGCAGCTCGACCTGCATCTGCTCGCGCAGTTTCTTGTCCAGCGCCGAGAGCGGCTCGTCGAGCAAGAGCACCTTGGGACGCATGACCAGCGCGCGGGCAAGCGCCACGCGCTGGCGCTGGCCGCCGGAAAGTTCGGTAGCGCCGCGCTTGCCGAGGCCGGTCAGCGACACCTGCGCCAGCGCCTCCTCGACGCGGCGTCGTTCCTCGTCGCCTTGCAGCTTCAGCCGCTTCAGCCCGTAGGCGACGTTCTGCTCGACGTTGAGATGCGGGAAGATCGCATAGCTCTGGAACACCATGTTGGTGGGCCGCCGATTGGCGGGGATGCCATCCATCGGCTGGCCGCCGACGGCGATCGAGCCGCTGGTCGGATTGTCGAAGCCGGCGATCATGCGCAAGAGCGTGGTCTTGCCGCAGCCCGAGGGACCAAGCAGCGAGAAGAACTCGCCTTCCTTGATGGTCAGCGAGGCATCGTCCAGCGCCTTGAAGGCGCCGTAGCTGCGCGTGACGTCGCGGATCTCGATCATGGCCCGCTCGGACTGGGGTCGCTCGGACTGGTGGGGCCGTTCGGCCAGGGACAATTCAGGCATAGAGGCCTCCCTCGTTCCGGGTGCGGCTGGCCGCGCGGCGGCGCAGGATCTCGGCAATGGTCATCAGCAGGAACGAGGCGAAGAGCAGCAGCGTGCCCAGCGCCAGCACACCCGGCAGCTTGGCCGCGAAACGCAGTTGACCCCAGATGTAGATGGGCAGCGTCGCCTCGGTGCCGGTCAGGAAGAAGGCGATGATGAACTCGTCGAGCGAGATGGTGAAGCAGACGAGCAGGCTGGAGATGATCGCCGGCATCACCATCGGCAGCGTCACCCGCCGGAAGGTGCCGAAGGCGCTCTCGCCGAGATCGGCGGAGGCTTCCTCCAGGCTGCGGTCGAAGCCCTCGAAGCCGGAGGTCAGCACCGTCATCGAATAGGGTATGCAGACCAGCACATGGCCGAGCACGACGGTGAACAGCGACAGGCTGAGGCCCAGCTGCAGCATCACCAGCAGCATCGAGATGGCGACGATGACCTCAGGCAGCACCAGCGGCGCCATGATCAGGCCGTTGATGGCGCGCCGTCCGGGATAGCGATAGCGGGTGATCGAGCGGGCGGCCAGGATGCCAAGCACGGTCGACAGCACCGAAGCGGAGACGCCGACGATCAGGCTGTTCCACGTGGCGTCGATCAGCGCCGGCGTGCGCGGCAGGTCCTCGTACCATTTGAGCGTGACGCCTGAGAGCGGGAATTTCGGCGTCGCTGCCGTGTTGATCGAGAAGATCGGCAGGAAGATCACCGGCAGATAGAGGAAAGCGACATAGAGGAAGGCATAGGCCGAGAGCCAGCCGCCTGGGAGCAAGCGTTTGATCGCCATCATCGAGCCAGCCTCTGCGCGGCGCGGATGATCAGCACCGTGGCGCCCGCCATCAGCGTCACGATCACCATGGTGGTGACCGAGAGCGCGGCGCCCAGCGGCCAGTTCGACGCCTTGCCGAACTGCGCCTGGATGGCGTTGGCGATCATGACGCCGTCCTTGCCGCCGACCAGCTTCGGCGTGACATAGTCGCCGACCGTCGGGATCATGACGATGAGCATCGCCGAGACGACGCCCGGCGTCGACAGCGGCAGCGTCACGCGCAGGAACGAGCGCAGCGGGCCGTCGCCGAGATCCGTCGCAGCCTCGACCAGCGTACGGTCGACCTTCTCCAGCGAAACGAAGATCGGCAGGATGGCGAAGGTCGCCCAGGCATGGGTCAGCGTGATGATGACGGCGCTCGAATTGTAGAGCAGCGCCGTCGACGGCTCATCGATGATGCCGAGACCCATCAGGCCGGAATTCAAGACGCCGTTGTAGCCGAGGATCACCTTCCACGACATGACCCGTAGCAGGTAGCTGGTCCAGAACGGGATGGTGATGAGGAACAGCCACAGGCTCTTGTGACGACCGCCATGGAAGGAAATGAAATAGGCGATCGGGTAGGCGAGGATCACGGTGAGCACGCTGACCGTCAGCGAAATGTAGAGCGAGCGCCATAACAGATCGCGATAGATCGGCTCGGTGAGCGCGACGCGGTAATTCTCCAGCGTGAAGGTGTGGTCGATGGTGAGGTAGTTCTGCGTCCAGAAGGAGTGGGCAAAGACCACCAGGATCGGCAGCACCAGCAGGATGAGGGCATAGAGGAAGGTGGGACTGATCAGGGCAAAGCCCTGGACGGGTTCCGACTGCAGAAGGGCACTTCGCCTGACCTGCGTCATGCGCAGCGGAGGCGACCCTTCGGCAGCCGCCGTCATTGCAGCGCTCCGGGCGTGATTTCGCTTGCTGGCACGAACAATTCCGCCATGTGGCTCCCATCTCTCAGGCCCGGCGGCTTGTTCCCATTTGTCCTTGTAGCGCGACCCAATGCAAACCGGTGACCCGTCTTGCTGGCCGCGCCCTGGCTTGCCGGCTTTCTTTCATCATGAGCGCATCCGCCAATTGAAATCAAGCGCTATTTCTGCAATATTGATTGAACGGACATTCAAAATGAAGTGAAGAAAGACCGATTTTCCGGGACTTGTCGCGTCATTCTGTGTCCACCGAAGGGCCCACAACCACACGAGGCGATTATGGCGGCTGCAAGGGAGATCAGGGCGCGGGAAGGCAACGAGGCCGGCGATGACGATGCCGTGGAGTTGGCCAAGCGCCACCTCGTCCAGCCTTGGCCGTATGCCGGCTCGGTCGGTGCCGAGGCGCGCGCGCTGATCGGCGAGGGCGACGGCATCTACATCACCGACGCGTCCGGCAAGCGGCTGATCGACGGGCCGGCCGGCATGTGGTGCCTCAATGTCGGCCACCGCCGCGAGGAGCTGGCGCGGGTGATGTACGACCAGGCGATGGCGCTCTCCTACAACACGCCGTGGTACACGATGAATGCGCCGTCGGCGGAACTCGCCTGGCGCATCGCCGGCCATGCGCCAGGCGAGCTCAGCCATGTCTTCTTCACCACCGGCGGCTCGTCCGCGGTGGAGACGGCGCTGCGCTTCATGCAGTTCTACAACAATGTGCGGGGACGGCCTGAGAAGAAGCTGATCCTCAGCCGTGGCGGCGCCTATCACGGCTCGACCTATCTGTCGGCCTCGCTCAATGGCCGTCCGCGCGACCGCGACTGGATGGACGGCGCCGACGAGCTGGTGGTCAAGCTTTCCTCGCCCGACCCGTTCCGGCGGCCGAAGGAGATGAGCCCTACTGCCTTCACCGATTTCCTGGTCAGTCAGTTCCGCGACACCATCGCCCGCGTCGGCGCCGAGAGGATCGGCGCCTTCGTCGGCGAGCCGGTGCAGGCTTCCGGCGGCGTGATCGTGCCGCCGGAAGGCTATCTCCAGCGCATCCGCGAGATCTGCCGCGACAACGACATCCTCTATGTTTCGGACGAGGTGGTGACCGGCTTCGGCAGGCTCGGGCACGTCTTTGCCTCCGGCGACGTGTTCGGCATCGATCCGGATATGATCACCTTCGCCAAGGGCGTCACCTCGGGCTACTTCCCGCTCGGCGGCGTCATCATCTCGGAACGGCTGCTGGAGCAGCTGCGGCGCTCCAACCATCCGGACGCGCTGTTCGGCCATGGCCTCACCTACACCAGCCATCCGATCGGCTGCGCGGTGGCGCTGAAGAACCTCGACCTGCTGGAAGAGGGCGTGCTGGCGCACGCGCGCGAGGTCGCGCCCTATTTCCAGGCGCGGCTGAAGACGCTGGAGGAACTGCCGCTGGTCGGCGAGGTGCGCGGCATGGGGCTGATGGCCTGCATCGAATGCGTCGCCGATCGCGAAAGCAGGAATCCGCTGCAGCTCGACAAGGACGTCGGAAAACGCATCGACGCGCATTGCCACGAGCTTGGCCTGCTGGTCCGGCCGCTGATCAACATGTGCGTGATGTCGCCGCCGCTGATCATTTCGCGCGAACAGATCGACGACATGGTGGCGATCCTGCGCGAAGGCATTTCACGCACGATGGACGATCTCAGGAAAGAGGGCGTCTGGCGGGGGTGATTTTCTTCCTTCTCCCCGTTTCACGGGGAGAAGGTGCCGGCAGGCGGATGAGGGGCGGCGCCGACATTGGCGATTGGCTGCGGTTCAGGACCTCATCTGCCTGAAATCATAACCGTCCTGGCCCAGCGCCGTGCAGCGCCAGCTTACGACCTTCAGTTTGACGATCAACCTTGAGGTTGCGAGCAAGCATAATCATAAGGCGTTGGTGCCGCCCCTCATCCGCCCTTCGGGCACCTTCTCCCCGTGGAACGGGGAGAAGGAAGAGAGGTGCTACCCCCTCGACCGCAACGCGTCGTTCAGCGCCCACATGTCCTTTTCCTCCGGGGCCGTCTCCAGGCCGAGCACGGGGACCTGCCTGCGCAGATGGTCGTGGTGGGTGCGCACGCCGTATTCGAGGTCGGAGAGATAGAACCCTCCGAACGCTTCCGACAGCATGGATTCGTTCGACCACACCGAGAGCTGGACGTCCTCGTTCATGGTGTCGCGGTCGATGCGGTAGGCGAGGTAGCGCGCCGCGGCCTGCTCCCTGGTCTCGTCCTTGTAGCGGTAGATCGCGCCGCGCAGCAGCGTCTCGCCGGTCGACAACGGGAACTCCTGATAGAACTGCACGGATTCCGGCATGATCGACAGCGCGTTGTTGGGGAAGATGCCGTAATAGATCCAGGCCTTGCGCAGGTGCTCCGGCAGGTGCGAGGCGTCGGGCGCGAGCTTGATGTATTCGCGCACGCTCCAGCGCCGTCCGGCATGCGGGTTGTAGGTGGCGAAGGAGCGCGACACGCCGTTGACGAAGGGCTCGTCGAAATAAGTCGCGCCATAGAGATCCTGCAGCGCAGGATGCGCCATGGCGACGTGATAGCCTTCGTTGTCGACGTCGCGCACCGACTTCCAGTTGACCGGCGACTTTTGCGTCCAGATGCCCCAGGACGGCACCATCTCGGCGACGTTGTAATGAGCCATCTCGGCCTCGATCGGCTTCAAGAGCTCCGCCACCGAAGGCTGCGGCCCGCCCTTGCGGAAGCGGATGAAGATGAAGCCCATCCAGATTTCGAGGTCGAGCGGCATCAGGCCGAACTCGGTCTTGTCGAGGTCGGGGAAAGAGCGCGGGCGAGCAGCACCGCGCAGCGTGCCGTCGAGATTGTAGACCCAGCCGTGGAACGGGCACACAAGTGCGTTCTTGCAGGTGCCTTGGCTGTCGGCGACGACGCGGCTGCCGCGATGGCGGCACATATTGTTGAAGGCGCGCACGACGCCGTCCTTGCCGCGCACGATCAGCGCCCGCTCGCCGATGACATCCATGGTCAGATAGTCGCCGGGATTGGGCACGTCGGAGACATGTCCGGCGATCTGCCAATGGTTGCGGAAGACGTATTCCTTCTCGAGTTCGAGAAGGGCGTTGGAGTGATAGCTCCAGCCCGGCAAACCCCGCCGGTCCCAATCGTTGGGGATCGCCACGTCACGCAGATGCGGGTTCATGGGAGGCTCTTCTTTTGTTGAATGCTCATTCAATATAAACATATTTTCCATTGAAATGCAATGGTTTGCGAAAGTATGAAATTTTCGCGGCGCAAGGCCTGCGTCGATCTTCAGCCCGTCTGGTTGGGAAAAATCGCGGAAAATCCGAGCGTTAACTGGGGTTCCGGACGCCGGCACCGCCGCGTCCGGATTGAGCAGGCCGGGCCGCGAAAACGGCAGTTCCCCGGCGATATGACCCGACGCGATTTCGCTCGCGAAGTGTGAGGTTGCTCATAGTCCGCAACGTCGCGTCGGCGCATTGCTCCGGCTTGTGATGTCGCTCTTTCAGGTCTCGCTTATGGAACAGCATCGCAAACGAACACGAAAATCGGCGCATGACCGAATATGCCCGATCGTGCCCGATTTTTCTGTTTCAAGCCAGTTACACGGGCAGGCCTCGCGTATCATTCCCCCGTTACCGGGTGCGATTAAATTCGTTTCATAGAAAAAAGAAAGACAACGAAGGGGATTGCGATGTTCACGAAAGTCGAGACCGCCAACCAGCGCCTCCAGGCTCCGGAGCGCAGCGACCGGCGTCCGAAGCTGGCGCTGCGCCAGCGCGCCAGCGACCATCCGATGGCAATGTTCATGGCGATTGGCGCCATTGCCTTCGCCGGCATGTTCTTCACACCGGCGGCAGGCCCCGCCTTCGCGTCGTTCGACCCGCCGGCCGGTGTCGTCGATGGCGCGCCGACCACGATCAAGACCGGGCGTCTGCCGATGCCGCAGATCGATTTCGCCTGCAAGGGCCAGGCCTGGGGCGCCGAGAGCGCCGACTGCCTGCGCGCCATTGCCGAGCAGTCCGGCAAGCACAGGGAACGCGCGGTGCGCATGATCGCCAATGCCGCTCCGCTGACCAGCACGCCGAACGTCTTCTGATTTGTCGAACGTGATCCGCGAAACAGTTCCCCGCTTCGCAATCACGCTTTGACCTCCCCAGAGCGCTCCTCCTGCGCTCGAGTCAGGCTCCCACCGCATAGTCGGTTGGGAGCCTCTTTTTTGGGATCTATTGATATTCAAGTGAGGCCGGCCTGCGTAGGGCGGTCGCTACCGGTACTCGCGTAGCAAAAGTACGCTGCGTTCCGGTTCTCTCAAACCGCCATTCCCGGCTCGGCCTGACAGATCCCGAGGGCGCCTAATCCTAGCTCTCGACGGAAGCCTGCTCGGCTATCGCCGAAAGCACGCCGCGCACATCGAGCGTGCTGAACGGCTTTTCCAGGATCTGCGGCCGCTGGTGCGGCCTCAGCGCCTCGATCTCGGCCTTGGCACCGATGAGATCGCCGGTGACCAGCACGAAGCACTGCGCCAGCGCCGGCCGTTCGGCGAGCAGCTCGCGATAGATCGATATGCCACTGGTGCCGGGCATGCGCAGGTCGGAAAAGACGATGTCGGGCGGCATCTGACCGCTGAGGATCGACGCCGCCGATGTCCAGGCCGGCACCACCCGCGACTTGACGCCCATCAACTCCAGTATGTCGGAGAGCGAGCCGGCGACGTCGGGCTCGTCGTCGATGATCAGCGCGTGGCGCAGGCCGCTCGAACGTGTCGGGCTGTCCGTGCCGGCAGCCGGGCCGGCGGTAATCGCCGGCAGTTGGACGACGAAGCGGGCACCGTGCGGCTGCACCTCCTCGAACCAGATGTTGCCATTGTGCCGCTCGATGATCGACTTCGAGATCGACAGGCCGATGCCGGTGCCGACGCCGACCGGCTTGGTCGTGAAATAGGATTCGAAGATGCGTGAACGGATCGCGTCCGGCACGCCCGGCCCGTTGTCCTCGACGGAGAAGCCCGGATTGCCGCGCTCGCTGCGAAACGTGCGCACCTTGATCAGCCGGTCGCCGGCGACGCCGGCCAGCGCGTGCTGGCTGTTGACGAGGAAGTTGGCGGCCACCTGCGTCACATGATCGGCATCGGCCATGGCCAGCAGCGGGCCGGCGGCGAAATCGGTGTCGATGATGATGCCGCTGGAGCGCGCGCCATAGGCGGTGACTTCCAGCGCGGCGCGGATCACCTGGTTGAGATCGGTCTCGGCCTGCTCGGTCGGATGCAGGCGCACCATCGACAGGAAGCTCTTGACGATGCGGCCGCACCGCTCGGCCGCGGCACGCACCTTCTCGGCGCGCACCTTGGTCTGCGGGTCGCTGGCGAACTCATGCAGCAGCGTCGACTGCGCGACGACGACGGCAAGCGGATTGTTGAGCTCATGCGAGACGCCGGCCAGCAGCGAGCCCATGGCCGCCATCTTCTCGTTCTGGTGCAGCTTCTCACGCTGGCGGCCGATCTCCTCCTCGGCGCGCAGCTTGTCGCGCAGGTCGCGGATCGAGCCGAAGATCAACCGACGGTCGGCGACCCGCATCTCGGTTGCGGTCAGCTCGATCGGGAATACCTCGCCGACGGAATTCTGGGTCACGGTCTCCAGCCGCTGGCCGACCATCGGCGAACCGCGGCCCGACATGTATTCGGCGCCTGAGGCATAGCCCTTGCGGTAGTAGATCGGCACGATGGTGTCGAGCAGGTCCTTGCCGAGAATGTCGCTGCGCTGGAAGCCGAACATCTTCTCGGCCGCCGGGTTGAACTCGATGATCGAGCCGGTCTCGTCGATGACGACGATGGCGTCGAGGGAGGCCTGCAGCATGGTGCGGCGGATGACCTCGCTGGCATGGGCGTCGGAGGGCGAATGCTCGATAGCGTCGCCGATGGCGAGCGCGATGATGTGCAGCGTCGCCTCTTCCTCGTCGGTCCATTCGCGCTCGGCGACGCAGTCGTTGACCGCCAGCGTGCCCCAGAGGTGACCGTGCGCGAAAACCGATACCGACAGGAACGACTTGATGTTCTGCTTCTCGAAGTCGGCCCTCAGGAAACCGTCGAGATCGCGGGTATGGCCGGCAAACACCTTGCCTTGCCGCTCGTCCTCCTGCAGCCGCTCCAGCAGCGGATCCGAATTGATGATCGACTGCATGATGACGGTGGGAGAGGCGAGCTCGCCGCCAAAGTCGGGATTGATCCAGTAGGCCGAGACCGACTGGGCGAAGCCCTGGCCGGGAAGCTCGCGCAGTCGAAACAGGATGCCGCGCTGGCAGTCCATGGCGCGGCAGAGCGTCTCCAGGATGACGTCCATCTCGCGCTGCCAGTCGCCGGCCTCTCGGAGCCGGCGCACGACGCGGACAGCCGCCATTGCCGCGCCCTGGCGGGTGGCTTGCGTGTCGGTGCGCGCGGCTGCAGCAGTCATGTCTAACACGTCACCCAGGGCCAGATCGGCAAGATATGAAATTGAGCACACAGGCTCGGAAAAATCGACCACGGTTTCCCGCAGGAACCATACGCAGGACCAAAATGCTACAGCGTTCTTTGCGCATCCGGAAGGATGCGCGGCGTCGATGGTTGCGGATCTGGAAAATCCCGGGCCGTCATCGCCACATGACGGCACCTCAAATCGATCCAGGCCGCCCTGGCTCGGGCCTAGTTGCCGTCGCCGGCGGGGAGCGAGAAGATATAGCCTTCGCCGCGCACCGTGCGCAGGAACTTCGGGTTGGCCGGATCGGCCTCGATCTTCTTGCGCAGCCGCATGATGCGGATGTCGACCGCGCGGGACGATTCGGGGTCCTCGACGAATCCGATCGCCTCGGAGATCGCGGCCCGTGTCAGCAGCCGGTTGGCTCGGGTCAGGAAGACTTCCAGCACGTCGAACTCGCTCTTGGCCATGTCGACGACCGCGCCGTTGGCGCCGGTGACCAGCCTGCCGTCGAGATCGGCATGGAAGGCGCCGAAGCTCATGCGCCGGCCAGTGCCGGTTTCAGGCTTGGCCGCCTGGGGCTCCGCCGGTTGCGGAACGCGGCGCAGCACGCTGCGCACCCGTGCCAGCACCTCGCGCAGCTCGTAGGGCTTGACGATGTAGTCGTCGGCGCCGAGCTCCAGCCCGACGATGCGATCGAGCGCGGTGCCGGCAGCGGTGGCATAGATGATGCCGATCGGGGTCCTGGAGCGCAGCCAGCGACCGAACGACAGGCCGTCCTCGCCGGGCATGGCGATGTCGAGGATGGCGAGATGAAAGGATTGCGTCTCAAGCAGGTTCCGCGCCGCGGCGGCACTTTCGGCCGTCGCCACGTCATACCCGCTGGCGCCGAGATACTCGGCGACGGCATCCCTCAGGTCAGGCTCGTCCTCGACGACGACAATTCTTGCCCGCACTATGCTCTGGCTCCCGCTTTCAGCGGAAAGTAGATTGGGTATAAACATGATGTCCAGCACTCATCTTGAGATGTCTGTCGCAGGGTGGAGAAAAATGGCCGCACGATCCGTCATCGCGCTCGTTTCCGTCGCCGAAGTGGTGGCGGGCGACCTTGCCGACCATCTCGAGCGGCGCGGTCATGACGTGCGCGCGGCGCGCCAGCCCTGGGAAGCGGAATCGCTGCTTTCGGCCAAGGGCATCGATGTGGTGGTTGTCGGCGACAGTGTGAGCCAGGCCGAGGGGCGCGATCTGCTTCGCCGCTTTGGCGGCGAGGGCGGCCCCGACTTCATCCTGATCTGCCGGCCGGCCGACCTGGTCGACAAGGTGCTGGCGCTCGAGCTCGGTGCCGCCGACGTCGTCGAGAGCCCGCTCAACGTCAGGGAACTGGCCGCGCGCATCGGCGGCCTGCTGGCGCGGCGCGGCAGGGCCGCCGGGGAACTGATCGTGCTGGAGAACGCGACCGTCGATCTGCGGTCGGCGATGGTCATGCACCGCTCGGGCGCGGAAGACCAGCTTTCGCCCGGCCAGGTGGCGCTGCTCAAGCTGTTTCTGGCAAGCCCCCGCAAGGTGCTGACGCGCGACGACATCATCGCCGCGGCGCCGGCCGAAAACGCCGACGCCTTCGACCGCTCGATCGATTCGCGCATCGTGCGGCTGCGCCGCAAGCTCGACACCGAAACCATCACCACGATACGCGGCGCCGGCTACCGGTTCGACCCGCCGACGCAGCGCGTCGATTGAATCAGCCAGACTGTACGATTGTTTCAGCATCGGACCGGTTTCCATTCTGGTCCGATGCTCTCGCTCAGCGCAGCACGATGGCCGATGGGCCGGATGGCGCATCGCTGGCGATGGCGACCACCTCAGCCTGGGCACGGTCGCGCAAGAGGACAGTGGCAAGGCCGGCAAAGCCCAGAAGGCCTTGCGCGTAGAGCAATGCGGAAAGCACGGCTGCGGCAGATTTCGTGTTCATTGGCTCCATCCCTTCAACTATGCGGTTTCGCTTCAGGAAACCCCCGAAGCGCCCGCGCCGCCCACGGAGCCCCCCGCAGCGGCGCGGGCCTTCGGTCCTCTCGGCAGCAAGTAGCCGGAGGCGCCGCGCATCCACTTCAGCCGAAGGCCGACCCGCCAGAGGGCCTTCAGCCGGTTAACGCGCAGGCTGGACACGATCCAGACCGTGGCGATGAACAGCGCGGCATGCAGCGTCGAAATCTCGCCGGAATTCATGGCTGCAAGTGTCGTCGCCGGGTTGCCGGCAACAGAGCCGACACCGCCGAGGACGATTGCAGCGACGCTTATCCGGAGAAGCCAGGAGCGTAGGTTCGTTTTCCTGCCCATTTTCGTTTTGCTGTCGTCTGTTCCCGTTGCGTCAACTGTGCTGCCGGCTTGTATCGGGATCATGCCGCACGGGCTGCGCTTTGTTGCAGGCTGGTTTCGGCGTCGGCCGTATCGCTTTCATATCAGAGACATACGGCTTTCGTTTGGGGGGGTTGCAGCCCCAAGCCGGTAACCAGGCGTTAACCATACGGCATGCGCCCGACCACGCCCAACGTCGGGCTTGTTAACCAGGGGAAACAGATTCGAAACAAATGTGAGCATCAAGCGAAATCGGCTTGAAACATCACCCAGCGATAAGTCCGGCATCGAATTGGAGCCGGCCCCGACCGGCAGAGAGAGGGGACAACATGAGCACCACCATTTCCGCCAGGCTTATCAACATCACCGCCGCTGCCCTGACTGGCGCGGCCCTGCTTTTCGGCGCCGGCAGCGGCGCCGCCCACGCCAACCAGATCCTGGCGCGCGTCTCGCTTTCGCAGCAGACCATGGAAGTGCTGGTGGACGGCCGGCCGACCTTCGCCTGGAAGGTCTCGACCGGCGACAGGTCGCATGTCACGCCGACCGGCTCGTTCAAGCCGACCCGCCTGCACGAGATGTGGTATTCGAAGAAGTACGACAACGCGCCGATGCCGCATTCGGTGTTCTTCAGCGGCGGCTACGCCGTGCATGCGACCTATGCCATCAAGCGCCTCGGACAGCCGGCCTCGCATGGCTGCGTGCGGCTGCACCCGGATGCTGCGGCCGATTTCTACCAGCTCGTCCAGGCCTTCGGCCCGTCGAACACCAGCATCGTCATCGTCAAGTAGCTGGCTGTGGTCGAAGGCGGCGAGGAGGGTCGGCAAAACCTCCTCTCATCCGTTCCGCCTCCCGCCTGAAGAGGCATTGCTTCTTCCGCGGTAAACGCCCAACCAAAAAAGAGGCCGGAATTTTCCGGCCTCTTTTTTTGTCTTTCGTTTCCGTCAGTCCTGCAGCGCCGGCATCAGGTTGGGATCCGGCTTCTCGGCATGATGCGGCAGGTCCTTGCTGGCGATGAAGGTGTAGAACATCGGCACCACGAACAGCGTGAACATGGTTCCGACCAGGATGCCGGTGAAAATCACCAGGCCCATCGAATAACGGGCGGCGGCGCCGGCGCCGCTGGAGGTGATCAACGGCACGACGCCGAGCGCCATCGCCGCCGTGGTCATCAGGATCGGCCGCAGCCGGACCTTGGCCGAAGCGACAATCGCGTCGCGCCGACGCATGCCATGCAGCTCGCGCTGCTGGTTGGCGAACTCGACCAGCAAGATGCCGTGCTTGGTGATCAGGCCGATCAGCGTGATCAGGCCGACCTGGGTGTAGATGTTGAGCGTGCCGAGCCCGATATTGAGCGGCACGATGGCGCCGAAGATCGACAGCGGCACCGCCATCATGATGATCAGCGGGTCGCGGAAGCTTTCGAACTGCGCCGCCAGCACCAGGTAGATGACGAGCACGGCCGCGGCGAAGGCGATCATGATCGTGTTGCCCTGCTCCTTCTCCTGCCGGGACTGGCCGGCATAGTCGACGAAGAAGGTTTCGGGCAGCGTCTCCTTGGCGATGTCCTCGATCGCCTTCAGCCCGTCGCCGGTTGTGACACCGGGCAGCGGCAGGGCCGAGATCGTCGCCGAGTTCAGCTGGTTGAACTGCTCGATCGCGGCGGGCGCCGCGTTGGTGGAAATCTTCACCACCGCCGACAGCGGCACCATGTCGCCCGAGGCGCTGCGGACGAAATACTGCGACAGCTTTTCCGGGTTGTCGCGGAATTCCTGCGGCACCTGCGGGATGATGTCGTAGCTGTTGGAGTCACGGTCGAACTGCGCCACCTCGGCGCCGCCGACGAGCAGCGTCAGCGTGCGGCCGATATCGGCGATCGGCAGGTTGAGAGCCGCCGCGCGGTCGCGGTCGATCGTGACCGTCACCTGCGGCGCGTCATAGGACATCGAGTTCTGCACGACGATGAAGCGGCCGGAGGCCTGCGCCTTGTTCTTGATATCCTCGGCCGCCTGGTAGACTTCGGAGGCGTCGCCGGTGGAACGCACCACAAAGGAGATCGGCAGGCCGCCGCCCGAACCGGGCAGCGTCGGCGGCGCGAAGACGAATGCCTCGACGCCGGCCACCTTGGCAAGCCGGCCGGTGATGTCCTCCTGGATCTCCTTCGAGCTGCGGCTGCGCTCGGCCCAGTCCTTGAAGGCGAAGCCGACGAAGGCGCCGTTGGTGGCGCCGCCGAAGGCGACGGCCGAGAACTGCGCGCGCGTCTCGGGGATGTCCCTGACCAGGCCGAGGATCTGATTGACGTAGGTCTCGGTATAATCCGAGGTCGCATAGCGCGGCGCGGTCACGATCGAGAGCAGGAAGCCCTGATCCTCCTCCGGCGCCAGTTCGCTCGAGGTCTTGGTGAACATGAAGCCGGTGAGCGCGACCAGCGCGACCACGATCAGCAGCGTCACCGGACGGTTTCTGAGCGAGCTGGTGACCATCCTCTCGTAGACGCGCTCGACGCGGCCGAAAGTGCCGTCGACAATGCGCTGGAAGCGGCTGTGCGAGCCTGCCTTGAGAATGCGCGCCGACATCATCGGCGTGATGGTGATGGCGATGATGCCCGAAAGCACAACCGAGCCGGCAAGCGTCACCGCGAATTCGCGGAACAGGGCGCCGGTGAGACCGCCGGTGAAGGCGAGCGGGGCGAACACGGCGGCCAGCGTGATGGTCATGGCGACGATGGCGGACAGGATCTCGCGCATGCCGTTGAACGCCGCCTGCATCGGCGACATGTGATCCTCTTCCATGTGGCGATGGATGTTTTCCACCACCACGATGGCGTCGTCGACGACGAGGCCGATGGCCAGCACCATGGCCAGCAGCGACAGTAGGTTGATGGAGTAGCCGACCGCAAACAGCAGGAAGCAGACGCCGATCAACGACAGCGGAATGGTGACGATAGGCATCATCACCGAGCGGAACGAGCCGAGGAAGAGCAGGATGACGACGATGACGATGGCCACCGCCTCGCCGATGGTCTTGAACACTTCCTCGATCGAGGCGCTGATCTGCTCGGTGGAATCGTAGACGACCTCGATCGACATGCCTTGCGGCAGCGTCTCCTGGATCGTCGGCACCAGCTTGTGGATCGCCGCCGCCGTGGTCAGCGGATTGGCGGCCGGCGTCGGGAAGATGGCAAGGAAGGTGCCGGGCTTGCCGTTGAAGCTCACCCGGGTGTCGGTGCTTGCCGCGGCAAGCTCGACGCGCGCCACGTCGCGCAGCCTGACCACATTGCCGTCCTTGGAGCGCAGCGGCAGGGCGGCAAAAGCCTCCGGCGTCTGCAAGGTCGAGCGCACGGTGATCGAGGAGACGACGTATTCGTTCTCGGTGTTGCCGGGCGCCGACAGGAAGTTGCTGTCGTTGATGGCGGTCAGCACCTCGGCAGCCGTCACGCCGCGCGCGGCAAGCTTGACCGGGTCGATCCACACCCGCATCGAATATTCCTCGGCGCCGAAGATCTGCACGTCGGCGACGCCCTCGACCGTCGACATGCGCGGGCGGATGACACGCTCGATATATTCGGTCAGCTGCTCCTTCGTCATGTTCGGATTCTGCATCGAGATGTACATCATCGCGAACTCTTGCCCGGTGCCCTTGACGATCACCGGATCCTTGGCGGCATCAGGCAAAGTGCCGCGCACGCCCTGCACCTTGGACAGGACTTCGGTCAGCGCCACGTCGGGATTGGAGCCGAGCTTCATCTGAACAACAACGGTGCTGGACGACGGCCGGCTCGAAGAGGTGACGTAGTCGATGTTCTCGGTCGAGGCGACGGCGCGGGCGATCGGGGCGGAGATGAAGCCCTGGATCAGGTCGGCGCTAGCACCGGGATAGGCCGTGGTGATCGTGATGGCGGTTTCCTCGACCTTCGGATACTGCCGGATCGACAGGTTGAAGATGCCCTGGAAACCCAGCAGCAGGATCATGCAGGCAAGCACGGTCGACAGGACCGGCCGGCGGATGAAGATGTCGGAGAAATTCATTGCTGTGCGGCCTGCTTGTTTGCCGGCTTGGTCGGATCGATCGTGTTGTCGACAGCAACGGACATGCCGTTGAAGAGCCGGTTCTGGCCGGCGGTGACGACCTCATCGCCAGCGGCGATGCCCTCCAGTATCTCGACCATGCCGGCATTGCGGCGGCCGGGCTTGACGAAGACCTGGGCAAGCACGAGCTCCGGCTTTTCGCCCTCCGCCGGCTTGGCCGCGGCATCGGCGGGCTTTTCGTCCGGCTTGGCCTGCGGGGTTGAGCCGGTCTTTGTCGCGTCCGGCTTCTCTTCGGGCTTGGCCGCCGGAGCGGCAGCGCCGGCCGCGGGCTTTGCCGGACGGACGACGAAGACGAAGTCGCCATAGAGGCTGGAGGTCAGGGCCGTCTGCGGCAGGCCGAGGACATTCGGCTCCTCCGGCAGTTCGACGCGCACCTGGACGAACTGGCCCGGCGTCAGCTTGCCTTCGGGATTGGCGACCTCGGCGCGGATCGAGACCAACCGGCTCGCCGGGTCGATCTTGGGGTCGATGCCGCGAATGGCGCCGGCGAACGGCATGTCGCTGCTGCCGCCGCCAATGCCAAGCCGCACCGTCTGGCCGATCTTGAGCAGCGGCAGCTGCTGTTCAGGCACCGAGAAGTCGACCCGCATGGTGTCGAGGTCCTGCAGGGTCACCACCGAGGAGCCGGTGGCGAGATATTGGCCAAGGTCGATCTTGGGGATGCCGACCGTGCCGGCGAAGGGCGCCGTCAGCTGCTTCTGGTCGAGCACCGCCTGCAGCTTGTTGACCTGCGAGGCGGAGGCCGACGCGGTCGCCCGCGCGGTGTCGAGCGTGGCGTCGGTGCCGACGCCGCGCCGCTGCAATTCGATGGCGCGTTCCAGCGCCGTCTGGTCGGACACGTTCTGCGCCTTGGCCGCCGCGAGATCGGCGCGCTCGACGGCATCGTCGAGCTGCAGCAGCACGGCGTTGTCGGCAACCTTCTGGTTGGCGTGGAACATGATGCTCTTGACGATGCCGGCGGTTTCAACGGTCAGATCGACGCCGCGCACGGCGCTGACGGTGCCGATCGCCTCGACGCCGGGCGTCCAGTCGGACGGCTTGACGATGACCGTCGACACGGTCGCCGCAGGCGGCTTCATGGTGGCGAAATACTGCTTGATCGCGCTGTCGCGAAACAGGTTGAAGCCAACGATGCCGCCGCACACCAGGATGAGCAGAAGCAAAATTCCGGTGATGATCAAGAAGCGCTTCACGAACAGTCCCCCTCGGCCGGCGTCCGGCATAGTCGTCGAACAGCGGGACAAATATCGAAGACAGGCCCCGCTTTCAAATGATGGCGATCTTACTGTACCGTCTGGACGGTGTTGTCAATTCCGCCTAGGCTAATGTAAGGGGGAGGCACCGATGAAAGCCCGCAGAGCAAATTCGCGTGACAGGATACTCGCCGCCGCCGCCGACGTGGCGCGCGAGGCGGGGCCGGGCAGCCTGTCGCTGGACGCCGTCGCCAGCCGCGCCGGCGTCTCGAAGGGCGGTCTGCTCTACAATTTCCCGACCAAGGCCAAGCTGATGCAGGGCCTGGTGGAGGACTATCTGAAGGCGTTCGAGCAGGCGCTGGAGACGCGCACGGCGGACGCAGGCGGCGAAACGCCGCTCGAGGCCTATATCCGGCTTTCGGCCAATGATTGCGAGGAGCCGCAGCCTTCCGCCTCATGGATATTCTCGGCGATCGCCGAGGATCCGGATTTCCTGACACCGATAAAATCCTTCAAGCGGCAGCTGTTCGAGCGGCTGAAGGGCGAGACGAACGACCTCAAGGCGCTGCTGGTCTGCTTTCTCGCCATCGAGGGGCTTCGCAGCATGAATCTCTTTGATTCCGATGTGCTTTCGCCGGACGAGCGCCGGCTGCTGCTGGCGTCGCTGCTGGAGATCGCCAAGGTGAATTGACGCCGGCCGCGACAGGCTAGGCCAACTATCAATCACTCGCCCAAGTTGGTCTGGCAAGCCGTCACACCTAGCGAGGCGGGGATCCCGAGACCGGATCATCCGCTCAATCAATCCGGCGGCGCGAGGTGCGCGACACGCGCAAGAGGATTATGTTGCACGGCACCATGACAATGCCATGTCACGCCCGGCGAGCGCCAGCGCGCGCGCTCCCGGACGGCATCACAACATTGTAATCGCACCGACATATGGCCATGGCATTGTTATGTTGCGGCGCACAAACTATGTGCGGCAATATCGTATTCCACCTGCCGCGAGATCATCATGGGTTCTCTGTCCTCGAAGAACGCCCTCGTCACCGGCTCCACCAGCGGTATCGGCCTGGCAATCGCCCGTGCCTTTGCCGCAGAGGGGGCCAATGTCACCATCAACGGGCTCGGCGATGCCGCCGCGATCGAGCAGGAGCGCGCCGGCATCGAGAAGGATTTTGGCGTCAGGTGCTGCTATTCAGACGCCAACATGATGGATGGCGCGGCGGTCAGCGCCATGGTGCGTGAGGCCGAAGAGGCGTTCGGCAGCCTCGACATCCTGGTCAACAATGCCGGTATCCAGCATGTCGCGCCGATCGACGAGTTTCCCGACGACAAATGGGAAGCGATCATCCGCATCAACCTGCTGGCGGCCTTCTATGCGATCAAGGCAGCACTTCCCGGCATGAAGGCGCGCAAATGGGGCCGCATCATCAACACGGCCTCGGCGCACGCGCTGGTCGCCTCGCCGTTCAAATCGGCCTATGTCTCGGCCAAGCACGGCATCGCCGGCCTCACCAAGACGGTGGCGCTGGAGGTTGCGCAGAATGGCATCACCGTCAACGCCATCGCGCCGGGCTATGTCTGGACGCCGCTGGTCGAAAAGCAGATCCCCGACACGATGAAGGCGCGCGGCATGACCGAGGAGCAGGTCAAGCACGACGTGTTGCTCGCGGCACAGCCGACCAAGGAGTTCGTCACCGTGGACGAACTCGCCGCGCTGACGATGTTCCTGTGCTCGGACGCGGCCAAGCAGATCACCGGCACGACCTTGCCGATGGATGGCGGTTGGACGGCGCAGTAGGCGCCGTCTCCGCGGCGCGGGCGCCGTTTGCGAAAGCGTCTTTCTTGACAAGGCGAGAGGATCGTTCCAGCATTATGGCAAGGGGTTCATCGCGATGACCCCGTGAGGCGTCAGCCCAACGATCGCGTCCAAGCTCTCTCTTTCCGGAGGTGGACGCCATGCCGTCAACGACCGAAATCACCGTACAGCAACTTTCCCGCCTCGTCGGCTTACCGGACGCGCCCGTCCTCATCGATGTGCGCATCGACGAGGATTACCAGGCCGATCCCCGCCTGCTGCCGGCATCCTGCCGGCGCAATTTCAGAACCGTCGCGAACTGGGCGGGGGAGTTCACCGGCTCCAGGGTGGTCATCATCTGCCAGAAGGGGCAAAAACTCTCGCAAGGCGTGGCAGCCTGGCTGCGCCATGAAGGCATCGAAGCGGAATCGCTGGAAGGCGGCTTCGAGGCCTGGGCGGCGGCCAAGGCGCCGCTGGTCATGGCCGGCGCGATACCGCCGCGCGACGACAAAGGCCGCACGGTCTGGGTGACACGGGCGCGGCCCAAAGTCGACCGCATCGCCTGCCCCTGGCTGATCCGCCGCTTCGTCGATCCCGAAGCGGTGTTCCTGTTCGTCGACGCGGCCGAAGTGCCGGCGGTGGCCGACCGCTTTTCGGCGGTTCCTTTCGACATCGACAATGTGTTCTGGAGCCATCGCGGCGAGCGCTGTACCTTCGATACGATGATCGAGGAGTTCGGCCTCGCCTCCGAAGCGCTCGATCGCCTGGCGCTCATCGTGCGTGCGGCCGACACGGCGCGGCTCGATCTCGTGCCGCAAGCGGCGGGCTTCCTCGCCGCGTCGCTCGGCCTGTCGCGCATGTTCCGCGACGATCTCGAGCAGCTCGAGGCCGGCATGCTCCTCTATGACGCTTTCTTCCGCTGGTGCCGCGACGCCACCGAGGAAACGCACAACTGGCCGAGCGGGAGCAAGCCGTCATGAACGACCTCGCGGCGGACGACGATGCCGAGGCCGCCGTGCCGGCGGCGCCGAGCTTCAGGGAGGCGGTGCGTCTGTGGGCGAAGATCGGCCTGCTCTCCTTCGGTGGTCCGGCCGGGCAGATCGCCCTGATGCACAAGGAACTGGTCGAGGAGCGCCGCTGGATCGGCGAGCAGCGTTTCCTGCATGCGCTCAACTACTGCATGCTCCTGCCCGGACCGGAGGCGCAGCAGCTCGCCGTCTATATAGGCTGGCTGCTGCACCGGACCGCCGGCGGCCTCGTCGCCGGCATCCTGTTCGTGCTGCCTGGGGCGCTCGTGATGCTCGGCCTCAGCAGCTTCTACATGCTCTACAACGATGCGCCGGTCATCGAGGCGCTGTTCTTCGGCATCAAGGCGGCGGTGCTGGCGGTGGTCGTCGAGGCCGTCATCCGCATCGGCAAGCGGGCTCTCAAGAACCGGGCGATGGTGGCGATCGCGGTCGCCGCCTTCCTCGCCATCTATGTCGTCAAGCTGCCGTTTCCGCTGATCATCCTGCTGGCCGGGCTGACCGGCTGGGTCGGCAACCGCCTCGCGCCGGGCCTGTTTTCCGGATCGGCGCATGGCAAGGACACCAAACAGGACAGCCGGGGCGTTGTCGACCTGATGTTCGAGCGCGGCGAGCTCGGACACACCAGGCCGACGAAATGGCACGCGCCGCGCACCATCGCCATCTGGCTGCCGATCTGGCTGGGGCCGGTGGCGCTGATCGCGGCGATGGGCGGCCCGGCCAGCGTCTGGACGCAGCTCGGCAGCTTCTTCAGTGTTATGGCGGTCGTGACCTTCGGCGGCGCCTATGCGGTTCTCGCCTATGTCGCGCAGGCGGCGGTGTCGTCGTTCGGCTGGCTAGCGCCTGGCGAGATGGTCGACGGCCTCGGCCTTGCCGAGACGACGCCGGGGCCGCTGATCCTGGTGCTGCAGTTCGTCGGCTTCGTCGCCGCCTATCGCCATGCCGGCGCGCTCAGCCCGCTGCTTGCCGGGTCGCTCGGATCGCTGCTGACTCTATGGGTGACCTTCGTGCCTTGCTTCTTCTGGATATTCCTCGGCGCGCCCTACATCGAGCAGCTGCGGCAGAACAAGGCGCTGTCGGCGGCGCTCGGCGCCATCACCGCGGCCGTCGTCGGCGTGGTGATGAACCTTGCGCTGTGGTTCGCGCTGCATGTCATCTTCGGCACGGTGCGAAGCGTCGGCCTGGGCATGGAGATCCCGGTGCTGGCGTCGCTCGACTGGCGCGCGGCGCTGCTGTCGCTGGCGGCGATGGTCGCCATGCTGAGGCTGAAGGTCGGCATGCTGCCGACGCTGGTTGCATCGGCGCTGGCGGGGCTGGCGCTGCAGGCGCTCTGACCTCGGGGACATCAGCACCCGCTCTCTGGTGGCGGCACTGCAGCAGCGCGTCGATCCGGTCGCGACCGGGGCGATCACGGCAGGGTGATTTCCAGTCCGATCGAACGGCATGGTGTTGTCGGCAGCCGGCATCGAAGGCTACACGGATTGTCGCGTGTGCCCGCAACGATGCCCGGCTGCACGGTTGTCTTTCGAGTTGGAACGCAACATGACGCTGACGCGCCGCAAATTTCTGAATGCCACGGCGGTGGCCGGCGCGGCAGGGATCGGGCTGTCGGCCATGGGGAAGTTGGTCAGCCGGGCATTGGCCGGGCCCGATCCGGTGACGCTGAAGACGGCCAGGATCGAGGCGAAGCTGATGGATGTCGGCCGGACCAGGGATGTCCTGACCTATGGCGAGGCCGGCATGCCGCCGGTGCTCAGGATGAAGAAGGGCGAGCCCTTCGCGGCGCGGCTGATCAACGGCATCGACGATCCGACGACGATCCACTGGCACGGCATCCGCGTTCCCAACAAGATGGACGGGGTGCCGTTCCTGGTGCAGCCCTATGTCTACACGGGCGATCATTTCGACTATCAGTTCACGCCGCCGGACGCCGGCACCTTCTGGTACCACCCGCACTGCAACACGCTGGAGCAGATGGGTCACGGCCTGACCGGCGTGATCGTGGTGGAAAACCCGAGCGACCCGCAATTCGATGCCGAAATGGTTATCAATCTGCGCGACTGGCGCCTCGGCGACGACGGCCAGTTCATCGACCAGTTCCGGCCTCGCGACGCGGCAAGGGCTGGCACCTATGGAACGGTGCGCACCGCCAACTGGCTCGACCAGCCGCAATTCGACGCGCCGGCCGGCGGGCTGGTGCGGCTGCGGGCCGCCATCACCGACGTCACCCGCGTCTACGCCTTCCGTGTCGAGGGCGCCGAGGCGGCGGTGATCGCGCTCGACGGCAATCCGGTGCGGCAACGCTTCGCGCCCGACGCCTTGCAGCTTGGACCTGGCCAGCGGCTGGATCTCGCCATACGCATGCCCGACGACGAGGGCGCCATCGTCAGCCTGAGGGACGTCAGGGGCACCAAGCCCAAGATACTGGCGACGCTGCGCGCGATCGGAAAGTCGCTCAAGCGCGACGTTCGTGACCTTGCGCCGCTGGAGGCCAATCCGGTGGCGGAGGTGGATGCCGCCAGCGCCCAGCACATTTCGCTGGCACTCAGCGCCACCGCAGAAAACCTTCCGGCTGACGGCATCTGCGGCTCGCTCGGCTACAGTTTCTGGGCGATCAACAAGGTGCCGTGGCCGGGCGACACGCTGGACCCGACCGCGCCGCTGGCCGACCTGAAGCTCGGCCGAAGCTATGTCATCGACATGGAGAACCTGACGCCGCAATCGCATCCGATCCATCTGCACGGCATGAGCTTCAAGGTGCTGTCGTCGTCGACGCGCCCGGTCCAGCCGCTGGTCTCCGACACCTATCTCATCCAGCCCGACGAGAAGGTTCAACTGGGTTTCGTGGCCGACAATCCCGGCGACTGGCTGCTGCATTGCCACGTCATCGAGCACCAGAAGTCGGGGATGACGAGCTATATCCGGGTAGCCTGAAGGGACTGGTCGCAAACGCATAGGGCGGTTTGCGCCGCGGAGGCAAAGGCTGGTTTCGCTGCCGCTTGGACAAGGCGCCGTCGCTCGTTTCCAAACTTGACCAGGATGCCATTTCCAAAACCTGCGACCCTGCATTTACAACTAACATGTTAGTGTGATAAAGCTGCCTGCATAGTGACATAGGAGAGCTTTCGCAGTGACTTCGCGCTTTGGTCTTTCGGTCGCCCTGGCGACGCCTTTTCATGCGTCCGGGCAGATCGCGGTCCCCGCGATGGTCGCGCAGGCCAAGGCCTGCCTTGTCGCCGGCTGCGGCAGCGTCACGCTGTTCGGCACCACCGGCGAGGGCGCCTCGATCGGCACCGAAGAGCGGCGCCGGATCGTCGAGGCCATGCTTGCCGCCGGCATCCCGGCGCATCAGCTCGTTTCCGGCGTGCTGGTCGACGCGGCCGAGGACGCGGCCGAGCAGGCGCGGCATGCGCTGCAGCTCGGCGCCCGCAACATCCTGCTGGCGCCGCCGAGCTATTTCAAGAATGTCGGCGAGGACGGGCTGTTCGGATGGTTCGCCGCCGTCTTCGCGGCACTCGGTCCGCTGGCCCGCGACGTCCTGCTCTACAACATCCCGTCCGTCACCATGGTGCCGTTGCCGCTCAGCCTTATTGGCCGGCTGCGTGCCGCCTTTCCGAATGTGGTCGCGGGCGTCAAGGATTCGGGTGGCGACTGGACCTACAGCGAGGCGCTGCTTGCCGCGCATGGCGACCTGGTGATCCTGATTGGAGACGAGCGGCATCTGGCGAGGAGCGTGCGGCGGGGCGGGCAGGGCGCCATTTCCGGCATGGCCAATTTCGTTACCGGCGAGATCCGCGCCATGGCGGTGGACGGCCGCGACGATGCCCGGGTCGAGAATTTCGTGCTCGAACTGCTCAAGTTTCCAGTGATACCGGCGGTCAAGGCGATGCTGGCGCGCAGCACCGGCGACGACGGCTGGCTTGCCGTTCGTCCGCCGCTAGAGCCGACATCGCAGCAGGGGCGCAAGCAGCTTGCCGCGGCCTACGACCAATTGTTTGCGACAGAGCCGGCCTGACCGGCAAAGGAAGCGCTGAATGGAAGACGGCAGCGAACCGGCGACCCTCAGGGAAAAGGCCTATGCCAGCTTCACGCGGCATCTGCTGGCGCGCGACCTGAGGCCCGGGCAGTTCGTGTCGCAGCGCGAGCTGGTCGCCTTCACCGGGCTGCCGCTCGGCGCTATTCGCGAGATCGTGCCGCGGCTCGAGGCCGAGGGCCTGCTGACCACCATTCCGCAGCGCGGCATGCAGATCGCCCATATCGACATCAACCTGATCCGCGAGGCCTTCCAGTTCCGCCTGTTCATGGAGCGCGAGGCGGTAGCGCTGTTCACCGTCAGCGCCGCCGATGCCGAGCTCGCCCGTTTGCGGCGCGAGCATGAGGAGATGCTCGCCGAGGCGCTGGCGCAGCCGGCGACGCCGGAGATGGAAGCCAGGGCACAGACCATCGACTGGGCCATGCATGACACCTTCATCGACGCGCTCGACAACGAGATCATCGCCAAGGCCTATCTGGTCAATTCGGTGAAGATCCGGCTGATCCATCAGGAGCGGTTCCGCATCGACGGCCGCGTCGTTCCGGTCATGCGCGAGCACCTGGCGGTGATCGAGGCGATGGAAAGCCGCAACCCGCAAAAGGCGGTCGAGGCGATCAGCCTGCACATCGACAATGCGCGCCGGCTGGCGCTGCAGATCTGAGGGAAATGAGCCGCGCCGCGGCAGCGGCGCAATCCACAACGACAGCAACCCCGGGAGGAAGAAATGTCGTCCAGTCCGTTCAGCCCAACCAGAAGGCAACTGCTTGCCGGAACAGCCGCTCTTGCCGCCGCCGGCCTCGCCGGCCTGCGCCCCAGCTTTGCCGCCGGCGTCGACTGGAAGCGCTTTGCCGGCACCACGCTCGACGTCAATCTGGTCAAGAGCCCGCGCAGCGACACGCTGATAAAATATATCGCCGAGTTCGAGGAACTGACTGGCATCAAGGTCAATGCCGAGGCGACGCCCGAACAGCAGCAGCGCCAGAAGACGGTGATCGAGCTCAGCTCAGGCAAGCCGAGCTTCGACGTCGTGCATCTCAGCTACCACGTGCAGAAGCGGCAGTTCGAGAAGGGCGGCTGGCTGGCCGACATCTCCGGCTATCTCGCCGATCCCAAGCTCACCGATCCGGCGCTGGTCGAGAGCGACTTCGCCGATGCCGGCATGGTCTTCGCCAAGGATACGCAAGGCGTGCTGCGCTCGCTGCCGTTCTCGGTCGACTACTGGATCGTCTACTGGAACAAGGAACTGTTCGAGGCCAAGGGGCTGAAATATCCCGAGACCTTCGAGCAGCTGGTGGCGGCGGCCGAGGCGCTGACCGATCCTTCGGCCAACACCTATGGCTTCGTCGCCCGCGGGCTGAAGAACGCCAACACGCCGGTGTGGACGTCGCTGATGCTGGGCTACGACATGACGCCGCTCGATGCCGAGGGCAAGCTGCGCACGCTGTCTCCCGAGGCGGTCGAAGCGGCCGGCCTCTACCAGCGGCTGATGACCAAATCGGCGCCTCCCGGCGTCACCGGTTTCAACTGGGCCGAGGCGCAGTCGGCCTTCCTGCAGGGCAAGATCGGCATGTGGTTCGACGGCGTCGGGTTCGCGCCGCCGATGGAAAATCCTGAAAAGTCGCGGGTCGTCGGCAAGGTCGGCTACGGCGTCATGCCGAAGGGCCCCAAGGCGCATGCCTCCGGCACGTTCGGCGACGGCATCGGCGTCACCGCCGCCAGCGAGAAGAAGGAAGCGGCCTATCTGTTCTGCCAATGGGCGGTGTCGCCGGCCATGGGCGCGCGGCTGCTGCAGGCCGGGGCCGGCGTGCCGTTCCGCAAATCGGTGCTGGAGGATCCCAAGGTGCGCGAGGGCGTCACCATGCCGGCAAGCTGGCTCGACGCCGTGGTCGGCTCCGGCAATGTCAGCCGGCTGGCGCTGCCGGTCATCATCCCGGTCACCGAGTTCCGTGACATCTATGGCGTCGCGCTGAGCAACATGATCGCCGGCGCCGATCCGGCGGACGAGCTGAAGAAGGCCACCGACCAGTTCCAGCCGGTCCTGGACCGGAGCGAGCAAGGCTGATGTCCGCCACCACCCCAGAACGGACCGGGGTGACGATGGAAGCCATGGAAGGGAGCCAGACGGTGCGTCTGGCTCCCAACTACTGGCCCTTCGTCCTGCCGGCGCTCGTCGTCGTCGGCGCGGTGATCGTCTTTCCCTGGGCATTCACGCTGTGGATGAGCGTCAACAGCTGGACGCTCGGCCAGTCGCGCAGCTTTGCCGGGATGGACAACTATCTGCGCCTGGCGGGCGACCCGCGGTTCTGGGAATCGCTCTGGCACACGCTTACCTACACCTTCCTGTCGGTCGTCGCGCCGATGTTCCTCGGCACGGTCGCGGCGCTGATCTTCGATGCGAAGGTTCCGCTGCGCGGCCTGCTGCGCGGCGTCTTCGTGATGCCGATGATGGCGACACCGGTCGCCGTGGCGCTGGTGTGGACGATGATGTTTCATCCGCAGCTCGGCGTGCTCAACTATCTCCTGTCGCTGGTCGGTATCCCGCCGCAGGAATGGATCTTCAACGCCAGGAGCGTCATTCCCTCGCTGGTCGCGGTCGAGACCTGGCAGTGGACGCCGTTGGTGATGCTGATCGTGCTGGGCGGGCTGGCCTCGGTGCCGCGCGAGCCGTTCGAGAGCGCCGAGATCGATGGCGCCAACGCCTGGCAGCAGTTCCGCTACCTGACCTTGCCGATGATCGCGCCGTTCCTGATGATTGCCGTCATCATCCGCACCATCGATGCGCTGAAGAGCTTCGACATCATCTACGCCATGACCCAGGGCGGTCCGGGCACGGCGTCGGAAACCATCAACATCTATCTCTACAACACCGCCTTCTCCTACTACGACATCGGCTACGGCTCGGCCATGGCCGTGGTGTTCTTCGTCGTGATCGTGGCGCTGTCCTTCGTCCTGTTGATGCTGCGCCAGCGCTCGCAATGGATCAACGCGGAGGGCAAATAGATGACGTCGCGGCTCCTCAACCGGATCGGTCTGTTCTTCGCGGCCCTGGTGCTCGTCTCGCCAGCGATCCTGTTCTTCCTCTGGATGATCTCGCTGTCGCTGAAATTCGAGATCGACAACGGCGCCTATCCGCCGATCCTGATCCCCGAGCGCTTCGCCTGGTCGAACTATGTGAAGGTGTTCGAGGAGAACAACTTCCTGCTCTATCTGTGGAATTCGGTGCTGGTCACCGGCACGGCGACGCTGCTGGCGCTCCTGATCGGCGTGCCGGCGGGCTACGGCATCGCCCGGCTCAAGGCCGAGCGCTCGGCCGTCGTCATCATGATCGCCCGCATGACGCCCGGCCTTTCCTATCTGATCCCGCTGTTCCTGCTGTTCCAGTGGATCGGCATCCTCGGCACGCTGTGGCCGCAGATCATCATCCATCTGGTGGTGACCGTGCCGATCGTCGTCTGGGTGATGATCGGTTATTTCGAGACGACGCCGATGGAGCTGGAGGAAGCGGCCAGCATCGACGGCGCCAGCTCCTGGCAGGTGTTCCGGCTGGTGGCGCTGCCAATCGCCAAGCCGGGCATCGTCGTCGCCTTCATCCTGTCGGTCATCTTCTCGTGGAACAATTTCGTCTTCGGCGTGGTGCTCGCCAGCCGCGAGACGCGCACCTTGCCGGTCGCCGTCTACAACATGCTGTCCTACGAGCAGGTGAGCTGGGGGCCGCTCGCCGCGGCAGCACTCGTGGTGACGCTGCCGGTGTTGGTGCTGACCCTGTTCGCGCAAAGGCAGATCGTCGCCGGGCTGACCGCCGGCGCCGTCAAGGGCGGCTGAGGCCGGTCCGACATCACACGTTTCGTGGAGAGATAAAATGGCATCGGTGACCATCAACAACGTGCAGAAGGCTTTTGGGACCGCAAAGATCATCCACGATGTCAGCGTCGACATCGCCGACGGCGAGTTCGTCATCCTGGTCGGGCCGTCGGGCTGCGGGAAGTCGACGCTGCTGCGCATGATCGCGGGGCTGGAAACGATCTCGGCCGGCAAGATCGCCATCGGCGAGCGGGTCGTCAACGAGCTCAGGGCGCGCGACCGCAACATCGCCATGGTGTTCCAGAACTACGCGCTCTATCCGCACATGACGGTGGCCGACAATATGGGCTTCGCGCTCAAGATCAAGAAAGCCGACCCGGCCGACACCGCCAGCCGGGTCAAGCGGGCGGCAAGCATACTTGGCCTGGAAAAGCTGCTCGACCGCTATCCGCGCCAGCTTTCTGGCGGCCAGCGGCAGCGCGTCGCCATGGGCCGCGCCATCGTGCGCGACCCGCAAGTGTTCCTGTTCGACGAGCCGCTCAGCAATCTCGACGCCAAGCTGCGCGTGCAGATGCGGGGCGAGATCAAGGCGCTGCACCAGCGGCTGGGCACCACCACGATCTATGTCACGCACGACCAGATCGAGGCCATGACCATGGCCGACAAGATCGTCGTGCTGCATGACGGGCTGGTCGAGCAGATCGGCGCGCCGCTCGACCTTTACGATCGTCCGGCCAATCTCTTCGTCGCCGGCTTCATCGGCTCGCCGTCGATGAACTTCATCCGCGGCCGCATCGAGGAAGGCGTGTTCCGCAGCGCCAGCGGACTGACGCTGCCGCTGCCGCATGACCTCCACCCGGCGCGGGTCCCGGACGGCGAGCTCGTCTACGGCATCCGTCCCGAACACATCCGGGCACGCAGCGAGGGCATTGCCGGCACCGTGACGCTTCTGGAAGCGACGGGCTCGGAGATCTTCGCCACGGTTGATTGCGGCGGCGAGGAAATCTCCTGCCTGTTCCGCGAGCGGCTTAAGCTGAAGCAGGGCGAAACGGTGCGCATCGAGGTCGACCGCGCCAGCGCCCATCTGTTCGCGGCGAACACCGGCCAGCGCATCTGAACGCCTTAAGGCGGGACCTGCCCGAAGCGTCCTGGTGGCTTCGACGGCGCTTGGCCGCTCGAACCGATAGCGCCAGCTTGCCGGCGCGCGCCGGCGGTGCTTAGGTGCGCCGTCAATGGGCGGGGTTGCCGTGGATCAGCGATCTCAGTCGCCGGGGAAAAAATTCATCCGGACAATCGTAACCGTTCGATGAGGTCGGCGTCCGACTTCCCGGCGCGGCACCGCTTCGTCCTGGCGGCGGCACGGCTGCTGATCACGCTACGTCACCCCCTGCTCGTGGTGCGATTTGCAAGAAAGATGGGCTATTGGCCCAATCCCGCCGCGCCCGAGCGCTACAATGAATGCATGCTCTGGCGAAGGCTGATCGACCACAATCCGTTGTTCGTCACGCTGTCGGACAAGCTCGCCGTGAAGGAATATATCCGCGCCGTCTGCCCGGAGCTGGAAGTGCCGAAGACGTTGTGGCGCGGTCGCGACCCCGACGACATCCCGTCGGCGCTGCTCGAAGGCGAGGCGGTGGTCAAAGCCAACCATGGCTGCGACATGAACATCTTCGTCTCCGGCGGCCAGCCGGATCGCGCCTCCATCGTGCGTCAGCTGAGACGATGGCTGGGCAAGCGCCAGGGTCGCCGCAACAGCGAGTGGGCCTACTGGCCGATCGTGCCGGAGGTATTCGTCGAGGAGATGCTGCCGCTCGCCGGCGGTGAGATCGCCACCGAAATCAAGGTCCAGGTCTGCAGCGGCGTCGTCTGCCATGTCCGGGCCGAAGACAAGGAGGCGCTCAAGTCGCGGCTGTTCGATCCTGACGGCAACCCCCTGGCGGGGCGCGACATCGACTATCCGCGTGAGGATCAGGCGCTGCCCGTCACCGCCGGCCTTGTCGAATTGATCAGGCAAGCGGCCCTGATCGCGCCGCGTGTCGCCGGCGATCTCGATTATGTTCGCGTCGATTTCCTGGTCACGCGCGAGCGGCTCTACGCCGGCGAGATCACCGTCTATTCGGCCGGCGGTTATGCGACCTGGAGCAATCCTGCGATCATGGCGGACATGGAGCGGCGCTGGCGGCTCGATCACTCGGATTATCTGCGGCGGCGGCATTCCGGGCTTGCCAGACTCTACGCCGACGCGCTGCGCTCAAAATGCCTGCGGGCCAACGGCAGTCCGGAACCTGTTGCGGTCGCCGAAATCCACCCGCCGCTGGGTGTGCCGGATCCGCACGACGCCTGAACGGTCCGACTGGCGTGTGCGGGTCAATGACAGCGTGCTGCAAACCGTCATGAAGGGGGTTGCGGCCGTGGGCGGCAGCGTCCTGCCAGGCTTCGGCGGCTCGCTGGCGATGGTTGGGGATCGGGCGCGTCGGCCGAGTTCTTTCGAACAGGATCTCGACCGCGCGCGTGGACGATCACCGCACCGGCGGAAACATCAATCCTTTGGAGCCCAGAGCGCCGCCAGGGAGCAAATCGAAGACCTGCGAGCATCCCAATCGACACGGGGTGCTATCGACACGGCTTTCGAACGCCGTGCCGATCAGCCTTTGCTGGCGGAATGTGATCCACCATGTCCACCAAGGGGACGAGGCCCACTTTCATTCACTGTATGTGCACGACGACGTAGCGTCCGCCGTAGGGTTGATAATACGTGCTGCCGCAGTGCCACAGCACGGTGCCGTTGATCGCGGTCTTCACGCACGCTGCCGGGAGCCGGGTCACGTAGATCGTCGAGCGGCGGATCGTTCGGCGTGTGGTACGCCTCGCGACCCCTGCGACACTGCCAGGTGTGAGCGGACGGCCAACTTTCGCCTGCGCGTTGCCAACGAAGGGCGCGAACGGGATAACCGCATCGGCCAGATCGGCAAACATCAAGGCAACGACGATTCCGGCGGCGCCGGTCAATCTCAAGCTGGATCTCGTCATCTTGCATCCTCCCAAGAACTCGCCACTCAGTGCGTTTTGACTCGCTGCCGACCACGCGCCCGGCGCGAGCCTGCGCCAACCCAAATCGGCGGACCTGCTCGCTGACCCAGCGGGCCAGAGGCGGTGCGTTATAAGCATTTTAGAATGTACTAATTCTCGAGTGCGACTTCTATCCGGATTGCGCAAACCCAGTCGAACTGCTTGCACTGATGACGTGGCGCAATTTCTCGGCGCACCTTACGCCTTGGTCACGATCTCCCGGCACGCTGAAGCGTTTCCTTGGGAGACTCGCCGAAGAACAGGCGATAATTCGCGGCGAAGCGGCCCAGATGGGTGACCCCCACGTCCATAGCGATCGTCGTAACGCTCAAGCCGTTGGCGCGAGCCGTGACAAGGAGCCGTCTTGCTTCGTTGAGGCGGAGCGCTCTTATGAATTCGAGCGGGGTTACCGCGAACGTGGTGCGAAAGGCGTATTCGAGCTGTCGACGGCTGACACCGATTTCCCGGCACAGCCGAACAATGGGTATGTCTTCCCGGATATGAGTGCGAATGAAATCCTCGGCCGCCGACGCTTGTCTAAAGTGGCGACTCGCGCAATCGACTGTTCCGCTCCCGCGACTGTCTGCCCCTGCGAAGGCGTCAGCCACTGCCCCCAGATATTCCTCGAACGCAGCTGGAGGCTGCTCCGGCAAAACCGACTCGCTTCCGACTGTCCCGAGGTAGTCTGCCATCGACTTCATCTGGCGTCGGATTCTTTGCGCTTCCTTGGTGGCGAGCCGAATTGCCGAGGGGAGATTGTTGATCTTCTCGATAACCATCCCCGCGGCAACCGACTGGATCTCCATCCAGGTCGCGGTGGGAACAATGGCGACAGCGTAAGTGAGGCCGGGCCGGACCGTAGCCGTCACACCCGTGCCGGCAGGGATTGCCAGGATCAAGTCGTCTTCGAGCGGAACGCCGCATATTGTCGACCCACAGGCCCGCTCGATAGCCACTAACGCCACCGAACCTGGATCGAAACCGCCTCTGGCGCGGAAGGCGCAATTGAATTCTGGCAGGTCGAGCGCCCACTTACCGGGGGACTGGATTTGCCGGATGCGCGAGGGACGCCAGCCTGCCGAAAGCCTGTCGACCTCTACGGGCAGACCAGAGGCGGCGCTGGTCAGGTCGTCTGGGCCAAGCAGCACATCCCTGTACGAAGGCGATGAAGGCCACGTGGTCACGCAAGGCGTCCTTTGCGCAAAGTGGATAGAAGAACGACTATATTAGGTTTAGCTTAAGCGTAAATTGCGCGAGATCAATTGGCACTTAGGTACCCCGACGAACGGCCTAGTGGGGATAGACCATGCGGCCAAGTTGACAGAGCGCAAAGCGAGGGTTCATCCAGTATGGAAGAGAAACCTCTGCTTGGCGTAGTTCGGGCAGCAAAAACGATAAATGGGGACGATGATGAAGAAATTTCGTTTGGCCGCCCTGGCAATGGCAGGTGTATTGGGACTTGGTGCGGCCAATGTTTTTGCAGCAGACATCGCCAAGCCACAGGATGAAGGTTGGACCTTCACTGTCGCCCCGTATCTGTGGGCATCAGGAATCAAGGGCGAAAGCGGCCTCTTCGGATTCCCGCCTCAGGATGTCGATGTGAGCTTCAGCGACGTGCTGCAACACCTCAAATTCGGGTTCATGGGGCTCACGGAAGCCCGCAACGGGCCTTTCACAATCAGCACGGACATAGTCTACGCCAAGCTCGACGCCAACATCGGCACCCCGCAAGGAATACTCGCCTCGAATATCGATGCGACGGTGAGCACTTTCATGGGGACGGCGCTGGGCGGTTACAGCGTTTACTACCAGGATGGGACGAATTTCGATCTCGTGGCCGGCGCCCGCCTTTGGTCGGTCGACAACAAGTTCGACTTCCACGGCGGTGCGCTTGATGGCAGCTCAGCGAGCGACGGCGATACGTGGGTCGATCCGGTGATCGGCGCCAAATTCAAGGCCGATGTCGGCAATGGAATCTACCTGGCCGGCTGGGGCCTCGTCGGTGGTTTCGGCGCAGGGTCCAAATCGATGTGGGATGTGATGGGCGGCGCCGGCTATCAGTTCAACGACAAGATGTCCATGTTCGTCGGCTATCGGGCCGTGCACGACAATTACAGCCACGACGGCTTCGTGAACAAACTCACTCAGCAAGGTCCGATATTGGGGCTCACCTATCAATTCTCGCCAGCCCATCCGGGATAGGAAGGGATTGACACGAAGTTGTTGGTCCGCGGCGCGGCTCAACTTCATCTATGCCAGGTGCCAATTCTTGGTGATGCGTTTCGTCAAGTTCGGCGAGTTGGACATCAGGCCGGTGAGGTTGTCCTTCTCAGCCGGTTAACAAGCCGCTTTTGTCGTCGGCTGCGGACGCACCTGCCCCGAGGCTGCATCGGCGGGCTCGTCAAGGCTGAAGCGCAACGTCTGTGTGGGAAAGCGATGCCCGGCCGGGAGCCAAAAAATGCATCCTTTGCGCAAAGTGGATAGCGGTACGGTTGTATTAGGAATAGCTTAAGCCCGAATAGCGCGAGATCAAACAGCGCGGGAGTATCGCCGACCAACGGCGAGTGGGGAGCATGAACAGGCAGGACCATTTCGGAAGAATGCGCAGTGGACATCGAGCCCGCTGCAGCAAGCATGCCTTGTGGAGGTGGCCGCTTCCCGGACAGGCCATGACGGTGTTGGCCACCCTATTTCGGACTCCAAGAGATTTTCGCGCAGGCAGGCGGCCGTGTGGATGCCAAACCCTGTGCGCTGCCTCCTGGGTTCCTGGAGAATGATCGGCGACAGAACGGCAGACGCGCATTTGTTTTGAGTAGGTCCGTATACACAGAGCAGGGGCACAACATGAGCAACGATCGCGACTTCCCGGCTGAAGCCGGTACAACCAACAGGATCACGCGGCGGGATGCTTTGATGGCCGGCACGGCGGCTGCCGTTTCGCGATTTGCCGCGCCAGCCGGTCTTTCGGGCGCACTCGCCGGCCTCGCCGGTGTTCAGGTTGCCGCAGCCCAGCCCTCGCAGCCCAACATCGTCTTCATCATTGCGGACGATCAAGGCTGGAAAGACGTCGGCTACCACGGCTCAGACATCAAGACGCCCAACATCGACAAGCTTGCCACTGAAGGGGCGAAGCTCGAAGAATATTATGTGCAGCCGATGTGTACACCGACGCGCTGCGCCCTCATGACCGGCCGCTATCCGCTACGCTATGGCATGCAGGTTGGCGTTGTCCCCGCTGCAGGAACCTATGGTCTTTCGCTTGACGAAACCCTCCTTCCGCAAATCCTCAGAGACGCGGGCTATCGGACGGCAATGAGTGGCAAATGGCACCTCGGCCATGCCAAGACGGCCTACTGGCCGAAACAACGTGGATTTGATTCATTCTACGGGGCCACCGTCGGCGAGATCGACCATTTCAAACATTCCTCGCACGGCGTCGCGGACTGGTACCGCAACAACAAGCCGATCAAGGAGCCGGGCTTCGACAACACCCTGTTCGGTCAGGAGGCCGTCCGGGTCATCAAGGCCCACGATCAGAAGAAGCCGCTGTTTCTCTACCTCGCCTTCACCGCGCCCCACACGCCGTTCCAGGCGCCGAAAGAATATCTCGACCGCTATAAGAACATTACCGACGAGAACCGGAGGGCCTATGCCGCGATGATCTCGGTGATCGATGACGAGGTTGGGAATGTCGTGGCCGCGCTCGAGAAGAAGGGGATACGCGACAATACCCTCATCGTTTTCATGAGCGACAATGGCGGCGTCGTCAATTCGATGTTCACCGGTGACTCCAAGGTGGAAGGCAAGCTTCCCGCCGATAATGGTCCCTATCGCGACGGCAAGGGTACTCTCTATGAGGGAGGCACGCGCTCGGTTGCCTTCATGAACTGGCCCGGCAAGATCAAGCCCGGCGCCTTCAACGGCCTTATGCACGTCGTTGACATGTTGCCGACACTGGCTGGGCTGGCTGGAGCCAAGCCCGGCAAGGACAAACCCCTGGACGGCATGGATATGTGGCCGGCCATCAGCGAGGGCAAACCTTCGCCCCGCACGGAGATTGTCTACAATGTGGATCCCATGGTCGGCGCGGTGCGTGAGGGCGATTGGAAACTGGTGTGGGCCGCGGCGTTGCCGCAAAAGATAGAGCTTTTCAATTTGGCACAGGACAAATCGGAAGCCACCAATCTGGCCGACAAGAACCCTGATAAAGTCAAGGAGTTGCAGGCAAGGATTACGGAGCTGGCAACCCAGATGAAACCCCCGCTGTTGCTGCTGGAAGCCATGCGCTTGACGTTCTTCACACCGTTGGTGACGCCAAGCCCGGAAGAGATGTTCGCTGCGGGGGACTGAAAGGCAGATGAGTTCGGCCGTTTAGACGAGACGCCCGATGACTGAGGCACGACTTACCGCAAAGCCAGCAATCTCGTCGCACGGCGATATGGCCTGGATTCCCGGCGGTGAGTTCCTAATGGGCTCCGACGACCACTATCCGGAAGAGGCGCCGGCGCATCGTGTCGTGGTCGGCGGCTTCTGGATGGATCGCACCGCCGTCACGAATGCTGAGTTCAGGCGCTTTGTCGAGGCCACCGGCTACGCCACGCTGGCCGAGCGACCGGCAAATGCCGCGGACTATCCCGGAGCCAGCCTTGAGTCGTTGGCACCGGCTTCGGCCTTGTTCGTCCGGCCTTCACGCAGCATTGATCGCGGCAATCACTACAACTGGTGGGCCTATGTGCGCGGCGCGAATTGGCGGCATCCTCGCGGGCCTGCCAGCGGACTCAAAGGGTTCGAAAATCATCCCGTCGTGCACATCGCTTACGAGGACGCGGAAGCTTATGCGAGCTGGGCAGGCAAGGAGCTTCCGACAGAGGCCGAATGGGAGTTCGCCGCCAGGGGCGGGCTGGAAGGAGCCGAGTTCGCATGGGGCGACGACCTGACCCCGGGTGGCCAGCATATGGCCAACACCTACCAAGGCGAGTTCCCGTTCCGCAACGATTGCGAGGACGGCTACGAATGGACGTCTCCGGTCGGCTCGTTTCCGGCAAACGGCTATGGGCTCCATGACATGGCCGGCAATGTCTGGCAGTGGACAACTGACTGGTACCAGGAGCACCGCCGCATCGACAGCCCTTGTTGCACGATGGCCAACCCGCACGGTGCCGAGCGTGAGGCAAGTTACGATCCGCTGACGCCCGACATCAGGATTCCGCGCAAGGTGACCAAAGGCGGGTCTTTCCTGTGCGCGCCAAGTTATTGCCGGCGTTACCGGCCGGCCGCGCGCATGGCGCAAGCTGTCGATACGTCCACTTGCCACCTCGGCTTCCGTTGCATCGGGCGTTCGTCGTGAGGGAGCGTGCGCCACGCTCGACAGCATGACCGCCCGGAGAGACGAGCGGCGAATTGTTCGACGGTCGGGCGACCGCCGAAACTGGCTTGCGAGGTGCTGAAGAGGGGGAAATCGTGGGCACGACGGCAGAAACGGACGTTACTTCGTTGATTTCGGGCTTCGAACAGCTGGCCGAGCGTTTCGTCTCCGGACTGTTCGCGCGGGTTGCGGCTTTGAGCGACGTGCCTGTCGAGTTTGAAAACCTGAGGGCCTCGCTCGCGGCCAGCGGAACATCTCTCCTTGCGCTCCTGTTCGAGATTGTGCTGGTTGTTGCGCTCGTCGCGGGCGTGTTCATTCTGTTCGCCGGTCGGTTCAAGAAGGCGGCTGCCGCAAGCAGCGCATGGCGCAGATTCTTCGCAGGCGTGGCGGCTGCTGTGGTGGCGCTGGCGGTCGGTTTCATTGCCGCGCGGCTGCTGGCCGGTTCTGGCGCACCTTTGCAAACCCTTCGCCTTTGGACGGTGGCTACCGTGCTCGGCTTCGTCATCCTCGCCGCCGTCAGATCACTGTTGATGGCATCGCGGCGAACCGAGTTCGCGGAGCGCTCCGTCCATCTGGCGGCGCTCGTGCGCGACCTCTCGCTTGCCATTGGCTTGGCGATCATCGCCACCACGCTGCTCGCGACGTTGCGGCTCTGGAGCGTCGGGCCGGCCCTGGGGGATCTGCTGCGGACAGGTTTGGCAATTCCGACCTACCTTATGTTTGCATGGGCGGTATGGCGGCACAGGCGCACAATGGCGGCCGCCGTCGCCGGTCCGCGTCCCAGAAGCCGCTGGCGAACCCGTCTCGCCAAAATGTGGCCGGCAGTGGTGATCGCTTTCGTGGTAGTCACCTTCCTCAGCGCTCAGGCCGCGCTGACCCTGGGAACATCGCTTCGTGGGCCGGCCGTCCTGCTGACCGCGTTGCTGTTTCTCGCCGCGCCTCATCTCGACGCAATGATCGGGAATTGGGCTCAGCGCGGATTGGAGTCTCCCGACATCTCGATCCTGGCAGCGGCAGGGCGACAGACAGCCCGCTTCACCGTCGTGGCCATCATGATCGCCATGCTGGGAACGCTATGGGCGACTCCGCTGGCTGCCGGGTTCGGCATAGATCTGCGAGAGGTCGCCAAGGGCGCATCCGGGGTTGCGCTGATCATGTTGGTGGCGGCGTTTCTGTGGAATGTGGTCGGCACAGCGACGGCTCGCGCCTTGCGCGCGGAGTTGCCCGCGGTTGGTGACGACGAGATGCTGGGTGCGCCGCGTTCGCGGCTGGGCACGCTTGTGCCGCTGATCAGCGGGATCGGCAAGTCGAGCATTCTGGCCTTGGCACTGCTCTCGATCCTGGTGTCGATCGGGATCAATGTCTGGCCCCTGATCGCCGGTTTGAGCGTGTTCGGGCTGGCCATCGGCTTCGGCTCGCAGACGCTGGTGAAAGACCTGGTCTCCGGGCTGTTTTTCCTGATCGACGACGCATTCCGCTTCGGCGAATATATCGAAACGTCAGGCGCCAAGGGGACCGTGGAAAAAATCTCGGTCCGATCGGTTTCCCTGCGCCATCAGCGCGGTGCCTTGGCGACAATCCCCTACGGCGAGATTGGCAAGATTCAGAATTTCAGCCGCGACTGGATGATCGAGAAACTGACCTTTCGCGTTGCGTTCAACACCGATGTCGAAAAAGTCCGCAAGATTTTCAAGAAGATCGGCCAGGATATTTCGGCCAACCCGGAACTTGCTGGAGATCTGCTCGAGCCGTTCAAGAGCCAGGGAATTGCCGAGGTTGAGGACGGCACGCTGGTTATCCGGGCCAAGTTCAAGGCAAAAGCGGGCAGAAATTTCATGATCCGCCGCGCCGTTTTACTCGCCGTGCACCAGGCATTTCGGGAAAACGGCATTCAGGCCGTCCCAAAGCCACTGACATCCAATCCCGGAGCAGCCTGAGCAAATTCCGAGACGATGGCGCATTCGCGATATCCATTTCGCGACACGGACGTTAGTTTCAGTGAACATGTCTCAACATCCGATCAAGCGCTCGCTCGTCTTCTTTATGGTGCCGGATTTCACCATGGTCGCCTTTGCGACTGCACTGGAGCCGATCCGCATCGCCAACCGGATGCTCGGTTACGAAGCCTATAAATGGCGGCTGGCCAGCATCGACGGGCAGCCCGTGCCCGCTTCGAGCGGCGTGTTGTGCGCGGTGAACACGTCGTTGCAGGACGAGCGGCGCATGATGGCCGGCCCCGACAGGCCATCGATGGTCATCGTCTGCACCGGCATCAACATCGAGCGCTATTCGAACAAGCCGGCTTTTGCCTGGTTGCGTGAGGAACATGATCGCGGCGTTGCGATCGGCGGCCTCTGCACCGGCGCCCATGTGCTGGCGGCTGCCGGGCTGCTCTCCGGCAAACGCTGCGCCATCCATTGGGAAAACCTGCCGGGCTTCGCCGAGGCATTTCCGAATGCGCATGTGTTTGCCGACCTCTTTGAGGTCGATCAAGACATCTACACATGCGCCGGCGGCACGGCCGCGCTCGACATGATGCTGAAGCTGATCGGCGATGATTTCGACGAAGATCTGGTCAGTCGCGTCTGTGAGCAGGTGCTGACCGATCGCGTGCGCGGCGCAAGCGACGGCCAGCGGCTTCCCTTGCGCGCGCGGCTCGGCATTCAGAATTCAAAAGTGCTGACCATCATCGAGCTGATGGACGCCAATCCGTCCGAACCGATATCGATAAGCGATATTGCCAGGCAGGTCGGGCTGTCGCGACGGCAGATCGAGCGTCTCTTCCGCGATGAGATGGGGCGCTCCCCGGCCCGCTACTATCTGGAGATACGCCTCGAGCGCGCACGGCATATGCTGATCCAGTCATCCGTGCCGATCGTCGAGGTGGCCACCGCCTGCGGCTTCGTTTCGGCGTCGCATTTTTCCAAATGCTACCGCGAACTCTACGCCCAAACCCCGCAGCAGGAACGGCTGGAGAGGAAATACCCCGCCGCCTCATAAGCGTCATCGGTTTTGCCACGCCGACGACAGGTTCGGCCAGGCAGCCGTGCGTGCGTCCACGGGCTTGCGCAGCGACCAATCCGGCTGGCTCGACAAAGGGTTTCGCAGAGGGTGTTTTTGACGCGCCATGGCATGGCGTGCCTTTGCCCGGGTAGGTTCTTCCCTACCCGGGATCTGCCGGTTCCCCACTGACCCGCCAAATTCCTCCCATCCTTGCCTGCCCACCCTTTCTACCCTGACGGGTGTGGTGGCGGAGGGCCTAATCCGACACTTCGAAACGGCGCCAACGGCGGACGCTTCAGCGTGCGCCGTCCGCGACCCTGGTCTCGCAGGAGGTCGGGGTCTTTGACGTCCAAGGGGAGTTTTTCAGGAACTGGTTTCGAAATTGATTTGGGAGGTCACGCATGTCGACTACAAGCAGGTTACGGGGCATAGATACGGCGGTATTCTGGCCGGCCCTACTCATAACAGCCGCGTTCATTTTATGGGGAGCCGCTGCCCCGGATAGCCTCGCCTCCGTGACGAACGCCACGCTCGCGGCCATCATCAATGGTTTCGGATGGGGCTTTGTCGTATCGACGGCTATGTTTCTGGTCTTTGCAGGGTTCCTGGCGATCAGCCGTTTCGGCAAGATCAGGCTTGGAGCCGACGACGAGCAGCCGGAGTTCACTACAGTTTCGTGGGTGTGCATGATGTTCAGCGTCGGCATGGGCATCGGACTGATGTTCTGGGGGGTTGCCGAGCCGGTTTTCCATTTTGGCGCGCCGCCTCACGGGCTGGCCGCCCCGCAGTCCAAGGAAGCTGCGCTGATCGCGATGGAATATGCCTATTTTCATTGGGCGCTGCACCCTTGGGCGATCTACGCCATTGTCGGTCTGGCGATCGCCTACTTCACCTACCGCAAGGGCCTGCCCATCCTGATATCGAGCGCATTCACCCCCTTGCTCGGCGGTGCCGTCAACGGGCCGATCGGCAAGACGATCGATATTCTGGCCCTCATTGCCACGCTGTTCGGCACGGCGACATCGCTCGGCCTCGGCGCACAGCAGATCAACAGCGGTCTGAATTTTCTCTGGGGAACCGGCGAGGGGACAGGCATTGCGCTTGCGATCATCGCCGTGCTGTCGGTGCTGTTCATCCTTTCGGCAGTGTCCGGTGTCGGCAAGGGCGTCCAGTTCCTGAGCAACATGAACATGGTTGTCGCCGCCGCCTTGCTGCTCTTCCTGGCCGTCGTCGGACCGACCGTCTTCATCCTCAACACCTTCACCGAAGCGCTCGGCGAATACCTGACCAACCTCGTCACGATGTCGTTCCGCACCGCCGCCTTCAGCGACGGCAAATGGCTGAGCAGCTGGACCATCTTCTACTGGGCGTGGTGGGTTTCCTGGGCGCCTTTCGTCGGCGTTTTCATTGCCCGCATTTCCAGGGGGCGGACGATCCGCGAATTCGTCATCGGCGTTCTGCTCATCCCGAGCGGCGTGACCTTTCTCTGGTTCACCATCATGGGCGGCACCGCGCTGCACTCCGAACTGATGGGGGTCGGCGGACTTGTCGAGGCGGTCAACACCAAGGGTGCCGCCATCTCGCTGTTTGCCCTGCTCGAGCAATATCCGGGAACAGCGATCACCTCGTTCGTCGCGATCTTCCTTGTGGCGATCTTCTTCATCTCGGGAGCCGATGCCGCCTCGATCGTGATGGGCATGCTGTCGTCACGCGGCACGCTCGAGCCCGCGCGCATCGTCGTCGTCCTGTGGGGCGTCCTTGCGGGAGCGTCGGCCTGTGTGCTGCTGGTGATGGGAGGTCTGGAGGGCCTGCAGACCGCTTCGATCATCGCAGCAGCACCCTTCCTTGTCGTCATGGTCGGGCTGTGCATCTCGCTGTGGATGGCGCTGCTGGACGACCTCGAGGGGCGGAGTGAACCCGTCTCTCTGTTGCCCGACGCCCAGCCTGTCGCCGCAGCGGCAGAGTAAACCGCAGCACCGCCATCCAGGCGGCCGGCAAACCGCATCTGAAAACGAACTTCAGGTGCGGTTTGCCGTTCCGCGCCAGCCGGGCGGCGCTCCTCATCGTCGTCACCAGCAGCGCGACAAGATCAAGCCAAAAGCAAATCCAACCGGGTGCTCGAAGGAAGGGCGAAGATGATAACCGACCCGCAAATCTGGCTCAGCCTGCTGACGCTTACAGCGCTTGAAATCGTCCTGAGTGTCGACAACCTGGTCGTGATCTCGGTTCTGGTCAGCAAACTTGCTCCCGAGCTGCAGCCAAAGGCGCGGTTTCTTGGAATGACGCTGGCCCTGGTTCCACGACTGATCCTGCTGCTGTTCATCGGCTGGATCATCGGCTTGACCGAGCCTTTGTTCGAGGCCTTCGGGCACGGCTTTTCCGGGAAGGATCTCATCCTGGCAGGCGGCGGTCTGTTCCTCATCTACAAGGCCACCCAGGAGATACATGCAAGTCTCGAGGGAGAAGAGGGCCACATCGGCGCTACCGTGCGCGCAGGTTTCTTAGCCGTCGTGTCGCAGATCGCCCTGATCAACCTCGTGTTTTCCATCGACTCGATCGTGACCGCCGTCGGCATGGCCAACCAGATCTGGGTCATGGCCGTCGCTGTCGTCGCGTCGATGGCCGTCCTGATCGCTGCCGCCGGACCGGTTGGAAAATTCGTCGATGCCCATCCCACAGTGAAGATGCTGGCACTCGGCTTCCTCATCATGATCGGCATGACGTTGGTCGCGGACGCCTTTGGCGTCCATGTCCCCAAGGGTTACATCTATTCGGCGATGATTTTCTCGATGGCGGTCGAAGGCGTGAACATGCTGCACCGCCGAAAAGCCAGGCCGGTTCATTTGCACAATCAGTATGGACCGGAGGCTGCGGTTGCGGCCAACGACGGATACGCGCGATCCGCGGCGGTCGCTCAAACACGCAAACAGGAAGCCTGACGCGACGCGGCGTATTTCTCGGCAAGTGCCTGAAAATTATGGTGATCCCGACAGGAATCGAACCTGTGACCTACAGATTAGGAATCTGCCGCTCTATCCTACTGAGCTACGGGACCACGCGGCCCGACACATAGCCGCTTCGGACCGGTTCGCCAAGAGGCGTAGTGAACGCAAATCGGGGCGCCGTCGCGCAGGGCTCACAACTCTTGCCCCGGTCCCTGCGCCATGCCCGGGCAACGCCTCGCCGTGCCCGAGGATTAGCTCCCTGCCGGAACCAGCCTCAGGCGGCCAGCGCCGTCTCCGCCAGTTTCACCCAATAGCTCATGCCGTGCGGGATGACCTCGTCGTTGAAGTCGTAGGCGGGGTGGTGCAGGCCGGCCGTGTCGCCGTTGCCGATGAAGATGAAGGCGCCCGGCCTCGCTTCCAGCATGTAGGAGAAATCCTCGCCGCCCATCACCGGCTGGATGGCGCGGTGAACCTGGGAATTGCCGGCGATGTCGGCGGCGACGTCGGCGGCAAAGACCGTCTCTTCGGGATGGTTGAAGGTGACCGGATAGTTGGGCTCGTAGTCGAAGGTGATGGTGGCGCCGAAGGCGGGGGCCAACCCGTCGCAAAGGGCGCGGATGCGCTCCTCGGCCTTCTTGGCCACTTCCTTCTTCAGCGAGCGCACCGTGCCTGCGATCTCGGCGCTTTCGGGGATGACGTTGTAGGCGTCGCCGGCATGGAATTTCGTCACCGACACAACCACCGACTCGACCGGGTCGGTGCTGCGCGAGGCGATCGTCTGCATCGCGCCGACAAGTTGGCTGGTGATGACGATCGGATCGATGGTGCCGTGCGGCATCGCCGCGTGGCCGCCCCGGCCCTTGACGGTGATGGTGAATTCGGCGGTCGCCGCCATGATCGGGCCCGGCCTGATGGCGAACTGGCCGACCGGTAGGCCCGGCATGTTGTGCATGCCGAACACTTTTGAGATGCCGAAGCGTTCCATCATGCCGTCCTTGACCATCTCGTTGCCGCCGCCGCCGCCCTCCTCGGCCGGCTGGAAGATGACCGCGACCGAGCCGGTGAAATTGCGGGTTTCGGAGAGATATTTGGCGGCGCCCAGGAGCATCGCCGTGTGGCCGTCATGGCCGCAGGCATGCATCTTGCCGGGAACGGTCGAGGCATAGGGCTTGCCGGTGATCTCGCTGATCGGCAGCGCATCCATGTCGGCGCGCAGCCCGATCGTCGTGCCGTCGCCGTTGCGACCGCGGATGATGCCGACGACGCCGGTCTTGCCGAGGCCTGTCACCACCTCGTCGCAACCGAACTCCTTCAGCTTTCCGGTGACGAAGGCGGCGGTCCGGAAAACGTCGAAATTCAGTTCCGGCGTCTGGTGCAGATGGCGGCGCCAGCCGGCGACCTCGTCTTGCATCTCGGCGGCGCGGTTCAAAATCGGCATGATTGTCCCATTTCATCGTTGAAGCAGCCAGTTCCAGCCTGCTGCATTGTAATTGTGATTGCCAGGCGCTTTGCCATGTTGACGTCACATAGGGTAAATAGCACCGCAACAATGCAGCCTGGGGAATCGAGGGCCGGGCGCACCATGCTGGCGATCGCGTAACGAAATCTTACGGAGCCAGGGGCGACTACGGCAAGAGGCGATTTCGGATTCCATGATGCGGCACGGGCATTTCCTCAAACTATTGCTGGCCGGCGCGCTGGCTTTGCCGATGCTGGCGGGCGTCGCGCGCGCCAACCCGGTGATCCTTTTCGACCTGCAGAGCGGCAAGATCCTCGAGCACCAGGACGCCTTCAAGCGCTGGTATCCGGCGTCGCTGAGCAAGCTGATGACGGCCTATGTGACGTTTCGGGCGATCGCCGCCGGCGAGGTTCAGCTCGATTCGCCGATCAAGGTGACGAAACATTCCGCCGGCGAGCCGCCCAGCAAGATGGGCTTCAAGCCGGGCTCGGTGATGCGGCTCGACAATGCGTTGAAGATGATGCTGGTCAAATCGGCCAACGACATCGCCATGGCCGTCGGCGAGAATATCGGCGGGTCGCAGGCGGCCTTCGCCGACCGCATGAACGCGGAAGCGGCGCGCCTCGGCATGACGGGAACCCATTTCGTCAATCCGAACGGGCTGTTTTCGCCGGACCAGTACACCACCGCGCGCGATCTCGCGCTGCTGGTGACGGCAATCCGCAGCGAGTTTCCGCAATACGCGCCCTGGTTCTCGATCGAGGGGCTGGCGGTCGGCAAGAAGGCGATCCCGAACTACAACCTCTTGATCGGCCGCTATCCGGGCGCCGACGGCATGAAGACCGGCTTCGTCTGTTCCTCTGGCTTCAACATGATCGGCTCGGCGACGCGCAACGGGCGCACGCTGGTCGCCGTGGTGCTCGGCGAGAAATCCGCCGTCAGCCGCGCCGAGACCGTGGCGAAGCTGCTCGACCAGGGTTTTGACACGCCGGCGACCGGCTCGGCTACGCTTGCCGCCTTGCCGTCTTATGGCGATACGCTGTCGCCCAACGATCTGCATGACGAGATCTGCAAGAAGAAGCCGAAGGCGGAGCAGTCGGAGGCCGCCCCCGCCGTCGCCGCCAAGGATGCGCCGAAGTCGCCCTACCAGGTGAAGCTCGCTCACCCGACCCTGGTCGCCGTCGGCCTCGGCGGCGCAACCGGGCCGACGCCGAAGGCGATGCTCGACCAGTCGGGCCAGGAATATGCCGATGTGCCGCTGCCGAGCTGGCGGCCCGACATTCCGGCACCGACCGGCGCCGAGCCGGCCGCAAGCGGGACGGCCGCGGTTGCCGTGCAGGGCGACCAGCCGGTCAAGGCCGCGAACTAGCCCGATGGGCGGCAGCTTTCCCATCCCGGTCTCGGTGCTCACCGGCTTCCTCGGCGCCGGCAAGACGACGCTGCTCAACCGGCTGCTGAAGGACCCGCAACTTACCGACACGGCGGTCATCATCAACGAGTTCGGCGAGGTGGCGATCGACCATCTGCTGGTCGAGCAGGCCTCAGACGGCATCATCCAGCTTTCCGACGGCTGCCTGTGCTGCACGGTGCGCGGCGAACTGGTCGATACGCTGGCCGACCTCGTCGACCGGCTGCAGACCGGCCGCATCGCCAGGCTGGCGCGCGTCGTGGTAGAAACCACCGGGCTTGCCGATCCGGCGCCGGTGCTGCAGTCGATCATGGCGCATCCGGCGCTGGTGCAGGCTTTCCGGCTCGACGGCGTGATCACTCTGGTCGATGCGGTCAACGGCAATGCGACCCTCGACGCTCATGTCGAGGCGGTGAAACAGGCGGCGGTCGCCGACCGCATCGTGCTCACCAAGACCGACCTCGTCACCGATGCCGGCGATGTCGCGGCGTTGCGAGCGCGCCTGCGTCAGCTCAATCCCGGCGCCGTTCTGCTCGATGCCGATGACAGCGGAACCGGCGCCGCGGCGCTGTTCGACTGCGGGCTCTACAACCCCGAAACCAAATCGGCCGATGTGCAGCGCTGGCTGGGCGAAGAGGCTGGTCATCATCACCATGATCATGATGGCCACCACCACCATCATGGCGACGATCATCATCACGATCACCAGCATCGCCACGATTCGCGTGTGCGCTCGCATTCGCTGGTCCATGACGGTCCGGTGCCGTTCTCGGCGATCGAGATGTTTCTCGATCTGCTGCGCTCGACGCATGGCGAGAAGCTGCTGCGTATGAAAGGCGTCATCGAATTGCTGGAGGATCCGTCGCGGCCGCTGGTCATCCATGGCGTGCAGAAGATCCTGCACCCGCCGGCAAGGCTGCCGGCCTGGCCGGAGGGCAATCGCGGCACCAGGCTGGTGCTGATCACGCTCGACATGCCGGAGGACTATGTGCGCCGGCTGTTCGCCGCCTTCACCAACAGGCCGTCGATCGACACGCCCGACCGCGCGGCGCTGGAGGACAATCCGCTGGCCATAGCCGGGCGGCGGTAGGGAGCCAGGACCGCGAACTCAGGCGTCGCCGCGCTCGACCAGGAAGCGATGGCCGCCGGACACCGCGGCCGTTTCGACGAGCTGATGGCCTGCGTCCGAGCAGAAGGCCGGAATGTCGATGACGGCAAGCGGATCGGTGGTTTCCAGCCAGAGCAGGCTACCCGGCCGCATCGCGGCCAGGCGCTTCTTCGCCTTGAGCACGGGGAGGGGACAGTTCAGCCCCTTGAGATCGTAGACGGCAGGGCGCTTGCTTTCTGTTTTTTCATGCATGTCGTTGTCTCAAACCGCCCCACACTTTTGGGCGACATGCATCAGCCAAAGCCTCAGCCGCCGAACATGCCGAGCAGCTTCTTCTTCAGCTTCGTCACCGTGCCGTCGTCGGCGCTCGCGGCCTGCGTTTCGGCTGCCGGCTCGGCCGCTTCGACGCCCGCGGTGGTGACCGGCTGCTGGGCAGCCTGCTTGGCGGCTTCCGCCTCGGCCAATGCCTGGGCCTTGGCAGCTTCCTTGGCGGCCTTTGCTGCCTGTATGGCCGCGAGCCGCTGTTCCTCGGCCTTGCGCTTGGCTTCCTTCTCGGCGTCGAGCGCGGCCATCTTGCGGCCGAGCGGCGAATCGATGCGGCCCATGCGCGCGGTCTCGGTCACCGAGCCGTCGCCATTCATCGACGGCGGGTCGATCGGCACGCGCTCGCCGCGGGCCCGGCGCTTCGACCAGTCGGAAACGATACTGGCTTCCTTGATGCCGGCAATCGTCGGCTTGGGCGCCGGCGCGCTCGACTTGACGGCGCCGTTGAAGGCCGAGTCATAGGTGCTCTGATAGGCGCTATAGGCGCTCTTCAGCGAATCCGGCTGCGTCGTGGCGGGGCAGGGCCCGGTGGGATCGAAGGTCGTGCCCTCCGGCGCCACTTGATTGAAGACGTAGCGCTTTTCGCAGACGTCGACCTTCGGCGGCACCTTGGTGATTTCGAAATTGTCGTAGCCGACCTTCAGCATCTTCCAGAAATCGTAGTTCGGGTCGTTGCGGTAACGCGCCATGTTGGCGGCGGTCATGCGGAATGGAAAGGCCTGGATCTGGAACTCGGTCTGCCCGCCCTGGAAGGCATCGCGGCCGAAAGCGTAGATCTGCTCGATCTGGGCATCGGTCATCGAATAGCAGCCCGACGACGAGCAGGCGCCATGCACCATCAGATTGGAGCCGGTGCGGCCATTGGCGCGGTCGTAGGCGTTGGGATAGCCGATGTTGAAGGACAGATGGTAGTTCGAGCGCGGGTTCATCTGCGAAGGGCGAACCGTATAAAAACCTTCCGGCGCCTGGCGGTCGCCCTCGGTGTATTTCGGCCCGAGCTTGCCCGACCATTTGCAGATGTCGTAGTTGGCCACCATCTCGTAGCGGCCATTGGTCTTGGCCTTCCAGATCTCCAGCTTGCCCTCTTCCTTGAAGATACGGGCCATCACCGACGAGGTGCGGACCATGCCCTTGGCCTTCATGTCGGCCAGGATCTTGTCCGGCAGCGGCTTGTTGGCCTCCGGCGCGAAGTCCTTCATCGAGGAATCGTTGCAGCCGGCGACGCCGATGGCGGCGATCAGGACTCCGGTGCGGGCAAGCTTGGCAAACATGGGTACGGCTTAGTCTTTCCCTCGGGCCACGGGTTCAACCGCCAGGCCCGCACGCTGAACATTAGCGGACCGTAAGCCCGTTAACCTTGAAAAATCCTTACCGCAAGCCTCGAACGACCCCTCGCGGCAATTTCATTGAGCCGAACGCGGCGGCATTTTTGTGGCGGAATCGTGCCCGTACACCACTTTGCCGCGTAGCGGCCGAAGCTATTCCAAGGCGATCAAACGTTTTGATAGAGACGGATTTGACGGGGACTAGTTGATGTCGGTGCCGCTGCCATTGCTGTTGCCGTTTTCCACTGGCGGCTGGGAAGTCGCTTGTTGAGCCGTCACTGCTTGCAGGCGGGCGACTTTGATCAGCGTGGGTTTCTCGTATTTCTTCATTTCAAATCCCCCGAAACGAGAAGCTTAATTAGCAGCCGTTAAAGCAAAGTGTCTATGGCGGCCCCGCTCCGAACCACCGGATCGTTGCCCTGGACCACCGATGTGGTGGCACCTTCCGGACGGAAAACCGTTCCAGAAGTTTGCTGGAATTGCCCGGATATAAAGCGCGTCGGGCTGAAACGGAGTCAGGCGACGCGCCTTAAGCCCTCCCGGAACCGCCCACATTTCCGGGCACTAGAGGCTGCGGCCCATGGCAAGGTATTTCTCGCGACGCTGCTCGCGGAAATCGGTGTTGGCGCCGGCAAAATCCTTCATCGTCTTGGCGATGAGGTCGCCGGTGGCGGCGATCACCGTTTCGGGGGCGCGATGGGCGCCCCCGAGCGGCTCGGGGACGATGGCGTCGATGATCTTCATTTCGTAAAGATCCTGGGCGGTGATCTTCATGTTGGTCGCCGCATCCTTGGAGCGGGTGGTGTCGCGCCACAGGATCGAGGCAGCGCCCTCCGGCGAGATCACCGAATAGATGGCATGCTCCAGCATGTAGACGCGGTTGGCGGTGGCGATTGCGATGGCGCCACCGGAGCCGCCTTCGCCGATGACGACCGAGATCGAGGGCACCTTGAGCGCCAGGCAGGCCGAGGTCGAGCGGGCAATCGCCTCGGCCTGGCCGCGTTCCTCGGCACCGACGCCGGGATAGGCGCCGGCGGTGTCGACCAGCGTCAGAAGCGGGATCTTGAAGCGGTCGGCTAGCTCCATCAGCCGCACCGCCTTGCGATAGCCTTCCGGCCGCACCGAGCCGAAATTGTGCTTCAGCCGGCTCGCCGTGTCCGAGCCCTTCTCCTGGCCGATAACCGCCACCGGCTCGCCGCGGAAGCGGGCGAAGCCGCCGACGATCGCCTGGTCCTCGCCGAAATTGCGGTCGCCGGCGAGCGGCGTGAAATCGCTGAGCAGGGCCTTGATGTAGTCGACGCAATGCGGCCTGTCGGGATGGCGCGCCACCTGCACCTTCTGCCAGGGCGTCAGCGACTTGTAGGCCTCGCGCAGCGCGTCGCGCGAACGCTTCTCCAGGCGGCTGATCTCATCGCCGACATCGACGGCCTCGCCGTTCTCGGCAAGCTTCTTCAGCTCGAGGATCTTGCCTTCGAGATCCTGCACCGGCTTTTCGAAATCGAGGTAGTTGTACATTCTTGAGCGGACCGACAGTTCGGAAGGCAGTGGCTGGCGAAACCCTCGAAAACCGGGGCTCCGGGCGGTGGAACGTCGTCCTCACATAGCGACATGAGGCCTAGTCGGCAAGCGGATGATGATCATTGACCAGCCGCACCAGCCGCTCCTCCAGCACATGGGTGTAGATCTGCGTGGTCGAGATGTCGGCGTGGCCGAGCAGCTGCTGCACGGCCCTGAGATCGGCGCCGTTCTGCAGCAGGTGGCTGGCGAAGGCGTGGCGCAGCACATGCGGCGAGATCTTGGCCGAGGCGATGCCGGCCCTTGCGGCAAGGCCTTTCAGGTCGCGGGCGAAGACCTGGCGGGACAGATGGCCGGTGTCGGAGGCGGCCGGAAACAGGAAGGGGCTGTTAGCGAGCGCCGGCAGCTCTGCCCTGGCGGCAAGCCAGGCGCGCATCGCGGCGCGCGCCTTGGCCGAGAGCGGCACCATGCGTTCCTTGTTGCCCTTGCCGCGCACCATGAAGAAGCGGTCGTCGCGCAGCGCCACCGTCACCGGCAGGCCGACCAGCTCGGAAACACGCAGGCCGGTGGCGTAGAGCACCTCGACCAGCGCATGCAGGCGCAGCCGCGCCAGCCGATCGCCGCCGTCGGCTTCGCCCGCTTCCGTGGCGGCGCGGTCGATCAGCCGGCCGGTTTCGGCCTCGCTCATCGTCTTCGGCAGCGGCCGGCCCTTCCTCGGGCTGTCCAGCGTGCCGGTCGGGTCGTCGCCGCGCAGGCCCTCGGCGTAGAGGAACTTGAAGAACTGGCGGATCGCCGACAGTTTGCGCGCCTGCGAGGTGGCGGCGAAGCCGCGCGCGGCGATATCGTCGAGATAGGCGCGGATGTCGGCGGCCGCGGCGGCGGCAAGCCCGCCGCTGATCGCCATCGAAGCGTCTTCCAGGTCGCGGCGATAGGAGGACAGCGTGTTTTCGGCCGCGCCCCGCTCGGCGCTCATCATCTCCAGAAAGGCCTCGATGCGCGCCGCGCTGTTCATGTCCCGGGCATCAGTTCTTCTTGGGGTTCAGCTTTTCCGGCGGAATGCGCACGCTCATTTCGGCCTTTTTCGGTTCGACGAACATGGCCAGCGCGAACATCGTTCCATAGGCAATGCCGGCCAGAATCGTCAGCGTCACGACAAAGCGAAACAGTGTCGGCATCAATATGCGCCCGTCTCTTGTTCTGCATTTCCAAACCCTGTGCCCTTATGGGACGCCAATCCGTCCAATTCAAGGTAGAAGCCTGTCGTCCTGGCGCGGGTTCTGTTCGGAAAACCGTATGACACTTTTCCGGGAGCTGCGCGCCATGCTTGACGCAACCAGGCTTTTGATGTCGATAACGCCGGCAAAGGGGCCCGTATGAACGCGCTACAAGCAAATCCACCCGCTGAAGGCCATACCGAGCTGCTCGAGCGGCTGGGCACCCGCTCCATCGTCTTCGTTGGCCTGATGGGCGCCGGCAAGACGGCGATCGGCCGCAAGGTGGCGGCGATGCTTTCGCTGCCCTTCATCGACAGCGACCAGGAGATCGAAAGCGTGTCGCGCATGACCGTGCCCGAACTGTTCGAGCGTTATGGCGAGACGGAATTCCGCGCGCTGGAGCAGCGCGTCATCCTGCGGCTCCTTGAAAACGGCCCGCAGGTGCTGTCGACCGGCGGCGGCGCCTTCATGAACGCGCAAACGCGCGAGGCGATCGCCGGCCATGGCGTGTCGGTCTGGCTGAAGGCCGAGCTCGACCTGTTGATGGAGCGCGTGTCCAAGAAGCAGAACCGGCCGTTGCTCAAAAGCCCCGATCCGCGCGCTGTGCTGGAAAGGCTGATGGGCGAGCGCTATCCGGTCTACGCCACATCGGACGTCACCGTGCCGACCCGCGACGACCGCAAGGAGGTCATCGCCGCCGAGGTCGTCGCCGCGCTCTGCGGACATTTCGGCGTCGCCATGGTCGCGGCCGGCGACGAGGCGCGGCCATGAGCGCCATCGCACCTGTCACCGTCGAAGTCGGGCTCGGCGAGCGCGGCTACGACATATTGATCGGCCCCGGCCTGCTGTCCGGCGCCGGCCAGGAGATCTCGCGCCGCTTGCCGGGCAGGCGAGCGGCCGTCGTCACGGATGAGAACGTCGCCGCCGCGCAGCTCGGCACGCTGAAGGCCGGTCTCGAGACCAGTGGCATCCAGCCGGCCGTAATCACCTTGCCGGCGGGCGAGAAGACCAAGAGTTTTGCCCATCTCGAAGAGGTGGTCGACGGCGTGCTCGCCGCCAAGCTCGAACGCGGCGATATCGTTATCGCGCTCGGCGGCGGCGTCATCGGCGATCTTGCCGGCTTTGCCGCCGGCATCGTGCGGCGCGGCATGAATTTCGTGCAGATCCCGACCTCGCTGCTCGCACAGGTCGATTCCTCGGTCGGCGGCAAGACCGGCATCAACAGTCCGCGCGGCAAGAATCTTGTCGGCGTCTTCCATCAGCCGAAGCTGGTGCTGGCCGACACCGGCGTGCTCGACACGTTGCCGATCCGCGAATTCCGCGCCGGCTACGCCGAGCTCGCCAAGTACGGGCTGATCGACCGCCCCGCCTTCTTCGCCTGGCTGGAGGCGAACTGGCAGGACGTGTTCGCCGGCGGTCCGGCGCGGGCTGAGGCGATCGCCGAGGCCTGCCGCGCCAAGGCCGATGTCGTCGCCCGCGACGAGTTCGAGACCGGCGACCGCGCACTGCTCAATCTCGGCCATACGTTCGGCCACGCGCTGGAAGCCGCCACGCACTATGACGGCGCCCGGCTCGTCCACGGCGAGGGGGTCGCCATCGGCATGGCGCTGGCGCATCGCTTCTCGGCGCGGCTCAACCTGGCGAGCCCGGACGATGCGGGGCGCGTCGAGGCGCATCTTCGCGCTGTCGGCTTGCCATGGCGGATGGCCGACATACCGGGCGAACTGCCCGACGCTGAGGCGCTGCTCTCGTACATCGCCCAGGACAAGAAGGTGTCCCGCGGCGCGCTGACCTTCATCCTGACGCGCGGTGTCGGCCAGGCCTTCATCGCCAGGGACGTGCCGGCGTCGGAAGTGCTTGGCTTCCTTGCGGAAAACCACCCGGGATGAACGAGCCCGGCTGGATCGTCGCGGCCATCCTTGCCGGTCTGGTACTGCTGGCGTTGCTGTTTCGTGCCCGCCTGCTCGCTGCCTTCGGCTACGAATTGCGGCCAGTCGATCCGCAAGGTTTCGCTGATGACCAATCGCGCGAGCCGGCCGACGATTTCCGCCGCGACGGCCAGGGTGCGCGCGAGGAGCGCAATCGCCTGGAGGGACTGTTCGACCTCGAGGAACTCGAAGTGTCCGACGTCATGGTCCACCGCACCAACATGCGCTCGGTCAATGCCGACAACCCGTCGGAAGCGGTGGTGCGCGAGATCCTGAACAGCCCGCATACCCGCATGCCGTTGTGGAAGGGCTCGCTCGACAACATCGTCGGCGTGCTGCACGCCAAGGACCTGCTGAGGGCGCTGAACGAGGTCGGCAACGACTTTTCCAGGATCGACGTGATGAAGATCGCGTCGAAGCCCTGGTTCGTGCCGGACACCACCACCTTGCAGGACCAGCTCAACGCCTTCCTGCGCCGCAAGGCGCATTTCGCCATCGTCGTCGACGAATATGGCGAAGTGGAAGGGCTGGTGACGCTGGAGGACATCATCGAGGAGATTGTCGGCGAGATCGCCGACGAGCACGACGTCGACATCCAGGGCGTCAAGCAGGAGGCCGACGGCTCGGTCGTGGTCGACGGCACGGTGGCGATCCGCGATCTCAACCGGGCGCTCGACTGGAACCTGCCGGACGAAGAGGCCACCACGATTGCCGGCCTCGTCATCCACGAGACCCAGTCGATCCCCGATGAAAAGCAGGCCTTCACTTTCCACGGCAAGCGCTTCGTGGTCATGAAGCGCGACAAGAACCGCATCGCCAGGCTGCGGATAAAGCCGGCGGGCGACGCTTAATCAAACACACGGGGTGAGCGACGCGGCTTGCCTCCGGCGCTACTCCACGATCTCCCTGGTCGAGCGCTCGTGCAGCGTCGCGCCTGTTTCGGCGTCGACCGCCGCAAGACTGACCTCGTAGCCCCAGAGGCTGCGGATATGGCGCAAAGTCGCGTCGCGGCTGCCTTCCTCAAGGAGGATGCCGGCCTTCACCTTGTGCTGCAGCCGCAGTTGCCTGTCGCCGCGCAGGTCGACATCGACAATCTGGATGTCGGGCCTGTTCGCCCCCACGTCGTAGCTGTGGGCCAGGGCGCTGCGTATCTTCTCATAGCCGCGCTCGTTGTGGATCGACGCGACCTCCAGATGCGGTTCGTCGGCTCGATCGGCAAGCGCGAAGAGCCGCCATTTCCGGATCAGTGTTGGGCTGAGGTACTGGCGGATGAAGGACTCGTCGCGATGGTCGGCCCATGCCTCGAGCAGCGTCTCGCGCCAGTCGCCGCGGCCCGCAATGTCGGGAAACCAGTCGCGGTCCTCCGCCGTCGGCTCGGTCGAGATGCGCCGTATGTCCTGCATCATGTCGAGACCGAGCGCGTAGGGATTTATGCCGGAAAAGCGGGGATCGTCGAAACCGGGCTGGAAGACCACATTGGAATGGTTGCGCAGGATTTCGAGCATGGCGCCCTCGCCGATCAGCCCGCGATCGAACAACAGGTTCATCAGCGTGTGGTGCACGAAAGTGGCGCAACCCTCGTTCATCACCTGGGTTTGCCGCTGCGGGTAGAAATATTGCGCGATGATGCGGACGATGCGGACGATTTCGCGCTGCCACGGTTCCAGCACAAGGCTGTTCTTCTCGAGGAAATAGAGCAGGTTCTCCTCGGGTAGATTGAGCGACTTCTTCCGTTCCGCCAGGCTCTCGTCCTTCTCGCCGGTCTTGCCGGCCTCGTGCGAGGCCGGCAGCGTGCGCCACAAATCATTGTAGGAGCGTTCCTCATATTCGAGGCGCTCGCGCAGGCCTTCGCGCTGCCGCTCCGACGACAGCTTCGGCGGCCGGCGGTAGCGGAACACGCCCTGTTCCATCAACGCATGCGCCGAATCGAGGACCGCCTCGACCGCCGCCAGCCCATGCCGCTCCTCGCAGCGGGCGATGTAGCCCTTGGCGAAGTCGAGATAGCTCAGGATGGCCCCGGCGTCGGTCCACTGCCGAAACAGGTGATTGTTCTTGAAGAAATGGTTGTGCCCAAGTGCCGCGTGCGCCGTAACCAGGGCCTGCAACGCCATGGTGTTCTCCTCCATCAGGTAGACGATGCAGGGATTGGAGTTGATGACCAGCTCATAGGCCAGGCCGCGACCGCCCTTGCGGTAGAGAAGGTCATGATGAAGGAAATGCTTGCCGAACGACCAATGGCGATACATCAGCGGCATGCCTATCGACGAATAGGCGTCGAGCATCTGCTGGGACGAGATGATCTCCATCTGAACCGGATAGATATCGAGGTGGAGTTCCTCCAGCGCGATCGCCTCGATCGCGTCATAGGCCCGCGACAGCGTCTTGAAATCCCAATCAGATCCGGAAAACAGCAAAGCTGGTTTGCTTGCCTGCCTGGCCATTTGCACCCCTCTCAAGCGCTCTTGCGGGCGGCCGGTTGCCTTGCGAAGAGCTGGCGGAAGACCGGGTAGATGTCGGCCGGCGTGGCGATGCGGGTCATCTGGAAGTTCGGCCATTTCTGCGCGACGACGCTGTAGGCGCGCCACAGCGACGTCCCGTTTTCGGTGGCTCCGAAAATATGGCTCTCGCGTTCGTCGATGATCTCGACATAGGCGAAATACTGGCAAAGACGCATGAGCGCGCCGTCGAGTAAGGCTATGCAGCGTTCCGAATCGGTGGCGAAATTGTCACCGTCCGAAGCCTGGGCGGCGTAGATGTTCCACTCGTTGGCCGGGTAGCGTTCTTCGATGACGCGGCGCATTTCGTCGAGCGCCGTGGAAACGACGGTGCCGCCGCTTTGCGTGCAATGGAAGAAGGTTTCCTCATCCACCTCCTGGGCCTCGTGGGTGTGGCGGATGAAGACCACCTCGGTGCGCTCGTAGCGCCGTTTCAAGAACAGATGCAAAAGCACGAAGAAGCGTTTGGCCAGATCCTTCTCGCGCTCACCCATCGATCCGGACACATCCATCAGGCAGAACATCACGGCACTGGCATTCGGCAGCGGCCGGGGATCGAAGCGATTGAAGCGGATGTCGATCGGATCGACATAGGCGATGCGTTTGCGGCGGCGCTCCAGCCGTTCGAACTCCTTGCGCAAATCCGCGACACGCAGACGCGTCGCTGCGCTGACCGGCTGAGAGTCCAGCGCGGCGATCTGCCCGGCGATGGCATCCACGTCCGCCTGCTTCGGCCGCCTCAACGCTATGCGGCGGCCATGACTGTTGCGCATCGTACGCGCGACGTTGATGTTGGTCGGCGAACCGGTTGTCGCGAAGCCGGCACGCTGCGACTTGAAGGCGAGGATTTCCTTGAGGTTGAGCTTGACCATGTCGGGCAGTTCGAGATCCTCGAAAAAGAGATCGAGAACCTCCTCACGCGACAGCACGAAACGGAAATCGTCTTCAGAGACCGTGTCGCCCGGAGACGACGACCCGGCGCCGCCGCCCTGGCCGGGTTTGGGGATCAGGTCTCCGGGAGAGAAACTCTTGTTGCCCGGCAGGATGTGCTGGCGCCGCCCGCTGTTCCTGGCATCGTTGAAGCTCGGCTCACCGGTGCCTTTTTCCGGCATCGGCACGGCATATTCCTTGTCCGCTTCGGCGATCCGGCCGGTGCGGATGCGGTCGCGTATACTGCGCTTCAGTTCGTCCCGCGCGCGCTTGAGGAAGCGCTGGCGGTTACCCAAGCTCTTGTCCTTGGGATTCAGGCGTCGGTCGATGAAGATCGGCATGGAACCCCCAGGCGTTCTCAACCCGCCTTGTTCACCCGCATGTACCAGTCGACGAGCCGGCGCACCTGACGCTGGGTGTAACCGCGCTCGACCATGCGCTGCACGAATTCATTGTGCCGCTTTTCGGTCACGCTGTCCTGCTTGGAGCCGAAGCTGATCACCGGCAGAAGATCCTCGACCTGGCCGAACATGCGCTTTTCGATGACCTCGCGCAGCTTTTCATAGCTTGTCCAGGACGGGTTGCGGCCGTGATTGCGCGCCCTGGCCCGCAAGGTGAACTTGACCACTTCGTTGCGGAAGTCCTTGGGATTGGCGATGCCTGCCGGTTTTTCGATCTGTGACAGTTCGTTGTCCAGCACCTCGCGGTTGAGGATCTGGCCGGTGTCGGGATCCTTGTAGTCCTGGTCCTCGATCCAGGCATCGGCATAGGCGATGTAGCGGTCGAACAGGTTCTGGCCGTATTCGCTGTAGGATTCGAGGTAGGCCTTCTGGATCTCGTGGCCGATGAATTCGGCATAGCGCGCGGCGAGTTCCGACTTGGTGAACTCCAGATAGGCTGCCTCCGTCTGCTTCGGAAACTGCTCGCGCTTGATCGCCTCTTCCAGAATGTACATCAGGTGCACGGGGTCGGCGGCCACTTCCTTAGTGTCGTAGTTGAAGGTCTGCGACAGGATCTTGAAGGCAAAACGCGTGCTGACGCCGGTCATGCCCTCGTCGACGCCGGCGGCATCGCGGTATTCCTGTACCGACTTCGCCTTCGGGTCGACCTCCTTCAGGCTCTCGCCGTCATAGGCGCGCATCTTGGTGTAGCGGGGTGAATTGTCGTGCTCGGCAAGGCGCGTCGCGACGGTGAAGCGGCTGAGGATGTCGAGAACTTCGGGGGCGCAGGGACTGGCCGCCAATTCGCTTTCGCGCAGCAGCTTCTCGTAGATCTGCCGCTCTTCGGTGACGCGCAGGCAATACGGAACCTTGACCACCAGGATGCGATCGAGGAAGGCCTCGTTGTTCTTGTTGTTCTTGAACTGCTGCCATTCCGATTCGTTGGAATGCGCCACGACGATGCCCTGGTAGGGGAAGGCGCCGAAATTCTCGGTGCCGTTGTAGCTGCCCTCCTGCGTGGCGGTCAGCAGCGGATGCAGGACCTTGATCGGCGCCTTGAACATCTCGACGAACTCGAGCAGGCCCTGTGTCGTGCGATTGAGCCCGCCGCTGTAGGAATAGGCATCCGGGTCGGATTGGCTGAAATTCTCCAGCTGGCGGATGTCGACCTTGCCGACCAGGGCCGAGACATCCTGGTTGTTCTCGTCGCCGGGCTCGGTCTTGGCGATGCAGATCTGGCGCAGCCGCGACGGCATCAGCTTGACGACGCTGAATTTGGAGATGTCTCCAGCCAGTTCGTCGAGGCGCTTGGCGGCCCATGGCGAGATCAGCCCGTTCAGGCGGCGGCGGGCTATGCCGTATTTGTCCTCAAGCAGGTCGCCCATATGGTCGGGGTTGAATAGGCCGAGCGGCGATTCGAAAACCGGGCTGATCTGGTTGCCGACCTTCAGCGTGTAGATCGGCCGCTGCTCCATGAGCTTCTTCAGCCGTTCGGCTAGTGAAGACTTGCCGCCGCCGACAGGACCGAGCAGATAAAGGATCTGCTTGCGCTCCTCGAGACCCTGCGAGGCATAGCGGAAATAGCCGGCGATACGCTCGATCGTATCCTCCATGCCATAGAAGTCGGCGAAGGATGGGTACACCTTGACGGTTCGGTTGGAGAAGATGCGGCCGAGCCGCTCGTCCTTGCTGGTGTCGATCAGATTTGGCTGACCAATCGCCGCGACCATCCTTTCGGGGGCCGTGGCGTACATCGATTTGTCTTCGCGGCAGGCAAGGAGGAATTGCTGGAGGCTGATCTCTTCCTGTGCCGCATGGGTATAGATCTCCGAGAACAGGTCGAAGACGTCGGATTGGTTCTCGCGCATGATTATGTGCCCTCGGAGCCGCTCTGGCTGCCAGTCGGCTCATCACATATTCAACTGCCGGAAAGCGTTGTTGGTTCCCTTCAATTGAAGAAGAAACGTGCAATCTGGCGTTGACCTCCGGAAGGCATCCGATGTTGCCGAAATGCCTGCCTAGAGAATAACGTGGTGATTGCCCGGCGCGCTTCAAGGGCTAACCTCGATTGGTTTTGCATTCGCATCTCGCAAGCCGGAATTCGGAGGCGTGCCGAATGCCCGGATGTCGGGTAAATGCTGTCCAGATCGGCCGCGTTCCAAGCTCAGGCCATTACCGATCGTTAACTGGACGCCTGGGGCGCGCATGTGCACTCTGCCGTCGCAAGGCGGTGGGAGATGGTGATGATCGATCGACGCAGCCTCATCATGGCATCGCTTGCCGCGCTGCTGCCAGCGCGTGCCTCCGCCGCATGGCGTCCGCGCCAGCCCAAGCCGCAAACCGTCGACTACGGGCCGGCCAGGCTCGACATCTACACGCGCGACGGCTTCAGGGACTGTCCTGTCGTGTTCTTCATCCATGGCGGTGCCTGGCGGCTCGGCAACCGCAACAATGTCAACGCCAAGCCCGGCTTCCTGCTCGACAACGGCTTCCTGTTCGTCTCGATCGATTATCGCATGCTGCCTGGCGCCGATGTCGCCACCCAGGCGGGCGACGTCGAGAAGGCCTATGCCTATGTGCGCGCCAACATCGCCCGGCATGGCGGCGACCCCGACCGCATCGCGGTGATGGGGCATTCCGCCGGCTGCCACCTTGCCGCGCTGACCGGCCTGCGCGGCGGATTGCCGGGCGTCGCCGCGCTGGTGCTCGACGACACCGAAGCCTATGACATCGAGGCACTGGCCAAGGCGCAGGGCGGCCGGCTGCGGCCGATCTACGCGCAGGCCTTCCCCAATCCGGCGCAATGGCGCGCGCTGTCGCCCGTCACCTATGTCGGGAGCGGCAAGCATCCGCCAGTCTTTGTCGCCTATTCGGACGCACCGATCCGCGCGGTCGTCGCCCATGCCTTCACGGACCGGCTGCGGGCGGCCGGCACCAAGGTCACGCTGTTCGACGGCAGTGCCTATTCGCACATGGCGATCAACCGCCGGTTCGGCGAGGAGGGCGACGCCCTGACCGGCGCGGTGATGGCCTTCCTGAAGGAGACGGTCGCCTGAGACTTACCAGCGCGTCTGTTCGCCCGGCGCCGCCGGCTCGATCGCCAGCGCATGGACGCCGGCGTTCAGCTCGTCGGCCAGCAACGCGTTGACGGCGCGGTGGCGCTCGATGCGGCTCATGCCGGCAAAGGAAGGCGAAACGATGCGGACGCGGAAATGCGTCTCGCCGCTGCCGTCAAAGGCGCCATGATGGTCGGAGCCGTGATGGTGATGGCCGGCGTGAAGGTGGCTCTCATTGATGATGACCAGCCGCTCCGGCGAGAATGCCGCCTTCAGCTTGTCTTCCATCGTCGACTGTATGGACATTGGACCTTCCCTTCACCACATGACGGCAGAGCCGCAAAATCCGCATTTTCGACCGCTTTTAAGCCGCGATTCAGCGGTTAGGGCGATCATCGCCGAAATGTCAATTCTTGTTTCGCACGTGCGAACAGCCCATAAATGGGTGAGATGAAGCCGTATCCCAAATATTTCGAAAAAATCCGCATCCGGCCGGAGAAGGATGCGGAGCTGAAGTCGCGCGCGCCGATCTGCCAGTGGGACGGCTGCAAGGAGGCCGGCACCCATCGCGCGCCGGTCGGACGGCTGAAGGAAGGCGAGTATTTCCGCTTCTGCTTCGACCATGTGCGCGAATACAACAAGGGCTTCAACTACTTCTCGGGCGTGCCGGACACCGAAATCGCCCGCTTCCAGAAGGAAGCGCTGACCGGCCACCGACCGACATGGAAGATGGGCATCAATGGCGGTTCGACGCGTTCGGCGCCGGACTTCGCCCAGCAGCGCTCCGGCCGCGCCGGCTACTACAACCGCATGCGCGACCCCTTCAACCTGTTCAACGACCCGAAGGCCCCCCGCGAACGCAAGGCCAAGCCGCTTGAGGCCAAGGCGCTGGAAACGCTTGGTCTTGATACAAAGGCGACTGGCAAGGATATCAAGGCGCGCTATAAGGAACTGGTCAAGCGTCACCATCCGGATGCGAATGGCGGCGACAGAGGTTCGGAAGACCGGTTCCGCGATGTGCTGCAGGCCTATCGCGTGCTCAAGCAGGCGGGTTTGTGCTGAGCGACCCCACGGTTCGTGTCGCTTTCCAACTTTCATAAGGTTGGAAAAGGCTCTAAGACCGCCCCCGAACAAAATCGATTGCCGGCGAAATCAGCCATTTCGCCCGTGGAGACGTGGATAGAGATGAACAAGGTCGACCGCGACATCGCCAACCTGCCCGATACGACAGTGTCGGTGAAGGACAAATTCGGCTTCGATTCCAAGATGGTGGTGCCGGCCTATTCGGTGTCTTCCGAGCATGTGCCGGACGTCGATCCCGACTATCTGTTCGACAAGAACACGACGATGGCGATCCTCGCCGGCTTCGCCTACAACCGCCGCGTCATGGTGTCGGGCTATCACGGCACCGGCAAGTCGACCCATATCGAGCAGGTCGCCGCCCGCCTCAACTGGCCCTGCGTGCGCGTCAACCTCGACAGCCATGTCAGCCGTATCGACCTGGTCGGCAAGGACGCCATCGTGGTTAAGGACGGGCTGCAGGTCACCGAATTCCGCGACGGCATCCTGCCCTGGGCCTACCAGCACAATGTCGCGCTGTGCTTCGACGAGTATGACGCCGGCCGCCCGGACGTGATGTTCGTCATCCAGCGCGTGCTGGAATCCTCGGGCCGCCTGACGCTGCTCGACCAGAGCCGTGTCATTCGCCCGCACCCGGCGTTCCGGCTGTTCTCGACCGCCAACACGGTCGGCCTTGGCGACACCACCGGCCTCTATCACGGCACCCAGCAGATCAACCAGGCGCAGATGGACCGCTGGTCGATCGTCACCACGCTGAACTATTTGCCGCACGACAATGAGGTGAACATCGTTCTGGCCAAGGCCAAGCACTATCGCGACAGCAAGGGCAAGGACATCGTCAACAAGATGGTGCGGGTCGCGGACATGACGCGCTCGGCCTTCATCAATGGCGACCTGTCGACGGTGATGAGCCCGCGCACGGTGATCACCTGGGCCGAGAACGCCGAAATCTTCGGCGACATCGGCATGGCGTTCCGGCTGACCTTCCTCAACAAGTGCGACGAGCTGGAGCGTTCGGTGGTCGCCGAATTCTACCAGCGCGCCTTCGGCGAAGATTTGCCCGAATCCGCCGCCAACGTGGTGCTGGGGTAAGAGCATGGTTCCGGAAGGTCGTATGACTTTTCGGCCGACACCATGCTCCAGGGATGATTGATGGCGGGTCCGGGCGACAATACGCGCAACAAGCCGAAGAACGGGTCTGAAGCCGACAGCTTCAAGCGCTCGGTGACCGTCTGCATGCGCGCCATTGCCGGCGACAAGGACCTCGAGGTCGGCTTCGCCAAGGACCGGCCGGCGCTTGCGGGCAACCGCGCCCGGCTGCCAGAACTGCCGAAGAAGGCCTCCAAAGCCGATATCGCCATCACCCGAGGGCTCGGCGATTCCATGGCGCTGAAGCGCGCCTGCCACGATCAGCGCATCCACAACAAGCTGGCGCCTGAAGGCAAGCTGGCGCGCTCGATCTACGACGCGGTCGAGCAGGCCCGCGTCGAGGCGATCGGCAGCCGCGCCATGCAGGGCGTCGCCGACAATATCGGCTCGATGCTGGAGGACAAATACGCCAAGGCCAACCTCGTCGACGTCAAGGACAAGGCCGACGCGCCGCTTGAGGAGGCGGTGGCGCTGATGGTGCGCGAGAAGCTCACCGGCCGCGCAATCCCGAAGAGCGGCGAGCGCCTGGTCGATCTATGGCGCCCCTGGGTCGAGGAGAAGGCCAGCGCCGATCTCGACGGGCTGTCGGCCAAGCTCGACGACCAGCAGGCCTTCGCCCGCATCGTGCGCGACATGCTGGTCTCCATGGAAATGGCCGAGGAGCTCGGCGACGACCAGGAGAGCGAAGACTCCGAGGACAATGACGACAACGAGCCGCAGGGCGAGGAGCAGAGCGAGGAGGGCGGCGAGGACGATTCCGGCTCGGAACAGTCGCAGTCCGACGATGCCGACGCGTCCGACGATGACGAGCAGTCGGCCGAGACGGAAGCGTCCGACGCCACCGCCGACGACCTCTCCGACGAGGACGATTCCGACGCCGAGACGCCCGGCGAGGCGCGGCGCAACGACAATCCCTTCACCAACCTGCCGAAGGAGATCGACTACAAGGTCTTCACCACGGCTTTCGACGAGACGGTCGGCGCCGAGGAATTGTGCGAGGAAGAGGAGCTCGACCGGCTGCGCGCCTTCCTCGACAAGCAGCTCGCCAATCTTTCCGGCGTCGTCGGCAGATTGGCCAACCGGCTGCAACGCCGGCTGATGGCGCAGCAGAACCGCTCGTGGGATTTCGACCTCGAGGAAGGCTATCTCGATCCGTCGCGGCTGGTGCGCGTCGTCATCGATCCGATGCAGCCGCTGTCGTTCAAGCAGGAGCGCGACACGAAATTCCGCGACACGGTGGTGTCGCTTGTGCTCGACAATTCCGGCTCGATGCGGGGCCGGCCGATCACCGTCGCCGCCACCTGCGCCGACATACTGGCGCGCACGCTGGAGCGCTGCGGCGTCTCGGTCGAGATCCTCGGCTTCACCACCCGCGCCTGGAAGGGCGGGCAGGCGCGCGAGAAATGGCTGAAGGACGGCAAGCCGCCGAACCCCGGCCGGCTCAACGATCTGCGCCACATCATCTACAAATCCGCCGACCATCCGTGGCGGCGGGCGCGGCGCAATCTCGGCCTGATGATGCGCGAGGGCCTGCTCAAGGAAAACATCGACGGCGAGGCGCTGCTTTGGGCGCATAGCCGGCTGATCGGACGGCCGGAGCAGCGCAAGATCCTGATGATGATCTCCGACGGCGCGCCGGTCGACGATTCCACGCTCTCGGTCAATCCCGGCAACTACCTGGAGCGGCATCTGCGCGCGGTCATCGAGCTGATCGAGACGCGGTCGCCGGTCGAGCTTCTGGCCATCGGCATCGGCCATGACGTCACCCGCTACTACCGCCGTGCCGTCACCATCGTCGATGCCGAGGAACTGGCCGGCGCCATGACCGAGCAGCTGGCTTCGCTGTTCGGCGAGGAAAGCGCCCGCGAGATGCGGCGTGGCGGTCTGCGGCGCGCCGGATGAGGATCTCGGGGCGGAGCTTGCGGCGTGTGGTTCTGGCTGCCTGCGCGCTGGCCGGCATGCTTTCGCCGGCCATCGCCGCCGGTCCGGCTTCCATCGAGCCGGTCGAGATCTCGGCACGGCCGATCAACCAGTTCCACATCGGCCACGACGACAGGAAGTTCGGCCCGCTCGAATTCGTCGGCGGGCTGGAGATGACCTCGCCGTCGCGCGATTTCGGCGCGCTGTCGGCCTTTCGCTTCCTGAAGCCCGGCGGCGATTTCATCGGCGTCGCCGACACCGGCTTCTGGTTCTTCGGCACCGTGGCGCACGATGCCGACAAGCGGCCGTCGGGCCTCCAGAATTTCCGCATGCAGCAGATGATCGACCAATCGGGGCAGCCGATCGAAAGGAAATGGGAGGTCGATGCGGAAGGCCTCGCGGTCAAGGATGGCATCGCCACGGTCGGCTTCGAGCGCAACCAGCGCGTCGCCCAGTTCAGGATCGATCCCGACAAGATGAAGGCGCCGTTCAAGGAGCTCGACTATCTGGTGCCGGCCCGGGAGCTGCGCCAGAACCGCGGCTTCGAGACCGTCACCCACGCCAATCCCTACGGCCAGCACGAAGGCGGGCTGGTCGTGGTGTCGGAAAAGAGCCTCGACAAGGCCGGCAACATCTATGCCGCGATCATCGAGGGGCCGAACAAGGGCGTTTTCACCGTCAAGCGCAACGGCGATTTCGACATCACCGACGGCGCCTTCCTGCCAGATGGCGACCTGCTGCTGCTCGAACGCAGCTTCTCGATGGCCGGGGGCGTGAAGATGCGGCTGAGGCGGATCTATGGCGAGAGCGTCGAGAAGGACGCCGTCGCCGACGGTCCGGTGCTGCTGGAAGCCGACATGGGCTACCAGATCGACAATATGGAAGGGCTCGACGTCTGGACCCGCGACGACGGCGCGCAGATGGTGTCGCTGATGTCGGACGACAACCACTCGATCCTGCAGCGCAACCTCTACCTGGAATTCATCCTGCACGAGGATTGAGCCGATACCGGATTTCTGCCCGACCCAGGCCGCCATGCACGGTTTGGTAACCCCGAGCGGTGAAACTCGGATGCAATCCTGGGTTTCAGTCTGGCGGCGCCTTTCTGGAATCGCGCAACCGGTTCCGGGCTCATGACGACCGTCCCATCCATATCGCGACATCAGGTAGCCCTGCAATTGCTGCAAAGGGGCGAACCCGGTGAGGCGCCGCAACCAGTCGGTCTGCTGACCGATGGTCCGAGCCTTCGCAGCGGCGACAGCGCCCAGCAAAGCGCGCTGGAAAGGATCGTCAAGCTGTCGATTGAAGGGGCCTGGAGCAGCGGCGGCTATCTTGTCGTCATGCCCGTCAACGCAGAGTTCATCGAAACCGGATCCGGCAACGACACGGTCGACATTACCTCGTCCGGCGACGACACCGCGCCGAACTACGTCTCCCTCGGAGACGGAAACGATCGGCTCGATCTGGTGGCCACCGAGGACGCAACTTCAGACTATTGGCAGGGCAGCACGACGGCAGGCGCCATGGCGCTGAAGGCATCCAACGCCGTCAACCACGAAATCTCGGTCTTCGTGCCAAGCGGTCGCGGCATCTTCGCCGGCGCCGGCAATGATGTCGTCAACATTGCCGCCGGACGCGATGTCTATAACGTCTCGGCCGGCGAAGGCGACGACACGCTCGCCGTTTCGGCGGGGCGGGATATCTCGGGACTCTGGGGCGGCGACGGGCGCGATGTGCTTTCCCTCGCGGCTGGAATGAACATCGACAACGTTACCGGCGATGCCGGCGACGACATCATCACCGTTGCGGCGGGCAATGAAGCGCGCAGTATTTCAGGCGGCCAGGGCCAGGACATCATCACTGTCGCCGGGCAAAGCGTCGGTGACATTTCCGGTGGCCAAGGCTCCGACATCATTACTGTCGCGAGCGGGCAGGCCGTCTTCGGCATCCGTGGAGACGATGGTGATGATGCCATCACGATCGCCGCCGCCAAGGTCGATCAGGTCGAGGGCGGCCGCGGCGACGACACCATCACGATCAACGCAGGCACCGCCGCCGCGATTTCGGGCGGGCTGGGCGACGACAGGATCGATCTCACCGGCACGGACAAAGCCAAGCTGTTCTTCGATCGCGGTGACGGCAACGACGTCGTCCGCGTTGCCGGAGAGACCACGATCGTCTTCGCCGAGCGCTCAATCGACGACGCTGACATCAGCTATGGCGACGGCAAGATCACCATCTCCTTTGCCGACACTGGCGACTCCGTGACCCTGGATTACAGCGCGGCGACGTTGAAAGGACCCGCGCCCGAATTGAGCTTCGAGGACTCAGATCACCTCGAGGTCCGCCGCGAGGCGCCGCAGGGCTGGAATGCTTCCACCCTGTACCGATACTTCGATGCCCACGGCGCCGGCGGCTTCTCGCTCACACTGAGATAGGGCGCATTGCCTTTTCACGGTTGGCCGGGGCGGCGAGCTGGCGGCCGGCGCCCGACCGGTATCTGGAAATTGCTGGCCATTCCGCGCGAGGCGCAGGGTTTCCCTATCGCGCTTCCGGAGCGGTCGCGATCCAGATGACATTGCGGGCGCCACGCTTGCCATGGGCGCGCGCCTTGACCTCTTCGACGGCGAAGCCCGCTTGCTTGAGGCGGCGCGTAAAACCGCTGTCGGGGCCCTGCGACCACACCGCCAGCACGCCGCCGGGGCGGAGCGCGGCGCGTGCCTGGCCGAGGCCGGTGGCGCCGTAGAGCACGTCGTTGCCCTTGTAGACGATGCCTTCCGGGCCGTTGTCGACATCGAGCAGGATGGCGTCCCAGGCCGATTTCCCGGCGCCGATGACGTGCCCGACATCGCTTTCCTGGATGCTGACGCGAGGGTCGTCGAGGCAGCCGTCGAAAATGCCGGCCATGGGACCGCGCGCCCAGGCGATGACGGCCGGCACCAGTTCGGCGATGGTGACGCTTGCGTCAGGGCCAAGTTCGGCAAGGGCGGCGCGTAGCGTGAAGCCCATGCCCAGGCCGCCGATCAGGATTTTCCGCTGCTGGTGACCGGCGATCCTTTCGCAGGCGAGTTTTGCAAGCGCCTGCTCGGAGCCGCTGAGACGGCTGTTCATCAGCTCGTTGGTGCCCAGCATGATGGAAAATTCAGTACCGCGCTGCTTCAGGCGCAATTCCTGCCCGCCGTCCGGTGTCTTCGCCGAATCGAGCTGGACCCAAGGGATCAATGCCTGATTCCACTTTTTGGAATCATGGCTACGTCGCCAGCGCCGGCTGGCTCCAGCGGGCGGCGAGCAGCCGGTAGGGGATCAGCGCCACCACGGCGATGATCAGCTTCACCGAGAGGTCGCCCAGCGCCCAGGACACCCAGCGCATGGTCTCGACCGGCAGCACACCCAGCAGCGGCGCCGCCTCCAGCGCGAAGCTGTCGTTCGGGCCGACGAAGGCGAAAGCGGCGGAGAAGGCGACGCCGAAGAAGACGACGGTGTCGAACACCGAGCCGACCAGCGTGCCGACGATCGGCGCCCGCCACCAGCTCTGCCGGCGCAGCCGGTTGAACACGGTGACGTCGAGCAGTTGCGCGGTGAGGAAGGCGGCGCCCGAAGCGGCGGCAATGCGCACCAGCCGGTCGGCGGCGGTCTCGAATTCGATTAGGCCGTGGCGGAACAGGAAGGGCGGGACGAGGATCGAGCAGATCACCGCCGTCATGAAGCCGACAAAGACGATCCTGCGCGCCACGGTCGGGCCATAGCGGCGGTTGGCAAGGTCGGTGACAAGGAAGGAAAAGGGGTAGGTGAAGGCGCCCCAGGTCAAGATGTCAGCCAGCGACAGGCCGCTGATCTCACCCTGCATCGGGAACTGCACGAGGATGTTGGAGGCCACGACGACGAGCGCCATGGCGGCCACGAAGGGCAGATATCGCGAGACGGAATTCATTTTTTTATCCTGGGTAATGGAACCAGCGGAATGTCATGCCGAATCCGCACGACACTCCTGCGAAGGCGGTGTCCCGCCAGAAACTGTTAAGCCGCGGCCTGCTCGGCGAGCTTCTTGGCGATCTGCTTCTTCAAGAGGCGGGCGCGCTGCGACAGCTCCTTGGCGTCGGCCTTGGCCAGGAAGGCGTCGAGGCCGCCGCGGTGCTCGACCGAACGCAGCGCGTTGGCCGAAATGCGCAGGCGCACATTCTGGTTCAGCACTTCGGAGATCAGCGTCACATTGACCAGGTTCGGCAGGAAGCGGCGCTTGGTCTTGTTGTTGGCGTGGCTCACATTGTTGCCGGTCTGGACTGCCTTGGCAGTGAGCTCGCAGGTGCGGGACATGATTCTAACCTTCAGTTCTCGGTCGGCCAAACCATTCGACCCGCGCCAGGCGGCGCGCGGTCTCGGTCAGGCGGCCTTATGGAAAAAGTTGGCGTTCCATAGTGGCATTTCACCGGCGCGTCAAGCTCCGGCCGGCCAGCCATATTCCATATAAAGGCCGGATTTCACCCTATAAGCCAGCCTCATAGGGACATGCCAGCCAGGAATTGCCCGTTTCCCGGCTGAAAATCGAGGACCGCCATGCTTCGCCCCCCTGTACTTCGTCTGTCATATGCCTTCGCCGGCTTGCTGGCTGTCGCCTTGCCAACGGCAAGTTTCGCCGCCGCCGCGCCACAATCTTTCAAGGGCGAGTATACGGTGTCGTTCCTCGGCCTTTCAGTGGCCAGGGCGACATTCTCGAGCCGCTATGACGGCGACAATTACGCGATCAACGGCACTGTCTCGGCGGCGGGCCTCGCCAAGCTGTTCGACGACACCAAGGGCACGGTCTCGTCCAAAGGCACGATTTCAGGCAAGCAGATGCGGCCACAGGCCTTCCGCGCCGATTACACGTCGGGCAAGAAGGCCTCGGTGGTCGACATCCGCTTCGCCAATGGCGCGGTGACCTCGACCGAGGTCGTCCCGGCGCCGAAGAAGCGCGATCCCAAGAGCTGGGTGCCGCTTGGCGCGGGCGACCTGAAGTCGGTTCTCGATCCGATGGCGGCGACCGTCATCCACGCCGACAGCCTCGATCAGGTCTGCGGGCGCACGGTCAAGTTCTACGATGGCGAGATGCGCGCCAATCTGACGCTGACCTATGCCTCGAAAGGGTCGATCTCGGTGCGCGGATACAAGGGCGACACGGTGACCTGCCGGATGGGGTTCGAGCCGGTGGCGGGGTACCGCAAGGGCCGCAAGGCGCTGAATTTCCTCAAGGACCGGAGCCGCATGATGGTGACGTTTGCACCGCTCGGCCAAACCGGCGTATATGCGCCGATCCGCGCCACGGTCGGGACCCAGATCGGTCCGCTGACCATCAGCGCCGGACGGTTCGAAGCCATAAACTAGGCGCGTTTGCGCGCCGCCGGAGACAGGCATGGGGCGCGCAACACTGATCGGCTTCTCGGCGGTCGCCATGTGGTCGTTGCTGGCGCTGTTGACCGACGCGTCCGGCCAGGTGCCGCCGTTCCTGCTGTCGGCCATCACCTTCGCCATCGGCACTTGCGTCGGGCTCGCCGCGCGGCTGGTGATGCCGGCCGCCGACCGCAGCGAAAAGATCCCGCCGCAGGTCTGGGTGATCGGCATTGCCGGGCTGTTCGGCTACCATTTCTTCTACTTCACCGCGCTGCGCAACGCGCCGGCGGTGGAGGCGAGCCTGATCGCCTATCTGTGGCCACTGCTGATCGTGCTGGGCTCGGCGCTGATGCCGGGCGAGCGGCTGGCCTGGAACCACGTCGTCGGCGCGCTGCTCGGCCTTGCAGGCACGGTCCTCATCGTCACCAAGGGCGGCGGCCTTGCCTTCGACGCGCGCTATGCCTTCGGCTACGCGATGGCCGGTGTTTGCGCCCTCCTGTGGTCGTCCTATTCGCTGTTGTCGCGGCGTTTCCCATCGGTGCCGACCTCGATCGTCACCTGGTTCTGCGCGGCGACGTCTGTGCTTTCGCTGGCCTGCCACTTCCTGCTTGAGCAGACGGTGCTGCCCGTCGGCATCGGCCAGTGGCTGGCCGTGCTCGGCCTTGGGCTGATGCCGGTAGGGGCCGCCTTCTACGCCTGGGACATCGGCGTCAAGCGCGGCAACATCCAGGTGCTGGGCGCGGCGAGCTACGCCGCGCCGTTGCTGTCGACGCTGGTGCTGATCATTGCCGGCGTCGCCGAGCCGTCGCTGCGCATCCTCGCCGCCTGCGTGCTGATCACCGGCGGCGCGGCACTTGCCGCGAAGTCGCTGTTGCTGCGCAAGGCGGCCACGGGTGAGGCAAACGCATGATGCCGTTTCCCGGCGGCATCGATGCCAATGCCAATGCGACGCTGGTGTTCTCGCTGGTTGCGGCGGTGATCTACGCTTTCACGCTCAACATGCCGCCGAGCCTCGCCCGCTCGGCGGCAAAGACGCTTGCCGTCGCCATGCTGGCGGTGCTCGCCGTCATGCAGGGTGGCCCGTTTCTGCTCGTCGCGGCGCTCGCGCTCAGCGCCGTCGGCGATGCCTTCCTGTCGCGCGACGGCGAGAAGGCCTTCCTCGGCGGGCTCGCCAGTTTTCTTACGGCGCATGTCCTTTACGTGCCGCTGTTCCTGCATGGCGGCGGCGGGCTAGGCCTGCTCGGCGCCGAATCCTGGCGCGGCGCGATCGCGCTCGCCATGGCGGCATTCGCGATCGTCATGCTGGCCGCGCTCTGGCGCCGTGTCGGCCCGAGCCTGCGCCTGCCGATCGCTGTCTATGTCGCGGCGATCCTCGCCATGGGGATTTCGGCGCTCACCACCAGCAATAGTCTGGTGATCGGCGGCGCCATACTGTTCATGGCGTCCGACGGGCTGCTCGCCGTCGAAAAATTCCTGCTTGCCGCCATTTCCCCGCATCGGGTGTGGATGCGCTACGCGGTCTGGGCGCTCTACTACGCCGCGCAGGCGGCGATCGCCTTGGGTTTTCTACTCGGCTAAGGGGTTGTTGATCGCGCATGATCTTTTCCGAAAACCGGTAACCACTTTTCGGGATCATGCTTGCGGCTGCCAGCCCGGCTCGGCCAGCTCGAAGGCGGCGAAGTCGAAGCCCGGCGCCACGGTGCAGCCGACCAGCGTCCATTCGCCGAGGCTGCGCGCCGACTGCCACCAGCCGGCCGGCACCACGATCTGCGGCCGCTCGCCGGCGGCAAGGGCGATGCCCAGCACCTGCTCGATCACGCCGCTGCCTTCCTCATGCATCGACAGCGCCAGCGGCGCGCCGGCATGGAAGTGCCAGACCTCGGCCGCGTCCGCGACCCGGTGCCAGGCCGAGAGCTGATCCTCTTCCAGAAGGAAGTAGATGGCTGTCGAATGGCCACGCTCGCCTCCGGCACCATCGCGAAAAGTCTCGGCATACCAGCCGCCCTCCGGGTGCGGCTTCAGGCCGAGCGTGGCGATGATTTCGGCGGCACTGGTCATCGACCGGAAGCTAGCACGGGGCTCAGAAATTGTCCTTGCGCTTGCGGATCTCGGCGAACACCTCGGCGTCGGTGGCCGTCTCCATGCCGAGATGCTTGCGGATCGCCGGGTCGTGCCAGCGAAGGAACGGATTGGTCGACAATTCCTCGCCGATCGTCGTCGGCAGCGTCGGCTTGTCGTCGGCGCGCAGTGCCTCGATCCGGGCGGCGCGTTCCTTCAGGGCCGAATTGGTCGGATCGACGGTGAGCGCGAAGCGGGCGTTGGAAAGGGTGTATTCATGGCCGCAATAGACGACCGTCTCGGCCGGCAGCGCCGCCAGCTTCTTCAGCGAATCGTACATAACCGGCGGCTTGCACTCGAACAGCCGGCCGCAGCCCAGCGCAAACAGCGTGTCGGCGGTGAAGGCGACTTTCGAGGCCGGCAGATGGTAGGAGACATGGCCGGCGGTGTGGCCTGGCGTGGCGATGACGTCGATCCTTTCCTCGCCGAGGTGGACGACGGAGCCTTCGCCGACCGTCTCGTCGATGCCGGGGATTTTCTCCTTTTCCGCTTCCGGCCCGATGATGCGCAGCTTGAAGCGTTCCTTCAGCGCCAGATTGGCCTCGACATGGTCGACATGGTGGTGAGTGGTCAGGATCAGCGTCGGCGTCCAGCCGGTGCGCTGGATGGCGGCCAGAATCGGCGCCTCCTCTGGCGCGTCGATGATGGCGGTCTGGCCGCTCGTGGGGTCACGCACCAGCACGCCGAAATTGTCGCTGCGGCACATGAACTGTTCGATTTCGACCGGCATCGCGTCTCTCCACCAAAGCGCCGTGCGTCCAATTGGACGCACAAAGGACGCTCTAAGCTGTTTATCTGCTGCATCGCGCTTTCCGAAATCGAAACCGATTTCGGGCCGATGCAGTTGTCGCCGCAGACATAGGGCGCTTGGGCGCCGATGTCATCCGCCTTTGTTGAACTTGCAATGCTTCGAAGCTACCGTCCCGGCCATGCATTCCGATATCGTCGACCTCCGTTCCTTCTATTCGACCACGCTGGGGCGCCTCGCCGAGCGCTCGATCACCATGGCGCTGTCCTCGATCTGGGCGGCCGTGCCAAACGAGCGGCTGGTCGGGCTCGGCTACACCCTGCCGTGGCTGGAGCGGTTCGGTGCCGACGCCGAGCGGGTCTTCGCCTTCATGCCGGCGACGCAGGGCGCCGTGGTCTGGCCGGCGACCGGTCCGACAGCGACCGCGCTGGTCTTCGACGAGGAATTGCCGCTGGTCGATTCCTGCATCGACCGCGTGCTGCTGGTGCACTCGCTCGAGCATGTCGAGAACCCGCGCGAGACGCTGAACGAGATCTGGCGCGTGCTGTCGCCCGCCGGCCGCGTCGTTATCGTCGTGCCCAACCGGCGCGGCGTCTGGGCGCGTTTCGAGCATACGCCGTTCGGCAATGGCCGGCCGTTCTCGCGCGGCCAGCTGACCGAATTGCTGCGCGAGGCGAATTTCACCCCGGCGGCATGGTCCGACGCGCTGTTCTTCCCGCCGTCGCCGCGGCGCTTCATGATGCGCTTCCACAACATGCTGGAGCGCGCCGGCCGGCGGTTCTGGCCGATCTTTTCCGGCGTCATCGTGGTCGAGGCGCAGAAGCGGCTCTACCAGGGCGTGCCGGTCGTGCAGCGCGCCTCGCGCCGCGTTTTCGTGCCGGTGCTGACGCCGCAAGGCGCCACCCGGCTCGGGCGGCTGGCCGCGAACCAGGCGCAAGCCCAAGTGACGCGTTCGTGATCGCGGCAACGCCTTGCCTCATCCTATCTGTCGGGGGCGGGGTCGCGGCCTGAGGGACATGCCTGTCGCGCTCGCGCCGGTTTCAGCACCTTTTTCCGAAAGCAGGGATATCTGACATGGCTGATCAAGCGGATGACAAGGCCGGCCCGGCGCCTGCCGCCGTGTCTGTCGAAGTCAGCAGCCTCGGCGACCAGGTGAGGACGATCAAGCAAGCGCTGAAATCCTCGCCGGTGCGCAGGCAGTTCGTCTGGGCCTGCCTGGGCATCGTCGCCGTCATCGTCGCGACCGCGATCGGCCAGGTGCTGCTCAACCGCTGGAACCAGCCCTTCTACGATGCGCTGGCGCGGCGCGACCTGCCGGGTTTCCTGCACCAGCTTATGGTCTTCGCGGCCATTGCCGGTGGGCTCCTGGTGCTCAATGTCGGCCAGACCTGGCTCAACCAGATGATCCGGCTGAAGCTGCGCCAGGCGCTGACGCTCGACCTGATCGAGGAGTGGATGCGGCCGGCGCGCGCCTTCCGCCTGGCGCATGCCGGGGCAATCGGCGTCAATCCGGACCAGCGCATGCAGCAGGACGCCGGGCATCTCTCCGACCTGTCGACCGATCTCGGCGTCGGGCTGCTGCAGTCCTTCATCCTGCTGGTGTCGTTCATCGGCGTGCTTTGGCAGCTCTCCTCCGGCTTCGTTTTTCATATCGGCGGCCATGCGCTGGAGATCCCCGGCTACATGGTGTGGGCGGCGATCCTCTATGCCGGCATCGCCTCGTGGCTGAGCTGGCTGGTCGGGCGGCCGCTGATCCGCTTCAACAGCGACCGCTACACGCGCGAGGCCGAGCTCCGGTCGTCGATGGTCCGCGTCAACGAGAATGTCGACGCCATCGCGCTCGCGCATGGCGAGGCCGACGCCAGGCGGCAGCTCGAGCTCGACCTCGGCACGGTGCTCGGCGCCATGCGGCGCATCTACGGCGCCCAGATCAATCTCTCCTGGGTTACCGACACCTATGGCTGGATCACCGTGGTGGCGCCGATCCTGGTGGCGGCGCCGGTCTATTTCGCCGGCGATATCAGCTTCGGCGGGCTGATGATGGCGGTTGGGGCCTTCAACCAGGTCCATTCCTCGCTGCGCTGGTTCATCAACAACATAGGCGGCATCGCCGACTGGCGGGCGACGCTGATGCGCGTCGCCGATTTCCGCATCGCGCTTGGCGAGACCGACGTTTTCCACGACACCGAAAAGCGCATCACCTTTACCGAGAACGCCGGCGGCACGCTGACCTTCGAGAGGCTGGAGGTCGCTTCGCCGGACGGCTGCACAAGGCTAGCCGAGCCGGAGGTGGAGATACGCCCCGGCGAGCGCGTCATGATCACCGGCGACCCGCGCGCCGGCAAGACGCTGTTCTTCCGCGCCATTGCCGGGCTGTGGCCATGGGGCAGCGGCAGCATCGGCATGCCGGCCGGGGCGGCGCCGGTCTTCGTTCCGCGCATGCCCTATTTCCCGCTCGGCACGCTGCGCGAGGTGCTTAACCATGCCGACGGCATCACGGTCGAGGATGCCGAGATCGCGGCGGTGCTGACGGAGGTCGGCCTCGAACGGCTTGCCTCCTCGCTCGACCGTTCGGCGCGCTGGGAGCACGAACTCGCCGACGACGAGCAGCGCCTGCTTGCCGTCGCCAGGCTGGCACTCAGGCGGCCAAAATGGGTGATCATCGACGAGGCGATGGACACGTTCGACGGCGCGACGCTGCGGCGCGTGCTGGCGATGCTGGAGAAGCGGCTGCCGGACGCCGCCATCCTCAACATCGGCCGTGGCCAGCACAACAACCAGTTCTTCCCGCGCTCGCTGACGATCGTGAAGGATGCTGGCCGATCGGCGCTCAAGCCGGCGCGGGTCAGGGCCGGCGCGATCGAGCCGCCGCCGCTGGCGCCGCGCAGGAAGAAGTAAAAGCCAAGCTTTATTTCGCCGCGATCACCGCAGAAGATCAGGCCCGTCAAACCGGACGCACGCGGCCATGCTCGACATGCTCAGCCTGCTTGCCTGTCTCGGCTGCGCCCAGGCCGCGCCTGTGCCGGTGCCCGCCGCACCTGCCGCCGTGGACGTCGAGCTGGTGCTGGCGGTCGACATCTCGACGTCGATGGACGAGCGCGAATTCGCGTTGCAGCGCGCCGGCTACGTCGAGGCGCTCAGGCATCCGGACTTCATCAGGGCGGTGCGCGCGGGAACCAACGGCCGCATCGCGATCGCCTATTTCGAGTGGGCGGGCACCATCCGCGACGACGCGGTGCTTGCCTGGCAGATCATCGACGGCAGCGACAGCGCCAATGTGTTCGCCGACAGGATCGCAGCGCGGCCGTTCCGCAGCTTCCGCGGCACCTCGATCTCCGGCGCGCTCGCCTTTGGCACCGGGCTTTTCGAGCAAACCGCCTTCGCGGCCGAGCGGCGCGTCATCGACATCTCGGGCGACGGACCCAACAACACCGGTCCGCCCGTCACCTCCGAGCGCGACGCGGCACTGGCCAGGGGCATCGTCGTCAACGGCCTGCCGATCCTGATCAGCCCGTCGCCCACCTTCAGCCATCTCGACCGCTACTACGCCCAATGCGTCACCGGTGGGCCCGGCTCCTTCGTGCTGCCGATCTACGCGGCTTCCGAGTTCTCGACCGCCATCCGGCGCAAGCTGATCCTCGAGGTGAGCGGCATCGCCGACACGGCGGCGGTCCGGATCGATGCCGAGCCGCCCATCGACTGCCTGCAGGGCGAGCGCGACCGCCGTTTCTATTCCGATCCCTATTTCCCGGAACTCGATCGCTAGAGCGGTTCAGCGTTTCAAGGAATCGCCGAACCGCTCTAACTATTTGGTTCTACGCGATTCCGGACGGAAAACCGTTACACACTTTTCCTGGAATTGCTCTAAGCCGACAGGTTCGGGGCACGACAAGATCAGGCGGGCCGCGCGCCGTATTTCTGGCGGAACTCGTCATAAAGGTCACGCCGGCGGCGGCGGCCGTCGACATAGCCGCGCAACAGTTGCGGCAGCGAGTAGCCGAGCGACTTGGACGAGCGGTTGGCCAGATAACCGGCGAATGCCTGCGAAACCCTGCCCTTCATCGTATCGGCGATGATCTGGCGCGCGATCATATAGGGCGGGATTTCGGGATAGCGGTCAGCGATGTAGGGGTGCTTGTCGATGAGGTTCGCATAGGCCTCGACATAGCCGTCGCGGCGGCCGGAAATCGAATTTTCCGAATTGTATTTCTTCCAGTCGATTTCCTCGGTGAGCAGCGCGCCGCCGCGGCGGGCGAAGCGCAGCAGCAATTCGCGATCCTGCATACGCGCGATGTCGCTGTCGTAGCCGCCGATCGCCAGCAGCGATTCGTGCCGGGCGGTTATCGCGGAACCGGCGATGAAGATGGTCTGGGAGACCAGCGCCCGTTCCAGCATGTTGCGGCTCAGGAATGCCTCGCGGTTGACGCATTTGGTGGTCCGGTTGCCCTTCACCGAAACGAAGGAGCTGATGAGGACCTCGAGCGACGGGTTCTCGTCGAAGCGCGCCAGCGTCCGCTCCAGCCGGTCCGGCAGATAGACATCATCCGAATCAAGGAAAGTGACAATCGGTGCCCGCGCGCGCTCGATGCCGGCATTGCGCGCGGCGTTGGCGCCGCGCCATTTCGCGCCGACATAGATCAGCCGGGGATCGCGGATTTCGGCAAGTGCTGCCGCCGTTGCGTCGGTGGAGCCATCGTCGACGACGATGTGCTCGAAGCGGGGAAGGGTCTGCGCCAGCACGCTTTCCACGGCGCGCACAACCTGGCTGCGCCGGTTGTGGGTCGGCGTGATCACTGTGATGAGCGGGGCCGGCTCGGGCGCTTTCGGCATGCGATCAGGCCCCGGACTTTGGGATATTCGGATGGATTTGTTGCCGCCTTCCATGCCCGCCCAAGCTTGCGTTCAGCGGGACGCTACAAAAAAGCAGTCTCTGTGTCACCTCGACCGCCCACGTCCGTGCCTGCAATCGGCAGATTTCGAGACGCCGCGCCCCAATTGCAACACCGGCCTCAGCTGTGCCCGACATAGTCCGGCACCAGCTCGACCCTGTCGCCAACGATCCCCGCGGCAAAGCTGAACTGGCCCCAGAACACCAAGGCATAGAACGCCTGGCCGACGATCAGGGAGAACGGGATCTGCCAGGCCGGCATGCCTGCTTGGCGGGCATGGCTCACGATGCGCCGCGTCGTGCGCCACGACATGGTGAACCAGCGGCTGAACGACTTGACGATGCGCGCGCCGCGCGTGGGCGAGCGCTGCGCGACGAATTTCCTGTCGGCATCCCGGCCGGTCACCAGTGCCCGCCAGAAGAAGAACCGCCAGCCCCGCGGGGGATAGTGGTAGACGCGGGCGTTGATGTTGCTCGGCTGGTGACCTTGGCGGCGCAGCTCGTGCATCAGCAAGGTGCAAGAGACTTTGAAGCCATTGTTTTGCGGAAACGGGTGGCTGGAAATCCACTCGCGCCGGAAGGCGATGTTGTTGGCGTTGAGCGCCCGTTTCGCGGCGAACCTCTTGTCACCCTCGGCCATCGGAAAGAACCACATCATGGCAAAGGTTCTCGAAAAGAAGTCGTCGCACAAGAGATAGGTGTAGCCGTTGACGCAGACGATCCCGGGATCCTGAAACGGGCCGAGCAGGGTTGCGAGCCAGTCCGGTTCCGGAACGGTATCGGAGTCCAGGAAGACGACCAGTTCGCCCTCGGTTTGTTTGATCCCGTTATTCTTGAGGTCGTAGTAGCGGCCGCCGGGACAAGCTGCGAAGCTTATCTCCGCCACCTCTTCCAACTGTGGCGCCTGGGTATGGAAGTTGCGCTGGAGCGAGTCCGCGTCCTCTTCCTCCCCGCCATGCGAGATGATGACTTTCGGTCTTGCAAAGCCGGTCGCGGAAACCGCGGCGATCTCGCGCGCCAGGGCGTTCAGCCCAACGCCGATCTCCGCCCAGTCGATCGACTTGGCGTTCTCCATTTCCACGACGATTGAATAAGTCGGACGATCGCCGCTCATATTGTTCGACCAGGTTGCTTGAATGGACGTGGCTATAGGGGTCGGCTTTCGCTGTCAAATAACAGAAGCAAGCAGGAAAGCTCCTTTTGCGAGAATCTTCGTCGCGTCGGGATCTGCGGAAGTGCTGGTGTCGGCGAAGGAAACCGCCGCGATCGTTGCTATCGTCGCAGCAGAAACACTGCCTGCTGGCCGAAGAAATTCCAGAACCACCACGGCATGGAGAGGCCTATCTTCTGGCCGTTGCCGTCGAGCGCGGTCGCCTTTTCCACCGTCGCGCCAAGCTCCTCGCACAGATTGACGAAGTCGCGGATGGTGCAGAAGTGGATGTTGGGCGTGTCGTACCAGGAATAGGGCAGATCCTTGGTCACCGGCATACGCCCCTTGACGAACAGCGACAGGCGCACCTGCCAGTGGCCGAAATTGGGGAACGAGACGATGGCGCGGTTGCCTATCCTCAGCAACTCGTCGAGCACCAGCTTCGGATTGCGGGTCGCCTGCAGCGTCTGCGACAGGACGACGAAATCGAAGCCCTTGTCGGGATAGAATTCGAGATCCTTGTCGGCATCGCCCTGGATGACCGAGAGGCCGCGCGCCACGCATTCGTTGACGCCGCGCTGCGACAGTTCCAGCCCGCGGCCGTCGACCTGCTTGGTTTCCTGCAGCAATTCGAGCAGCAGACCGTCGCCGGAGCCGACATCGAGCACCCGTGACTGCGGCGGGATGAGATCGGCGACGACTTCAAGGTCGACGCGCTGGGCGCGGTTGACGCTCATCGGCTGGTCTCCCGTTCGGCGCATGATCCTGATCCGGGAAGTCTGCAACTTTCCGGGGTCATGCGTTCAGCCCTCTCGCCCGCGCGGCCGAGCCGATGAAGCCGCTGATGGCGGCGAACAGTTCCGGCTCGTCGAGCAGGAAGGCGTCATGGCCGCGATCGGTGTCGATCTCGACGAAGGAGACGGAGGCGCCGGCGGCGTTCAGCGCATGCACGATCGAGCGGCTTTCCTCGGTGGGGAACAGCCAGTCCGAGGTGAAGGAGACCAGGCAGAAACGCGTTTTGGTGCCGGCGAAGGCATCGGCGAGGCGTCCACCGTGATCGGCGACGAGGTCGAAATAGTCCATCGCGCGGGTCAAATAGAGGTAGGTGTTGGCGTCGAAGCGGTCGACGAAGGTCATGCCCTGATGGCGCAGGTAGCTTTCGATCTGGAAGTCGGCGTCGAAGCCGAAGGTCAGCGCCTCGCGGTCCTGCAGGTTGCGGCCGAATTTGCGGTGCAGCGCCGCTTCCGACAGATAGGTGATGTGAGCCGCCATGCGCGCCACCGCCAGCCCCTTTTCCGGACGCTTGCCGTGCTCGAAGTATTTGCCGCCATGCCAGTCGGGGTCGGCCATGACAGCCTGCCGGCCAACCTCATGGAAGGCGATGTTCTGCGAGGAATGGCGCGCGCCGGTGGCGATCGGCAGCGCCGAGAAGACGCGCTCCGGATAGCTCGCGGCCCATTCCAGCACCTGCATGCCGCCCATCGAGCCGCCAAGCACGCAAAACAGCTTCTCGATGCCGAAGTGGTCGACCAGCATCAGCTGCGCCCGCACCATGTCGCGGATGGTGATCACCGGCAGGTCGAGGCCGTAAGGCTTGCCGGTGGCCGGATTGGTCGAGGCCGGGCCGGTGGAGCCCAGGCAGCCGCCCAGCACGTTGGAGCAGATGACGAAGAAGCGGTTGGTGTCGATGATCTTGCCCGGCCCGATCAGCACCTGCCACCAGCCAGGCTTGCCGGTGACCGGATTGGTGCTGGCGACATGCTGGTCGCCGGTCAGCGCGTGGCAGACCAGGATGGCGTTGGAGCGGGCGTCGTTGAGGGTGCCATAGGTCTGGTAGGCGATCTGGAACGGCGACAGCAGCGCACCGGCATCGAGCTTGAGCGGCTTGTCGGGGCCAAAGCGCAACACCGGGCTCGACGGCTGGTCGACCTCGTTATTGGTCTTTGCGGCGCGCAGAACGGCCATTGCATCCTCTTACATCACGCACCGTGGTTTCCGAAAACCGATTCCGATTTCCGGACCAGGCGAATGTCCGGCCGGCGGCGGACAACAAAAAACCGGCAATGCATTCGCAAAGCCGGTTACAGGATGCAAACGGCCCTTTAGCGAATTGTTTAACGTGGCTGCAAGCCGACCGGCCAAATCACCACGGAACTGTCGCTGCCCTTCTAGGGCCAGCGCGGCTCGGCGTCAACGGCCAGGCTTTTCGCGCCCTTGCCGCCTCTCGACATTCAGGGCCACGACTAGTATTTCCGCTGCGGCCTCCGGACGGAGGCTCTCTCGACGGATTTTTGCGACATGAACCAGACACCAGACAAGGCACGTCCGACGCCCCGCGCGGGCATCATGGACATCGAAGCCTATGTGCCCGGCAAGAGCACGGCGCCGGCCGGTGTTGCCAGGGTCCATAAATTGTCGTCGAACGAGAACCCGCTGGGGCCCTCGCCGAAGGCGATCGAGGCTGCGCGCGAGGTTGCCGGAAAGCTCGATGTCTATCCGGACGGCACGGCAAGGCGGCTGCGCGAGGCGATCGCCGAGGTGCACGGCCTCAACCCCGCGAACATCATCTGCTCCAACGGCTCCGACGAGATTCTCGGCCTGCTCGCGCAGACCTATCTGGCGCCCGGCGACGAGGCTGTTTTCACCGAACACGCCTTCATGGTCTACAAGATCTACATCCAGGCGGCCGGCGCGCTTCCGGTCGCGGTCAAGGAAACCGACGAGCGGGCCGACATCGACGCGATCCTGGCCGCGGTGACGCCGCGGACCCGCATCGTCTTCCTCGCCAATCCCAACAATCCGACCGGTACCTACGTGCCGTTCCAGGAAGTGCGCCGGCTGCATGCCGGCCTGCCGAAGAACGTGCTCTTGGTGCTGGATGGGGCCTACGCCGAATATGTGCGCCGCAACGACTACGAGGCGGGCATCGAACTGGCGGGAAGCGCGGAGAACGTGGTGATGACCCGCACCTTCTCCAAGCTCGGCCTTGGCGGCGCGCGCATCGGCTGGATGTATGGGCCCATGCATATCGTCGACGCGATCAACCGCGTGCGCGGCCCCTTCAACGTCAACGCGACGGCGATCGAGGCTGGCATCGCGGCGATTCGCGACCGCGCCCATGTCGAGCGCAGCGTGGCGCACAACGAAACCTGGCTCGCCTGGCTGAGCGACGAACTGACCAAGCTCGGCCTGCGCGTGACGCCGAGCGTCGGCAATTTCGTGCTGATCCACTTCCCCGAGGACGGCAAGCATTCGGCGGCGGCGGCGGACGACTATCTCACGGCGCGCGGGTACATACTGCGGCGGGTTTCCGGCTACGGTTTTCCCAACGCGCTGCGCATGAGCGTCGGCATCGAAGAAGCCAATCGCGGCGTGATTGCCGCCCTCACGACCTTCCTGAAAAGTTGAGCGCCATGACATCTGCGATGTTCGAAAAGATCGCGCTGGTCGGCATCGGCCTGATCGGCTCGTCGCTGGCCCGCGTCATCCGTCGCGAGGGACTGGCCCGGCATGTCGCGATCTCGACGCGCAGCCCCGCCACACTGGCACGGGCGGAGCAACTCGGCCTTGGCGATTCCTACACCATCGACGCGAAGGAAGCGGTTCGCGATGCGGACCTCGTCATCGTTTCGGTGCCGGTCGGCTCCTCCGGCGCGGTCGCCGAAGAAATCGCGCCGGCGCTGAAGAAGGGCGCCATTCTCACCGATGTCGGCTCGACCAAGGCGTCCGTCATCGCGCAGATGCAGCCGCATGTGCCGGAAGGCGTGCACTTCATTCCCGGCCATCCGCTGGCCGGCACGGAGAAGTCAGGGCCGGATGCCGGCTTCGCCGATCTCTTCGACAATCGCTGGTGCATCTTCACGCCGGTGCCAGGCACCGATCCCGCGGCCTTGGAGACGCTGTCGGAATTCTGGCGGCGCTGTGGCTCCAACATCGACACGATGGATCCGCAGCATCACGACATGACCTTGGCCATCGTCTCGCACCTGCCGCACATCATCGCCTACAACATCGTCGGCACCGCGGACGATCTGGAATCGGTGACCAAGACGGAAGTCATCAAATATTCGGCTTCCGGCTTCCGCGATTTCACCCGTCTTGCGGCTTCCGATCCGACCATGTGGCGGGATGTGTGCCTGCACAACAAGGACGCCATCCTGGAAATGCTGGCGCGCTTCTCGGAGGATCTCGCCTTCCTGCAGCGGGCGATCCGCTGGGGCGACGGCGAGAAACTGTTCGACCTCTTTACGCGCACGCGGGCGGTGCGCCGCTCGATTATCGACGCCGGGCAGGATATCGACGTGCCGGACTTCGGCCGCCAGGCTATCGAACATCCGGAAACGAAGGCTTAGTCAGCTCGACGGGGCCAATGGGCGGCCATCATGGCAAGCGTCTCTGCCCGGTCCGGCGCGCCGAGCCGGCCGCCGAAGCGCTGACATTTGAGCGCCGCGGCGGCGCTGGCAAAGCGCAAGGCCTGCTCGGGCGGCATGGCTTCCGCGAGGCCGACGGCAAAGGCGCCGTGGAACACGTCGCCAGCGGCCAGCGTATCCACCGCCTTGATCCTCGGCGCCGCGACATGGCGGACCGAGCCGATGGAACGGTCGTGCCACCAGCTTCCCGCCGCGCCGCCGGTGACGGCGACAAACGCATCGGTGCGGCTGGCGAGATCGCCGCAGGCGGTTTCCGGATCGAGCGCATGGCCGCAGACGATGCGCGCCGCGGGTTCGGAAGCGACGATGTGCGTGGCCAGCGGCAGCAACTGCTCCAGCACCTCCAGCGGTGCGGTATCGGCATCGAGGATCGCAGGCCGGTCATTGGCGCGCGCCGCGTTCAGGGCGAGCGCCGCGGCGCCCGGCCAGCGGACGTCGACCAGCACGGCGTCGAAGGCGGAGAGATCGGCGGGCAATTCATCGGGGTCGGCCTGCGCCTCGCGGTCGTAGAACGGGACGATGATGCGTTCGCCATGCGCGTCGACGAGGATCGCGGCCAGCGCCGAGCGCGCGCCGGCCACACGTCGGACCAGGCTGCAATCGACGCCCTCGGCCTCGATCTCGGCAACCAGCTGGTCGCCGACGGCATCATCGCCCGCACTTGCCCAAAGCGAGACTTCGGCGCCGAGACGGCGGGCGGCGCAAGCGGCGCTGGTTGCCATGCCCGAGGCGATCTGGACGCCATCGGAGGCGATGAACTTGCCCTGATGCGCGGGCAGCGTGTCGAGGCGAAGGATCGTATCGAGGGTGAACGCGCCGACGCTCAGGAGCTTGACCGGCTTCTCCATCAGATCGCTATCCCTTGTCTGAGCCTGGTCTTGTCCAAAAACCGGTTCCCACTTATTGGGGCCATGCTCTAATCGACCGCTTTGATCTTGCCGAGCGGGATGAAGCCGAGCGAGGCCTTGCCCTTGACGATCCTGAGCGGCATGGACGGCTCGTTGCCGAGAATCGCCAGGCCGGCAAAACCTTGCTCGATCTCGCTCTTGCGCTCGGGGATGGCGCCGCCGAGGATCGCCGCCACCGCCTTGGGATCCCTGAGCTTGATCGTCAGCTCGGCATCGATGAGCCCTTCGGCATCGACCGACAGCGGCCCGGACACGGTTATGCGCGCTTCGCCCGACGACAGGTCGAGCTTGGCGATGTCGACTGACTGGCCGCGCAGGCTCTTCGGCTGCGTCCTGATCAGCGCGACGCCGTTCTTCAGCGTCGCCTCGCCGCTGCCGTCGAGCGGCGGCAGCACGCGCCCGCCGATCGCGTCGGCGTCGATCTCGAGATCGTTGAAACTGCCGACATAGCCGATGTCCAGGCCGTTCGGCTGCAATTGCCCGGCGGCCTTTCCGGCATAGAACAGCTCGACGGGATCGCTGTTGTCGGCCGGATCGGTCTGGCCGGACAGGCCCTCGGCCTTCAGCGCGACGCGCCGCGGCAGCGGCCAGGAGAGCTTCGCGTCCGCCCGCAGGTTGTCCCAGTCGATCCACAGCGGCGTCATGCCGGGCATTGAGGTCCTGAGCGGACCGCGCAGATCGGCGACTGGCGACAGCGGCTGCGTAATTTCGGCCACCGCGTTGAAGCTGCCGGTCGAGGCGGCGACGTTCCTGGCATCGTCCTCATAGGCGAGCGTGTCGCAGGAGATGGCGAAGCTGAGCGGATAGCCGCTGACGGTCAGGTTGGCGCAACCGGCCTCGATGCCGTTGACGTTGAGCGAGGCAACCGCCTTGTCGGCCTCGGTCCTGACGCGATCGGCCAGATAGAACCAGCCAGCGCTGTAGAGGGCGAACAGCACGGCAATGAAGGCAGCGAGCCAGAACAGCCGGCGGCGAAAGTTCGGCGGGCGCTCGTCAGTTGACGTCATGCTGCAGCTCTCATTACCCCTGATATTGCGGGCGGGCGGTTGTTACGCAACAAGCAGGAAGACGTAAAACACCGATTCCGGCCTGGAGTCGGGACTCGCGCGATCAGGCTTGGCGATATGGGCGATTTTTGGGTTTTTGGCTATGGGTCGCTGATCTGGCGCCCGGGTTTCGCGCATGTCGAGACGCGCCGCGCGCGCCTTTACGGCTACCGCCGGGCGCTCTGCGTCTATTCCTTCGTGCATCGCGGCACGCGCCAGCGGCCGGGCCTGGTGCTCGGCCTCGACCGCGGCGGCTCCTGCGTCGGGCTGGCATTCCGGGTGCCGGGCGACCTGCGCGGCGAGGTTCTCGCCTATCTGCGCGAGCGCGAGCTGGTGACCAGCGTCTATCTCGAACGCACGTTGGACATCCGGCTCGACGGGGCAGGGAAGGGAGCGAACGGCAGGGTCGAGGCGGTTGCCTACATCGTCGACCGCGCGCATGAGCAGTATGCACCGGCGCGCTCGACACGGCGCATGCGGCAAGCATCGTTCGCGGCGCCGTCGGTCAATCCGGGCGCAACGAGGACTATGTGCTGAGCACTCTGGAGCACCTGAAGGCGCTCAGCATCCGCGACCACTGGCTGGAGGACGTGGCGCGGCGGGTCGCGCCTTTGTGAAGCGCTGGCCTGCCGGAAAAGAATGGCCAGGCCTTTGACCTCGGCAATCCAGGACCTAGGTTAGCTGCTGCCCCCCAGCCGGGCCTGCCCGGCATTATCCCAAGCATCACGGAGATCAGTCTTGCAAAAACGCCGTCTCGGTCGCACCGACCTTTCCATCGCGCCGCTGGTCCTGGGCGGCAACGTCTTTGGCTGGACAGCCGACGAGAACACCTCCTTCGACCTGCTCGACCGTTTTTCCGATGCCGGCCTCAACGCCGTCGACACGGCGGACGTCTATTCGCGCTGGGCTCCCGGCAACAAGGGCGGCGAATCCGAAACCATCATCGGCAAATGGATGAAAAGCCGCGGCAACCGCGACAAGATCGTCGTCATCACCAAGGTCGGCTCGGACATGGGCCAGGGCAGGCGGGACCTGTCCGCCGCCTATATCGAAAAGGCGGTCGACGCCTCGCTGAAGCGGCTGCAGACCGACGCGATCGACCTCTATCTGTCGCACTGGCCGGATCCGGCCACCCCCTACGAGGAGACGCTCGGCGCCTATCAGGGCCTGCTTGCCAAGGGCAAGGTCCGCCATGTCGGCTGCTCCAATCTCGATGCCGGCCAGCTGCGCGCGGCGCTCGATGTGGCGAGCCTGCGCGGCCTGCCGCGTTATGACGTGCTGCAACCCGAATACAATTTGTACGACCGTTCGTCGCTCGACGGACCGCTGCTTGATCTCTGCGTGGCCGAGGACATCGGCGTCATCACCTATTTCAGCCTGGCCAAGGGATTCCTGAGCGGCAAATACCGCGGCAAGGCGGACCTCGGCCAAAGCGAACGGGGCGAGGATGTCGCCAGCTATCTCAACGATCGCGGCATGCGCATCCTCGCCGCGCTCGACGCGGTGTCGGCCAGGCATTCGGCCAAGCAGGCCGAGGTGGCGCTGGCCTGGGTGATGGCGCGGCCGGGCGTCACCGCGCCGATCGCCAGCGCCACGACGACAGCGCAGGTGGACAGCCTGGTGCGCGCCGCGTCGCTGAAGCTCGGCGCCGACGACATCGCGGCGCTGGACCGGGCGAGCGCCTAGAGCGTTTCACGGAAACGGCGAACCGCTCTATCTCTTTGTCTTGACGCAATTCCGGACGGAAAACCGTTTCACACTTTTCCTGGAATTGCTCCAGCCCGGCGCTGCCGGCGCGCCGCAAGCGGGGCGGCCCTTGCCGGACGGTTCGACACGATCGTTCAAGACGGCGACGGCCCCTGCGCCATAACGTTTTGCGCATCGCGACACGATGCGGAAAACGCGTATGGCCGGAATTTTGACCCTCTCGCAGCCATGGCAGCAGGTGCTGGTGCTGGTGCTTGCCGCCGCCGTCGTGATGGGCAGTCCGGGGCCGGCGACGATCAGCGTCACCGCAATAGGCGCTGCTTTCGGCCTGCGCGGCTCGCTGCGCTACACGTCGGGCATCATCGTTGGCACCACGCTCGTGTTGCTGGTGGTGGCTTCCGGCGTGACGGCGATCTTTGCCTCGCTGCCGGGCATGGCGCCGGTGCTGGCGATCGCCTCCGCGATCTACATCCTCTACCTAGCCTACAGAATAGCGACGGCGCCACCGCTGGCGGCGCGCGAGAACGGGATGGCGCCTCCCACATTCTCGGGCGGCTTCCTGCTCGCTGTCGCCAATCCGAAAGCCTATGTGGCGATCGCCGCCGTGTTCGCCGGCGCTTCGTCGGGCGTCGCCGGTCTCGGGGTTGTCACCAAGCTCCTGGTGCTCACGCTGATGATCGTCGCCATCCATGTGCTGTGGCTACTTGCCGGGGCGGCCTTCGCCCGCTTCCTGCGGCGGCCGCTGGCCTCGCGGATCATCAACCTGGCTTTCGCGGCGACGCTGGTGCTGACGACGGCATTGGCGGCGTGGCCTTAGGCCGGCGAAACGGAGCTGCGGCTCAGGCCTTGGCCTTTCCGGCCGCCGCGAGCTCCGCCAGCCGCTTCGCCGCCGTCGGCGGCATCGGCGGCGGATTCGGCGCGCGCGAGGCCTCTACGAGGAGCTGGTCGCAGGCAGCCTCGGTCTCGCCGATCAGCCGCTTCATGAACTCGTCCTTGGCCAGTCCCGGCGGGATCGGCGGCAGGAAGCGGGCCTTGATGGTGCCGGGATAGCGCAGGAATTTGCGGCGCGGCCAGTAGAGGCCGGCGACATGGGCGACCGGGACCACCGGGACGCCAAGCTGCGAATAGATCTCGACGATGCCATATTTGTAGGCCGGCTCGTCGCCCGGAGCGCGGCGCGTGCCTTCGGGGTAGATGATGAGCTGGCGCGGATTGCGGTCCATTTCAGCTCTGGTGGCGGCGACGACCGCCTTCAGCGCCTTGGAGCGACTGCCGCGGTCGACCGGGATCATCCGCATCTTCATGATGTACCAGCCGAAGAAGGGGATCCAGGTCAGCTCCCGTTTCAGGATGTAGAGCGCGTCATCGAGATAGGGAAAAAAGGCGATCGCATCCCAGAAGGACTGATGCTTCGGCGCCAGGATGAAGGACCCTTCGGGCAAGTTCTCGACGCCTGTGATCTCGCTCTTCGTGCCGGCGATCTTGTCGTAGAGCCACATGCAGGTGCGCGACCAGAATTTGGGCACGAACCAGGCCCGGTGGCGCGGCGACAGGAAATAGTACGGGGTCCAGAAGATCATCTGGACGACCAGGCTGAGGTAGAAGACGAGGTTGAACGCCAGCGAGCGGAAATAGAGCATGCGGGAAGGCCCGGTGAGGAAGAGTGCGTTGGTTACACCAAGCGCGGGCAAAAAGGAAACGGCCAGCGAGCGAGGGCCGATCCCGATTTCCTACCACATCGCTTGCGTCAGGCGCTCCTTCAGGCGCGGGGCGGCGAAATCGAGGAAGGCGCGCAGCTTGACCGGCAGCAGGCCCTGCCCGGCATGGACGAGGCTCACCGGCCATGGCGGCGGCTCGAACTCGCGCAGCACTGCCTGCAGCGCGCCGGAGCGCATCGCGGCGGCGACCTGGTAGGACAGCACCTTGGTCAAGCCGACCCCGGCGGTCGCGGCGTCGATGGCGGCTTCCGCGGTGTTGACGCGAAGCCTGGAATGGACCGGCACGGTGATCTCGCTCTTGCCGCCGGCGAAGACCCAGGTGGCAGGGGCCGAGAGGTTGTCGAAGGTAACGCAGCTGTGCACGGCCAGGTCCCCCGGGGTTTGCGGCGTGCCATGGGCCGCAAGGTAGGGTGGGCTTGCGCAGACGACGCGGCGGATCGCGCCGACACGGATGGCGACAAGGCTGGAATCGGGCAGATCGCCGATGCGCACGGCAAGGTCGATATGCTCGTCGACCAGCTGCGTTATCTGGTCCGACAGCGTCAGCCGGATATCGACCTCGGGATAGGCGGCGAGGAAATCGGCGACCACCGGCAGCACGTGCAGGCGGCCGAAGACGATCGGCGCGGTGACGACCAGTTCGCCTTTGGGCGCGCTGTATTCGCCGGCCGCGGCGCGCTCGGCCTCACCGACCTCGTCCAGGATGCGGCGGCAGGCGGCGAGATAGGTCTGCCCGGCAGCGGTCAGCGTCAGCCGCCGCGCCGAGCGGGCGAGCAGGCGCGTGTTGAGGTGCCGTTCCAGTTCCGAGACCTTGCGGCTGACCGTGGCGAGCGGCATGCCGAAGCGGCGCGCCGTGGCTGAAAGGCTGCCGGCCTCCACCGCGGCGACGAAAAGCGACATAGCTTCAAGGCGATCCATGATCTTTCCAGAAAATGGAAGGAACTATTCCAGATATGCCATCTGCATCCGAAATATGGAAGGCTTATATTCGGCGGGTTACCAGCCCTTGGAGGACAGCGCCATATGAACGCCCATGCTTTCACCAGCGACGTCGCCTTCACGCCGAGCGTCAAGGCCATCCAGGCGCGCAAGGGCTCGCGCGATGCCTATTCCCGGGTCGAGGAGCGCGGCGGCTGGCGGGATACGATCACGCCGGATCTTGCCGCCTTCATCGCGGCGCAGACCAGCGTCTTCCTGGCGACCGCCAATGGCGAGGGCCAGCCCTACATCCAGCATCGCGGCGGGCCGGCGGGCTTCCTCAAGGTGATCGACGAGAAGACGATCGGCTTCGCCGACTTCACGGGCAACAGGCAGTTCATCACCCAGGGCAATCTCGCCGACAACGCGCAGGCCTTCCTGTTCCTGATCGACTATGCCCATCGGCAGCGCATCAAGATCTGGGGCAGGGCGCGCGTCGTCGAGGGAGACGCCGAACTGACGGCGAGCCTGATGCCGCAAGGCTACAAGGCGCGTCCCGAGCAGGTGATCCTGTTCACCGTCTCGACCTGGGATGCCAACTGCCAGCAGCACATACCGCAGCGCTTCGATGCTGCGGACGTCGCGGCGGCGCTCGCCGATCGCGACAGGCGCATTGCGGCCCTCGAACAGGAGGTCGAGCGCCTGCGCGCGGTCGAGGCTAAGGGATGATGCGGGCTGGCGGCTTGTCGCTCTTGACCACCGAGGCTTCCGCCAGGGCGATGCCGTCGGCAGTCTGGCGCAGCGGGACGATGCCGCGCGCCAGAGCCAGCACATATTTGCTGTATTCGGTCAAAAGCACGCGCAACGCTTCCGGCTTGGTCAGCCAGCCGCCATTGCCGAGATTGGTGTTGACCACCGGATAGGGCTCCAGCTTGGCGCCGTGCAGCAGCCGCCCCATCTCCAGCAGGCTGCGCGGCATGTGGTAGTTGTTGGTGACGAGAATGACGCTGCCATAGGCGTGGCTTTCCACCCATTTGGCGCTTTCCTCGGCATTGCCGATGGTGTCGAGCGCGGCGCGGTCGATGTCGACGCAGCAGGAAAACAGCGCCTTGTCGCCGCCGGTCGCGGCCTGCAACTGGCGGCGGCTGGCGGAAGGATGAACGCCGCTGATCAGCAAGCGCTCGCCCTTGCCGGAAGCGAGCAGGTCCATCGCCGCGTCGAGGCGCGACTGGCCGCCGGTGAGAACGATGATGGCATCGGCCCTGGCGGGGTTGGCGGGCGTCGTCATGTGGCTGACCGTGCTGGCGAACCAGCCGAAGCCGCCGGCAAACAGAGCCGCAAGTGCCAGCACGGAGAAAGCAAAGATCCGAAGGACGATGGCAAGGCGGGCCAGATTGCCACGCCCGTGCGCACGGGCACCAACAACTGGCATCCGTCCAGCCGTTCCGGTCGTGTCCTGCGCGTCCATCATCCTATGGTTAATCCTGAAATGCGGCCTTTGATAGATGAGAAGGCGCACATTGCGTTACGGCAGTTTCCCTTGCGTGATCATACTCTTGCATGGCGTGATCGTCTCGAAGAACCGGCTTTCGCTTTCTGAAACCGTGCCTAGCCTCCATCCGGCTGGCGCATGTCGATGTCGCTGAGATAGGTTACAACCGTCGCGTGCGAGGTCGCCGCCGTCAGCGCGCCGATCACCAGCACCATCAGGCCGACGCCGAGATAGCCCGCCGAGCCGATGGCGAAATTGCCGAACAGCGCGGTTGCCTGGTCGGCCTGGGGCGTCGCCATGTTGCGCGACGACCACCATGAAAAGACGATGAAGACCAAAATCGCGGCGGCGCCGCCGGCCGCGGCGCCTTTCATGCCGGTGACCAGGAAATGCCAACGGAACTCGCGCGCGATGAAGCGCGCCTCGGCGCCGACGAAATGCAGCACCTCGATGATGTGGCCGTTGCCTGCCATGGCGCCGCGCGTCGCGAACACGACGGTCAGCACGGTCGCCGACAGCATCAGCACCAGCACGGCGATGCCGATGGTCACCGTCGTGCGGGCCATGGTGACGAGCCGGTCGACCCAGGTGCGGTGATCGTCGAGCGCCGCGGTCGGCAATTTGGGCGTGATCGCGGCGCGCATGGCGGCAAAGTCGGGCGGGCTGTTTTCGTCGATGGTGACGACGACGAGGCGCGGCACCGGCAATTCATCGATGTTGAGACCTGTGCCCAGCCACGGCTCCAGCAGCCGCGCGGTGGCGTCGCGGTCGATGATCTTGGTGCCCTTGACGCCGGGAAACTCGCTGGCGATCTGGGAGGCCTGGGCCAATGCCGCCTCCATGTCGAGGCCGTCGACCGGCTTGATCTGGATCGTCGCCTCGCGCGAGATCTGGTTCTCCCAGACCGACGCGGTGTCGCGCACCAGGGTCACGGCGCCGAACGTGAGGCAGGACAGGAAGGTCATGATAGCTATGACCAGCACCAGCGCCCGTCCGGCAATGTTCTGCGCCGGCACGATCGGCGCCATCCTGCGTTGGGGGCGCTGCACCACGCCAGCCATCTCGGCGGGCTGGTCATGCAGATGGTCGGCGGAGAGCTCAGTCATAGATGTCCAGCCTTCCGCCGGCGAGGATCATGCGCCGCGCGTCGACCTGCTCCATCAGGCCGAGGTCGTGGGTGGCGATCACCACCGCCGTGCCGAGACGGTTGAGCTCGATGAACAGCCGAAGCAGCCGGCGCGCCAGCGGCGGGTCGACATTGCCGGTCGGCTCGTCGGCGAGCAGGATCTCGGGCTGTTCGATCAGCGCGCGGGCGATCGCGGCGCGCTGCTTCTCGCCGCCCGACAGCACCGGCGGCAGCACATGCATGCGTTCACCCAGCCCAACCCATTTCAGCAGTTCGGTGACGTCGGTGCGGTAGCTCGCCTCCTCGCGCCCGCGCACGCGCAAGGGCAGGGCGACGTTCTCATAGGTGGTCATGTGGTCGAGCAGGCGGAAATCCTGGAACACGACACCGATGCGGCGCCGCAGATGCGGCAGCTCGCTGCGCGAGATGCGCGAGCGGTCCTTGCCGAAGATGGTGATCAGCCCGCGCGTCGGCTTCAGCGACATGAACAGCAGGCGCAACAACGTCGTCTTGCCGGCGCCGGAGGGCCCGCTCAGGAACTGGAAGGAGCGCTCCGGTATGTGCAGGGAAATGTCGCGGAGGATCTCCGGACCCATGCCATAGCGGAGGCCGACATTTTCGAAGCGGATCACGTTCGACGACCTGGAACTTTCGGCGGCGAAACGCCAGCCCTTTCTCTCAAAAGACCATCGGCCCGCATGGTTAACCCTTGGTTAATTTTCGATGCTTTTCGGTGCATCACCGGGGTTCCGGTGGGGAAGCGTTAACCATTTGCGTTTACCCAAAAGAAACGAACAGCGAACAGGGGCTTACCAGGCCGTATGGCTGAGCAACGAACCGCGCGCCCGGTTTCCGGCGAAATCATGACCGGGCTGGGGACAAGTGCCGCGCAGGAAGCGCGCGCGCCGGTGATCGACGTCGTCGACGCCGATTACGAGGTGCTGCCGCGTCCTTCGGCCAGGCCGGAAGCGCCGCCGGCCCCGCCTTCGCGCGCGACCAGCACGGCCGCCATCGAAGGCATGGGCATGCTGCGCAAGCCGGAGGCCGTGGCCGAACGGCGGCCGGCGTCGCGTGGCGGACCGCTATTCTGGATTGCCGGTGTCGGCGCCGCGCTCGCCGCCTTCTGGGTCTCCGGCGGCCATGCGCTGGTCCGTCAATCGCCGTTCTGGGCCGTCGCGCAGCCGGCGGCCGCGCTTAGCATCTCGGGCATCACCTCGCGCATCGACGCATCAGGGCCGAAACCTGTGCTGTTCGTCGACGGCGAGGCCGCCAATGACGGGGCGCAGGCGGTGCAAATGCCGCCCCTGGAAATCCGTGTCACCGGCAAGGACAGCCAGATCATCCGCTATACGCTGGGGACATCCGGGCGCTCGCTGGCGCCCGGCGAAAGATTTGGCTTTTCCAGCCGCCTCGATGTGCCTAGAAACGGCGTCAAAGCCGTCTCAGTCACTTTTGCTGGCTAAGGCGAAACAAAACCGCGCGACCCGGCGCAGAAACCAAGAAGTTCTACAGCGCTTTCGCAGGCCCTGAAGGTCGCGGTCCTGTAGGCAAAACGCCTGGAGGGCGAAAATGCCAGTTGTGCGCGGCAAGGACATCGAGGTCCTGTTTTCGGCGTCGGCGATCGCCCGCCGCAACCTCGAGCTCGCCAAGGAGATCGCCGGGCGCGACTACCATGACCTCTTGGTGATCTCGGTGCTGAAGGGGTCTTTCGTCTTCGCAGCCGACCTGATCCGCGCCATGCACGATGTCGGCTTGTCGCCCGAGGTCGAGTTCATCTTCATCTCCAGCTACGGCGCCGGCACCACCAGCGGCGAGGTGAAGGTGCTGCGCGACATCGACAACGAGGTCGCCGGCCGCGATGTGCTTCTGATCGACGACATCCTCGAATCCGGCAAGACGCTCTCCTTCGCCCGCGACCTGATGCTGTCGCGCGGCGCCAGAAGCTGCGCCATCGCCGTGTTGCTCGACAAGCGCATGCGCCGCCAGACCACGCTCAACGCCGACTATGTCGGCTTCGACTGCCCGGATTATTTCGTCGTCGGCTACGGCATGGATGTCGCGCATGCTTTCCGGGAATTGCCCTTCGTCGGCGTCGTCAAGGGCGACGCCTAGGGCATGTCGATATTCAGGTGAGGCCGGCCGCAAACAGCGGCCTGACCTGAATCTCAACACCCCCTGAAGCATGCCCCAAATCAGGCAGCACTGAATCGCCGAACACGGCATGCCCTGGATTTCCCCCGGACCAATGTTCCGGTTCAGAAAACGTCAACGTTTCCCCGCCATGTATCTCGCCATGGCAAAGCTTCTGATCGTTGAGGACGATGAGTCCGTCCGCACCCTCGCCGCCCGCGCGCTCGAACGTGACGGGCACAGCGTGGCCATCGCCTGCGATGGCGCCCAGGGACTTGAGCTGATCAAGGCGGCGCGGGGTGGCTATGACCTCGTCGTCTCCGATATCCGCATGCCGGAGATGGACGGCATCGAGATGGCCACCGCGGCGGCGGCGCTGTTCCCGTCGATGAAGATCATGCTGATGACCGGATACGCCGATCAGCGCGAGCGCGCCGAGGAGCTCAACGGCATCATCCTCGATGTCATGCAGAAGCCCTTTACGCTCGCTGAAATTCGCGCTCGCGTCGGCCGCGCCTTGAGCTGCTTCGCCTGAGGCTCCGGGCCGCAGGCCGCCCTTCAGCATATCGGCGGTAACCGTGGCCGGCGCTCACGCCGTGTCGCCGGTCGGCACAAGCAGCGGCGGAGCCGCCCTGCGCCGCTCGGTACGGAAGGCAAGCAGGCCGGCACCGATGATGAGGGCGGCGCCCAGCACGGTCGTCGAGTGCGGCACCTCGGCGAAGAACAGGAATCCCCACAGCGGCGACCAGATGATGCCGGTATATTCGAAGGTGGCGACGCGGTTGGCCGGCGCCAGCCGGTAGGCTTGCGACAGCAGGATCATGCCGGCCGAGGCGACGAAGCCGCAGGCCGCCATCTTGAGAAGGTCGGGAAATGCCGGCCAGATCCACGGCCGCACCAGGAATTCGAGGCTGGGGTGGACGGCGTGCTCAATCCCGGCCAACCGGAACAGGCCGGCGACGAACACTGCGCCCGTCAGATAGGCGCCATTCTGGTAGAACGCCATGACGGTGGAGGATTCGGTGTCGCTTATCTTGCGCGCCATCAGCTGCGAGAAGCCGTAGAGGAAGGCGGAGCCGAGCGACAGCAACGCCGCCCAGTCGAACAGCCCGGCGCCCGGCCGCAGCATGACGAGGACGCCGAGCAGGCCGATCAGCACGGTCGCCAGCGTCTGCCAAGACACCCGCTCGCCGAGATAAGGCCCGGCCAGCACCATGATGCACAGCGGCGCCATGAAATAGAGAGCCACCGCGTCGGCCAGCGGCAGGGCGGCGATCGCCAGATAGTAGGACGTGTAGGAGCTGAACTGGATGAAGGCGCGCAGCGTCAGCAGGCCGGAGCGCTTCGAGAGCAGTGCTTTCAACCCGACATCGGCGTGCACGATAACGATCAGGATCGGCAGGGCGACAATGGCGCGGATCGCCATGACCTCGGTGACCGGGTAGAGGCCCGAGACCGCCTTGACGAGCGGATCCTGGAGCGAAAACACCAGAACGCCCAGACAGAGGCTCAGGATGCCAAGCACCATCCTGTTCTGCATAGGATTCTGCTCCCCGGTTCGCGCGATCCCAAACCGACGCATGCGGTAAAAAGAACCCGCCACCGTTTCGGGCAGCGGGTATGAGTGAGGACTCGATTGGTCCGCAGCCGGTTTGAAGGGCCGCATATCCAATGGGTGAGGCGACTATCCTCCGGCGTTTGACATGTTGCAAACGAATTGGAATGATGCCAGCAATCAAAATTGCTTATGGTGAAATGCGATGAAGCCGACGCTCGACAGCGACCTCCTGCGCACCTTCGTCGCGGTGGCCGAAACCGGCAATTTCACCAAGGCGGCCGAGCAGGCGGGCCGCACCCAGTCGGCCGTGTCGATGCAGATGAAGAAGCTCGAGGGCATGGTCGGCGACAGCCTGTTCGAGCGCGGCTCGCGCGGCGTGGCGCTGACGCGGCGCGGCGGCGAGCTGATCGGCAATGCCAGGCGCATCGTTTCGCTGCTCGACGAGACGGCAGCGTCGATTGCCGCGGCGCCGCTTGGCGGGCCGGTGCGCATCGGCATTCCCGAAGAATATGGCCATGCCATCCTGTCGCGCGCCCTCGGCGCGTTTTCGAAGCGCCACCCGAAGGTCGAGGTGACGGTGCGCTACGCGCATTCGGGCGCCCAGACAGCGGCGGTTGCCGCCGGCGAGCTCGACCTTGCCGTTGTGTTCGAATGGCAGGATCTCGCGGGGGGCGAGGTGCTGATGCACGATCCGACAGTCTGGGTAACGTCCGAGACGCACCACAGGCACGAGGAGCGGCCGGTGCCGATCGCGCTCTACAGCCGCGAGGGATGGTGCCGCGACTTCGCGATCAAGTCGCTGGAACAGCGCGGCCTTGCCTATCGCGTCGCCTATACCAGCGACACCAATGGCGGCCTCAAGCTCGCGGTCACCTCGGGCCTGGCGATCGCGCCGATCTCGCGCAGCAACATCCCGGCCGGCTGCCGCGAGCTGACCGCGGCCGACGGCTTCGGCGACATCGATTCCTCGAATGTCGTTCTGCATCGCAATCCGGCCGCCGCCGGCGAAGCGATCGACAGCATGGAGAATGCGATCCGCGAGGCGTTCACGCTGACGCCCGGCGCGCTCCTCGACGGCTGACTTGCGCTGCTTCAATCCGGTGGGCGGCGGCTCCGCCCTACCCTGCCGGCGTGCTCTCGGAGAAGGTCAGACGGTTGCCGAACGGGTCGTCGACCGTGACCTCTCTCGTTCCCCAGGGCGTCTCTTCCAACCCCGGCCTGGCGTAGCGGTATTTCTTCGCCGTCAGCTCGCGATGCAGCGCCGCTATGTCGGCCACTTCGACACGGACATGCGAGCCCGGCGAACCGTCGCCATGATGCTCGCTCAGATGCAACTCGCAGCCGTCGCGGGCAATGCCGGTGTAAAGCGGCGCATTGTCGTCGAAACGGTGCTGGAACCGCACCTCGAAGCCGAGGAAGCCGAGATAGAATTCATGCGCCTTGGCGACGTCGAATATGCGCAAAATCGGAGTGACGGCACCGAGCTTCGGCATGGCGTTGCGACCGTTGGGAGGAGGCGGGCTATTTCAGTTCCAGCAGCCGTTCTAGATAGCTTCGTTCGATGTCGGGGCTGAGCGCGTTGCCGAGCCGCTTGCGGATCGCTTCCAGGATCTGGCGCGCGCGCTGGACATCGATCTCGTCAGGCACCTTCACCGAATTGCCGTCGTCGGGCCCGCGCGTGGCGCGCGGTCGGCCGAGCGGGTCGCGGTCGGCGTCCTGCTGGCGGCCGCCCTGCTCGCTGCCGCCCTGGTCGCCCTGCATGGCCTGCAGCTGCTTCATCATGTCCTTGGCGCCACGGCGCAGCGCCTCCAGCGCGCGGCCCTGATGGCCGACGGCCTGGTCGCCGTCGCCTTCGCCCAGCGCCTGCTCGGCATTGCCCATCGACTTGCCGGCTTCGCCAAATCCTTCGTTGGGCTCCATGCCCATGCCTTCCAGGCCCTTCCTCAACTGCTCGAGGTCGTTCTGCAGCTTGCCCTGGCCTTCCTGCAACTGCTTCAGCGCGTCGGCGAATTCCTGCGGCGTCATCGGCTTCGGGCGGGCGAGCGGATCGCGGTCCTGTCCCGGTCCCGGCCTGTCCTCGTCCTGGCCGCCGCCGTTTTCGCCGAGCTGCTCGTCGCGGTTCTCGCCGCGCTGCCGCTGGCCGCGCTGCATCTGGTCCATGCGGAAGGTGTCGTTCATCATCTCCTGCTGGCGCCGCATGATCTCGCCCAGCTTGTCCATCTGCTGGCGCATCTCGCTGTCCTGCTCGCCGCCCTGCTGCTGACGGCCGGCCTGCAGGTTGTTCATCATGTCCTGCAATTGCGACAGCAACTGCTGGGCGCGGTCGCGGTCGCCGGATTTCGCGAGGTTCTCGATCTCGTCCATCATGCGTTCGATGTCGCTCTGGCGCAGTTCCTGGCCGTTCTGCTGCATCTGCGGCGCATTCGGGTTCTGCTTGGCGCGCTCGGCGAATTCCTGCAGGAACTGGTTCATCGCCTCGCGCAGTTCCTTCATCGCCTTGTCGATCTCTTCGTCGCTGGCGCCCCTGTTGATGGCATCCTGCAGAGCCTGCTGCGCCTGACGCAGCCGCCGCTCGGCCGCCGACAGATTGCCCTCCTCGATGCCGAGCGCGATTTCCCAGAGATAGGACACGACATTGCGCAGCTGGTCGTCATTGTCGGCCATCTTCAACCGGCTGCGGGCACTCATGATGGCGAGGTAATGCGCCATGTTGTCGAACGTGTCCTCCGGGCGCAGTGTGATCGCGTCCATCAGCTCGAGCACGCGCGGCTTCGAATTGGCGTCGAGCCCAAGCATGCGGCGCTGCTCGATCACCGCCCGCGCCAGGGGGTTGGCGAAGGGCCGCTCCGGCATCACCAGCGTCTTGGTCTCGCTGGTCGCGGTATGGCCGGCGTCGTCGGTGGCGGTGAGGGTCAGCTTGATGCTGCCGCCGGACCAGACGTGCTCGGTCAGGTCCTTGCTGGTCTTGGCGGCGTTGCCCTTGCCGCCGCGCCGCGGCAGCGCCAGCGGCATGTCGGGCGGGCCATAGAGCGGATGCGCGTTGGGCGCCTGCGTGTCGGCGAGCGCTAACTCCGCCTTGGCCGAGGCCGCGCCATAGTCGTCGTCGATCTGGTAGTTGAGCTCGAAGGCACCGTTGACGGCGCGCTTCGGCTCGCCGGCGAAGCGGATCGTCGGCGGCTTGTCCGGAATAACGGCGAAGGCCCAGCGGCCGAGGTCGTCCTCGCCCGATTTCAGCGTCAGCGTGCCGTCGCCGGTCAGCTTGCCGGTGAACTGGCGCACCTTTGGCGCCGCTGTCGCCACGGGCTTGGCGGCCTGCGGCGCGGCCGGGTCGATGGCGCGGGCATTGCCGTCCTTGTCGGCAAAGCTCAGCGTCTCCTCGCCCGAGCCGCCGGTGACGCGCAGCGAGACATCGCTGCCTTGCGGCACGGTGAAGGTGGCCGCCGCCTGTTTGGCGTCGGCGGTGAGGAAGAGCGGCGGCTTGCCGGTATAGGCCGGCGGCGTCACCCAGGCATCGATGCGCGGCGGAACGGCGTCGCGCGCCGCGCGGGCGACGAAACCGTCGCTTACGCGGCCGCCGGAGGGGCCGAAGGAGAAGGCGAAGGCGGTGACCAGAAGCAGCGCCGCCACGGCGCGCAGGCCCCAGCGGTCGCGCTCCGGCACACGCGCGCGCGGCCGGTCGGCGCCAAGACTGCCCAAGCGCTCGGCCATGCGCTTCTGGTGCTCGCGCCACAGCGCCTGCGAGAAGATGCTTTCGTGGCCGCTCGGGCGATCGGTCTGCACCTGCACCGGACTGTGCAACAATTCGTTGGCCGCCTCGATGCGCCGGTCGATCTCTGCGGCGGAGGGCCAGCGGAAGAAGCGCAGCGGATAGAGCGCGGCAAGGGCGGCGCCGGCGAAGACGATCAGCACGCCGATGCGCGCAACGTCGGGCAGAAGCGGGAACAGGCCGAGCCAGGAGATGCTGAGGAACAGGCTGGCAAGGACGAGCAGCGGCAGAAGCAGCGGCCAACCGCGCTCGACCAGCATGGAGGTCCCCGTCGCCAGCCGACTCAGGGCAAGACGCCCGGCCAGGCCACGATCGCCGCTGGAAGTGGGTCGTTGCGTCATCGGCCCTTCCCGTCCGGGCGGGATAGCCCGAACCTCAGGACTGGAAGTTTACCAGCAAACACGGCAAAGGCGAGGCGGGTTCCAAAAACGTGAACCGTTCTTTCCGGTTTATGGTCAGAATTTTGCGGGATCGGTGTTGGATCCGCAGACCAGAACCGCGATGCGCTCGCCCGGCGAGGGCTGGTAGCGGCCGGAGAGCACCGCCGCGAAGGCTGCAGCGCCACCCGGCTCGGAAATGATTCGCACCCGGTCCCAGAGCGCTTTCTGAGCGGCGATGATGTCATCGTCGCTGACTAGGAGCGAGCGCTCGACATAGGCCTCGGCGATCGGGAACATCATTTCGCCCACACGCTTCGGGGCCAGCGAATCGGCGGCGATGCCTTCGGCCGGCGCATCGACGGGCCGGCCGGCCTCGAAGGCGCGATAGAGCGTCGGTGCGCCCTCCGGCTCGACGGCGACGATCCGGATGCGGCCGGCAAACCAGGCGGCGATGCCGCCGATCAGGCCGCCGCCGCCGACGGCGACCAGCAGCGTGTCGATTTCGGGCAGGTCGGCCTCGATCTCGAGGCCGAGCGTGCCTTGCCCGACCAGCGTTTCCTGCTGGTTGAAGGCATGGATCTGCAGTGCTCCGGTGCTTGCGGCGAAGTCCTCGCTGGCGGCCAGCGCCTCGGCGTAGCGCGCGCCGCCGACGACCAGTTCGGCGCCATAGCCGCGAATGCGCGCCAGCTTGGCCGGCGGGCTTACTTCGGGGACGAAGATAGTCGCCTTGTGGCCGAGCCGCATGGCGGCATAGGCGACCGCCGCGCCATGATTGCCGCCGGAGGCGGCGACGACGCCGGCCTTCGGCACGGGGCGTTCGAGCAGGTTGGTGAAGGCGCCCCGCGCCTTGAACGAGCCGGAATGCTGCAGGCATTCGAGCTTGAGATCGACAGCAAGCGGCGCCTGGCCGAAATCGGCCATGTCGACGCGCAGCACCGGGGTGTGGCGCACGTAGGGCCGGATGCGCGGCTCCATCGCGGCGATGCGTTCGCGGGTGATGATGCTCGGATTGGTCATGGTTCGCCTCCTAACCGTGCCGGCTGTCGTCCACGCGCCAGCCGGAATGAACTCATGGCCGCCTGCCTATTTCAGCCAGTCGGGAATGGAATCCAGTCCGATCAGCTCATCATAGGTCTGGCGCGGGCGCACGACGTGGAAGCGGTCGCCGTCGACCAGCACTTCCGGAACAAGCAGGCGGGTGTTGTAGGTGCCCGCCTGCACCGCGCCATAGGCGCCGGCGGTGGCAATCGCGATCAGGTCGCCGGCCTTCAGCCTGGGCAGATCGCGGTCGAGGCCGATATAGTCGCCGGTCTCGCAGACCGGGCCGACGACGTCGACCGTCATGCGCGGCGCCGCCGCCGGCTGCTGCAGCACCGGGCGGATATCGTGGAAGGCATCGTAGAGCGTCGGCCGGATCAGGTCGTTCATGGCGGCGTCGACGACGAGGAAGTTCTTGGCGTCGCCTTCCTTCACGAAGATGACTTCGGAGACCAGGATGCCGGCATTGCCGACGATCAGCCGACCCGGCTCGAACATCACCTTAAGGCCGAGCCTGGTGACGTGCTTCCTGACGATGTCGGCATAGGCGTCGGGCAGCGGCGGCGGGCTGTTGTCGACGCGGTAAGGAATGCCGAGACCGCCGCCGAGATCGACATGCTCGATGGCGTGGCCGTCGGCGCGCAGCGTGCCGACCAGCTCGACGAGGAGCGCGAAGGCATCGTCGAAAGGCTGCAGCTCGGTGATCTGGCTGCCGATATGGGTGTCGATGCCGGTGACCCTGATGCCGGGCAGTTGCGCGGCGCGGGCATAGACCTGGCGCGCCCTTTGCCAAGCGATGCCGAACTTGTTCTCGGCCTTGCCGGTGGAGATCTTCTTGTGCGTCCTGGCGTCGACGTCCGGATTGATGCGCAGCGAGATGGGCGCGACCTTGCCAAGCGCGGCGGCACGGGCCGAAAGCAGTTCCAGCTCCGGCTCGGATTCGACGTTGAAGCAGAGGATGCCGGCCGAAAGCGCGAAATCCATCTCCCTCGCCGTCTTGCCGACGCCCGAGAACAGGATCTTGCTGGCCGGAATGCCGGCGGCAAGGGCGCGGCGCAACTCGCCTTCCGAGACCACGTCGGCGCCGGCGCCAAGCCTTGCCAGCGTCTTCAGCACCGCCTGGTTGGAGTTCGCCTTCATGGCGTAGCAGACCAGCGTGTCGAGCCCGGCGAAGGCCTCCTTGAAGACGCGGAAATGCCTGGTCAGCGTCGCCGTCGAATAGCAATAGAACGGCGTACCGACCTGTGCCGCGATGTCAGGCAGGGCGACGTCCTCGGCATGCAGCACGCCGTCGCGATAGTCGAAATGGTTCACGAGAGTGGTTCCGAACAAGTTTGAGTACGACGAGATCGGGTTTGGAAAGACCAAACCCAGCTCATCGACTCTAGAGCAGCGGGTCGAGGATGAACTTCTTGTCCTCGACCGGTTTTTCCGGCTCCGGCGGCACGGGCTGATGGGCCTTCTCGGCATCCTTGCGCGCCTGCACGGCCGCCTCGTAAGGCGTGTCGAGGCCGGTCCTTCGGCCGCAGGCCGTGACGGCAACCATCGCCGCGAGCAGCGCGAGCGTCACCAAAATCCTGCTTGCGGTCATCGATCCATCCGTCCGAAACTGTTTGCGTGCTGCGCTTTTAGCCGAGTTTTCGGCGCATTGCATCCCGGCAAAATCAAGCCCCGAGAATTCGTCATTCGTCCAGCCGATGGACATACACACCAAACTCGGACGTGGCGGAAAAGTGGAAACTTCCGGCACTTCTTGGCCCCATACCGAAGCCGTCGTTGGCTTTCTCATCAGCAACTGCAAGGAGAAGTTCTGCGAGAAGGTGCAGCGCCCGCTTCGAGCCTTGTATGAGAATCTTTGGATCCCCACCGTCGTTGTCGGAAAGAAGAGCCAGGCTCAGGTTGGATTTCTGGTGGCTGTAGCGTTCTAAAATCTTGTCAGTTTGCATCAATCAGCCTCTCACGCCTTGGCCAGGCGCTTTTTCCAGTAGCGGATCTGCTTGCGCACCTCGGACGGCGCGGTGCCGCCGAAGCTTGTGCGGCTCTTCACCGAGTTCTGCACGGCAAGCACGGAGAAAATGCCCTGCGTGATGCCGGGATGGATCGACTGCAGATCCTCGAGCGAAAGCTTCTCCAGCCCGACCTTCTTGTCCTCGGCCAGCGCCACGGCGCGGCCGGTGACGTGATGCGCCTCGCGGAAGGGCAGGCCGAGATTGCGCACCAGCCAGTCGGCAAGGTCGGTCGCGATCGCGTGGCCCGAGCCGGCGGCCTTCTTCATGGCGGCGGCGTTGACGGTCATGTCGCGCACCATGCCGGTCATCGCCGCCAGCATCAAGTCGAGCGTCTCGGCGGCGTCGAAGACCGATTCCTTGTCTTCCTGCATGTCCTTGCCGTAGGTCAGCGGCATGCCCTTCATCACCGTCAAAAGGCCGACGAGATGGCCGTTGACGCGGCCGGTCTTGCCGCGCACCAGCTCGGCGGCGTCGGGGTTTTTCTTCTGCGGCATGATCGAGGAGCCGGTAGAGAATGAGTCCGACAGCCGGACGAAGCCGAATTGCGGCGTCGACCAGATGATGATCTCCTCGGCCAGCCGCGACAGATGCGTGGCGCAGATCGCGGCCATGGCGAGAAACTCCAGCGCGAAGTCGCGGTCGGAAACGCCGTCGAGCGAATTGCGCATCGGCTCGCGGAAGCCAAGCGCCTTCGCCGTCTGGTGGCGGTCGATGGCGAAGCTGGTGCCGGCAAGCGCGGCCGCGCCGAGCGGGCTCTCGTCCATGCGCTCGATGGCGTCGCGGACACGCGACAGGTCGCGCGAAAACATCTCGACATAGGCCATGCAGTGGTGGCCGAAGGTTACCGGCTGCGCCGCCTGCATGTGGGTGAAGCCCGGCATCACCGTCGCCGCATGCTCCTCGGCGCGCTCCAGGAAGGCGGCGATCAGCCCCTTCAGCGCCTCGGCGACACGGAAGCACTCGTCCTTGACCCAGAGCCTCAAATCCACCGCTACCTGGTCGTTGCGCGAACGGGCGGTGTGCAGGCGGCCGGCAGCGGCCCCGATGAGATCGGCAAGGCGCGCCTCGACGTTCATGTGGATGTCTTCCAGCCTGGTCGAGAACTCGAACGTGCCGGCTTCGATCTCTTTCAGGATCGTGTTCAGCCCGTCAGCGATCTTTTGTTGATCGGCCGCCGAAATAATGCCCGTTTCAGCCAACATCTCGCTATGGGCGATCGAACCTCTTATGTCCTGTGCGTAGAGTTTGCGGTCGAACGAGATCGACGCGTTGATCGCTTCCATGATCGCGGCCGGACCCGAGGCAAAACGTCCGCCCCACATCTGGTTGCTGGTCTTCTTGTCGCTCATCGCTATAACCCGTGCTCCGGAGCAGTTTTGAAGAAAATGGCAGACCGCAGTCGATTATTCCCGGCCCCGCGCCTGATCCTCGCCGCCCTGGTGGCGGGCGTGCTGGCTGGCGCGGTGGCGGTATATGTCAGCGAGAGCGCTTCTGGCAACAACGTTCCAACGCAGGTCGCGGCATCCGATGGCAAGGACGATGCCGCCTGCGCGGCCAAGGCCGAGCGCGCCAAGCAGGTCGCCGCCAAGGCTACCGGCCAGGTCGCGGCGCTGTTGCCGGCCGATCCGCCGCAGTCGCTGAAGAGCCTTGCCTTCAACGGCCCCGACGGCAAGCCGATGACGGTTGCCGACCACGCCGGCAAGACGCTGCTGCTCAATCTCTGGGCGACATGGTGCGCGCCGTGCCGCGCCGAAATGCCGGCACTCGACGCGCTGCAGAAGGAGATGGGCAGCGACCGCTTCCAGGTCGTCGCGGTCAATGTCGACACCGGCGACGACACCAAGCCGAAGAAGTTCCTCAGCGACATCGGCGTCGCAACGCTCGGCTACTACCGGGATCCGACGCTGGCGTTGTTCAACGACGTCAAGACGCGCGGCCTGGCGCTCGGCCTGCCGGTCACCATGCTGATCGACGGCGAGGGCTGCCTGATCGCGCATATGAACGGCCCGGCCGAATGGTCGGGAGCGGATGCCAGGCGGCTGGTCGAAGCCGCGCTCGGCCCGTCAAGCTGAGCGCAGGGCCGCCGCCGGTTCCAGCATCAGGATGCTGCCGCCGCCGCGCGACCTGCCGGCGCCGTCGTCCTCCTTCTCGGAAGGCACGCCGGTCAGCTCACCGAACGCCTCGATCGGGCCCGGCCTGCCAAGATAGAAGCCCTGGCCGATCTCGCAGTCCTCGGCATCGAGGAACTTGAGCTCGCCCAGCGTCTCGACGCCTTCGGCGAGCACCGGCAGGCCGAGACCGCGGCCGAGCCCGAGAACGGCGCGTACGATGGCCGCGACCTGGCCGTTCCTGTCGACCGACTTGATGAAGGATCCGTCGATCTTGATCTTGTCGAAGGGGAAGGCGCGCAGGTTGGAGAGCGAGGAATAGCCGGTGCCGAAATCGTCCATGGCGACACGGACGCCGAGTGCCTTGATCTGCCGCAAGGCCGCCAGCGCGCGCGGCATGTCCTTGACCAGCGCCGTCTCGGTGATCTCGAGCTCGAGCCTGCCCGGCGCCAGGCCGGACCGCAACAGGACCTCATGCACCTTGCGGCTGAAGTTCGGATTGTGCAGCTGTACGGCCGAGACATTGACCGCGACCATCAGCGGGTTTTTCCAGCGGGCGGCTTCCTCGCACGCGGCCGAAAGTACCCATTCGCCGATCTGGATGATGGCGCCGCTGTCCTCGGCCACCGGGATGAATACGGCAGGCGAGATGTCGCCATGCTCGGGATGGTGCCAGCGGAGCAGCGCCTCGAAGCCGATCATCCTGCCGGTACTGATCTCCTTTTGCGGCTGGTAGACGAGGCGGAATTCGCCGCGCGCCACCGCCTGGCGCAGGTCGTGCTCCATCACCCGCCTGTCGCGCGCCTCGGCGCCCATCGAGGCTTCGAAATAGCGATATGTGTCCTTGCCCTCCGCCTTGGCGCGGTAGAGCGCGGTGTCGGCGTGGCTGACGAGCGAGGCCTGCTCGTCGGCGTCCAGCGGGTAGAGCGCGATGCCGATGCTGGCCGACACCAGGCCGCCGCCGGGCGACAACCGGTTCTCCTCGCGCATGGCCGAAAGCACCGCCTCGGCGATGCGGCCGGCAGCCTGCGGATCCGGCAGGTTCGGGGCGATGATGGCGAATTCGTCACCGCCGAGGCGGGCCAGCATCTGTCCGTGGCGAAGTTTGGCCGAGGCGCATTGCGCCACTTTCTGCAGCATCGCATCGCCGGCGGCATGGCCGAAGAGGTCGTTGACCTCCTTGAACCGGTCGAGATCGAGGAGCATGAGCGCGAGCTGTCCGCCCTTGCCGCCACGGCCCGCCGCGGCGATCTCGGCCTCCAGCCGGCTGTTGAAGGAGCGGCGGTTGGCGAGCCCGGTCAGCGGATCGTAGTGGGCGAGGCGGATGATCTCCTGCTCCGCCTTCTTGCGCTCGCGGATGTCGCGCACGGCGACCACGCCGTGCGGCTTGCCGCAATAGTCGATGGTCCTGGCGATGAGCTCGACGGGGATCGCTGTTCCGTCATGGCTCTTGAGCTCGGTTTCCCGCGCCTGCCCATCGGCTTCCGCCATGGCGGTGGCGGCGCGCTCGCCGAAGAGGTCGCCAAGCACCATGGTATTGAGCGTCGCCGATGCGATGCCGGACAATGCCGCAATGCTGTCGTTGGCGCTGACGATGCGGGTGCCGTCGCAGACGATGAGGCCTTCGACCGCCGCGTTGGCCAGGCCATGCATGCGCTCGGCCTCGGCCTGATGGCGGCGGAAGCGCAGGTCGATCCACAGCGCCGCCGCCGAAAGCACGAGGATGACAAGGCTGGCGGCGGCGGCGGCGAAGGCCTGCGACATCGGCTCGATCGTATACTGCGAGATCGCGATCGAGCTATCCGGATAGATCGACACGGCGCCCATGGCGATGAAGTGCAAGGTGCAGATCGCCAGCGTCAAAAGCACGGCGGCGCCGATCGTCCCCAGTGTCGAGGGGCGGCGCAGCACGACGAAGAGCGACAGCGCCGCAAGCGCGATGCCGGCGACCAGCGAGATGCCGACCAGCAGGTGGTCCCATACGATCCGGCCCTGCACCTCGAACGCCGCCATGCCGGTGTAGTGCATCGTGCCGATGCCGGCGCCGAGCACGGCGCCGCCGACCAGGTAGTGGTCGATGCCGCCGCGCAAGGTGGCGATCCACATGCCGGCGGCCGTCAGCAGGACGGCCGCGGCAAGCGAAAGCACCGAGAGTTCGGTGTTGTAGGCGTTGGGTATTCCAGGCGAGAAGGCGATCATGGCGATGAAATGCGTCGCCCAGATGCCGAACCCGGTCGAGGTGGCGGCAATCATCAGCCAGGCATAGCGGTTTCTGTGGGTCGAGCGGTCGACGTGGCGAAGCAGATTGACCGCCGAGAAGGAAGAAATGCCGCAAATAAGGGCTGCCAGCGCGACCAGTCTCAAATCGTGCTCGTGCACGATACAATTATAGACAGTCAACATCGCGCTTCACCTGATCTTCCCGCAACAATCAAGCAATGAAATTGATTAGAGCGGTACGGTTGAAGAATCGGTTATTGCGCATGCAACCACCGCGCGTGTCGCTGGTTGTGCCGGCGTCTCTCGCGCATCGCCGGCCGGTCGCCGACGAGCGCCAGCGTCTGCGAGACCGGCATTCGCTCCCCCATCTTAGCCGGATAATCAGTTGCGTCGTCCGGGCCTTTACGCCGCCCCGCGGCGCCCTAGCTACCCAGGGCGCCGACGTGAAGGTTCATACCGGCGCGGCCGTCGAAGGAGGAGAGGGACGGGCTGTACACGGGCCTGAAAAGGCACAACAGAACTGTCACATACCTTCTCTATGAGAGCGGCCAAGGGACTTGCGCAAAGCCTGATGTCATCAGCCACTCAAGAGGAATGAATTCCATGTCGATCATCAAGCAGGGCTTTGCCGCCCTTGCCGCCGGCGCTCTCGGCATCGCGCTGGCGCAGCCCGCCACCGCTGCTCCCGTCAAATTCGATTTCTGGTTCGGCCTTTCGGGCGACCTCGCGCGCGTCGTCGACACGCTGTGCAAGAACTTCAACGCCTCGCAGGCGGACTACGAGGTGGTCTGCACCAGCCAGGGCAATTACGACGCCACGCTGCAGAACACCATCGCCGCCTTCCGCGCCGGCAAGCAGCCGACCCTCGTCCAGGTCTACGACGTCGGCACCGCCACGATGATGCTGTCTGGCGCCTACAAGCCCGCCGACAAGCTGATGGAGGAGAACGGCTACAAGATCGACTACAGCGACTACTTCCCCGGCATTGCCCGCTACTACGCGACGTCGAAGGGCGAGATGCTGTCCTTCCCGTTCAATTCCTCGACCCCGCTGATGTACTGGAACAAGGACGCTTTCGCCAAGATCGGCAAGACCGAGGCGCCGAAGACCTGGGAAGATGTCGGCGCCGACCTCAAGGCGCTGAAGGACGCCGGCTACGATTGCCCGATGGCGATCAACATTTCCGCCAATGAAAGCTGGCAGTTGATGGAGCAGTTCTCGGCCATCCACAACCAGCCGATCGCGACCAAGAATAACGGCTATGACGGTCTCAACGCCCGTCTCGAGATGAACAAGACCAAGTTCGTCCAGTACGTCACCGATCTCAAGAAGTGGTATGACGCCGGCCTGATCAAGATCAGGTCGAAGGACCTCGGCCAGGACATGGTGCAGGCCTTCGCGTCCGGTACCTGCCAGGTCATCATGACCTCGGTCGGCGACCACGGCACGGTCGGCAAGACGCAGAAGGAAGGCATGAAGTGGGACGTCGCCGAGCTTCCCGCCTATGCCGGCACCGAGCGCAAGAATTCGCTGGTCGGCGGCGCCTCGCTCTGGGTTCTTTCGGGCAAGTCGGATGCGGAATACAAGGGCGCGGCCGCCTTCCTCAACTTCATCCACGACCCCAAGACGGCCTTGTTCTGGTCGACCAACACCGGCTACATCCCGGTGACCAAGTCGGGCTTCGACTATATGAAATCCCAGGGCTTCTACGACAAGGCGCCCTATAAGGGCCGTGAGGTCGCCATCGCCAGCCTGACCGCGTCCGAGCCGACCGAGATCACCCGCGGCATCCGGCTTGGCAATTTCACCCAGATCCGCGCCGAGTTCGGCACCCAGATGCAGGCCATCTTCGCCAACAAGGTCAGCGTCCAGGAGGGCATCGACACGCTGGTCAAGAACGGCGACGCGATCCTCGACCGCTTCCAGCAGACCTATCCGGACAAGACGCTGCCCTGATCTCGGATACCGCCATGGGCCGCCCGCCGGGAAACGACGGGCGGCCATTTCGCATAGTTTTGATTTTACGCATGTCCTTGTCCCGAAACCGGGTCCCACTTTCGGCAGACATGCCTTAGTCTCACCCCGGGAAAGCGGGCTGGCGGTTCAACGGCGTCGGCGGATCGATGGAAAAACGCGTCACTTTCTCAAGATGGTCGATCGGCATCCTGTTCGCGGTGCCGCAGTTGCTCCTGATCTTCACCTTCTTCTATTGGCCCGCCGGCCAGGCGGTCTACTGGTCGCTGACGCTGCAGCAGCCGTGGGGCGGCGGCAACATCTGGGTCGGGCTCGACAATTTCCGCTCGATCCTCGCCAACGCCGACTATTGGAACTCGATCACCGCCAGCCTCGTCTTCGCGGCGTGCAGCACCGGCCTTGCCATGGTCATCGCCCTGGTGCTGGCAGCCTTGACCGACCGGCAGCTCGCCGGCTCGCGTCTCTACCGCGTCGTGCTGATCTGGCCTTACGGCATCGCCGCGCCGGCGCTGGCGATGGCCTTCCGCTTCATCCTGGCGCCGGAGGCCGGCTTCATGGCCGTCGTCAACCAGGTCTGGCCGGGCTTCTGGGATCCCGGCCTCGACGGCACCGATGCAATGGCATCGATCATCGCCGCCTTCTCGTGGAAGTATGTCGGCTACAATTTCATCTTCTTCCTCGCCGCTTTCCAGGCCATCCCGCGCTCGCTGATCGAGGCGGCGGCGATGGACGGCTCCGGCGTTCTCAGGCGGTTCTGGGATATCCAGTTCCCGCTGATCACGCCGACGATCTTTTTCCTGCTGGTCATCAACATCACCGAGAGCTTCCAGGACTCCTTCGGCATCGTCGACATCATGACGGCGGGCGGTCCGGCGAATTCGACCAATCTGATGGTCTACAAGATCTATTCCGACGGCTTCAAAGGCCTGGATTATTCCGGCGCCGCCGCGCAGAGCATCATCCTGATGCTGCTCATCATCGTGCTCACCATCTTCCAGTTCCGCTTCATCGAGCGGCGCGTGCACTACAGGTGAGGCGGACATGGTCGAGCGCACCCCGATCCTCAATTTCTTCACTCACCTGATATTGTTCGTCGGCTTCGTTTTCTGCGTGGCGCCGTTCGTGATCGTGGCGATCGCCGCCTCGCATAGTCTGAAAGAGGTCAACGACGTGCCGATGTCGCTGCTGCCGGGCAGCGAGTTCTGGGTCAACATCAAGACAGCCTGGACGACGGCCGACCTCGGGCCGAAGCTGTTCAATAGCTTCGTCATGGCCGCAGGCGTCGCCGCCGGCAAGGTGATCATCTCGGCGCTGACGGCCTTTTCCATCGTCTATTTCCGCTATCCCGGCCGCATGCTGATCTTCTGGCTGATCTTCGTCACGTTGATGCTGCCGCTCGAAGTGCGCATCGTGCCGACCTATGCCGTGGTCGCCAACGTCATGTCGCCCTATCAGGCGATCCTCGACGTGACGGGCCTGAGTTGGCTGATCGAGAAGGTATCGGGCGTGCAGGTCTCGCTCAGCCTCGGGCTGCTCAATTCCTACACCGGCCTGATCATGCCGCTGATCGCCACCGCCACCGGCACGTTCCTCTACCGGCAATTCTTCCTGACCGTGCCCGATGAGCTGACCGAGGCGGCGCGCATGGACGGCGCCGGGGCGCTGCGCTTCTTCATCGACATCCTGCTGCCCTTGTCGCGCAACAACATGGCGGCGCTCGGCACCATCATGTTCCTGTGGGCATGGAACCAGTATCTGTGGCCGCTGCTGATCACCACGGATGCCAGCCACGCCACGGCGGTGACCGAACTCAAGCAGCTCATTCCCAATGTCGGCGGCATTCCCGAATGGAACATCGCCATGGCCGGCACGCTGATCGTCATGCTGCCGCCGCTCGTCGTCGTGGTGGCCATGCAGCGCTGGTTCGTGCGCGGCCTCATCGCGACAGAAAAGTAAGGAGACAAAGATGGCCTCCATCACCATCCGCGACGTCAGGAAAAGCTACGCCAAGATGCAGGTCGTGCACGGCGTCAACCTCGACATCGCGTCCGGCGAATTCGTCGTCATCCTCGGCCCGTCGGGCTGCGGCAAGTCCACGCTGCTCAGGATGATCGCCGGGCTGGAGGAAATCTCCGGCGGCACGATCGCCATCGACGGCAAGGTGGTCAACACGCTGGAGCCGCGCGAGCGCGGCTGCGCCATGGTGTTCCAGAACTACGCGCTCTATCCGCATATGAGCGTTGCGCAGAACATCGGCTATTCGCTGAAGGTGGCGGGTGTCCCAGTCGCCGAGCGCGCCCAGCGCATCCAGGCGGTCGCCCGCATCCTGGAGCTGGAGCACCTGCTCGACCGCAAGCCGATGGCGCTCTCCGGCGGCCAGCGCCAGCGCGTCGCCATGGGCCGGGCCATGATCCGCGAGCCCAAGGTCTTCCTGTTCGACGAGCCGCTTTCCAACCTCGACGCCAAGCTGCGCGTGCAGATGCGTTCCGAAATCCGCAAGCTGCACCGGCGGCTGAGCGCCACCTCCGTCTTCGTCACCCACGACCAGGTCGAGGCGATGACGCTGGCGGACCGGCTGGTGGTGATGAATGGCGGCCGTGTCGAACAGGTCGGCACGCCGGCGGAAGTCTACAGCCGCCCGGCGAGCCGCTTCGTCGCCACCTTCGTCGGCGCGCCGGCGATGAACATGCTGGAAGGCGAGGTGACGCTCGATGGCCTGTCGCTGCTCGGCGGCAGCCGCAAGCTCAACGTCTCGCGCGCGGGCCTGCCGGTCGGCAGCAAGATCGCGGTGGGCATCCGGCCGGAGGCCGTGCGCCTGGTGGCGCCGGGAACGCCGGGCGCGCTCGACGCGACCGTCGATCTGGTCGAGGAGCTCGGCGCCGGGCGGGTCATCTATGTCGATCTCGACGGCGCGGCGTTTTCGGTGGTGACGTCGGAGACCGCCCATCCGGCGCCGGGCAGCGCCGTCGGGCTGCAGTTTTCCGAAGCCGACCTGCATTTCTTCTCGTCCGAGACGGGAAGCCGCCTCGACGTCTTCAAGGCATCGATGCCGGTGCCGGCGCTCTGATCACGCGCTCGCTCGGCTGCGAGGACGCCAAGGCAACTCCCTGTCGTGTCGAAGAAAGGTCGCGCAATGAAAATCATCCAGGTCACCGACGTCCATCTCGGCCGGCGCGGGGAGATCCGCTTTGGCGCCGACCTGCACGAGCGGCTCGACCGCTGCATCGACCATATCAATGCCCACCACGGCGATGCGGCGCTTTGCGTCTTCACCGGCGACCTGACCGAATCCGGCGAGGCGCAGAGCTATGCCGACCTCAAATCGGGCCTGGCTCGGCTTTCAGTCCCCTACCGGCTGCTGCCCGGCAATCACGACAGGCGCGCCAACCTGGTCGCGGCTTTTGCCGGAAACCCAACCGACGAGAATGGTTTCGTGCAGTCGGTCTTCGACACGCCGGAGGCATCGCTGCTGTTCCTCGACAGCCTGGCCGAGGGTCGCGTCACCGGCGAATTGTGCGACAGGCGGCTGGCCTGGCTGGATGCCAGGCTCGGCGAGGCTGCGGGCCGCCGGGCCTATGTCTTCCTGCACCATCCGCCCGTCGAGCTTGGCCTCGAGCTGCTCGATCCGCTCGGGCTCGAACAGCCGCATCGGCTGCTCGACGTGCTGATGCGGCACGGCAATGTCGGCTACGTCTTCTTCGGCCATGTCCATCGCGACATCGCCGGCACGGTCGCCGGCATTCCGTTTTCCGCGCAGCGTGGCCTGCATGCCCGTTTCATGCTCGACCTGGTCGGCGACGAGAAGGTCGAGCAGGCACCACCCGCCTACTCGATCATCCTGATCGACGGCGCGCGCGTCGTCGTGCACAGCTGCGACTTCCTGGAGAACTGGCCGCTGTGGTCGCCGGCGACCGGTCAGCGCGTAGGGTAACGACCGCGGCAAGCTTCAGGCAAGGACATGCGCCTTGCCGGAGACGGTCAGCCGCACGATCTCGCCAAGCGCCGGCGCGTCGATGCCGGGCTTGCGCAGGATCAGCGGCGTGTTGCCGATCGCCGCCGCGTCGGGCGGATCGGGGCTGTTCAGGAGCCGCACCGCTATCGTGCACATCGAACCGGCGAATTCTGATTCGGTCACCTCGCCGAACAGCATGTCCGGCGTTCCCGACATGCCTTCGCGCGAGGTCCGTTTCAAAATCACCTGTTCCGGCCTCAGCATGATGCGGGCGACATCGCGGCGCTCGGCGGTGTCGACGGCGATGCGGCCGAGCGGCGAGGTGGCGAAGCCGTCGGCGATCCTGGCCGGCAGGATGATGGCGTCGCCGAGGAACTCGGCGACCATCCTGTCCTTCGGCTGAAAATAGAGCTCGCGCGGCGTGCCGACCTGCGAGAACAGGCCGTCGCGCATCACCGCCACCTGGCTGGCGAAGGACAGCGCCTCGGCCTGGTCGTGGGTGACCAGAATGGTGGTGATCCCGGCGAGTTCCAGCAGTTCGGCCACCGCCTTGCGCATCGAGGCGCGCAAGCCGGTGTCGAGCGCCGAGAACGGTTCGTCGAGCAGCATCAGGCGCGGCTTCATGGCCATGGCGCGGGCAAGCGCCACGCGCTGCTGCTGGCCGCCGGAGAGCTCGTGCGGACGCCGCCTCAGGATCGCCTTGTCCAGCCCTACGATATAGGCGAGCTCGACGATCTGCTCGGCGCGTTTGTCGGCGTTTCGCGCCAGGCCGAAGCCGATATTGTCGGCGATGGTGAGGTGCGGGAACAACGCCCCGTCCTGGGCGACCACGCCGATGCCGCGCCGGTGCGCCGGCACGGCGGCGCCGCCATTGGCCAGCACCTCACCGTCGAGCACGATCTTGCCCCGGTCCGGCGCCTCGAAACCGGCGATAAGCCTGAGCAAGGTGGTCTTGCCGCAGCCGGACGGCCCGACGATCGCCGTGCGGCTGCCGCTGGCGACGCTGAGGTCGACGCCGGCCAGCGCCGCCACCGGGCCGTAGTGCTTGGCCACGCCGCTGAGTTCGAGGAAGCTCATCGTCCGGCCATCCTCTTCGACTGGACATAGAGCAGCCAGGTCAGCGGCAGCGACATCGCCACCATGATGAAGGCGTAAGGGGCGGCCGAGGCATAGTCGATCTCGCCGCTGTAGGACCAGAATGCCATCGCCAACGTGCGGGTGCCGTTCGGCGCCAGCATCTGGGTGGCGGTCAGTTCGTTCATGATGCCGAGCGCCACCATGGCCATGCCGGCCGCGGCGCCCGGCGCCGACAGGCGGATGGTCGTCGACCACAGCGCCTTGAGCGGCGCCCGGCCGAGGCTCGATGCGGCCCGCTCCAGTTCGACGGGCGCCTGCGCGATCGAAGCCCTCAGGCTGACCAAAGCGCGCGGCAGGAACATCAGCGCATAGGCGAAGAGGATGGTGAACAGGGTCTGGTAGAGCGGCATGGCGATGCGCACGGTGATGGTGACCAGCGCCAGCGCGATGACGACGCCGGGCAGTGAGCCGACGATATAGTTGCAGCCTTCGAGCAGGCGCTGCAACGGCCCGGGCGCGCGGATCGAGATCCAGGCCATCGGCATGGCGGCGATGGTGGCGAGCAGCGCGCCGGCGAGCGCCAGGACAAGCGTCTGGCCGAGCGCCAGGCCGATCTCGTCGAGGCGCCAGACCTCGGCGCCGCCGGCGATCAGCCAGCGGCCGATGGTGACGAAGGGCACGCCCAGCGAAAGCAGCGCGGCGATGGCGGGCAGGGCCAGGCAAGGCAGCGTGGCGCGGCCGAGGCTGGCGCGCTGCTGCTGGCGGGCGGCGCCCGAACCGACGCGGGCATAGCGCTCCTCGCCGCGCACCAGAACCTCAAGCCCGAGCAGCACGAAGCAGCATGTCACCAGCACGGCGGCCAGCATGTTGGCGGCCGGCCCGTTGAAGGTCGACTGGAACTGGTCGACGATCGCCGTGGTGAAGGTGTCGAAGCGGATGAAGACGTAGAGGCCGTATTCGGCCAGCAGATGCAGGCCGACCAGCAGCGAACCGCCGCAGATGGCCAGTCTGAGCTGCGGCAGCACGACGCGCGCGAAGACCCGCCACGGACCGAGCCCAAGCGCGGCGGCGGCGTCTTCCAGTGCGGGGTCGAGCCGGCGCAACGCGGCCGAGATGGGCAGATAGAGGAACGGGAAATAGGCGATGACGGAAACCAGCACGCCGGCCCACAGGCCATGCAGTCCCGGCACCAGGCTGATCCAGGCATAGGAGTGGACGAAGGCCGGAATGGCGAGCGGCGCCACCGACAGCCATGCCCACAGGCGGGCGCCGGGCAGGTCGCTGCGCTCGGTCAGCCAGGCCAGCGCCACCGAAAGGACGATGGAGATCGGAACCGCCAGCGCCACCAGCATGATGGTGTTGATCAGGAGGTCGCCGACACGTGCGCGGAAGATGAGCGCCGAGACGGTCTCCCAGCCGGTCTGTACCGCGATCCAGACGATGAAGGCCAGCGGCAGCAGCGCAAGCAGCGAGATCAAGGCGGCGGCGAGCAGGATCCAGGACGCCGAGCGCCGTTGCCGCGCGCGTCCGGCGGCCGGCAGGCCTGATCGGGTGAGGTCGACCGCCGCTTGCATCAGACCCGATGCCGCGCCGCTTCGGCCCGCGGACGAAGGTGGCCGAAGGTGCGCTTGTCGCAGCCAGAAACGCAGCTTGTCGTCATAGACGATGCCATCTCTAAAACAGAGCGCTCCCGCGGAAAGCGAAGTCCCGCAGGAGCGCAGTCGGTTGCCCTTTTAGGACGAACGCGAACTAAAGCAAGCCGGCTGCCGTCATCAGGTCGGTCACCTTCTTGGAGTTCAGCGTCGTCGGATCGACTTTCGGCGCCTGCAGGTCGGCCAGCGGCACCAGCTTGGGGTTGGACTCGGCGCCCTTGCCGACCGCGTATTCGAAGGAGGTGCCGTTCTTCAGCACGTCCTGGCCACCCTTGCCGGTCACCCATTTCAGGAACGCCTGGGCTTCCTTCGGATGCTTGCTCGAAGCCAGCACGCCACCGCCGGAGATCGAGACGAAGGCGCCCGGATCCTGGTTCTTGAAATAGTGGAGCGCGATGTTCTTGCTGTTCTCGCCGGTTTTGGCCTGATCGCCGAAGTAGTAATAATGGTAGATCACGCCGCCTTCGATCTCGCCGGCATTGACCGCCTTCATCACCGTGTTGTTGCCCTTGTAGGCAGTGAAGTTCTCCTTCATCGCCTTCAGCCAGTCGGCCGTGGCGGCCTCGCCCTTGAGCCGCAGCAGCGCGCTGACGATGGCCTGGAAATCGGCGCCCGAAGGCGACGCGGCCCAGCGGCCCTTCCAGCTCGGATCGGCAAGGTCGAGCAGCGACTTGGGCAGCTGGTCTTCCTTGAGCTTGGTCTTGTCATAGGCAAAGACCGTGCTGCGGGCGGCGACGCCGACCCATTTGCCGGTGGCCGGCTGGTATTCCGGCGGCACCTGCGCCAGCGTCTCGGCATCGACCGGCGCGAACAGGCCGGCAGCCTCGACGAGCGCCATGGCCGGCGAGTTTTCGGTCAGGAACACATCGGCCGGCGAGGCCGCGCCCTCGGCGACGATCTGGTTGGAGAAATCGCTGTCGCCGCCATTGCGCAGCGTCACCTTGATGCCGGTTTCCTTGGTGAAGCCTTTGGCCCATTCCTTCGCCAGGCTCTCGTGCTGGGCGTTGTAGACGACGATACCGGCATCTTCCGCCAGCGCCGGAGCGGCAAGCAGGCCGAGCGCCAGCGCCGTGGCGCCGGCAAGCGTGGAAAGGGCAAATCTCATGGGCGTCGTCCTCGATCTGATGGTCTTGGTTGGCACGGCTGCACCTACCAATACCTGATTAAGCTAGTCAACATTGCAGGCCTGCTTCATTCGGTCGCCGGGGCGCAACCTTTCGTGATTTTGCGGCACTTTGGCTTGGACATTATTTCTTCGGCCACGTAACAAATCAGCGCCGAGGCGCGAACATCGGGGGAGAAAACTCTTGTGACCGGCAACAACGAGGCCGAGCTTTCCCGGTTGCTCAAGGCCGCGATCGCGGGAGACGAAAGGGCTTACGCCGACTTTCTGACCCGGACGGCCGCTCTCGTGCGCGGCTTTGCCCGGCGCAAGATCGTTCAGGGCGGGGTCGACCCCGAGGATGTCGTGCAGGAAACCTTGCTGGCCATTCACGTCAAACGGCATACCTGGCGCCAGGACGCGCCGGTGCTGCCATGGATCTACGCCATTGCGCGCTTCAAGCTGATCGACGCCTTCCGGCGGCGCGGGCGGCGCATCGAGGTCGAGATCGACGAGATCGCCGAGACCTTCGCCGAGCCGGAAACGGAGACGGTGAGCGAACGCGACATCAACCGCGTGCTTGAGAGCCTGCCGCCGGCACAGCGTTCGGTGGTCTCGTCGGTGTCGGTCGAGGGCCGCTCGATCGGCGAGACGGCGGCGAAGTTCGGCATCACGGAGACGGCGGTCAGGGTGTCGCTGCATCGCGGCCTTGCCGCCATCGCCAAACGCTTCGGGCGGGAGTGACATGAGGACCGAGGATCTCATCAAGGCGCTCGACGCCGACGTCCGCAGCAAGGCGATGCCGCTCGGCTCCGCCTGGCGGATGGCCGTCGCCGTGGCGGCGGTGGTCGCGGCCGCCATGTTCTGGCTGACCATCGGCCCGCGTCCGGACCTGATGGTCGCCATGCACACGATGCGTTTCCTGTCCAAATTCGTCTTCACCATCGCGCTCGGCGTCAGCGCGTTTGGCCTGATCAGGGCCCTGTCGAGCCCCGGCGCGCCGACGGCCAGGGCAACGGCCTGGATGGCGCTCGCGCCGGCATTGGTGGGCGTGGCGGTGATCCTCGAGCTTTTCGCGGTGCCCCGCGCCGAATGGGGCACGCGACTGGTCGGCTCCAACATGATGATCTGCATGGCGTTCATCCCGCTGATCGGCCTCGGGCCGCTCGCCGTCTTTCTTTGGGTGCTGCGCCATGGCGCCCCGACGCGGCCGGTGCTGGCGGGCGCGGTCGCCGGCCTGCTCGCCGGCGGGATTTCAGCGACCTTCTATGCCGCGCATTGCTTCGACGACTCGCCGCTTTTCGTCGCCACCTGGTATACGCTCGCGGTCGTCATCCTCACCGGTCTCGGCGCGCTTGGCGGCCGGTTTTTCGTACGCTGGTAGCGGCGCATACCGATCCTTAATCATGCGGGCAATTGTTTGCCGGTTGGCATCGCCGCTTCCGTCCCCCATGCAACCTTTCCTTAAAATCGATCCGCGAGGGTTGCATCGACGTGCAATTGCGCATTGGGGTGGAACGCGTTGTGACGCGGTGGAATTGGAAGGGCCCGCGGGCCGGCAGATACGCGGCATTGATCCTGATGGCGGTTGGCCTTGTCGCCGCCGCGGCCTCGATGCTGTCGTCGCGCCTCGATCTAAGCGCCGAGACGCTCAAGCTCAGCCTGCAGGTATCGGACGCCATGATCGCGGCGTCGCTGTTCCTTGCCGCCTTCTTCATCCGCCAGATCGTCGACGACCGCCGCCAGATCGCCGAGAGCGAGCAGCGCTTCCGCCGCGCCATGGAGGACTCGGCGATCGGCGTCGCCATCGTCGGGCTCGACGGCCGCATCGTGCAGACCAATCCGGCTTTTGCCGCCATGCTGGGGGACTACAGCCGCGAGGAAATCGAGGCGCTGACCTTTTTCCAGATCACCCATCCGGACGACCTGCAGATCGGCCGGGAAACCATGGTGAGCCTGAAGGAAGGCAAGATCGATTCATTTCACTTCGAAAAGCGGTACCTCAAGAAGGACGGGACACCGGTCTGGGCGCAACTTGCCGGCTCGGTGATCCGCGACGCCGACAGCGGCCGGCCGCTCTACCTGGTGTCGCAGATCGAGGACATCGACGCCCGCAAGAAGTCCGAGGCGCGCATCGCGGAGGCCGAAACGCGCTGGAATTTCGCGCTGGCCAGCGCCGGTCAGGGCGTCTGGGACTTCGATCTGCGCAAGGGCGGCACCACCTATTCCGCCACCTGGGTGAAGCTGCTCGGTTATGCCGATGGTGAGCTGGACGGCGATCCCGATCGCTGGCTGACGATGATCCACCCGGATGACCGTTCGGTCGTGGCCGATGCCGATCGCGCTCATCTCGCCGGCGAGACGCCCTTTTTCGAGGCCGAGTACCGCATGCGCCACAAGGATGGCCACTGGATATGGGTCCTCGACCGCGGCAAGGCCCTGGAGCGTGACGGCGATGGGCGGCTGACCCGGGCCATCGGCAGCCTTACCGACATCACCCAGCGCAAGGAGGCCGAAGCGCGGCTCATCGTCTCAGCGGCGATGCTGGCCGACGAAAAGGAACGGCTGAAAGTGACGCTGCAGTCGATCGGCGACGCCGTCATCTGCACGGATGCGGCCAATCGCGTCACCTTCATGAACCCGGTCGCCGAAAAGCTGACCGGCGTCGCGGCCGGCGAGGCGCTCGGCAAGACGCTCGGCCATGTCTACTGGGCCGTCGACGAGGAAACCGGACAGCGGATCGGCGTGGCGCGGCCTTCGGCCAGCAGCCCGAGCCCCGCCGACCAGAACAGCCGCGCGGTGCTTATCCGGCGCGACGATACGCGCTGCAGCATCCGGCAGGTTGTGTCGCCGATCATGAACGAGCGCGCCGAGTTCGGCGGGCTTGTCATCGTCTTCCAGGATTTCACCGATGCGCGCGCCCTGCAGCGCCAGCTCGCCCATGCGGCTGCGCATGACGCGCTCACCGGCCTTGCGAACCGCTCCAATTTCATCCGTGTCATGGAGGAGATGGTCGATCACGGCGGCAAAGCCGGCGCGACAGGATCCGCCGGCGACGGCGAGCATCAGTTCATGTTCATCGACCTCGATCATTTCAAGCAGGTCAACGACACCGGCGGTCACGCCGCCGGCGACGCCCTGCTGAAGCAGGTCGCCAATGCCATCCGTCGCGTGATCGGCCCCGATGATATCGTCGCCCGCCTCGGCGGCGACGAATTCGCCGTCATCCTGAAGTCAGGCTCGGCCGCCAGAGGCGAGATCGCGGCGCGCTCGATCATCGATGCGATCCGCGGCCTGAATTTCACCTGGGACGGCCGGCCGCATTCGATCGGCGCCAGCATCGGGCTCGCCCCGATCCGCCCCGGCTGCGGCGCGGTGGACGAGATCATCGCGCGGGCCGACGCCGCCTGCTATGCCGCCAAGGCCGCCGGGCGAGGCTGCGTTTCCATGGCGCCGGACGAGGAAACCCAAGATGGACAGGCGGAAACGCCCAAGCCGTTCGCCGCGGCGTCCTGAGGAGCGCCGGGCTTTCAGGCAATCCGGCGGCCTGGAATTGCCCTAGCGCGTCGGGACCGGATGCTCGCCGCGATAATCGTAGAAGCCGCGGCCGGTCTTGCGGCCGAGCCAGCCGGCCTCGACATATTTCACCAGCAGCGGGCAGGGGCGGTATTTCGAATCCGACAGGCCCTCATGCAGCACCTGCATGATCGACAGGCACGTATCCAGGCCGATGAAGTCCGCCAGCTGCAGCGGCCCCATCGGATGGTTGGCGCCGAGCTTCATGGCGGTGTCGATCGCGTCAACCGTGCCGACGCCCTCATAGAGCGTGTAGATCGCCTCGTTGATCATCGGCAGCAGGATGCGGTTGACGATGAAGGCGGGGAAATCCTCGGAGACGGTCACCGTCTTGTCGAGGTGCCTGACATAGGCCTTGGCGGCCTCGAAGGTCTGGTCCTCGGTGGCGATGCCGCGCACCAGCTCGACCAGCTTCATCACCGGAACCGGGTTCATGAAATGTATGCCGATGAAGCGCTCGGGCCGGTCGGTCTGCGCGGCCAGCCGGGTGATCGAGATCGACGAGGTGTTCGTCGCCAGGATCGCCTCGGGGTTGAGCTGCGGGCAGAGCTGGGCGTAGATCTTGCGCTTGACCGTCTCGTCCTCGGTGGCCGCCTCGATTACCAGATCGGCGCCGGCCAGATCGGCCATCGCGGCGGCCGCCGAAATGCGTCCCATCGCCTCGTTGCGGGCCTTCTCCTCGAGCTTGCCGGAGCCGACTTGGCGCGCCATGTTGCCGCTGATGGTGGCGATGCCCTTCTCGATGCGGTCGGGCGAAATATCGTAGATCAGCACCTTGTAGCCGGATAGCGCCGAGACATGGGCGATGCCGCCACCCATCTGCCCCGCGCCGACGATGCCGATCGTCTCGATCTTGCTCATAACAGCGATCCCGTCGAAAAAGGCCTTTGCGGCCTGCTTTTTGTGCAGTGCAAACTAAAAGGGCGGGGCGACTTCGTCTACCCCGCCCTTCACAATTTAATACGCTTCCGCAGAGAGCGTCAAAGCGCCTTTTGCAGTTCCGGCAGGATGACGAAGAGATCGCCGACGAGGCCGTAGTCGGCGACCTGGAAGATCGGCGCCTCCTCGTCCTTGTTGATGGCGACGATGACCTTGGAATCCTTCATGCCGGCGAGGTGCTGGATGGCGCCGGAAATGCCGACGGCGATGTAGAGGTCGGGGGCGACCACCTTGCCGGTCTGGCCGACCTGCCAGTCGTTCGGCGCGTAGCCGGCATCGACCGCCGCGCGGGAAGCGCCAACCGCGGCGCCGAGCTTGTCGGCAACCGGCAGGATGACCTCCTGGAACTTTTCCGAGGAACCAAGCGCGCGGCCGCCCGAGATGATGATCTTGGCCGAGGTCAGTTCCGGACGGTCGGTCTCGGAAAGCTTGTTCTCGACGAAGGAGGACAGACCCGGATTGGCCGCAGCGCTGACCGTCTCGACCGAAGCCGAGCCGCCCTCGGGCGCCGCCTGGAAGGAGGCGGTGCGCACGGTGATGACCTTCTTGGCGTCGGTTGCCTGCACCGTCTGGATGGCGTTGCCGGCATAGATCGGACGCTTGAAGGTGTCGGACGAGACGACTTCTATGATCTCGGACACCTGCGCGACGTCGAGCAGGGCGGCGACGCGCGGCGCGACGTTCTTGCCCGCCGAGGTCGCCGGCGCGATGATCGTGTCATAGGAACCGGCGAGCGAAACCACGAGCGCGGCGAGCGGCTCGGCAAGGCGCTCGGACAGTTCGTCGGCCTCGGCGAGCAGCACCTTGCCGACGCCCTTGAGCTTGGCGGCGGCGTCGGCGGCAGCCTTGGCGCCCTTGCCGGCAACCAGCACATGCACGTCCGAACCGATCTGCAGCGCCGCCGACAGCGCCTTGGCGGTCTGGTCGGAAAGGCTGGCGTTGTCGTGTTCTGCGATTAGGAGAATAGCCATTGTCGTGTTCCTTTCCCGATCGCTTACAGCACGCCGGCTTCGTTCTTGAGCTTCTCGACCAGCTCGGCGACGCTCTTGACCTTGACGCCCGCCTTGCGGCCGCCGGGTTCCTCGGTCTTGATCACCTTGAGGCGCGGCTTGACGTCGGCGCCGTAATCGGCCGGGCTCTTCTCGTCGAGCGGCTTCTTCTTGGCCTTCATGATGTTGGGCAGCGAAGCATAGCGCGGCTGGTTGAGGCGAAGGTCGGCGGTGACGATCGCCGGCATCTTCAGCTCCACCGTCTGCAGGCCGCCATCGACCTCGCGCGTCACCTTGGCATGATCGCCGGCGAGCTCGACCTTGGAGGCGAAGGTGCCCTGAGCCCAGCCGAGCAACGCCGCCAGCATCTGGCCGGTCTGGTTGCTATCGTCGTCGATCGCCTGCTTGCCGAGGATGACGAGGCCGGGCTGCTCGGCGTCGACCACGCCCTTCAGCACCTTGGCGACGCCGAGCGGCTCGGTCTGCTCTTCGGTCTTGACCAGGATGGCGCGGTCGGCGCCCATGGCCAGCGCGGTGCGCAGCGTTTCCTGCGCCTGCTGCGGGCCGATCGAGACGACGATGATCTCTTCCGCCTTGCCGCCTTCCTTCAGCCGGATCGCTTCCTCGACCGCGATCTCGTCGAACGGGTTCATCGCCATCTTCACATTGGCAAGCTCGACCGCCGAACCGTCCGACTTCACCCGGACCTTCACGTTGGCATCCACAACCCGCTTCACGGGCACAAGGATCTTCATTTTCCTGTCACCTCTTTCAAGATTTTGGGCGCGCTATAGCAGCGCGCACCGGGTCAGAGTTGTCGAAAGCCGACATTCCAGACGGAATTCTGGACTTCATCCGCCGTTGCGGTGGCGTTTCCGTAGTGGCGGGAATCGGGCGCGTCAATATCCGCGACGCACTCAAATCGGTTCAGTCCTGGCTTGAAGCGGCTCCTCGACCCCACTGTGGCGCGGGCTGCGCCGCAGCTGGAGCGCTGGCGGCTGGTTCGGCCGGGACGGGCGCCTGCTCGACGTCTGGCGCAGGTTCGGGTTCCCCGTCCGCGCCGGCCAGCAGCGGCACGCCACGGTTGCGCAGGACCAGCACCAGGACGGAGCCGGCGATGATGCCGCCGATGTGGCAGGCCCAGGAGACCTGGTCCTCACCGCCGGCGGCGAACATGACGATCTGGAAGACGATCCACAGGATCAGCGGGATGAAGGCGGGGATGCGCAAGGGAATGCGGGCGAAGGCGAGCACCCAGACCTTCACCCTTGGGTAGAGGATCAGATAGGCGGCGACGACGCCGGCAATGGCGCCGGAGGCGCCGATCAGCGGCACTTGCGAATCCCAGGCCACCAACCCTTGGAAGAAGGCGCCGGCAATGGCGCAGGCGAGGTAGAAGATCAAATAGCGGATATGGCCGAGGGCATCCTCGACATTGTCGCCGAACACCCACAGGAACAGCATGTTGCCGCCGAGATGGAAGATATCGGCGTGCAGGAAGGAATAGGTCAGGTAGCTCAGGCTCTCCGGGATGACGACGAATTCGGGCGAAAGCTCGACCCTGTCATGGACGACGGAGGGGATGAAACCGAGGCCGAGCACCGCGGCATTGGTGAAATCCTCGCCGCCGAGCGTGGTGGCGAAATAGACGAGCACGTTGGCGACGATCAGGCCGATCGTCACATATTGCAGGTGGATGTGACGCAGCCTGTTGGTGTCGTATAGCGGGATGAACATGAGACCCTGGCCCTTCCGCTTCCACGTGGAGTCAGCGGTTCTTGCCGGGAACCCATAACACGTCGGCCTTTCCATTGTCATTGACCGCACGGGCGGCGACGAACAGAAAGTCGGAGACGCGGTTGATGTACTTGATCGCCTCGCGGTTGACCGGCTCGCCGGGGTCCTGCGCCAGCGCCACCATGATCCGCTCGGCCCGCCGCGCCACCGTGCGGGCAAGGTGAAGTGCGGCCGCCGCCGGCGTGCCGCCGTTCAGCACGAAGGATTTGAGCGGCTGCAGTTCCTTGTTGAGGAGGTCGATGTCCTTCTCGACGCGATCGGTCTGCGAGGCGACGATACGCAACGGCTCATAGGCGAGCGGCTTGCCGTCATCCGGCACGGCGAGATCGGCGCCGAGATCGAAAAGGTCGTTCTGGATACGCGACAGCATGGCGTCGATCGAGGGATGGCCGTCAACGGTGTGGATGCGGGCCATGCCGATGCAGGCATTGGCCTCGTCGACCGTGCCGTAGGCGTCGATGCGCAGGTCGGATTTCAGCCGCCGCTCGCCGGTGCCGAGGCCGGTGGTGCCGTCATCGCCGGTGCGGGTGTAGATCTTGTTGAGCTTGACCAAGCGCTGCCCTCCCGAGAGCAATTCCAGGAAAAGTGCGTAGCGGTTTTCCGTCCGGAATTGCGTCAAAACAAATAGATAGAGCGGGTCGGCGATTCTATGAAAAGCTGAACCGCTCGATCGACCGATACCCTCACTTGCGGGTGAAATACACCGCCAGCATGATCAGCACCAAGGCGATGAACTGCAACAGCACGCGCGCCTGCATCAGCTTGTTGGAGGTCATGCTGGAGCCGCCGCGCAACATGTTGATCAGGCCGCGGATCAGCACGAACACCACGGCGAGCATGACGAGGACGGCGAGGATATTGAAGACGGTTGCCATAGTCTGTTTCCAATCAGTTCCGTTCAGGCGCGTTTGGCAAGCAGGCGGTAGAGCATCGACGCCGGCAATATGCGTTTGAGGACCACGCCGATCCTTGCCGGCACCGTTACCACATAGTGTGGGCGCGGGCGCCGCGACAGAAGCGCATGGCGCAAGGCGGTGTGAACCACTTCCGGTCCCGGTTTCAGGCGCGAGACGCTGCCGCCGGCCCTCAGCCTCGCCAGTTGCGCCTCATAGGCGGCGCGATGGACGGAGTGCTCGTGGTCGATGTTCTTCAGGAACCAGAACAGCCCGTTAGAGGCGATCTTCGACGTCACCGGACCCGGCTCGATCAGCGAGACATGGATGCCGCTGCCCTCAAGCTCCTGGTGCAGGCACAGCATCAGGCCCTCCAGCGCATGCTTTGAGGCCGAATAGGCGCCGCGAAAGCGGACCGGCGTCAGGCCGAGGATCGAAGAGCAATGGACGAGCCGGCCATGGCCCTGGCGGCGCATCACCGGCACGATGCGGCGGGTGAGGTCGTGCCAGCCGAAGAGATTGGCCTCGAACTGCTCCTTCAACGCTGAAACCGGCAGGTCCTCGACGGCGCCCGGCTGCGCGTGGGCGCCGTTGTTGAACAACGCGTCTAGCCCTCCGCCGGTGCGCTCCAGCACCGAGGCGACCAGCGCCTCGATCGAGGCGGGCTCGCGATAGTCGAGATAGAAGGTCTCGATGCCGTCGGCCTCGAGCGCGGCGATGTCGGCCGGCTTGCGCGCCGTCGCGAACACCCGCCAGCCTTCCGCCTTCAGCGCCCGCGCGCAATGGGCGCCGATGCCGGAAGAGGCGCCGGTGACGATGATGGTGCGCGGCGCGTTCACGGCGTGGTTTGACCTAGGGTTGCCATTTGCCGCATTCACTTCCCATATTCGCGGCGTCGAGACAATCGAAGGGAACGCGGTACGTGTTGCGGAAGATCGTCGCCCTGCGCCGCGTGCTCTATGACGCGATCGGTCATTTCAACACCGATGACGGCTGGGCGATGGCCAGCCATCTGGCGATTACCTCGCTGATGGCGCTGTTTCCGTTTCTGATCTTCGCCACGACCCTGGCGAGCTTCCTCGGCGCGCAGGCCTTCGCCGACACCGCCGTGCACCTCGTCTTTGACACCTGGCCGGAGCAGATCGCCAAGCCGATCGCGCGCGAGGTGCTGAACGTGCTTACCGTGCGGCGCACCGACCTTTTGACCTACGGCGTGCTGCTTGCCGCCTATTTCGCCTCGAACGGCATCGAGGCGCTGCGCACCTCGCTCAACCGCGCCTATCGCGTGTCGGAAACGCGCGGCATCATCTATCGTCGCGTGCAGAGCATCATCTTCGTGCTGATCGCCACCGCCTGCTTCCTGGCGATCAGCGTGCTCCTGGTGTTCGCGCCGCTTTTGGCGCGGCTGGCCGAGGCCCATCTCGATTGGATCAGGCCCTATATGGGCACGATCACGCTATGGCGTTACGTCATCGCCTCGACGGTCATCGTCATCGGCCTGTTCTCGGTGCATTTTTGGCTGCCGGCGGGCAAGCGCCGCCTGCTTTCGATCGTGCCGGGCATCATCTTCACGCTCGCGGCATGGCTGATCGGCTCGACCATCTTCGCCACCTATCTCGACCATTTCTCGTCCTATGTGACGACCTATGCCGGCCTTGCCTCGATCATGATCGCGGTGGTCTTCCTCTACATCGTCTCGGCGATCTTCATCCTCGGCGGCGAACTCAATGCCGCGATCAGCCGCTATCTCGAGGCGCGCGCCCGCGTCAGTTGAGCCTGTTCCGGATCATGTCCTGGCCGCCGCGCGGTCGCCAGGCCGACGCCGAGCGTGGCGATCGCCATGCCGACGATCTGCAGCAGATTGAGATGCTCGCCGAACAGCGCCCAGGCGATGACCGCGGTGACCGCCGGGACCAGGTAGAACAGCGAGGCGACCTTCGACATCTCGCCGTCGCGGATCATCACCATCAACAGGAAGATGGCGCCGATCGAGAGCACCAGCACCAGCCAGGCCATGGCGAAGATCAGCTCGCCATTGAGGGTGACGATGCGCGTCTCGAAGGCGAGCGAGGCGAGCGCCATCAGCGCGGCGCCGCCGACATACTGCCACATCGTCGCCGTCACCAGGTCGCCGCCGGAGGCGAAGCGCTTCTGCCAGACGGTGCCGGCGCTCATGGCCAGCACCGAGATCAGTGAGGCGGTCAGCGTGGCGGCGGTGACGCCGCCGCCAACGGCTCCGAGCTTCGGCCACAGCACGATGACGACGCCGACGAGCCCGACGGCGAGGCCCGTCCAATGGCGCGGCAGGATCGCCTCGCCGAGGAACTTGCCGGCAAGCACCGCCGTAATCAGCGGCTGCAGGCCGACGATCAGCGCCGAAAAGCCGGCGGGCATGCCCCTGTGGATCGCCCAGAACACGGCGCCGAGATAGACGCCGTGCATCAGCACGCCGGCAAGCGCGGCATGGCAGGCCTCGGCTCGACTCGCCCTCCTCGAGCCGAGCACGATCGTCAGAATTGCGAGCAGGATGGCGGCCAGGATGAAGCGCGCGGCGAGGAAGGTGAAGGGCTCGGCCCAGGGCATGGCATAGCGCGCGCCGATGAAGCCGGTCGCCCAAAGGACGACGAAAGAGGCGGGTATGAACCGCTTGATGCTGTGCATGTTCGGGGAAGGGCCTGTTGCTTCGTGAAGAGGTGACTAGCGAGATTGCTCTAATGCCGTTCAATCCGGCAATCAAAACGAAACGATTGATCCATAAGCTCATCCGAATTCAACATAGGGCGCCACGGCAACCGACAAGTTGTCGATGGATCAAGGGGCATGGCGTTCAGCGCGCCATGGGCAGGCATGCTTTTGCATCTCGACACGAGCTGGCTGCTGATGACGGTTGCGACCGTCGCCGTCTTCGGCTTCTTCTTCGGCACCGCGCTTGACGCCATCATGCAGGACGACGGCTTCGGCTCGACCGGCAACACGCTGCTGTTCACGGCCGGCTTCTTCCTCGCGGTGATCGTCGCCAATGAACACGGCATCAGCCTCAGGGACCTCAAGATCGCGGTCGCCTGGGGCCTGGGCGGCGCCTTCACCTTCATCAGCAGCATGGCGCTGATAAAGGCCGGCCTGGCGCGTTGGTGATATTCAGGTGAGGCCGGCCTGCGAACGGCAGGCTCCTGTGCCTGTACGGCGCCGTGCGTCCTGTTGGACGCGCTAAGGACGCCGTACCACTTATGCCAGGCGGCCTGACCTGAATCTCAGCATACCCACCTCGAAGAATCCTAGAGACCGACCAGCCGCCGGACGTCGTCCGGCGACGCGCCGGCTTGCCTGAGCGCGGCGAGGCCGGTGTCGCCAAGGCTCTTCGACAGCTTGCGACCATCAGGGCCGAGGATCAGGCGGTGGTGGAAATAGGCCGGCTGATCGAGGCCGAGCAGGTCCTGCAGCAGGCGTTGAACGCTGGTCGCCAGGAACAGGTCCTGGCCACGCACGACTTGGCTGATGCCTTGCAGGGCATCGTCGACGACGACTGCGAGGTGGTAGCTGGTCGGGATGTCGCGCCGCGCCAGGATCACGTCGCCCCAGTCGCGCGGCCGCGCCTCGATGCGCCGCCTGGCCCCTAGCGTCGCATCGCTGAATTCGGTCCAGGACAGGTCGCTCGAGACACGCGCCATCGCCTTTTCGATATCCAGCCGCCAGGCGAAGGGGGCGTTCTCGGCGATCCGCCGCTTGCGTTCGCTGATCGGCAAGGCCTTGTCCATGGCGGGATAGAGCGGCACGCCATCGGGGTCGCGGGGCCAGTCGCGGCCACGCTTGTCGCTGTCGGCGATATAGGCCCTGATCTCGCCACGGCTCATGAAGGCAGGGTAGACGAGCTCCTCGCCGACCAGCCGGTCGAGCACCGCCTGGTATTCCGCAAAATGGTCCGACTGGCGGCGCACGGGCCGCTCCCACTCCAGCCCCAGCCATTCCAGATCGCGATAGATGCCGGCTTCGAATTCCGGCGTGCAGCGCGTCGTGTCGATGTCCTCGATGCGCAGCAGCAGACGCCCACCCGCCGTCTCCGCCAACCTCTGGTTGAGCAGCGCCGAATAGGCGTGGCCGAGATGCAGGTCGCCATTCGGGCTCGGCGCGAAGCGGAATGTCAGCAGCGTCATCTCTTTGGCGGCAATCGGGTTGTGCGGCGCTTTCGCCGGTTGCTACTTTGCACGGCCATCAATTGCCACTTCGTGCGCGTCCTGGAAACAAGCAAGCATGCAACGCATCGCCAGTCTCGACGATATCGCGCAAGGGCTGGACGCGCTCTGCCTGCTCGACCCGCGGCTGGAGAAGGTGCGCGGCATGGCGGGCGAGGTGCCGCTCAGGCTTTCCGAGCCTGGGTTCAGGAGCCTGGCCTCGATCATCGTCTCGCAGCAGGTGTCGCGCGCTAGCGCAGACGCGATCTTCGGCCGGCTGGTGCGGCTGCTCGATCCACTGACGCCGGAGGCGGTGCTTGCCGCCGGCGAGGACATCTTTCGCGAGGCCGGGCTGTCGCGGCCGAAGCAGCGCGGCCTGATCGCTGTCGCCAGCGCTGTCGCCGAAGGTCTCGACCTCCATCATCTTTGCCGGCTCGATGCCAATGAGGCGATCACGGCGATGACGGCGGTGCCCGGCATCGGTCCGTGGACGGCGGAATGCTACCTGCTGTTCGCCGCCGGCCATCCCGACGTCTTCCCGGCGCGGGACGTCGCGCTGCAGAGCGCGGTCGGCCACGCGCTGGGCATCGACCCGCGTCCGCCGGAGAAAACGCTTATCCGCCTCGCCGAATCATGGAGCCCGTGGCGAGGTGTCGCGTCGCGGCTTTTCTGGGCCTACTACCGTGAGACGCGGGGCAGGGACGCCGCGCCACCGGCGTAAATCCGTAAAAAAGCCCTAAAATCATGCGTTTTTGACATTTCGGGCGCGCGACAATCCGCTTCACATCCCTGTCATGTCGGGCTTACAGTATCCGCGCCGATCGGTTACGGCGCCGCGCATCCGGTTGGATGCGAAAAAGACGCCGTAAGACTTTTGAAGTTGCGCATGATCCTTTCGATTTTCGGGGTCATGCGCGGAGCCAAGGAGGTCAACGACGTGACGGTTGCCGTATCTCCGGATGGGCTTCCAGCACTGGTGCTGAACGCGGACTACCGTCCGCTCAGCTATTACCCGCTGTCGCTCTGGTCATGGCAGGATGCCATCAAGGCGGTGTTCCTCGACCGGGTGAACATCGTCGCCGAGTACGAGCATGCCGTCTCCTCTCCGACCTTCTCGATGAAGCTGCCCAGTGTCGTCAGCCTGAAGGCCTATGTGAAGCCGTCGAGGCATCCGGCCTTCACCCGCTTCAACGTCTTCCTGCGCGACCGTTTCCAGTGCCAGTATTGCGGCACGCCTGACGACCTGACCTTCGATCATGTCATCCCGCGCCATCGCGGCGGCGCCACGACCTGGGAGAATGTCGTTGCCGCCTGCTCGCCCTGCAACCTCAGGAAGGGCGGCATGATGCCGGCGCATGCCAAGATGTGGCCGCTGCAAAAGCCCTATCAGCCGACGGTGCACGACCTGCACAACAACGGCCGCCTGTTCCCACCCAACCATCTGCATGAAAGCTGGATGGATTATCTCTACTGGGATGTCGAACTGGAGCCTTAGAGTTCGGCACAAATCCGCGAGCCCGGCCGTCTGCCGCAGCTTTCTGCGCTTCCGGTGCTCACGTACTTAAGTACGCTCCGCTCCGGTTCTCGAAAGCCGCACCAGCCAATCCGGGCTGGCGAATTTCTGGACGAACTCCGTGTTGCGCTCTTCAATTCAATCCCGCGCGAACGCGCTGCGAAAGGCGACAGCGGCGAGGATGAAGCTGGCGATGGCGTTCCAGCCGGCCAGCGACAGGCCGAGGATGCGCAGCGCCGCCTTGTCGCAGGAGGGCGGTACGAACTTGTCGAGCGCGTCGAGCACGCCCTTGCCGCCGGTGTCGACCGGGCCGGCGCCGGCGGTGCAGTCTGCCGGGCCCTGCCACCAGGCCCATTCGACGCCGGAGTGATAGACGCCGAGATAGAGGCCGTAGAGCATCAGCAGGCCGCCGAGGCCAAGCAGGCCGCGCGTCAGCCACGCCGGCGCCTTGAGCAGCGAGGCGATCACCGCCAGCAGCATCAACGGCGCGCCGATGTAGTAGGGGGTGCGCTGCTCCAGGCAGAGATGGCAGGGGATGTAGCCGCCAATGTACTGGAAGGCGAGCGCCGAGCCGACGGTGGCGGCCATGGCGACGGCGAGAAACAGCGCCGCCCGCGTCCGCTGGCGTCCGGTGTCGGCATTCATGATCGCTGTCATCGAAGGTGGTCCGTTGGCTTGGTCGCTAGAGCATGATGCCGAAAAGTGTGAAGCGCTTTTCGGGCGACATCATGCTCTATCTCTTTGCTTTAGGGCCGGATTCAGATTTCAGGTCGATTCGTCCTGAAATCATCCGGCTCCAGATTTGTTTTGACGCAATTCCGGACGGAAAACCGCTACGCACTTTTCCTGGAATTGCGCTAGGCGTGGGCGTATCTGACGAGGATATAGAGCAAAATAAGGGCAGCGGCGCCGGCGCCGACGATCATGCCGAGGCGCTTCTCGATGAACTCCTTGATCGATTCGCCATAGCGACGCAGCAGCCAGGCCAAGAGCAGGAAGCGGGCGCCGCGCGCAACGATGGCAAGGCCGATGAACAGCAGCAGATTGACGCCGATGACGCCGGACAGGATCGTCACCACCTTGATCGGCGGCAAATGCGCGGCGCCCGAGGTGATCAGCATCAGGATGATGAAGCCGATGCCGGAAGACGTCCGCAATGCCTCGAACTCGTCGTACTTGCCGTAGAATTCGAGGATCGGCTTGGCCACCGCCTCATAGGCGTAGTGGCCGATGAACCAGCCGAAAATGCCGCCCAGCACCGAGGCGACGGTGGCGATCAAGGCATAGCGATAGGCGCGCTCCGGCTTCGACAGCGCCATCGGCAGATAGAGCACGTCGGCCGGCACCAGGAAGACGGAGCTTTCGACGAAGGCGATGAAGGCCAGCCACCATTCGGCCGATTTGCGCGCTGCCAGCGAGAGCGTCCAGTCGTAAAGTCCGCGAAGCATCGGCTCTCCTGTGATTTCGCCGCCCTTCAGGCTCTGGGCCCGGCATGTCGGGCGACATGCATCGGCGCGCCGCTTGTCTAGAAAGATTTTCCGCGCCGCACAATGGCAGCACCTTCACGAAACCGAAAGGTGAAGTTTGGTCGCGGGCAAGATGCGGATCGGGAAACTCGCCAGTTGACGAACAGGCCCGCAACCGTATAGTCCGCGCCCATCCAGGCCGCCCGGCCTGAGCCCCTATGGCGGAATTGGTAGACGCGCTCGACTCAAAATCGAGTTCCGCAAGGAGTGCTGGTTCGATCCCGGCTAGGGGCACCATTGACCGCCAGTCGTTGCAAGACCTTCAAGGACCTGGACTCCCGAGAGGTGCATAGCGAGGTCGAGCAGACCCCGCGGGAGATGTTCCAAGAACCGCACCTGAACGCCCGAGCTTGATCATAGTTGACCGCCTCCGGCGAGGACGGCTTTGTTCCGCTGCAGCAGGCGCGGTTTGCTGGTGGGGTTCTTGTTGTGATGGTATTCTGGTCCTCAAGGGATAGGCCCGGTCGACCGCGATTGTGGTCAACTCGGGCACCACGCTTGGGAGGAACCTCGCGATGGCGCGTTTTGCCCACCTTGCCCTCGTCTTCGCCTTGGGATTGTCGCCTGGAATTGCACTGGCTGGGGAGCCTTTCGTCCCAAGCTGGATCAAAAACGATCCCGCGGCCAAGAAGGTGGCCATCGAGATCGTAGCCGACTGGAACCAGATCGAGCGGTACCGCAGGGACAACATCCGGACCGACATCATCGACTTCAACGGCTACTGGGGCGGCAATCTCACGATCATCGTGCCGGAAGACTGGTCGGTGCAGATCGATTTCATCAATGGCTCCTCGAATTTCTGGCACGGCCTGATGGTGACCAGAGTCTATGCCCAGTCGGAGATGCCAGTGAAGTTGAAGGCCGAGGATGCGATCTGGGGAGCGTACACCACCCCGCTGGAGGGGATCAAAATCAATGAGAAGCGACAGCTCAACTTTGTTGCGCAGCAGACAGGCAGCTATTTCCTCGCCTGTCCGAGACAGACACACCTGATGGACGGACACTGGATCGGTTTCGAGGTGAAAGGCAAACTCGAACGGGCCGCGGCAATCGTCCATGAAGATCAATTTCCGCAGGAGCAGCCCCCGGGACGTCCATAGATCCGCGCGAGCGTCGCTGCAGCCTGACTGGGCACCGTTGACGGCGGTTTGAGCAGCGGGGACCGGGTGGGGGGCTTGGGGTTGGTCCCCGCTGCCTTGAGCTGCCTTCGCGGGTGGCAGCACAACCAAATGGCGACTGGGCAATGACAGGACCCTGACAGGCGAGCTTTGGGGGCCTGTCAGTCTTACGACGGCTGATGCCGCCCGGGGCCAGCCGGGCGGATGTCTCAAGGTGCGGCCGGGGACGGAGCTTCAAAACGTTGCGACTTCCGTAACCCCAACCGCACACCTGGCCTGACGTACGTGCCCACCCGGTGACGGGTGCCCACCCAATGACCCCAGCGTCAAGCGACAGGTCATTTGTAGCCGATATGGACCGCCGCCAAATCGCCCGCTTGAGCTAGCGCGGATAGACAATTCGGGTCAGCGGGCCTCAGCGCGGTAAAAGGAGGGGGCCGCAATGCCCCGGTGCGGGCAAGATCTGCGGCCGGCAAACCTACCGCTCCGTGAAAGCACGCGCGAAGGAATCGAGCATTGGCCGGGCGAGATACTCGAAGAAGGTCCGGTCGCCGGTGTTGATGAACGCCTCGACCGGCGTTCCCGGATAAAGCTGCTCCGCTTTCACGCCGGGCGGCAGCTGGTCGGCAATCTTCAGCCTGGCGCGGAAATAGGGCTCGTGCGTCGCCTGGTCGATCAGCCGATCGGCGGAAATCTGCGTCACGGCGGCCGAGACCTCCGGCGTCAGCCGCGTGTTCAAGGCCGCCAACCGCAGCTTCGCCGGCTGACCGACACGCACGTCGTCGATGTCCTTCGGCCGCAGCTTGGCATCGACGATGAGACCCGACGCGGTGGGCAGGATCTCCATGATCTTTTCGCCGGGGGCGATCACGCTGCCCGTGGAATTATAGGTCGACGACACCACGATGCCCGCCGCCGGCGCCTTGATCGTCGTGCGCTGAAGCACCGCCTCGGCGGCGCGCATCTGTTCCTCGATGTCGGCCAGATTGGTGCGAACCTCGTCCAGCTTGGTAAGGGCCTCCTCGACGCGCTGCGTGGTCGCCCGCTCGATCTGCTGCTCGGCTTCGACGATCTGCGTGTTGGCCGCCGCGAGATTGGCTTCCAGCGCTCCGGCCTGGCCGACGAGATCGGCCTGCGAGCGCAGAAGCTGCGAATATTCGGTGCGATTGGTGAGGCCCTGGTCCAGCAGGCTGGTCTTGATGCCAAGCTCCTTCTTCACCACCTCGGCCTGTTGTTGAACGGCCTGCTTTTGGGCGTTCAAGCCAATGACGGACTGGCGATGCATGGCGACACGCTGGGCGAGGATCGCTTGTTCCGAGCGGAAGCGGGCGAGCCTGGCGGCGAATTCCTTCCGCTGTTCCCGCACCAGATTTTCGAAGTCCTGCTGGAAAGGCACCGGCGCGGCGCCGATGATCGGCGCCAGCCCGTCCAGTCCGTCGCGCTCGGCCTCCAGCCGTGCAGCACTCGCCCTGAGCGCTATCGACTGTCTCGTCAGCCGGTTGAGGTCGGCCTGCGCTGCCGTTCGATCAAGCAGGATCAGCGGCTCACCCTGCCGCACGCGGTCGCCTTCATGGACCAGCAACTGATTGATGATGCCGCCCTCGGAATGCTGGATGAGGATGTTGCCGCCGGTCGCCGCGATCGTGCCCTGCGTGATCACCGCGCCGGCAAGCGGCGCGCTCACGGCCCAATAGCCGAAGCAGCCGGCCAGCAGCGCTGTCGCCGCGTAGCCAGTCAAGGCCACGCGCCGGAAGTCGGTGCGGGGCTGCGTTTCGAGGGTGAGGCGCCCGACGGCCATGGCTAGGACCCGAAGCGGATGCTGTGCGGACGGATGGTCGAGGCGAAGGATCCGGTCACCACCGTGTTCGGCTGTGCGGCCGGGCCCTTGCCGGTCACCGGCTGCCGCAGCACCTCGCCGCTCGGACCAAAAGCCTCGATCACGCCGCCGCGCAAAAGCATCACGCGGTCGCAGGCCGCGGCGATCGAAGGACGATGCGTGATCACGATCGTCGTCACGCCGGCTGCCCGCGCTGCGGCAAGCGCCGCCTCGAGCGCCATCTCGCCGCCGCCGTCGAGATGGGTGCTGGGCTCGTCCAGCACGAGGATGCGCGGATTGCCGTAGAAGGCGCGCGCCAGGCCGATCCGCTGGCGCTCGCCGCCCGACAGCGTCCTGTCCGATGGACCGACCACGGTCTGGTAGCCGTCGCGCAGCGCCAGGATCAGCTCATGCGCCCCGGCGCGCCCTGCCGCCGCGATGATCGCCGGGTCGGCCGCTTCAGGGTCGAAACGGGCGACATTGTCTCCGATCGATCCGGGAAAGAGCTCCACCTCCTGCGCCAGATAGCCGATGTGCCGGCCTAGCTGGTTTTCGTCCCACGTCCTGAGGTCAGCGCCGTCGATCCGCACCGAGCCGCCGGTCGGCTGGGCGGCACCGACAAGCAATCGCGCCAGCGTGGATTTGCCGGCGCCGCTCGGGCCGACGATGGCGACCGCTTCGCCGGCGCCGATCTGGAAGTTCAGCCGCTTGAGGATGGGCTCCGCGCCTAGCGGGGTATTCGGCGCGATGAAGAAAACATCCTGCGCGGAGATCGCGCCGGAGGGATCGGGCAGGGTGAGCTTGCGCGCTTTCGCCGGATGCGCCGCAAGCGCTGTCGCCAGCCGCTTCCACGCCCGCCTTGCGTCGACGATCTGCCGCCAGGATCCGATCAACTGGTCGAGCGGCTGCAGCGCGCGCGACGACACCAGCGAGGAGGCGAAGATCATGCCGGCCGTCATCTGTCCCTGCAGCACCAGCCAGGCGCCGGCGCCGAGGATCGCCAGCTGCAGCATCATGCGCAGCGCCCGCGACGCGCCGCTGAAAATCGCGTTGGCGCTCGAGGAGCGGTCATGCAGGATGAGCGCTTCCCCGACGTGCCGTCCCCAGACCCGGGCGGCGTTCTCGATCATGCCCATGGCGCGCAGCGTTTCGGCATTGCGCTCGAAGGCCTGCTCGGCCCGGCTGGCGAGCGCCGAGCGCTCGGCGGACAAGGCATCGTTCCTGCCGATCGCAAGCTGGTTCGCCACCACCAGGAGAAGCAAGAGCACGGCGCCGGCGAGCGTCAGCCAGAACAGCACCGGATGGATGAGATAGAGCAGAGCGAGGAAGGCGGGCGCGAAGGGAAGGTCGAACAGCACCGCCACGCCGCGCGACCTGATGAAGGCGCAGACCGAGGCAAGATCGCGCAGCGGCGACAGGCCGCCAGCATATCTGGCGCCGAGCGAGGCGGCGAATGTGCTTGCGCCCAGCGTCCGGTCGACGGTGGCTGCAATGCGCTGCGAGTAGATGGCGCGGACGGCGTCCAGGAAGCCGAGGAAGGCGAGCGCGAGAACGGCGATCACCGACAGATAGGCAAGCGTCTCGACGCTGGAGGAGGGCAGTACGCGGTCATAGACCTGCAGCAAATAGAGCGGGATGACCAACAGCAGGATGTTGATCAGCAGCGAGAACAGGCCGACATCGGTGACGGCGCGCACGAACACCGCACGAAGGCTCGAGCTTCCGGCCTTTCCCGCATCGACCAACGGATCATGACCCCGGGACATGGCGCCGGTCCGCCTAGACAGTGTGTTCGCCTGTCGTGCTCAGGTGGCTCTGCTGCAAATCGTCCAGCGTGTAGGCGCGGATATAGTCGATCTTCATTTCGGCCGGCGTGGCGAGATGGTCCGGCGGTGCGCCGGCCTGACCGCCGATCGCGAGATCGACCAGCATGTACATCGGCTTGTTCATGTCGGACGGCGTCGCCACCTCCGCCACCTGCACGCCGTCATAGGTCCACACCAGCTTGTCCGGCGTCCACAACAGGCCGTAGGTGTGGAAGCCGTCGGTGTCGGACACATTCACCGTCGACCCGACCTTGGTGTGGGTCCCCGTCTGATTTGTGTGCGCGGTCATCAGCAGCGCGTTCGGGCTCTGGCCGTACATTTCCACCACGTCCAGCTCCGGCGGCCACGAGCCGTCTTCCGGAAGCAGCCAGAAGGCCGGCCAGGCGCCGGTGTTTTCCGGCAGGTCGGCCCGCATTTCGAAATAGCCATAGGTCTGCGAGAAGGTGTCGTGCGTCGTCAGGATGCCGGAGGTGTATTCATAGTTGTTGATCAGCGGCTTGATGTCGGCCGGCGCCTGTGCGGCGGTGATCGTCAGCACGCCGTTGTTGATGCTGAACGGATGGACCGAGCTCGTCGGGGCGTAGTTGGCGTCGATATACCATTGCAGCTCGTTGTTCTGGGTGAGCGTGCTGCCGTTCGGCTGCCCCCACCAGAAATTGGTATCCCAGGTGCCGCCTTGGCTGTTGTGAAGGCTGAGCGTGTTGAAATTGTCGGAGAAGGACAACGTCATGCCGGACTTGTCGATCGGCAGATCGAACTGGCCGGCCGACAGCTTGTCGACGGTGGTGTTGTTGAACACCAGCACCTCATCCGATCCGAGGTTCAGCAGGAGGTTCGGCCCCGACTGGATCATGTGCGCCTTGACGTCGTCGAACGACATGAAGTCGTAGCCGTTGAGGCGAACGGTGTCGTCGGCGCCGAAATCGGCGATCAGGTCGCTGCCATTGCCCTTGGTGATGATGAACGTGTCGGCGCCGCCGCCGCCGATCAGGACATCGTTGCCCTTGCCGCCGTCAAACGTCTGGCTGCTGGTGCCGCCCTTGATGATGTTGTCGAGCGAATTTCCGAAGGCATATTTGTTGGCGCCGGTGACGACCAGGTTCTCGAAATTGTCGGGGAGCTTGTAGCTCATCCAGGTGTCGATCGTGTCGATGCCCTGCCCGGGCAGCTCGACGGCCCGGTTGATCGTCGAATAGAGGTGGTAATAGTCGTCGCCAGCGCCGCCATACATGGTGACGTTGACGCTGGTGTCGCCCCAGAATGAATCGTTGCCGGACGTGCCGCGCAGCTCCGGTCCGGCTCCGGTTGCGGAGTACCAATGGGTGGAAGCGCCGGTGTAGGGAAGGGGAATGCCTTTGGCGTTGACGACACTGGTCATCGGACGATCCTTCCTCGGAATGCCGGCCTGTTCGAGCCGCTCGATGGGAGTTCAAGCGACCGCTTACGGACCAACGTTGTAGTTCAAATTATCGTTCCAAGGAATGACCATATAGTACAGGGAAAATTGTCATTTCCGCCGATTAAATCTTTCGGTCGAAGAGAATGAGGAATCGCTAATACAATTAAAGCGTGAAGCCGGGGCAATTTTACTCAATATTTCCGGAATTCTGCCGAATCATTAGGCAGATCGCTGCGGAAGAATGCATTTGTCTTGACGCGGTCACCGCTCCTCAAAAGGGCAATGGCCTACCGCATGTTCCCCGTGTGCCCGTGCGAGTACCGTCCTGGCTGCGGCCACACCGTCAGGCCGTGGGGCTCCGCTCCGACCGGGATCCTGGTGACCGCGCCGGACGTGGTGTCGAACATGTAAACCTCGCTGTCGAAGCGGCCGGACAGCCATAGCTGCCTGCCGTCGGCGCTGACATTGCCCATGTCGGGGCTGCCGCCGCCCGGAACGGGCCATTGGGCGACGACCGAGCGGGTCGCGAAGTCGATCACCGTCACGCTGCCGGGACCCTTGGCGCGGCCTTGCTCCATCTTGTGCGAGCCGCGATTCGAGACGTAAAGCCGCTTGCCGTCGCGGCTGACGACAAAGCCATGCGTGCCGATGCCGGTGGCGATGAAGCCGATTTCCTTGAAGCTGTCACCGTCGACCAGGAAGACGCCGTCATTCATCATGTCGGCGACGTAGAAGACCTTGCCGCCGGGCGAGAGCCTTATGTCCTGCGGCATGCCCATCCTGGAGAGGTCGAGCCGGCCAAGCACCTTCTGGTTCTTCAGGTCGACCTTGAGCAGCCCGCCGTCGCCGTATTCGCAGGTGAATATGGCGTAGGAGCCGTCGACCGAGAAATCGGCGTGATTGATGCCGGCGCAGTCGGGCGTGGCGATGACCGACTTCAGCGCCATGGTCTGCGGGTCGCGCAGGTCGAGCTGCCGCAAGGCCTCGTCGACGATGATGGCCGAACTGCCGTCGGGCATGAAGTACATGTTGTAGGGATCGTCGACGGGGATCTGCTGGCCGGGCTTGCCGGTCTTCGGATCGACCGGCGTCAGGCTGCCGTTCTTGCCGGTGCCGTTGTTGGCCACCCACAGCGTCGTCAGATCCCAGGACGGGACGACATGCTGCGGCTTGCTGCCGACGCCGAACCTATCCACCACCTTCAGGGTCACCGTGTCGATCACCGAGACGCTGTTCGACGACCGGTTCGGCACATAGACGCGCGGCAACGCACCCGCAGTTGCGGGACTGAGGTCGCCGGCGGCGGTATGGCTGTAGATGTCGACGGGCGGCGGCTCGCTGCAGTCCTCGGGACAGGAGCCGGCGAAAACCTTCGTCGGCAGCAGGGCAAGCAGGAGAACCGGCGCGAGGCCGGCATGACGCAGGAAGGCTCGTATCATCTGGAATGCTTTATCGCGGAGGCCGGCCCGATTTGGCCGCCGGCAGCCATAAACCGTGCGCCGGCGTTCATCTAGCGCCTTTTCAACAGGCTGCGCATGCGGTTGCGCAGGATGCGCGCCATGTTGCGGGTCTCGCGGTAGAGATGGAGTTGCGAGGCCGCCTGGCGGGCGAGGCGGTCGGCGTCGGGCGACAGCCCGAGCACCAGCGTGCCCATCGGCTTGCGCTCCACCCACAGCCGGCTCATCACCGGATGGTCGGGCACGGCGCAGGAATCGGTGACCACGATGTTGGGGTCGTCGAGATTCTGCCTGGTCACCTCGATCATCAGCAGCGTGCCCGGCGAATAGGCCGACAGGGTCTCGTCATAGGCGGTCTTCCAGGTGTAGGCGACACCGCCCTCGACGAAGACGATCAGGCAAGCGATGGTGCGGCCGTCGAGCGTCAGCGAATGGATGCGGCAGAGATCTTGCTCGGCCAGCCGGTGCACGGCCTCGCGGGCGAAGGCGGCGCGGTAGCGGTCGATCGCCATGGCCGTGCGCTCGCGGCCCTTCCAGCCGGCCGCCTCCAGCGTCAGGAAGGCCTCGATGGCATGGCGGATATCGTCCGGACCGCGCGCGACCAGATGTTCGAGCTGGCCGAGGTCGGCAAGGCGGCGCTTCAATCGGCGGAATTCGCGGTAATGGTGCGAGCGCAGAGACGCCTTGAGGTAATCCTCGGCGTCAGCCTCGCTTTCCAGCACCGGACGGTCCATCTTGCCGGTGGTGACCATGGTCAGGCCGCGCGTGTCGGCGAAGGTGGTCAACAGGCTCGCCACCGGTCCGTCCAGCCGGATGTCGGGCAGCACGAAAACCTTCGGCATCTTGAGGTGCGGCCTGGACAGCATCGAGACGAAATCCTCAATGACGCCGACCGGATCGTCGCGGTCGACCAGCGGCGTGCCGAGCGGGCCGAACGGGCTCGACCAGGTGCGCATGACGGGTACGCCGAGCGGGATCGCCGGCCGCTCGACCGAGAACGGCACCAGCAGGCGCAGTCGGTTGCGGTATTCGTCGCCGTCGCGGATCACCGCCAGTTTGACCTCGCGGTCCTCGAGCCTCGGCATGGCCGGTGCCAGGAAGCGCGGGTTGAAGAAGACGTTGGGCTCGAGGGTGCGGGTGCAGAGATAGTCGAGTTCCTCGACCAGGTCGAAGCCGGCGGAAGCCGGATAGATGGCAAGCTTGCGCTCCGGCCGGTTGTTGGCAAGGATCTCGATATGGGCGGGGTCGGCGTCGCGCGCCAGGCCGGCAAGGCCTTGCACCATGGCGCCGGCCGGACCGCCGCTGGTTTCCTCGAGCAACGGGATGGCGGCCATCAGGCGGTCCCTTTCCTGGCGGTCGCAAAGATCAACATGACGATGCCGAGCTTGCGCCAGACGGTGAAGGAGAGCGCGCTGGCCTCGAAGACCATGGCGAGGCTGGTGGCGATCGCCGCGCCCCACAGGTGGAAGAACGGGATCAAGAGCACGTTGAGGCCGATGTTGAAGGCAAGCGTCATGGCGTAGACGCCGGCGCAGATGTTCTGGTTGCCGCTCATGGTGAGCAGGCTCTCGCAGGGGCCGACGGCGGCGCGCGCCACGACGCCGAAGACGAGCAGGAACAAGAGCGGATAGCCGGCGGTGAATTCGGGGCCGAACAGCACCAGCATCGGCTGCCCCAGCGCCAGCACCAGCAGCGCCATCAAGAGCGAGGGCCAAAAGGTCCACGACACCGTCTCGCGGGCGAAGGCGGCAAGCCGCTCCGGCTCGCCATGGGTGAACTGGGCGTAGCGCTGGGCGACGCCGGCCTTGACGGCGAAATAGACGAAATGCACCAGCGCAAGGGTCTTCACGGTGGCGAAATAGACGGCGACGTCATCGGGATCGAGATAGGCGCCGACCATCAGCACGTCGGCATTGGTGAGCAGGAAGAAGAAGCTCTCGACCAGGAAGATCGGCAGCGAGACCATGAACCATTGCGCGAAATGGACCTTCATCGGGCCGGCCGCCAGCTTGCGGTCGATGCGCGCTGTGACGCCCAAGAACTGGCCGAGCGTGGTGGCGTAGGTAGCGGCGATCGAGGCGAAGATCGCGGTCCTGGCATCGGGCGCATAGCCCGCCGCCAGCATCAGCGCCATGAACACCAGGATCAGCACCGGCCGCACCAGATAGGTCGGCGACAGCGCGAACAGCGCCCATGAATTCGCCCGCGCCAGCCCTTGCAGGAGATCGCCCAGCGCGATCATCGGCAGGCAGATGACGCCGAGGATGAACGGCACGACATAGTAGTTCTCGATCCAGGGCGAGAACAGCCAGACGCCGAGCGCGCCGAGGCCGGCGATGGCCGTCGAGGCGACCAGCACGAACAGCCGGCTCGCCATCACGATGCCGCGCAGTTCGGCGAGCAGGCCGCGCTCGCGATATTCGGGGATGAAGCGGATGACGGAGGTGTGGAAGCCGAGGCAGGCGAGGTTGCCGACGATCACCATCGTCACCCAGACCAGCACGAAGATGCCGTATTCGAAGGAGCCCATCCAGCGCGCCATCAGCACCTGGCTGACGAAGGCGATGACGGCGCTGATGATGCGGATGGTGAAGGCGATCAGCGACATGCGGCCGGCCTCGCCGCGCTCGTCGGCGGTGAACAGCACGGCATCGATGCGGCCAAGCAACGGGCTCACGCGCAGCGCCAAGCGCTGCGGCAAAAACCGCCCGGCAGTCGTCGCCGCGGAAAAGCGCACCCCGATTATTCTCCGTTTTCCGCCTCGTTTCCTGCGTTTCGGTCTAGCGAAAACACATTAAGAAACGGTTGGGTGGGCGCTTCCTTCTCCCCCGTCACCATACGGGGAGAAAGTGCCAGCAGGCGATGAGGGGCGGCGAGAGCTTTCGAAGGATTGCCGTGCGGCGAAACCGGAGAAGGCTGAGGCGATAGAAGACATCAGGCGCCGGCGCCGCCCCTCATCCGGCCCTTCGGGCCACCTTCTCCCCGTGAAACGGGGAGAAGGAAGAGGCGCCTCACATTCCCTTCATCGCGTCGCACGACACGTTGGGGTTCATGTCGGCGAAGGTGCCGGTCGGGTTCTGCTTCCAGGCCCAGACATGCAGCTCGTAGAACGCGCCGAGGCCGTAGCGGTTGGGGGCGCTGTTGAAGTTGAACAGCTGACCCTCGAGCGAAGCCGGACCCTTCGCGGTGATGTATTCGACGGCGATCAGCTTCAGCGTGCCGTCGGCCACCGGCTCGTACATCACCGCCTCGGGCCTGGCGAGGTCGACGGCATCGTCCTTCAGGTAAGCGGCGTTGACGTAGTGGATGCCCATGGCGCCGCCGGTGATGCCGCTGGCGCAGGGGATCGGCGCATAGCCCTCGGCTTTCGCCACCGCGACATCCTCGAAGCGGCTGTCGCCCGCCCGCACCTTGTCGGCCAGCGGGTTGGCATTCTCCGCCTGGGCGGCGCTGGCCGCGGCTATCGTCAGGATGCCGATGAGGCCCCTGGTCCAGATCTGAATGGTCATTTCCTTCTCCGTTTCGTCTAGGACGCGAGAGCAGCAATGCCGGCCGGTGGAAGACCGCACCCTGCCGCGCTGTGCATGTCATTGAAGGCGGCGGGATCGAACGATCCCGCCGTGATGGCGGATCACCGCTGGTGCCATCAATATTCCCAGTAGTCGCGCGGCAGCTCGCGCAGTCCGAGCCCGATGTCGCGCCTCAGATGATCGTCCTGCGGCGGCAGGCGCCGGTTTCGCAATGGCGAGAACAGCGCGGACACGATCCGCCATGCGAGACCGCGCCGGGAGGTTGCGCGGCCGGCTAGCGCGATGGGGACTGCCGTTTCGAGATCGAGCAGCCCGGAAAACCGGCCGCCATCATCGCCCCCACCGTCATCGCCCAGGACAATTTCACGCTCATGGTCGGGTCCGCCCTTCCTTGGATCAATGATAAAAGTAGGGGTCCAGGACCCGCACCTCCGTGATCTTGTCGACCGGCAGGGCGTTCTTCTGCGCCGTGCTGCGGATCGCCTCAGGCGAGGGGGCGTCGTAGATGCAGAAGCTGTGCTTCTTGTCCGGCGACACGAAGGACTGCACCCAGGTCACACCCTTTTCGGCATTGCGCATGATGACGCCGCCGAGCGCGGTGGCGCCGGCGTCGTTCATCGGCACGGTGAGCCCGTCGGGGAATGTCCGTTCAACCAGATAGCGAGGCATGGAATGGCTTCCTTCCTGTGAAATGATTCACGCCCGGTTTGAGCGCGATTGGATAAGAACCACGCTCGTTGAAGACGCGCATCGGAACCTTTCCCCATATTTGCCGGGAAGATTCCCTATGTTTTCGACGTTTGGTCTCGGAGCCACACTGCGGATACCGGGGCTGGGTATGCTGGCGGGATGGACCGGGCGGCGACGAGACCATGGGCCAATGACGATGCTTCTGGAGCGGCAGGCGCAACTCGGGCAGCTGGATCAGCTGCTCTCGGAGGCGATGCAGGGTCGCGGCCATGTGGCGGCATTGCTGGGCGAGGCCGGCGCCGGCAAGACGGCGCTCGTCGAGGCTTTCCTCGCGCGCGTCGGGCAAGGCGCGGCCGTTTTCCGCAGCGCCTGCGAGGACCTTTCGATTCCTGATCCGCTCGGGCCCCTCTACGATCTGGCACGTGATGCGCAATGGGCCTTGCCGCGGGCGATCGACGACCGCCAGGGACAGCGGCTGCCGCTGTTTTCAGACGCGCTCGAAGTCTTCGAGGCGAGGTCGCGGCCAGGCTTGCTGATCATCGAGGACATGCACTGGGCCGACGATGCGACGCTCGACTTCGTGCGTTTCCTGGGCCGGCGCCTCGCCAACACGCATATGCTGCTGCTGTTCACGGCGCGCACCGACCGCAGCGAGGGGCAAATGCGCGTGCGCCGCGCGCTGGGCGAGATTCCATCCGGCAATGTCCAGCGCATCGATGTGCCGCTGCTCAGCGAGGCGGCGGTGCTGTCGCTGGCCGATGCCGCGGGCCGCGATGGCGACGCCATCTACCGGGCCACCGCCGGCAATGCCTTCTTCGTCACCGAACTGCTGGCGGCCGAAAACGTGGCGACGCCGCCGGCCAGCGTGCGCGACGCGGTGCTGGCGCGGGCAGAACGCCTGTCGCCCGGCGCGCGCTCGATGCTCGATGCGGTGTCGGTGTTTCCCCGACGCGCCGATGCCTGGGCGCTGCGCGGCCTGTGCGGTGTCGCCAGTGCCGGCCAGCTCGCCGAATGCGTGTCGAACGGCCTGCTCGACGATCTGGGCGACGGCTATGCCTTCCGGCACGATATCGCCCGCCGCGCCATCGAGATGATGCTGACGCCAAGCCACCGGCGCGCATTCAACCAGCGTGCGCTGTCGGCATTGCAGGAAAACGCCGACGTCGCCACCGCAAGGCTGGTGCATCATGCGGTCGAGGCGCAGAACCTGCAGGCGGTGCGCGAGCTTGCCCCGCTGGCGGCGCGCGAGGCCTCGCGCGTCGGCGCGCATCGCGATGCCGCCGGGCATTACGAGGTCGCCCTGCGCTACGCCGACGCCATGTCGATGGAGGACCGCGCCAGGCTCTATGAGGGCTATGCCTTCGAATGTCATCTCATCGGCCGCATCGACGCGGCCATCGAGGCGCAAGGCCATGCGCGCCGGCTGCAGCAGGCCCTGGGCGACAGGCTCAGGGAGGGCGACAGCCTGCGGTGCCTGTCGCGCTTCGCCTATCTCGTCGGCGACCGCGAGCAGGCGGATTTGTTCGGCGCGCAGGCGGTGGAACTGCTGGAAGCGGCGCCCGCCGGACCAGAGCTTGCCATGGCCTATTCCAATCTCTCGCAACTGGCGATGCTGGCCGAGAAACTCGATGAGACGCTGCTGCTCGGCGGCAGGGCGGTCGAGCTGGCGGAGCGGCTGGACAGGCCGGACATCGTCTGCCACGCCCTCAACAATCTGGGTTCGGCCGAACAATGGCTGGATCTGGCCAGCGGCCGGCTGCATCTCGCACGCAGTCTCGAGCTCGCGCTCGAACAGAACTTCCAGGAGCATGCGGCGCGCGCCTTCACCAATTGCGCCTGCATCGAGATGAACCAACTGGACCTCGCCGAGGCGCAGTCCTTTCTCGAGCGCGGCATCGCCTATTGCGTCGAGAACGATTTGGCGACCTGGCGCGACTACATGCGGGGCGTGCAGGCGCAGCTCCTGGTGCGGCGCGGCCTGTGGGACGACGCAGCCACTGTTGCGCATGACGTCATCGACAATGACGCGACGACCGCGCTGGTGCGCTATCCCTCGCTGGTGGCGTTGGCAAAACTGCGCATAAGGCGGGGCGATCCCTCGGCCGAGCCGGTGCTGGAAGAGATGAAGCGGTTCCTCGACAAGGGCATGGAGCTGCAGCGGCTGGCGCCCTACGCGGCGGTGATGGCCGAACGGGCATGGCTCGGTCAAGGCGACAGGCAGGAAGCGCTTGGCTTGATCGAGCTGGCCGACAGCCTGTCGCCGACGCGGGCGGTGTTCGGCGAACTCGCCATCTGGCGGCTGCTCCTGTCACTCGAAAGCGATCCCGGCGACACGGCGGGAATGGCGGGACCGCACCGGATGCTGCTCGCCGGCGAGTGGCGCGGCGCCGCGGCGCTATGGGCCGGGATGGGCGCTCCCTTCGACCGCGCGCTCGCCCTGTTGCATGGCGACGAGCCGGCGTTGCGCGAGGCGCTCGAAATATTGGAGGGTCTTGGCGCGAGGCCGGTGGCGCAGCATGTCCGCGCCCTGATGCGGCGCAGCGGCGTCAGCCATATTGCGAGAGGGCCGCGCCAGGCGACACGCGCCAACAGCGCTGGCCTGACCCAGCGCCAGATGGAGGTGCTGCAGCTGATCGAGCGCGGCTTCTCCAACAAGCGGATAGCCGAGCATCTGACCATCTCGCCGAAGACGGTCGATCACCATGTCTCGGCGGTGCTGGGCAAGCTGGACGCGGTCTCGCGCGGCGAGGCGTCCGCCGCCGCGCGCGCTTCAGGACTGGTGTGATCGCGAACGGCCGCGCTGCCCCTCATCTGGCCTTTCGGGCCACCTTCTCCCCGTGAACGGGGAGAAGGGAAGGTCGCCTTGTTCTGACGCAATTCCGGGCGGAAAACCGCTTCACACTTTTCCTGGAATTGCTCTCAAGCGAACGCGCCGTGGCAGTGCTTGTATTTCTTGCCGGAGCCGCAGGGGCAGGCCTCGTTGCGGCCGATCTTGCCCCAGGTGGCGGGGTTGTTCGGGTCGCGATCCTCCGCCGCGACGATCGCATTGGATTCCTGGCGCACCAGGAGCGCCGTCTCGCCGCCCTGGAAGTCGTCCTCGCCAGTCGTGCCGTCGATATGGCTGCCGAACATGTCAGGGGCCTCGGGCGGCGGCGCTTCGGCGGCCTGGCGGACCAGCTCGACACGCATCAGCTGCGCGGTAACGGCCTGACGCAGATTGCCGAGCATGCCCTGGAACAGCTCGAAGGCTTCGCCCTTGTATTCCTGCAGCGGATCGCGCTGGGCGTAGCCGCGGAAGCCGACCACCGAGCGCAGATGGTCGAGATTGACGATGTGCTCTCGCCAGAGGTGGTCCAGCGTCTGCAGCACCACCGAGCGCTCGACATAGCTCATCACGTCGGGGCCGAAACGCTCGGCGCGTTCCTTGGCGGCCGTCTCGGCGGCGGCGGTGATGCGCTCGCGGATGTCGTCCTCGGCGATGCCTTCTTCCTTGGCCCACTCCTCGACCGGCAGGTCGAGGTTGAGAAACTCGGCCACTTCGGCCTTGAGGCCGGCGACATTCCACTGCTCGGCATAGGCGTTTTCGGGAATGTTCTTGGCGACGATCTCCTCGATGACGCCGTCGCGCATCTCGGCGACCGTTTCCGACAGGCCTTCGCCGTCCATCAGCTCGATGCGCTGCTCGAACACCACCTTGCGCTGGTCGTTGGAGACGTCGTCATATTTCAACAGGTTCTTGCGGATGTCGAAGTTGCGCGCCTCGACCTTCTTCTGCGCCTTCTCCAGCGCCTTATTGATCCAGGGATGGATGATCGCCTCGTCTTCCTTGAGGCCGAGCTTCTGCAGCATGCCGTCCATGCGCTCGGATCCGAAGATACGCATCAGGTCGTCCTGCAGCGACAGGAAGAATTTCGAGCGACCGGGGTCGCCCTGGCGGCCGGAGCGGCCGCGAAGCTGGTTGTCGATGCGGCGCGACTCATGGCGCTCGGTGGCGAGCACGTAGAGGCCGCCGGCGGCGAGCGCCTTTTCCTTCAGGCGGGCGACGTCGTCGCGGATTGCCTTTTCCTTGGCTTCGCGCTCCGGCCCTTCAGGCAGGTCGCCGAGTTCCTCGGCGATGCGCATTTCGGCGTTGCCGCCGAGCTGGATGTCGGTACCGCGGCCGGCCATGTTGGTGGCGATGGTGATGGCGCCGGGCTTGCCGGCCTGGGCGACGATGGCCGCCTCGCGCTCGTGGTGGCGGGCATTGAGCACTTCGAAACTCTTGAAGCCGTCCTTGCGCAGGCGCTCGGCGAGCTGCTCGGATTTCTCGATCGAGGTGGTGCCGACCAGGATCGGCTGACCCTTGTCGCGCGCGTCCTTGATCTCCTTGACGATCGCCTTGTACTTCTCGTCGACGGTCCGGTAGACCTCGTCGTCCTCGTCCTTGCGCACGACCGGCAGGTTGGTCGGGATCTCGGTGACCTCGAGATTGTAGATGTTGCCGAACTCCTCGGCCTCGGTCAGCGCCGTGCCGGTCATGCCGGCGAGCTTGTCGTAGAGGCGGAAATAGTTCTGGAAGGTGACGGAGGCCAGCGTCTGGTTCTCCGGCTGGATCGCCACGTGCTCCTTGGCCTCGAGCGCCTGGTGCAGGCCTTCCGAATAGCGGCGGCCGGGCATCATGCGTCCGGTGAACTCGTCGATGATGACGATCTCGCCGTTGCGCACGATATAGTCCTTGTCGCGCTGGAACAGCTGGTGCGCCTTGAGCGCATTGTTGACATGGTGGACGATGGCGACGTTCTCGACGTCGTAAAGCGACTCGCCCTTAAGAAGGCCGGCGTCGCGCAGCATGTTCTCGAGCTTCTCGGTGCCCTCCTCGGTGAAGATCGAGGTCTTCTGCTTCTCGTCGATCTCGTAGTCGGCCGGGCCGAGCTTGAGCATGAAGGCGTCGATGGTGTTGTACATCTCCGAACGGTCCTCGAGCGGACCGGAGATGATCAGCGGCGTGCGCGCCTCGTCGACCAGGATGGAATCGACTTCGTCGACGATGGCGTAGCTGTGACCGCGCTGCACCATCTGCGCGCGCTCGTATTTCATGTTGTCGCGCAGATAGTCGAAGCCGAGCTCGTTGTTGGTGGCGTAGGTGACGTCGGCGGCGTAGGCGGCGCGCCGCTCCTCGTCGGAGAGGCCGTGGACGATGACGCCGACGGTGAGGCCCAGGAACTTGTAGATGCGGCCCATCCATTCGGAGTCGCGGGTGGCGAGGTAGTCGTTGACGGTGACGACGTGGACGCCCTTGCCGGCGAGCGCATTGAGATAGACGGGCAGGGTGCCGACCAGGGTCTTGCCCTCGCCGGTGCGCATCTCGGCGATGCCGCCATTGTGCAGCACCATGCCGCCGATCAGCTGCACGTCGAAAGGACGCAGGCCGAGCACGCGACGCGCGGCCTCGCGCACAGTGGCGAAGGCCGGGATCAAGAGATCATCGAGCGAGGCGCCATTGGCGATATCCTGGCGGAACTTTTCCGTGCGGCCGCGAAGCTCGGCGTCGGAAAGCGCCCGCATCTCGTTTTCCATGGCATTGATGGCCTCGACCCGCGGCCGGGTCGCCTTCACCCGGCGATCGTTGGAGGAGCCGAAAACCTTACGGGCGAGACCGCCGAGACTGACCATCCAATGGCCCTTTCGATAGCATTCTTAATCGTTGCGACAGGCACCGGGCGGCCCCATCAAATCCGCGTGAAACGCGGACAAACGCAAAAAGCGCCCGGAAAACGGTTCTGGACGCAAAGTCGTTGGACAGATAAGAGGGGGCTCAAACGATGTCAACGCCGCGCTGGTCCTGCCGACCGCGCCAAATTCCGCCACAATCTGGCCGATCTGAAGCCATTCAGCCAAAGCAATCCCCACCGGAGTTAATCTTGATGACCTTATCGTTCCGCCGTGCGTCGCTCGCCAGCCTTGGCCTGGCATTCGGATTGTCGGCTCTGTCGCTGTCGCCGGTGATGGCGCAGGAAACCGCCCCGGCCCAGCCGGCTGCCCCGGCCGCGGCCGCCAAGCCTGTCGATCCGAACGCCGTGGTCGCGACGATCAACGGCCAGCCGCTGACCGAGGCGGACCTTGGGCTCGCGGAAGGCGAGCTGTCGCAGCAGTTCCAGCAACTGCCGCCGGAACAGCGCCGCGCGGCCGCCCTTTCGGCGGCCATAGAGATCCGCGTCATGGCGGCCCAGGCGGTCGCCACCGGCCTCGACAAGGATGCCGACTTCCAGCGCCGCATGGCGTTCCTGCAGCAGCGCGCGCTGCATGGCGAGATGGTCGAGAAGGGCGTCGTCAACAAGGTGACCGACGCCGAGATTCGCGCCCGCTACGACCAGGAGATCGCCAACACGCCGCCGGTCAACGAGGTGCACGCCCGTCACATCCTCGTGAAGACCAAGGAAGAGGCCGAGGCGATCATCAAGCAGCTCGACGGCGGCGCCGATTTCCAGAAGCTTGCCAACGAGCACACCAGCGATCCGAGCGGCAAGTCCAACGGCGGCGATCTCGGCTGGTTCGGACCGGGGCAGATGGTGCCCGAGTTCGACAAGGCGGCGTTCGCGCTCGAGGTCGGCAAATACACCAAGGAGCCGGTGCAGTCGCAGTTCGGCTGGCACGTCATCAAGCTCGAGGACAAGCGCGCCAAGCAGCCGCCGGCCTTCGAGGAGGTCAAGGACCAGGCCAAGCAGGCCGTCATCCGCGACAAGTATTTCGCGCTGGTGAAGCAGCTGCGCGCCGACGCCAAGGTCGAGATCCCCGACGCCAACTTGAAGAAGGCGGTCGAGACGATCGAAAGCGGCAAGTAAGGCCCGCGACAGCTCATCAGTCATGTGAAGGGCGCCGTTAGGCGCCCTTTTCGTTTGAGGATGGAAGCAAGCGTGTCGTGCCGGCAGCCCGAGCCCGGCCGCTCAGCGCTTGGCGGAAATGCCGGAGATCACATAGCGGACGGCAGTGCGCAGCGTCGCCTTGTCCTCGTCGAGCCGGTTGGTAAGAAGGTGCCTCCAGGCATAGGAGGCGATGAGGTCGGCGACGATGCCGGCATCGACTTCGGGCGCGACCTCGCCGCGCGCCTTGGCGCGCTCGATCACCTGGCCGGTGTGGGCGCGGCGTCCGGTCGCGTAGCCGGCGAGGGCCGCCGCAGCGTGGCTATCCGACTGCGCCTCGGCGATCAGCGATCTGAACACATTGCCCGACGCTGTCAGGCGCCAGTGCGCGAACAGGTTCTTCAGGAAACCGACAAGATCGTCCTCGAGATTGCCGGTGTCGGGGACGTCGACCCGCTTCTGCCGCTGGTAGACGTCGAGCAGCAGGGCGGCCTTGCTCGGCCACCAGCGATAGATGGTCGGCTTGCCGGCCCGCGCCCGGCGCGCCACCGCCTCGATCGAGAAGCCGGAATAGCCGGCCTCCGCCAGCACCGCCTCGGCGGCGTCGAGAATGGCGTCGGCGCTGTCGGGATTGCGCCTGGCGCCGATCGATCTGCGCCCGGTTCCGGCGGCCTCGCCCATCTGCCTTGTCCTTGCCGATATGTCTTGCCCGCAGGATACAAGGCTTCTCGGTGAAACGATACGGCCCGTTCCGGGGCCTCCCCAAATGCGCGGCCGTGTAGGCGTGCTGAGCGGGTTGGCGCGGCCGGCAGGAGCGACGAAAACGCCCTTGCGCCGGCGCGTCGTATCGGGCAAACCGGCCTTCCCCAGCGTTTCCGCCGCCCGAGGTCCTCATGTCCGCAACGATTTCGCCGCTCGCGCCGAAGAAATATCCAAAAATGCCCGCGATCGAGGGCGTGCGCATCGCCACCGCCGAGGCGGGGATCAAATACAAGAACCGCACCGACCTTCTGGCCATGGTCTTCGATCCGGGCACCGCCGTCGCCGGGGTGTTCACCAAGTCAAAATGCCCGTCGGCACCGGTCGATTTCTGCCGGCAGAACCTCGGCGCCGGCAAGGCGCGCGTGCTGGTGGTCAATTCCGGCAACGCCAATGCCTTCACCGGCAAGAAGGGCCGCGCGTCAACGGCGCTGACCGGCGAGGCGGCGGCCAAGGCGGCCGGATGCGCCACGAGCGAGGTGTTCCTGGCCTCCACCGGCGTCATCGGCGAGCCGCTCGATACGGCCAGGTTCAGCCATCTGCTCGCCGGGCTGGTCAAGGACGGCAAGCCCGACCTGTGGACCGAGGCGGCCAAGGCCATCATGACGACCGACACCTATCCGAAGGTGGCGACGGCGACGGTGAAGCTTGGCGACGCCGACGTCACGATCAACGGCATCGCCAAGGGCGCCGGCATGATCGCGCCCGACATGGCGACCATGCTCTCCTTCATCGCCACCGACGCGCCGATCGCCGCACCCGTGCTGCAGGATCTGTTGTCGCGCGGCACCGCCAAGACCTTCAACGCGGTCACCGTCGACAGCGACACCTCGACCAGCGACACGCTGCTGCTGTTCGCCACGGGCGCCGCTGCCAAGCGCGGCGCGCCCGCGATCAGCGATGCCAAGGACGCGCGGCTCGGCGCGTTCCGCCGTGCGCTCGGCAAGGTGCTGAAGACGCTGGCGCTCCAGGTGGTGCGCGACGGCGAGGGCGCGCGCAAGCAGGTCGAAGTCACCGTCACCGGCGCCAAGTCGGCCCGTTCGGCCAAGCGCATCGCGCTGTCGATCGCCAATTCGCCGCTGGTCAAGACGGCCGTCGCCGGCGAGGACGCCAATTGGGGCCGCGTCGTCATGGCGGTCGGCAAGGCCGGCGAGCCCGCCGACCGCGACCTTTTGTCGATCTGGTTCGGCGACAACAGGCTGGCGCATGAGGGCGAGCGCGATCCGGCCTATTCCGAGGAAGCGACCTCGGCCTATATGAAGCGCGACGATATCCGCATCCGCGCCGATATCGGCATCGGCCGCGGCAAGGCGACGGTGTGGACGTGCGACCTCACCAAGGAATATGTCGCCATCAACGGCGATTACCGGAGCTGAGGGCGTTGGTGTCCAGACATCCGGCAAGCATGCTCGCGACCGTCCGCCGCTACGAGGCGGCCGGTTTCCGCGCCTGGCCGGCGGCCGCCGTCCATTATGACGGCACCTGGGTGGTACGGCTGACGGCCGGGCATCCGGCCAAGCGGCTGAACTCCGTCAATCCGCTCGACCCCGGCGACACCCAGCACATCGCCGAGCGCATCGGCCGCGCCAGCCGGCGTTTTGACGCCTATGGCCGGCCGCTGACGTTCCGCATATCGCCGCTGTCAGGCCCTGTCCTTTCCAGACATCTCGACAGCGAAGGCTGGAGCAGCTTCGACGAATCCCTGGTGATGCGGCTGCCGCTGGCCGACGCCCGGCTCGACACGGCCATGGACCAGATTCCGCTGAAAGACATCAGCCGCTTCATCGGCGCGTCGCTGAAGGTCAGCGGCTCGGACGTGTCGCTCAGGCCAGGCCTGTCGGAGATCATCGGCGCCATCCAGCCCGAGGCCGGGCTGTTCGCGCTCGAGGACGGCAACGAGCCGCTGGCGACGCTGATCTGCGTCCATGACGGCGACCTCGCCGGATTGTTCGAGATCGCCACCGACAGATCGGTGCGCAACCAAGGCCACGGCCGCAACCTTATCCTGTCGGCGCTGAAATGGGCGCGGCTGCGCGGCGCGCGGGAGGCCTGGCTGCAGGTCGAAGCCGGCAACGCGCCGGCGCTAGGGCTCTACCGCTCGCTGGGCTTCGAGGAAGTCTACCGCTACCACTATCGTCGGCCGCCCGGCGCATGAGCGAGGTCAAGTCAGCCGGCAAGCGCCTGCTTCTCGTCGCCGCCTGCGCGCTGGTCGACGCGGATGGTCGCGTGCTGCTGGCGCAACGGCCCGAAGGCAAGCAACTCGCCGGCCTGTGGGAATTCCCGGGCGGCAAGGTCGAGCCCGGTGAAACACCGGAGGAGTGCCTGATCCGGGAGCTCCAGGAGGAACTCGGCATCGAAACGGACATCCCCTGTCTCGCGCCGCTCACCTTCGCCAGCCACAGCTACGATGATTTTCACCTGCTGATGCCGCTCTTCGTCTGCCGCCGCTTTCGCGGAATCGCGCAGCCAAGGGAAGGGCAGGGGCTGAAATGGGTGCGGCCGCGCCAGATGCGCGACTATCCGATGCCGCCGGCCGACGCGCCGCTGATCCAGTTCCTCATCGACCTCCTGTGAGAGCCTGGGCGCTGGTTTTAGCCAGCGTTAATGGAAGATTTATCCCGGTGTGGAAAATTGAGGCAAAGCCGGGTCCCGGCCGATTCGCGTGGGGAGCGATTGCATGAGCCTCGACAAAGACTGGGACTCGATCCGGCCGGAGCGCGGCTTTCGCGCCGCCGATGCCGGCATGGGCATATTGCGCATCACGCTTCTGTTCGGCTCGGCCGCGGTGGCGCTGGCCTTAATCGCCGCGCCTTTGCTCGACAGCCAGACCCGGTCAGCCCGCGACGGTTTTGCCGGCGTCGACACGATGAGCACCGGTACGATCGGCCATCGCGACACCTATACGCTGCGCCGCAGCGTCTTGCAGCCTCTGCCCAGTTCGGTCTGCGTGATCCGCAGTGACGGCTCGCGCAGCGGGGAGTGTTGATATAGTTAACAAATTTCGCAGAGACGACCCGTTTCACCGCCTGTTAAGCTTTTGCCGTTAACCTTTCTTAACAGGTAGGAGCTATGGTCCTGGCAAGAGGGATCGATGACCATGAAAAAGCTTCTGCAACAGTTCGTCCACGACGAGAGAGGCGCGACAGCCATCGAATATGGCCTGATCGCCGCAGTGCTGTCGCTTGCCATCGTCGGCGGCGTCGGCAGGGCAGCCAATGCGATACAGTGGCTGTTCAGCGACACCAACAGCCAGCTCGTCAACGCCTTCGCCCAGCACTGATCGGTCTCAACGCCACTGCGGGTCTTCCAGGATCGTCTTCAGCGAAACCTTTGCCGAGCCCGGCTTCAGCGGCTTTTGCTGCGAAGCATCGGGCGCCCAGCCTGACAGCCATACAATCGAGAAGCTCGCCCTGATCCGGCCGTCGGGGTCGGAAAACCGTTGCGCGTAGATCTCGGCGGCGCGGGCGAGGAATTTTCGCGTGCCGGGCCGCCGGCTGCGGTCGACGAGCGCGCTGGTCTCGCCCATGGCTCTGAGGTCGGCGACCAGGTCGAACATAGTGTCGTAGCGGACCGTCACCGTCTCGACATCGGCGACCGGCAGCGCCAGGCCGGCGCGCTGCAGCAGCGCGCCGGCGTCGCGGACATCGGTGAAGGGAGTGACGCGCGGGCTGGCGCCGCCGTAGAGCTCGGTCTCGGCGGCGAGCAGGCTCTCGCGCAATTCGGAAAGCGTGCCGGCGCCGGCCAGGGCGCCGAGGAAAAGCCCGTCTGGCCGCAGCGCCCGGCGGATCTGCGCCAGCATGCCGGGAATATCGTTCATCGCCTGCAACGACAGCAGCGAGACAACCAGATCGAGGCTCTCGGCCTCGAACGGCACCGTCTCCAGCGGCGCGACAAGGCCTGCCCTGTCTGCGAGGAAAGCCGCGTCCGCTTCGACGCGCGCGATCTCCGCCGCCTTGCCGCTTTCGGCGAGCACATCCGCTGCCGCCGGCGTCTGGCAAAACAGCGCGGCCGCCTTGCCGAAGCTGCGCTCGACAGCGCCGAGCCGGTCGGCAAGGTCATCGGCTGCCCGCCGCATCAGGAAATCGGCGCCGCCCACGGAGTGGGCCAGGGCGCGGCGCTTGCGCGCCAGCCAGAGCGAGGTGTCGATGATAGGCTGCAACGGGCAGGTTCCTGTTTTCCGCGCTCCGATTATAGTGGAGCGGCGACGAAACCACGTGGCCGATCCAATGCCGAAGATCAAGACCGTTGAACTCGGGACCATCGCGCGGCGGGCACTGGCCTTGCCGGCGCGCATCCTGTTTCCGCCGGTCTGCGCCGGCTGCCGTCGCCATGTCTCGCAGCCCGGCGTGCTGTGCGGGACCTGCTGGCCGAAGCTCAGGCTGCTGGAACGGCCCTGGTGCGCGGTGATGGGCACGCCGTTCACCCATGACATGGGCGAAGGCTTCCTCTCGGCCGAAGCGATCGCCGATCCGCCGCCCTTCGAACGGGCGCGGGCCGCGGTCGTCTATTCCGGCGTGGCGCGCCAGATGGTGCAAGGCTTGAAGTATCAGGACCGCACGGATCTGGCGCCATGGATGGCGCGCTGGATGCTGCGCGCCGGAGCCGAGCTGATCGCGGAGGCCGATCTCGTCGTGCCGGTGCCGTTGCACTGGCGGCGCTTGTTCAGGCGGCAGTTCAACCAGTCGGCCGAGCTGGCCAGGGCGGTATCGCACCTCAGCGGCCTGCCTTTCTCGCCTTCGGCTGTGAGGCGCGTGAAGCTCACCCGCCAGCAGGTCGGGCTGGAGCGGCAGGACCGCGAGGACAATGTGCGCGCCGCCTTCCGCGTGCCGACCGAGGCGGAGATCGAGATCGCCGGCCGCCGGGTGCTGTTGATCGACGATGTCTACACCACCGGCGCGACAGTGAGGTCGGTGGCCAAGGCGCTGAAGAAGGGCGGCGCCGGAGCCGTCGACGTGCTGACCTTCGCGCGCGTTTTGCCGGGGGACTTTCGGGCCGACGAGTCCGCGACTATATAAAGCGAGAATTGTTGTTTTCGTGCATGTCGTTATCCCGGAAGCGCCACGCGCCTCCAGGCGCGCATGCAGAGGCAGGATTGCTGACTGATGATCGATGTGACGATCTATACCCGGATGATGTGCGGCTATTGCACCGCAGCCAAGCGGCTCCTCGACCGCAAGGGCGTCGCCTATACCGAGCATGATGCTTCCTTCTCGCCGGAACTGCGCCAGGAGATGATTTCCCGGGCGCATGGCCGCACCACGTTTCCGCAGATTTTCATCGGCGACACGCATGTCGGCGGCTCCGACGACCTCCATGATCTGGAGGCGGAGGGCCGGCTCGATGTGTTGCTTGCCAACGGTTCGAGGGCTTGACCATGGGTGTTTTCAAGGCAGCGGCGGTGCAGATGCGTTCGGGCGAGAGCCCGGAGCGCAACGCGGTCGATCTGGAGCGCCTGGTGCGCGAGGCGGCAGGCCTTGGCGCCAGCTATGTCCAGACCCCTGAGATGACCGGCGCGCTGGTGCGCGACAAGGAGGCGCGTGCCGCTTCCTTCACCTCCGAGGACAAGGACATCATCGTCTCGACCGCCAGGAAGCTGGCCAGGGAACTCGGCATTTTCCTGCATATCGGCTCGACCGCCATCCTGCGCGCCGACGGCAAGCTGGCAAACCGCGCCCTGCTGTTCGCGCCGGATGGGGCGACGATAGCCAGCTACGACAAGATCCACATGTTCGACGTCGATCTCGACAATGGCGAGAGTTGGCGCGAATCCGCCGCTTACGAGCCGGGCACCGAAGCTGTCGTCGCCGAGATCGGCGGCGCGAAGCTCGGCTTTGCCGTCTGCTACGATTTGCGCTTCCCGCAGCTCTTCCGCGCCGAGGCGCTGGCCGGCGCCGACTTGTTGTCGGTGCCCGCCGCTTTCACCCGGCAGACCGGCGAGGCGCATTGGCATGTGCTGCTTCGCGCGCGCGCCATCGAGAATGGCGCCTATGTGATTGCCGCTGCTCAGGGCGGATTGCACGAGGACGGTCGCGAGACCTATGGCCATTCGCTGATCGTCGACCCGTGGGGCCGCATTGTCGCGGAAGCGGCGCACGACCAGCCGGCGGTGATCGTCGCCGAGATCGACCCGGCGCAGTCGCTTGCCGCGCGCAGGAAGATCCCCAATCTCAAGAATGCGCGCGAGTTCTCGGTCAATGCCGGCGAGGCGCCCCGCCTCAGGGGTGCCGCCTCTTGATCCGTTTCTCCCTGATCTGCGAGCATGAGCACGAATTCGAGGCGTGGTTCCGGAGCAACGACGATTTCGACACCCAGAAGAAGCGCGGGTTCGTCGACTGCCCGAACTGCGGCTCGCACAAGGTCGACAAGGCGCTGATGGCGCCGGCCGTCTCGACCGGGCGCAAGCAGGAAAAGATCGCGCTCGCCATGGGCGAGGCGCAGAAGCAGGCGTTGGCGCAGTTGAAGGCAATGGCCGAGAAGGTGCGCGAGAATGCCGACTATGTCGGCGACAAATTCGCCGAGGAAGCGCGCAAGATCCATTTCGGCGAGACCGATCCGCGCGGCATCTATGGCGAGGCGACGGTCGACGAGGCAAAGAGTCTGGTCGAGGATGGCGTCGAGTTCATGCCGATCCCCAGCTTTCCCGACGACCGCAACTGAGCATTCAGCTCAGGCTTCCGATCAGCTTTCCAAGCAGACTGGCCAGTGTCTCCCGCTCTGGCGCGGTCAGTCCGGCGAGGATTTCATGTTCGTTGGCGACATGGGCGGCGAGTGCCTCGTCGGTCAAGGCCAAACCCTTTTCGGTCAACCGCACCACCACGCCGCGGCGGTCGCTTGGATGCGGCGCGCGTTCGATCAAACCGGCCTTCTCCAACCGGTCCAGCCGGGCGGTCATGGCGCCCGAGGTCACCATCGTCGCCTCGTAGAGATCGGTCGGCGTCAAGGCGTAGGGCGTGCCGGAACGGCGCAGGGTCGCCAGCACGTCGAACTCGCCTTGCTGCAATCCGAAGCGAGCAAACAGCGGCGCCAGGCGCTCGCGCGAGATCAGCGAGGCGGCTTCGTTCAGCCGTCCGATCACGGCCATAGGCGAGACGTCCAGATCCGGCCGTTCCCTTTGCCACTGCTCGATCGCCCTTGCCGCCCGATCCATCTATCTCACCGAAAAGTATCTTGACATAAAGAATCTTTGCACTATGTTATCGCAAAACACAATAGCGGCCAAGCGCTGCGATTGAACGACGGGACCATCCGATGAAAATTCTCTGGGATTCGGCGGCCGGCCTGTTGGTCGTCACCGGCGGCCTGCTCGGCCTGACGCTGCCGTTCGGCAAACTGGCGACGGCGGCCGGCGTTCCGGCCATGGTCTGGGCTTTCGTCATCTCGCTCGGCGCCGGCGGCGTGCTGTTGCTGGCGCTTCTGCTGCGCGGCGAACGCATCCGGTTGACGGCGCACAAATTACGCTATTTCTTCGTCACCGCCGCCGTGTCCTATGCGGTCCCCAATTTGCTGATGTTCTCGGCCATCCCGCATCTGGGAGCCGGTTACACCGGCATCATGTTCACGCTCTCGCCCGTCGTCACGCTGGTGTTCTCGATCCTGCTCGGCGTCAGGCGGCCAAACCTGCTCGGTGTCGTCGGCATCGCGGTCGGCTTCGTCGGCGCGGTGATGGTGGCGGTCACGCGCGGCGAGGCCGGCCAGCCGGCCGAGTTCTTCTGGGTGGCGGTCGGTTTGCTGATCCCGGTCAGCCTCGCTGCCGGCAACATCTACCGCACCGTCGACTGGCCCGAAGACACCGGTCCGATCGAGCTTGCCGTCGGCAGCCATCTGGCCTCGGCGACCCTGCTTCTGATCGGCATTCTGACGCTATTCGGCTGGCAGGCATTCGCTCCGCTCGGCAGCGTGCCGCTGGTGGTCGCCGGACAGGTGGCGTCGGCCTCGGCGATGTTTGCCTTCTTCTTCCGGCTGCAAGCGGTCGGCGGTCCGGTCTATCTCAGCCAGATCGGCTATGTCGCGGCCGCGGTCGGCCTGTTTGCCGGCACGGTTTTCCTTGGTGAGCACTATCAGTTGCTGACGTGGATGGGTGCGGTGATCATCACGATCGGCGTGTTCATCACCACAAAGGCGCAGAACCAGACGAGCTTGAAGATGCGGAGCCAGGCAGCCTGACAGGGCGAGGTCAGACCGAGGCTTTTTCGGCCAAGACCATGTAGTTGACGTCCATGTCCTTCGACCGCTGCCAGCGGTCGGCCAGCGGATGGTAGACGACGCCGGTGCGATCGATGATGGTCAGGCTGGCCGCGCCGAGGGCTTTTTCCAGTTCCTCCGGCCGTACCAGCTTGCCGAACTGGTGGGTGCCGCGCGGCAGCCAGCGCAGCACATATTCGGCGCCGATGATGGCGAGGCCGAGCGCCTTCAGCGTGCGGTTGATGGTGGCGACGAACATGATGCCGCCGGGTTTGACCATCTGGCCGCATTTGGCCACGAACAGGTCGATGTCGGCGACATGCTCGACCACTTCCATGTTGAGGATGACGTCGAATGTCTCGCCGGCGTCGGCGAGGTCCTCAGCCGTGGTGGCGCGGTAATCGACGCTGACGCCGACCTCGGCCGCGTGAAGCTTCGCCACTTCGATGTTGGTGGCGGAGGCATCGGCGCCGACCACTTCGGCTCCGAGCCGCGCCATCGGCTCGCACAGCAGACCGCCGCCGCAGCCGATGTCGAGGAAGCGCAGGCCTTCGAACGGTCTGGCCGCGCGCGGATCGCGGCCGAAGCGCGCCGCCACCTGGTCGCGGATATAGCCAAGCCGCACCGGATTGAACTTGTGCAACGGCCGGAACTTGCCGTTGGGGTTCCACCATTCGGCGGCCAGCGCGGAAAAGCGTTCCACTTCTCCGGCATCGATCGTCGACCGTCGGGGCTCTGGCATGGGCGGATCTCCTGGCGCATGACCCCGAAAATCGCATTCGATTTTCGGAAAGGATCATGCGCAAAATCAAAGTGCTAGGAAGTCGGTTGCCGGGCCGCGAATGTCAAGGCGGCTTTTTTCGACTGCTGCCACGAGCGAACAGCGAGTCTGCGCGCGCCGGCGGTCGGGCGGAGGCGTTCTGTCAGCACATGGCAGTTTCGTCGGCCCGCAACGGCAACGGCATTGCCCTGACGGACGAATGATGAGGCATGATGTTTCAAACAGGAGCGTGATCATGCGCCCGCACACTTCGATCCTATGGCGGCGGCTCGAGCTGGAAGGGCACGATGCCTGCCTGCTTTCCGAGGCGGACGACGGTTGGAAGCTCAGGGGCCATGCGCTCTTCGTCCATAACGGCAAGCCGTGCAGCCTCGCCTATGAAGCCGACTGCGATTCCGGCTGGCGGACGCGCTCGGCGCGCGTCGACGGTTTTCTCGGCGCGGAAACCCTGCACTTTGAGATCGAGCGGCTTGCCGATGGCGGCTGGACGCTGAACGGCGCCGGCCAGGCGGAGGTCGCCGGCCTGATCGACGTCGATCTCGGCTTCACGCCCGCCACGAACCTCCTGGCGATCCGCCGCTTCGACCTCGGGGTCGGCATGTCGACGCCCGCGCCGGCCGCCTATCTGGCCTTTCCCGAACTCAGGCTGATGCGCCTCGAGCAGAGCTACTGGCGGCTCGACGATACTCGTTACGGCTATGATGCGCCGATGTTCGGCTACAACGCGATCCTGGAAGTTTCACCGGCTGGTTTCGTCCTCGACTACCCCGGCCTGTGGCGAAGCGCGGCGCGGCTGGAATGAGGATCGGCGTACCAGCAGGCCAGGAATTCGCCGGCAGCGGGATCAAGGTCAGACGGCGAGCGCCACCGCCAGATGCTTCATGTCGACGCTGGCGGGATCGATGGCCCGCATCGCCTGGCAATCGCCGATCTCGGCCATGATCCGACCGGCAGCGGCAAGCGCCTGCTCGCGGCTCTGCCAGCGCACCAGATCGACCCAGCCGCCGTCGTCCTGCCTGGCCAGGCAGCGGCTGAGGAAACCGGGCTGCCGCGCCAGCCAGTCGCTGAGCAGGCCGTTGCCGGCGACAAAGCCCGCTTCGGCTCCGGGCTTCAGCCGGAAGGTGACGATTTCCAGGGTCTCGGCCATCTATCCTCCTCGTTGTCGGGCTTCCAGGCTCATCTATCGCATGACCTGGTGCTCAAATCTGTCAGCAACCCCGATATTTTCAGCGGGAATCGTTGTTGCGCGCCATCGCTTGCGAAATCCTGATCATTTGGCTAAGGAGGCCGCGCATTCAGCACCCGGCCTGGGCCGGCGTGTTTTTCGGCCCCACGGCCCAGCATCCAGTCAAAGGCATTTCGTTTCCATGGCGCGCATCGTGATGAAATTCGGCGGAACCTCCGTCGCCGACATCGCCCGCATCCGCAACGTGGCGCGCCATGTCAAACGCGAGGTCGACGCCGGCCATGAGGTCGCGGTCGTGGTCTCGGCGATGGCCGGCAAGACCAATGAACTGGTCGGCTGGACGCGCGAGGCCTCGCCGATGCACGACGCGCGCGAATATGACGCCGTAGTCGCCTCCGGCGAGCAGGTCACGGCCGGTCTCCTGGCGATCACGCTGCAGAACATGGGCGTTCATGCCCGCTCCTGGCAGGGCTGGCAGATCCCGATCAAGACCGACAACGCGCATGGCGCGGCGCGCATTCTCGACATCGACGGCGGCTTCCTGATCAAGCGCTTCGGCGAGGGCCAGGTCGCCGTCATCGCCGGGTTCCAGGGCATCGGCCCGGACAACCGCATCGCAACGCTCGGCCGCGGCGGCTCCGACACCAGCGCCGTGGCGATCGCGGCGGCGGTCAAGGCCCACCGCTGCGACATCTATACCGATGTCGACGGCGTCTACACCACCGATCCGCGCATCGAGCCGAAGGCGCGGCGGCTGGCCAAGATTTCCTTCGAGGAAATGCTCGAAATGGCCTCGCTCGGCGCCAAGGTGCTGCAGGTGCGCTCGGTCGAGCTTGCCATGGTGCACAGGGTGCGTACCTTCGTGCGGTCGTCCTTCGACGATCCCGACGCGCCCGGAATGGGGGATTTGCTCAATCCGCCCGGAACGCTTATTTGCGACGAGGAAGAGATCGTGGAACAGCAGGTCGTCACCGGAATTGCCTACGCCAAGGACGAGGCGCAGATTTCGCTGCGCCGCGTCGGCGATCGCCCCGGCGTTGCCGCCGGCATCTTCGGGCCGCTGGCCGAAGCCAACATCAATGTCGACATGATCGTCCAGAACATCTCCGAGGACGGCAAGTTCACCGACATGACCTTCACGGTGCCGTCGGGCGACGTCGACAAGGCGCTTGCGGTGCTGGAGCGCCTGAAAGCCGATGTCGGCTATGACGTGGTGCAGTCGGAAGCCGGCATGTCGAAGGTGTCGGTCATCGGCATCGGCATGCGCAGCCACGCGGGTGTCGCCGCCACCGCCTTCAAGGCGCTGGCCGACAAGGCGATCAATATCCGCGCCATCACCACTTCCGAGATCAAGATTTCGATACTGATCGACGGTCCGTATACCGAATTGGCGGTTCGCACTTTGCATTCCGTCTACGGTCTGGATAAGCAATAGCAAGACTGAATCAGTTGTTGCGTGAGTGCCGGGCGCGGCGGAAACTGCGCCGGCAAGGACTCTATTGGAGAAGAAGCCGCGATGCGTGATACGGCCAGTGGCCCGCGCGTTCTGCTGAAGCGGCTCCGCGAGCTCATGCAGGAGCCGCTGGAGCCGCAGGAGCGGCTCGACCGCATCGTGCGCGACATCGCCTCCAACATGGTCGCCGAGGTGTGCTCGCTCTATGTGCTGCGCGCCGATTCGGTGCTCGAGCTCTACGCCACCGAAGGTCTCAATCCGAACGCCGTCCACCTGGCGCAGTTGCGGCTCGGCCAGGGTCTCGTCGGCACCATCGCCGCCAGCGCACGGCCGCTCAACCTTTCCAACGCGCAGGAGCATCCGGCCTTCGCCTACCTGCCGGAGACCGGCGAAGAGATCTACAACTCCTTCCTCGGGGTGCCAGTGCTCAGGGCAGGGCGGACGCTTGGCGTGCTCGTGGTGCAGAACAAGACCATGCGCCACTACCGCGACGATGAAGTCGAGGCTCTGGAAACGACGGCAATGGTCATCGCCGAGATGATCGCCACCGGCGATCTCGCCAGGCTGACCCGCCCGGGCCTGGAGCTCGACCTCCGCCGCCCGGTCAGCTTCACTGGCCTCTCGTTCAACGAAGGCGTCGGGCTCGGCCATGTCGTGCTGCACGAGCCGCGCATCGTCGTCACCAATCTGTTCAACGAGGACAGCGAGGAGGAAGTCCGCCGGCTGCAGGCCTCGCTCGGCTCGCTGAGGCTGTCCATCGACGACATGCTGGAGCGCCGCGAGGTCGCCTTCGAGGGCGAGCACCGCGAGGTGCTCGAGGCCTACCGCATGTTCGCCAACGACAGCGGCTGGGTGCGCCGGCTGGAGGAAGCGATCCGCAACGGCCTGACGGCGGAAGCAGCGGTGGAGAAGGTGCAGAGCGACATGCGCGCCCGCATGCTGCACATGACCGACCCCTATCTGCGCGAGCGGATGAGCGATTTCGACGACCTTGCCAACCGCCTGCTGCGCCAGCTGATGGGGCGCGGGCCGGAGGATGTCGCGGCGTCGCTGCCGAAGGATGCCATCCTCGTCGCCCGTTCGATGGGCGCCGCCGAGCTGCTCGACTATCCGCGCGACAAGCTGCGCGGCGTGGTGCTGGAGGATGGGGCGGCGACCAGCCACGTCGTCATCGTGGCGCGCGCCATGGGCATTCCCGTCGCCGGGCAGATGAAGGGCGCCGTTTCGATGGCGGAAAACGGCGATGCCATCATCGTCGACGGCGAAGAGGGCACGATCCATCTCAGGCCGCAGCCCGACCTCGAGGCCGCCTATGCCGAGAAGGTGCGCTTCCGCGCCCGCCGGCAGGAGGTCTATCGCGAGCTGCGCAAGAAGCCGTCGGTGACCAAGGACGGTGTTGCGGTCGACCTCCTAATGAACGCCGGCCTCGCCGTCGACCTGCCGCAGCTTGCCGAGTCTGGCGCGGCCGGCATCGGCCTGTTCCGCACCGAGCTGCAATTCATGGTCGCCTCGACCTTCCCGCGCGCCGAAGCGCAGGAGCGGCTCTACCGCGACGTGCTCGAAGCGGCGCGCGGCAAGCCGGTGACCTTCCGCACGATCGACATCGGCGGCGACAAGGTGCTGCCCTACTTCAAGGGCGCTCTGCAGGAGGAGAACCCGGCGCTTGGCTGGCGGGCGATCCGGCTCACCCTCGATCGCCCGGGCCTGCTGAGGACGCAGATCCGCGCCTTGCTGAAAGCTTGCGGCGGCCGCGAGCTGAAGCTGATGCTGCCGATGGTGACGGAACTCGGCGAGATCGCCCAGGCGCGCGAGATCATCGATCGCGAGGTCAGGCATCTGTCGCGCTTTGCCCACCACTTGCCGACCAGCCTGAAGCTCGGCGCGATGCTCGAAGTGCCGTCGCTGCTGTTCCAGCTCGACGAGCTGATGAAGGCGGTCGACTTCGTCTCGGTCGGCTCCAACGACCTGTTCCAGTTCGTCATGGCGGTCGATCGCGGCAACACGCAATTGTCCGACCGTTTCGACACGCTGTCGGCGCCGTTCCTGCGGGTGCTGAAGCAGATCGCCGATGCCGGCGCCCGCAACCACACGCCGGTGACGTTGTGCGGGGAACTCGCCGGAAAACCGATATCGGCGATGGCGCTGATCGGCCTCGGCTTCCGCTCGATCTCGATGTCGCCGGCCTCGATCGGCCCGGTCAAGGCGATGCTGACGGAACTGCCGCTCGACGAATTGCAGGCCTTCTTCGCCGACAATCTGATGGCGCCGGCGCAAGGGCTGCCGATGCGGGCGCTGCTGCAGGCTTTTGCCGACGACCGCTCCATTCCGCTATAGAATCCGCCATGATCAACCTGCCGCGCGACCGCATGGATCAAGTCGTCAAGCGTTTCGAGATGCTCGAAGCGCAGATGTCGGCCGGCCCGGCGCCGGATGCCTATGTTAAGATGGCATCTGAATATGCCGAGTTGCAGGACATGGTGGCCAAGGTCAGGGAATTGCGCTTGGCCGAGCACGAGCAGGCCGACCTCGAAGCGATGCTCGCCGACAAGGGCACCGATGCCGAGATGCGGGCGCTCGCCGAGGCGGATCTGCCAGGGGTGGAGGAGCGCATCGAGGCGCTGCAGAAGGATATCCAGATCCTGCTTCTGCCCAAGGATGCCGCCGACGACAAGAATGCCATCCTCGAAATCCGCGCCGGCACCGGTGGCGATGAAGCCGCTCTTTTCGCCGGCGACCTGTTTCGCATGTATGAGCGCTATGCCGCCGAACGCGGCTGGCGGTTCGAGACAGTGTCGGCCAGCGACGGCGATGCCGGCGGTTTCAAGGAAATCATCGCTACGGTCTCGGGCAAGGGCGTGTTCGCGCACCTGAAGTTCGAATCCGGCGTACATCGCGTGCAGCGCGTGCCGGCGACCGAGGCCAGCGGGCGCATCCACACCTCCGCTGCGACCGTCGCCGTGCTTCCGGAGGCCGAAGAGGTCGACATCGAAATCCGCGCCGAAGACATCCGCATCGACACGATGCGGGCCTCGGGTTCAGGCGGCCAGCACGTCAACACCACCGATTCGGCCGTCCGCATCACCCATTTGCCGACCGGCATCATGGTGGTGCAGGCGGAGAAATCGCAGCACCAGAACCGGGCGAAGGCCATGCAGATCCTGCGCGCTCGGCTCTATGATATGGAGCGCAGCAAGGCGGACGAGGAGCGTTCGGAATCGCGCAAGTCGCAGGTCGGCTCGGGCGACCGCTCGGAGCGCATCCGCACCTACAACTTTCCGCAAGGGCGCCTCACCGACCATCGCATCAACCTCACCCTCTACAAGCTCGACCGGGTGATGATGGGCGAGCTCGACGAGGTCGTCGATGCGCTGATCGCCGACCACCAGTCGAAGCTGCTCGCCGACATCGGCCTCGATGGCTGACATTTTGCCCGGCACGCTCGGGCCGCTGCTGCGGGAGGCGCGTCATCGTCTTGCCGCCGCCGGCGTGGCCGATCCGGCGCTGGATGCCTGGCTGCTGGTCGAGCATTTTTCCGGAACGACCCGCACCCAGGCCATCGCCGAGCCGTCGCAAACGGTGCGGGAGGACGCGATTGCGGCAATCGATGTGGCCCTGCGACGGCGCGTCGCAGGCGAGCCGGTTCACCGTATCCTCGGGTTTCGCGAGTTCTACGGCCTGCGGCTTGGGCTTTCACCCGAAACGCTGGAGCCGCGGCCCGACACCGAGACGTTGGTCGAGGCGATCCTACCCTTCGCCAGGGCGACAGCGGAGCGGCTTGGCGAATGCCGCATCCTCGATCTCGGCACCGGTACCGGCGCCATCGCGCTGGCCCTGCTCAGCGCCGTTCCCGGCGCTGTCGCCACTGGTGTCGACATTGCCGCGGGCGCGCTTGCCACCGCCATGCGCAATGCCTGCGAACTGGGCCTGGCCGACAGGTTCGAAACGCTTGAATCCGACTGGTTTGCAAAAGTTTCCGGCCGGTACCATGTAATTGCCGCAAACCCTCCCTATATACTCAGTCGAGACATAGGAAATCTGCAGGACGAGGTCCGCGATTTCGATCCGCATCTGGCCCTTGATGGCGGCGCGGACGGTCTTGGTCCCTACCGGATCATCGCCGCTGAGGCGACAAGGTTTCTGGAAGCCGAATGCAGGGTTGCGGTCGAGATCGGCCACACGCAACGGAACGAAGTCACGGACATCTTCTTGGCAGCCGGCTACCGGTTGTCCGGTATGTTCTGCGACCTCGGCGGAAACGACAGGGTTCTGGTGTTCGAACGCGCAAACCCCTGATGCAGTGCGAAATAGGGCTTGGCAATGCCCGGGAATGCAGCTAGGGTCGAAGTAACCGGATGAGACGAAGCAGGCAGTGCTCTTAGCGATTCGGTTTTCCTTGGAAATAGCTGCCTTCTTGCGCAATCGACGCCAATGCTTCGTGCGGGAATCGTCCGGCAAGTGATGTAACCGGAACAGGATGGCACGTGGCGCCAACGCAATTGATGCGGGCGAACGCCGGTGAAGAAACGAAACGGCTGGCTGCATGAGCGCCTCCGTTCGTAAAAAAGTTTTCGAAAATTTCACACTGAAGAGAGTCGAATGAGGCCACAACAGCAGAACAGGCGCATGCGCGGTCGCAACAACAATGGCGGCGGCGGTGGCAACAACAACAACCGCAAGGGCCCCAATCCCCTGACGCGCAACTACGAGAGCAACGGCCCGGACGTGAAGATCCGCGGATCGGCTCAGCAGATCGCCGAAAAATACGCCGCACTCGCCCGTGACGCGCAAAGCTCCGGCGACCGGGTGATGGCGGAGAACTACCTCCAGCACGCCGAGCACTACAATCGCATCATTGCCGCCGCGCAGGCGCAGATGCCGATCCAGAACGTCCAGCAGAACCGCGACGATTTCGACGACGATGCGGACGAGGATCGCGACGAGTTCGACAACAACATCGGCAACAGCAATACCGCGGAAGCCCCGGCTGCGCAGGCCAACCATGGCGGCGGGCCGCAGCCGGTGATCGAAGGCGAACTGGCCTTCAACCAGGACAACGGCAGCCGCGATGGCGGTGGGCGCGACGGCCGTGACAATGGCCAGCGCGACAACAATGGCGGGCGCCACCGCGACCGCCGCCCGAACGGCGGCTACGGCCAGAACGGCCAGCGCGGTGATTATAACCAGCGCGGCGAAAATGGCGGCCAGCGCTTCGACCAGAACCGCCGCAACGAGGCGCCGGCGCAGCCGGAAAGCGCCTCCCCGGCGGAGCCGGCCGTCGCGGCCGAGCAGGCACCTTTGTTCGACAGTTTTTCGCCGGCGGCTCTCGCTGCCCAGGCAGAGCGCAACGAAGCGGCCTCCGACAATGGCGGCTCGCGCCGCCAGCGCCGTCCGCGCCGTGCACGCGGCAATGCCGACGAAACCGGTGCCGACCAGGCCGATAGCCAGGTGGAAACCGGCAGCGACAATGCCGGTGCCGAAGCGGTGAATGCCGCCCCTGTCGAAGGCAATGCCGCACCGGCCGAGGACAATCCGGCGCCGGCCGACGGCGCCTCCAGCGATCCGGTTGCTGCCGACGTCAACAACTGAACGGGTCCGGTTTTCAGGTCATCAAGCGGCGGAGAGAAATCTCCGCCGTTTTCGTTTTGCGCGGCGCTGGAATAATATGCATCCCGCGCCGCCTGGACGCCTTGAGAGCCCTGTGCCCCTTCACCATATCTCGCGTGAACAGGATCCGGCTCGAATGAGCGGGTCCGTCACCGCAATCTGATCCGGTGCCGCAAAGCGGGCCGGTGATGGAAGGAGACAGATATGAACCTTGAAAAATACTCGGAGCGCGTGCGCGGCTTCATCCAGTCCGCCCAGACAATGGCGCTCTCGCGCAACCACCAGCAATTCACGCCTGAACATATGCTGAAGGTGCTCGTCGATGACGACGAGGGCCTGGCCGCGTCGCTGATCGAGCGTGCCGGCGGCAATGCCCGCGACGTCAAGCTGGGCGTCGAGGCGGCGCTCGAGGCGATGCCCAGGGTGGAAGGCGGCAACGGCCAGCTTTACCTGGCGCAGCCTTTGGCCAAGGTGTTCGCGACCGCCGAGGACCTGGCCAAGAAGGCGGGCGACAGTTTCGTCACCGTCGAACGGCTGCTGCAGGCGCTCGCCATGGAGAAGTCGGCCAAGACCGCCGACATCCTGTCCAAGGCCGGCGTCACCGCGCAGGCGCTGAACCAGGTCATCAACGATGTCCGCAAGGGCCGCACCGCCGATTCGGCGAGCGCCGAGCAGGGCTATGATGCGCTGAAGAAGTACGCGCGGGATCTGACAGCCGACGCTCGCGCCGGCAAGCTCGATCCGGTCATCGGCCGCGACGACGAGATCCGCCGCACCATCCAGGTGCTGTCGCGCCGCACAAAGAACAATCCGGTGCTGATCGGCGAGCCTGGCGTCGGCAAGACGGCGATCGCCGAGGGCCTGGCGCTGCGCATCGTCAATGGCGACGTGCCGGAATCGCTAAAGGACAAGCAACTGATGGCGCTCGACATGGGCGCGCTGATCGCCGGCGCCAAATATCGCGGCGAGTTCGAGGAGCGGCTGAAAGCCGTGCTCAACGAGGTCACGGCCGCCGCCGGCGGCATCATCCTGTTCATCGACGAGATGCACACGCTGGTCGGCGCCGGCAAGGCGGACGGCGCCATGGATGCGTCCAACCTTCTGAAGCCGGCGCTGGCGCGCGGCGAGCTGCACTGCGTCGGCGCGACCACGCTCGACGAGTACCGCAAGCATGTCGAGAAGGACCCGGCGCTGGCCCGCCGATTCCAGCCGGTGTTCGTCAACGAGCCGACGGTGGAGGACACGGTCTCGATCCTGCGCGGACTGAAGGAGAAGTACGAGCAGCACCACAAGGTGCGCATCTCCGATTCGGCGCTGGTCTCGGCGGCGACGCTGTCGAACCGCTATATCGCCGACCGCTTCCTGCCGGACAAGGCGATCGACCTTGTCGACGAGGCCGCCTCGCGGCTGCGAATGCAGGTCGATTCGAAGCCGGAGGCGCTGGACGAGATCGACCGCCGCATCATGCAGCTCAAGATCGAGCGCGAAGCGCTCAAGGTCGAGAAGGACGACGCCTCGAAGGACCGGCTCGCCAGGCTGGAAAAGGAGCTTGCCGGGCTGGAGGAGGAGTCCACCGAGCTCACCTCGAAATGGCAGGCCGAGAAGCAGAAGCTCGGCCTCGCCGCCGACCTCAAGAAGCAGCTTGACGAGGCGCGCAACGAATTGGCCATCGCCCAGCGCAAGGGCGAGTTCCAGCGCGCCGGCGAGCTTGCCTATGGCAAGATCCCGGAGCTGGAGAAGAAGCTGAAGGAGGCCGAGACGCAGGACGGCAAGGCCGGCATGGTCGAGGAAGTGGTCACGCCCGACCACGTCGCCCATATCGTGTCGCGCTGGACCGGCATTCCGGTCGACAAGATGCTGGAAGGCGAGCGCGACAAGCTGTTGCGCATGGAAGACGAGATCGGCAAGCGGGTCGTCGGTCAGGGCGAAGCGGTGCAGGCGGTGTCGAAAGCGGTGCGGCGCGCTCGCGCGGGCCTGCAGGATCCGAACCGGCCGATCGGCTCGTTCATGTTCCTCGGCCCGACCGGCGTCGGCAAGACCGAGCTCACCAAGGCGCTCGCCAATTTCCTGTTCGACGACGAAAACGCTTTGGTGCGCATCGACATGTCGGAGTTCATGGAAAAGCACTCGGTCGCCCGGCTGATCGGCGCGCCTCCCGGCTATGTCGGCTATGAGGAAGGCGGCACGCTGACCGAAGCGGTGCGGCGGCGGCCCTACCAGGTCGTGCTGTTCGACGAGATCGAGAAGGCGCATCCGGATGTCTTCAACGTGCTGCTGCAGGTGCTCGACGACGGCCGGCTGACCGATGGCCAGGGCCGCACGGTCGACTTCCGCAACACGCTGATCATCATGACCTCGAACCTCGGCGCCGAATATCTCGTCGGCCTCGGCGAGGACCAGGATGTCGATGCCGTGCGCGACGAGGTGATGAGCGTGGTGAGGACCTCGTTCCGGCCGGAGTTCCTCAACCGCGTCGACGAGGTGATCCTGTTCCACCGGCTGCGCCGGCAGGACATGGACCGCATCGTCGAGATCCAGCTCAAGCGGCTGGAGAACCTGCTCGCCGACCGCAAGATCACGCTGTCGCTGGATCATGACGCGATCGAGTGGCTGGCGGCCAAAGGCTACGACCCGGCCTATGGCGCGCGGCCGCTGAAGCGGGTGATGCAGAAGGAGCTGCAGGATCCGCTGGCTGAGAAGATCCTGCTCGGCGAGATCCTCGACGGCTCGACAGTCAAGGTCACCGCAGGTTCCGACCGGCTGAACTTCCGCTCGAAGCCGACGGTCGTGGCGACCGAGGCGGCGGCCTGAACCGCCTTGCCTTACCGGAACGGCGGAGCCTGAATGGGCTTCGCCGTTCTTCTTGTTTGAAATGGCGGGGCCCGCATGACGCTAGACGACTACAACAGCTTCTGCGCCTCGCTGCCCCGGGCGACCCATGTCGTCCAGTGGGGCGGCGCTCACGTCTGGAAGGTCGGCGGCAAGGTGTTTGCCATTGGCGGCTGGAACGAGGGCAAACAGCTCTTCGTCACCTTCAAATGTTCCGACATCGCCTATGACGTGCTGAAGGAGCAGCCAGGCTGCAGGCCCGCGCCCTATCTTGCCTCGCGCGGCATGAAATGGATCCAGCGCCAGACAAGCCAGAGCATGGATGATGCGGCGCTGAAGGACTATCTCGGCGAAAGTCACCGCCTGGTCGTCCTCAAGCTGACGAGACAGACACGCAGGGAATTGGGCCTGTAGCAGCCGGCAGTCCGCCATCTTCATGCCCGGTTCATGTTGGAACCTTAAGCTCGGTAAATGGTTTGCTGGCGAAGGGCTCGCCACAAAGGGACATGCCGCGCGGCGGCAATTACGGACCGGAGAGTTGGCCACAATGTTGCGCACGATCGTCTGCCTTTCGGCTGTTGTCGCCGGATTGGTGTCTTCCGGCGCGTTCGCGGCGCCGAGTGGCGACGGCGCGGAAAGGGAGGCCCGCGCTCCCGGCGGCATCCTTCTCGCCCAGGACGGCAACATCGACGTCTATTACGACGCCAGGGGAAACCGCGTCATAGTCGATGCAGATACCGGCAAGGTCATCGCTATCCAGCCACCGGGCACCAGGCTCGATCGCAGGGCGCTGCGCCGGCAGCTGCGGATGCAGGAGCTCGGCCGCGCGCCGGTCGAGGATGACGACCGCTACTATCTCGACGATCCCGAAGACATGGCCCGCTTCCGCCGCAGGCAGCTGGACGAGGAAGGCAGGGTGATTCCGCCGCCGGCCGACGAATACGATCCCTATGGCGACAATTCCGTGGATGCCTTTCCCCCGGTGCCGGATGATGAAGGCAACACCGCCACCTACCCGGAGGCGCCGAAGCCGAATACCGTCAAGCGCCAACCGCTGAACGAGGCGTCGATCGACCCGAACCAGCCGGCCAATCCGGATACGCAGGCTTCCCTGCCGCCGGACACCGGCGGCAAGGCCACCGTCGACCCGTCGCTGTCGCTCGGCGCGCGCCAGGATGTGGCGGCGCTGCAGGTGCTGCTCGATCGCGCCGGCGCGTCGCCGGGCGTGATCGACGGGCGATTCGGCTCCAATGTCGACAAGGCGCTGGCCGCCTACAACGAGATCACCGGCAGCAATCTGCGCTCGACCGACGCCGTCGGCATTCAGTCGGCGCTGGCGCAGTCGGGCGGCGATGCGTTCGCCTCCTACACCATCACGCCCGAGGACGCGGCCGGCCCCTACGTCGCGTCGATCCCGGAAGACTACAGCCAGAAGGCGCAGCTCGACCGCATGGGCTACACCTCCGTCACCGAAGCGCTGGCCGAGCGTTTCCATATGGACGAGAACTATCTGAAGTCGATCAATCAGGGCCTCGATTTCAACCGCCCCGGCACGATCATCAAGGTTGCCAATTTCGGCAGGCTGGTGTCGACGCCGGTCGCCCGTATCGTGGCCGACAAGGGCAAGAAGGAAGTCTTCGCCTATGATGCTGCGGGCAAGCTGGTCGCCGCCTATCCGGCCACCATCGGCTCGTCCGACACGCCATCGCCGTCGGGCATCCACACCGTGTCGCGTATCGCGCTCGACCCGAACTACACCTACAACCCGAGCATCAATTTCAAGCAGGGCCAGAACGACAAGATCCTGACCATTCCGCCGGGGCCGAACGGGCCTGTCGGCTCGGTGTGGATTGCGCTGGACAAGCCGACCTACGGCATCCACGGCACGCCCGACCCGTCCAAGATCGGCAAGACCGAAAGCCATGGCTGCGTGCGCCTGACCAACTGGGATGCGCGGGAACTTGCCAAGCTGGTGTCACCGGGCGTCACCGTGGAGTTCGTCGGCGGACCCACGATCATCGATGTCGGCGGGACCTCAACCGATGAATTTACGCAGCAGTGAGGCGCGCGGCGCGGCGGCATACACCAGCTGCGCCAGCAGGATGAACGCGATACTGAGCAGCGGGCTGAACAGGCAAAGTGCCGCGCCGACCGCCCACAGGATCTGCGCCTTGATGATGCGCTGATAGACAGTGCGGGTCGTGTCCGCGTCGACCTCCTCGGCGATGAAGCCATTCTTTTGCGCGTACCACCAGCTGGCGAAAAGCGTCACGCCAAGCATCAGAAGATTCAGCCAGTAGACGAGCACCGCGACCCGGTATTCGAGGAAATCGGCCAGCAGGTCGGTGGAGAACGGCAGCAGCGCGATGAAGGCCAGAAAGCAGAGATTGAGCGTTGCCAGCCGCCGGTCCGATCTTGCGATCAGGCCATGCTGCGCCTGCTGGCCGAACCAGAAGATGGTCAGGGTCAGGAAGCTCAGCGCATAGGTCAGGAAGCGCGGGGCGAGTGCCGCAATCGCGGCAAGCAGTTCGATTTCCGAATGCACCGCTTCATGCGGCGGCACCCTGATTTCCAGCACGATCAAGGTCAGCGCGATGGCGAAGACGCCGTCGGTTATGCCAACGATGCGCCCGCGTCCTTCTGCCGATGGTTCGAGCGGTCGCTTCATGGTTTCCCCTTTTGGCGCTGGTTCGGTTGGCGGGTCGGAACCTAGCACGCGACGCTTCGTTTGCATCATAAGTGCCGGCCCTCCTGGCCGTCCTGCCAGCGCAATCTGGTTTCAAGAACAGCAATCTTGTGGCTTGTTGCCGCGACCTCACCGCAGAGCTAAGCAGGCTGTCATGTCAGCTTCGGACGAAAACATCGCCGATTCGCTTTCGACCGCGCAGCGTGCGAACGGCACGTTCTGCCCGCAGGCGCAGCGCAAGTTCGTGCTGATCGCCGCGATCCTGGCGTCCGCGCTCGGTTTCATCGACGGCTCGGTCCTGGCCATCGCGATGCCGGCGCTGCGGGAAAATCTCGGCGCCAGCCTGGCCGAGGTGCAATGGATTTCCAACGCCTATGCGCTGACGCTATCGGCGCTGATCCTGGCAGGCGGTGCCGCCGGCGACCGGTTCGGGCTCAGGCGCGCATTCGTGACCGGCATTGCGCTGTTCATCGCCGCTTCGCTGGCCTGCGCGCTGGCGCCCAATGCCGGCGTGCTGATCGGCTTCCGCGCCATCCAGGGGATCGGCGCCGCCATCATGGTGCCGGGCAGCCTCGCCATCATCGCCAAGGCCTATCCGAAGAAGGAGCGCGGCCGTGCGATCGGCGTCTGGGCCGCGGCCTCGGCGCTGACGACCGCGCTCGGTCCGGTTCTGGGCGGCCTCGTGCTGTCCACCTTCGGCAATGGCATCTGGCGAGCGATCTTCGCCATCAACCTGCCGCTGGGCCTCATCTCGATCTATCTTCTCCTGGCCAAGGTGCCGGCCGATGACGCGACGGAAAAGCGCAGCCTCGACCTCGGCGGCGCCGGACTCGCCACGCTGGCGTTCGGATTGCTGGCCTACGGCCTGACCTCGATGAGCGCCGAGGGCGGCGGCCAAATGTCCTGGCCGAGCATCGCAGCCGGCCTGGTGCTGCTTGTCGTGTTCGTTTTCTTCGAGCGCCAGCATCGCGAGCCGATGATCGACCTGTCGCTGTTTCGGATCGGCGCCTTCGCCGGCGCCAATCTCGCGACCTTCTTTCTCTATTTCGCGCTGTCGGCCAATCTGTTCTACCTGCCGATGCTGCTGATTGCCGGCTGGGGGCTGAGCACGGCCGAGGTCGGCTTCATTTTCGTGCCGCTGTCGGCATCGATCGCGCTGCTGTCGGGACCTGTCGGCCAGTGGTCGGACAAGATCGGGCCGAGATTCCCGATCGCCGCCGGCAGCCTGCTCGTTGCCTTTGCCTTTGCCGGGCTGGCGCTGCTCACCCATGCCGGCATCCATAATTTCTGGACCGGGACCTTTCCATTGATGGCGCTGATGGGGCTCGGCATGGCGCTGGTCGTGTCGCCGCTGTCGACCGCGATCATGACGGCGGTCGAGGACAAGGACACCGGCGCCGCCTCGGGCATAAACAATGCGGTCTCGCGCATCGGCGGCCTGATCGCGGTTGCGGCGATGGGTTCGCTCGCGGCCTGGGTCTACGCACTGAACACCGGCGCTGCGCCCGGCATTCCGGGTTTCGGACAACAGGCGCCGGCAGGGCTTGCATCGGATCTCGAAGCCGCAAGGCTCGCCGCCAGCGACGCGGCCTTCGCGGCCGTCGCCGCCGTCACCACGCTGCTCTGCCTGCTTGCGGCCGTCATCGCCTGGATGACGGTTTCCGGCCAGGCGCTGCCGTGGCCACGCCGAGCGGATGATCCACAGGCTGATTCGCCACGAAACTGATTCGTCGCGGGCGACAGGCGGATTCGCTCGCCAACCTATCCTTCGACCTTGGCGCTGGCGACCTTGAGCGGATTGTTGTCTTCCTGCTTGAGCAGGTCGTCGATACGCTCGCGCTCGCGCTTGAAGGCAACCAGGTCGTCGCCTTTCAGCACCTTGCCGACCGGCAGACGAACGCGCATCGGATCGACCTTGGTGCCGTTGACGATCAGCTCGTAGTGAAGATGCGGGCCGGTGGCGAGGCCGGTCTGGCCGAGATAGCCGATGACCTGGCCCTGGCGGACATGGACGCCTGGCTCGATGCCTTTGGCAAAGGCGGTCTGGTGATTGTAGGAGGTTTCGTAGCCGTTGGCGTGGCGGATGATGATCTGCTTGCCATAGCCGCCGGCCCAGCCGGCCTTCTCGATGGTGCCGTTGCCGGCGGCGATGATCGGCGTGCCGATCGGGGCGGCCCAGTCGACGCCGGTGTGCATGCGGACATAGCCGAGGATCGGATGCCGGCGGGCGCCGAAGCCGGAGCGGAATTTTCCCGCCGGCAGGGGATTGCGCAGCAGGAACTGCTGGGCGCTGGAGCCGTTCTCATCGAAATAGTCGGTGCTGCCGTCCTGCATCTGGAAGCGATAGAAGTTGCGCAGCTGTCCGCCGAAGGTCGCCGAGACATAGAGCAATTCGGATTCGTCGGAGGCCTGGTCGTCGCCGTCCGGCTGCGAGAACAGCACGTCGATTCTGTCCGAGGGGCTGAGCCGCGACTGGAAGTCGACATCCGAGGCGAGCAGCTTGACCAGTTGCTGGGTCAGCTTCTTCGACATGCCGTAGGAATAGGCGGCGCGGTAGATGCCGTCATAGATGTTGGGCAGGTTGCCGCGCACGATCACCGGCGGCGAATCGTCGAATGCGGTCAGCAGTTCGGGATTGGGCTCGGGCTCCTGCGCCGGCACGTACTGGCCGCGATCGTCGAGCGCGATGGTGACGATGTGCTGGGTCCGGTCATAGACGCTGGTGCGCACCACCTTGGCGGCATCGCCATGGATTTCGAGCCCGACGCGCAGCACGGTTCCGGCCTTCAGCGCCGGGGCGTTCAAAAGCTTGCCGATCGCCTCGGCCATGCCGGTGGCGTCGCCGCCGGTATAGCCCGAATCAGCAAAGGCCTCGGCGATGTCGGTGTCCTTGGTGAAGGGGATGATTTCCTCGGCGAAGGCCGGCGTCTGATCGTCCGCCTCGACGCGCGGCGAGACCGAGACATTCTCGGGCACGATCTTCACGTCATAGGAGCCGGCCATGCTTTCGGCGAAGGCATCGCCGAACCGCTGCGGATCGACATAGTGCAAGGAGGCGACCTGGATGGCGCCGTCGCTGAGATCGGTGCCGGCCTCGCGCACCACCTTTTCCACCTCGTCGGCGGACAGGTCGCTCTTCTCGTCGAAGGACGCCGTTTCGATCGGGAAATCGACGGTCTTCAGCGACATCTCGCTTTCGACCTTGGCGCCATAGATCTGGCCGGCGACGGCCGCTGGCGCCGGCTGGCCGGCATTGTCGTCGCCGTCGTCGCTGAACACCTGCATCGGGTCGAAGGGCGGGTAGGGGCGGTTGGTCGTGTGGCCGGCGGCCAGCGCCATCTTGATCTGCACGAAAGGCATGGTGTGGATGACGTCGCGGTCGCCGACCTTGGTGACCATCGACACTTCCATGCGCCGGCGGTCCTTGGCCTTGGCGATCTGACGCGGCGCCACCAGCCTGGTGGTCTTGGCCATCTCGCCTGAATCGCCGCCGTTCTCCATATGGGCGAGCTCGGCGATCTCGGGCGGCGTCGCCAATTGCTGACGCCCGTCGAGCGCGGCGAACAGCGCCACGCCCATCAGGACGCTGGAGGTCACGCCGGTGAGAAAAGTGCCCGACAGCCAGCGCGCCGATACCTCGCGCCGATCGGGCGGGCCGCTCCGGCCATCCGCGATCAGCGGCGGCTCGTTGCCGAGTTCGGCTATGACATCTTCCGTATCTGGCATCCAGAAAGGCTGCTTCTTCCCCGGGCGGAACGGCTTGTCGCTTTTGTTGTGCGCATGACACTTGCCTGTCACGGCGGTTTAAGTCAACGAAACGCCAAGCCTAGGCCGAAATCCCCAACCGCGCGTCTCTTATAACTGGTCTTCCCACAGTCCCTATAGAAGGCCTCGCGCGGGGGTGCGCGGGCGCCTCCTTCGTTGGTGCCGGTGTCGAACCGCAATGCGGCGGCAATAGGGCTCCCTGGTGGCCGCCATCCGCGTTATCCCCGTTCCGTAGGGGCAGCCGGCTATCAACAGGCAGGGGCCGAAACTTCTGTCGCAAAAAGTTCAAAAACATCTGAGAAGGCTGTTGACAGTATGAAGAGGTGGCGACTATATACGCCTCACCAACGAGGGCGGCTCGCCGCTGGCGACGAAGAAGTTCGCTTCTAAATCTGCCCTTGTGAGAAATTCAAG